>UQDV01000012.1 GCA_900539945.1 uncultured Faecalibacterium sp.
AATTGTGCAAAACAAAAAGTTCAACGCACTTTCATACGTTGAACTTTTTTGGTGGGCGCGGGTGGATGTCGCAAGCCGCGCATCTAAAAAAGCCCCGCAGGGGCTTTTTTCCCCGCCGGACTATTCGGCGGGTCGATGCTGTTCGAATCCACCCGCTCGGTGAGATTAACTTTGTTATATAACAAAAACCTCAGCGTACTTGATACGTTGAGGTTTTTTGGTGGGCGCGGGTGGATTCGAACCACCGAAGCTGAAAGCAGCAGATTTACAGTCTGTCCCCATTGGCCACTCGGGAACACGCCCATATTCTTTTGTGTGTCCTGCCGGACGACTTGTTTATTTTAGCATGGAAGGATGGATTTGTCAACACTTTTCTGCAAATTTCTGCAGGCATTTTTCCAAGCCGGGATCCGGACAAAAAAGCCCCGTCGGGGCCCGGAAAAAGGGCACCCGACGGGGCTTGGAAGCACATGCTTTTTTCTTACAGATCTCTGAAAAATCAGTAAGCGATGCCGGCTGCGTCATAGCAGGCCTTGGCAGCCTCCATGATGGCGTTGGAGGTCACGGTGGAGCCGCTCACAGCGTCCACGTTGGGGGTGTTGCCAGCCACGATGGCATCAGCCACGGTGGGAGCAGCAGCCTGACCCAGGCTCTCGGTCTCGGTGGAAGCGTCCACGTCGCAGGCGGTAGCAACGCCGTTCTCGAAGGTGATGGTCACGGTCACGTCGCCGTTCATGCCTTTGGCAGAAGCAGTCTGGGTGCCGGTGTAGCCCTCGCCCTCAGCAACGGAAGCAGCCTCGGAAGAAGCGGCCTCGCTGGCAGCCTCAGAAGAAGCAGCAACGCTGGAAGCAGCCTCGGAAGAGGCAGCAGAAGAAGCGGCGGTAGAAGAAGCGGAGCTGCCGCAGGCGGCCAGGCTGACAGCCAGGGCGCAGACAACAGCGATCTTGGTGAACTGTTTCATAGTGGTATATTCCTTTCTGAAAATGCAAAATCGGTACCGGGCCCCAGCCGGGCGCACCGGGCACAGAATGTTATTATACACGTTTTGAACGATTTTTCAAGTGCATAATGCCGAAAAAGTCTGGAAAAGTTTGTGAAAAGTGCGAGCTTCCTTCTGAAACATGCACAGCGCATTGAAAATCCGGCAGCATCATGATATTATTTTGATGGAGAACAGAAAAAGGCAATCCGCCGGACAGAAAGGTATGAGCATGTCATGACGATCCAAGAATGTTATGCACAGATGGGCGCAGATTACAACGAAGTATTCCGTCGCCTGTACAACGAAGCAATGATCCGCAAGTTTGTGCTGCTGTTTCCCAAGGATGACAGCTTCCATAATCTGGAAGCTGCCCTGAAGGAACAGAACGTGAAGGAAGCCTTCCGCGCAGCACACACCCTGAAGGGTGTGTGCCAGAATCTGGGCTTTTCCAACCTGTATGCCCCGGCGGTGACGCTCACCGAGACGCTGCGTGCCGGCCAGCTGGAAGGTACGGCAAAGCAGTTTGCCGAGGTAGAAAAGCAGTACCGCATTACGATGGCCGCCATTCAGGCACTGGACTGAACGGAACGAAATACCCCGCCGCACCCGCTTCCATTCTGGAAGGGTGCGGCGGGGTATTTGCATTATTGCAGCTTTTTTCGTTTTTCGTAGTCGTTGAGGGCGTCCATCGCTTCACCGGAGAGCGGGTAGAGGGCGATCATGTTGAAGATGGTCATCAGGCCGATGCCCACATCGCCCAAGTCCCACACCACGGTGTAGGCCTGCAGGCCGCCGATGAGCAGCATGACCAGAGCAATCAGCTTGTACACGGTCTGGCTCCACCAGTTGTCGCCGCACAGATAGGCCACGTTGCTGCGGGCGTAATACAGCACTCCCAGAAAAGTGGAAAAGCTGAACAATGCCAGTGTGGCGGCAATGAACACGGTGCCAAACCCGCCCAGATGGTACTGCATGGCGGTCTGCAGCAGGTCCATGCCGGAAAGCCCGGCGGTGAGGTCCTGCGGCACCAGCAGCATCAGAAAGGCGGTGCAGCTGCAGATGACCACCGTGTCAATCAGTACGCCCAGCGCCTGCACGAAGCCCATCTTGACCGGATCGTCGCACGCGGCGGCTGCGGCAGCGCAGGGGGCTGAGCCGCTGCCGGCTTCATTGGAGAAAAGCCCGCGCTTGACGCCGTTCATCAGCACGGCACCAAAGCCGCCGGCCGCCATCTGCCGCAGACCAAAGGCCTCGGCAAAAATGCGGCCCAGCACGGCGGGCAGCTGGCGGAAGTTGAGCACCAGAATGCCCACGGTGAGCACAAAGTAGCACACCGCCATGATGGGCACCATCACATCCAGGCTTTTCACGGTGGCGTTCTTGCGCAGCACGATGAGAGCGGCCAGCGCCGTGAGCACCAGCGTAGTGGTCAGCGGGGGAATGTGGAACGCGTTCTGGAACGCCGAACTCACCGAGTTGGAGATCACCTGACTGATGCCGCACCAGCACAGCAGGCCGGAGGCTGCAAACAGGGCCGCCAGCACCGAACGCCGGAGTTTTTTGCCGCGCCGACGCTCAGCCAGTGCGTGCAGGTAGTAGGCCGGGCCGCCGCGCCAGCCGCCGTAGAGCGGGTCGGGCTGGCGGTATTTCTGGGCCAGCGTGGACTCGATAAAAGAGGTGGAAGCGCCCAGCAGGGCAGTGACCCACATCCAGAACACCGCGCCTGCACCGCCGGCCGAAACCGCCGCCACTACGCCCACCAGGTTGCCCATGCCCACCCGGGTGGCGGTGGACACCACCAGGGTCTGGAAGGAGGAAAGCCCCTCCTTGTTCTGGTTCTTTTCGCACACGGCGGCGATCATATCCCGGAACAGCCGCACCGGCAGCAGGCGGGTGCGCAAGGTGAACCAGATACCGGCGGTGAACAGCAGCACGACCATCGGCGAGATGCCGATGCCGCCGCCCACTGGCAGCGTGAACAGATCGCCCCACAGCAGGCGGTAAACAAATTCAATAAGATGGGTCAGCAAGAGCAAGGCCTCCTTGTCGGTTGATGACTTCATTATAGTACAGTACAAAAGAATTGTAAAATCCAAAATATTGATCGAAAGAATCAATGGAACAGAAGAGCAGGCCCGCCACAAAACAAAACCGCCCGGCTGTTGCACCGGGCGGCGGAGGAAGCAATAAGAATTGTCAGAAAATCACAGGATGTCGATGTATTCACCGGCCAGCGCTTTGTTCATGCTGCGCACGGCGCAGAACTTGCCGCACATGCTGCAGGTGTCGCTGTGGTCATCTTCCGGCAGGCGGGCGTCGCGGATGGCTTTGGCAGTCTCGGGGTCCAGCGCACAGGCAAACTGTGCGTCCCAGTCCAGCACCCGGCGGGCGTCGCCCATCTTGTCGTCGATGTCGCGGGCATGGGGGATGCCCTTGGCGATGTCGGCGGCATGGGCAGCGATCTTGGAGGCCACGATGCCCTGCTTTACGTCCTCCACGTTGGGCAGTGCCAGATGCTCGGCAGGGGTGACATAGCACAGGAAGGCAGCACCGCTCATGGCAGCCACCGCTCCGCCGATGGCAGCGGTGATGTGGTCATAGCCGGGGGCAATGTCGGTGACCAGGGGTCCCAGCACATAGAAGGGGGCGCCCATGCAGATGCTCTTCTGCACTTCCATGTTGGCGGCTACCTGATTCAGCGGCACATGGCCGGGGCCTTCCACCATGACCTGTACGTTGTGAGCCCAGGCACGCTTGGTCAGCTCACCCAGACGCACCAGCTCTTCGATCTGACACACGTCGGTGGCGTCGGCCAGACAGCCGGGGCGGCAGGCATCGCCCAGCGAGATGGTCACATCGTGCTCGGCGCAGATCTCGCAGATCTCATCAAAGTGCTCGTAGAAGGGGTTTTCGTTGCCGGTCATGCTCATCCAGGCAAACACCAGCGAACCGCCGCGGCTCACGATGTTCATCTTGCGCTTGTGCTTGCGGATCTGCTCGATGGTCTTGCGGGTGATGCCGCAGTGCAGGGTGACAAAGTCCACACCGTCCTCGGCATGCAGGCGCACCACGTCGATGAAGTCCTGTGCAGTCAGTTCTGCCAGGTCACGCTGGTAGTGGATGACCGAGTCGTACACCGGCACGGTGCCGATCATCACCGGGCACTCGTGGGTCAGCTTCTGGCGGAAGGGCTGGGTGTTGCCGTGGCTGGACAGGTCCATGATGGCCTCGGCACCCATGTTCACGGCACTCATGACCTTCTGCATTTCAATGTTGTAGTCCTTGCAGTCCCGGGAGACGCCAAGGTTCACATTGATCTTGGTGCGCAGCATGCTGCCGATGCCCTCCGGGTCCAGGCATTCGTGATGCTTGTTGGCCGGGATGGCCACCTTGCCCTCAGCGACCCACTGGCGGATCTCCTCCGGGGTGCGGTACTCCTTTTTGGCCACGATCTCCATCTGCGGGGTGATGATGCCCTTGCGGGCGGCATCCATCTGGGTGGTGTAAGTCTGCATAGGTTGTGTTCCTCCAAATGACAGTTTATCTCTGAACAGCAGTGCGCTGGTCATACAGTGATGCGGGGCAGCCTGTGTGCCGGGAGCTTTCTCCTCGGACACGAATCGGGCCATTCCATCGCCCGCCCTACTGCCTGCGGCAGCAGGGTCCCACCCCAGCGGACGGTCCTCGGAGAAACTCCCGACCCGCAGGCAAGGGTGGCAGACAGGTAGCCGTCATTCAGAAAAAACAGTACGCTCTGGATGCCGGCACCTGCGCGAGAAAATACGCTCATCATAAAAACTCCTTTTATGATTTTTATAACGCGGCACAAGGTGGTGTCCCCGGTGTGCTGCGGGAAATGATTACTCTACGATCTGCTCCGAGAGGGCTTTCAGCTCCCTGCACTCGGCCTCAATGTCCTTTGCACCGAAGATGGCGCTTACAAGGGCCACGCCGTCCACGCCGGTGCCCCTGAGCTGCAGGATATTATCCTTGTGGATGCCGCCGATGGCCACCACCGGCACATCCACGGCATTGCAGATGTCGATGAGGGTCTGCCGGGGCAGGACGTTGACGTCCTCCTTGGTGTGGGTAGCAAAAGCAGCCCCCACGCCCAGACAGTCGGCCCCGTGGGCCACAGCGTCCAGCGCTTCCTGCACCGTGTGGGCCGAAACACCGATCATCATATCCTCGCCCACGCGCTCGCGCACCTTGGCGGCGGCCATATCGTCCTGCCCCACATGGATGCCCTCGGCGTGGCACTTCACGGCCACGTCCACGTTGTCGTTGATGAACAGCGGCACACCGTACTGCTGGCACAGGGCGTGGATCTGGATGGCTTCCTGCAAAAACTCTGCATCCCCCAGCTGCTTTTCCCGCAGCTGCACGCAGGTGGCACCGCCCTTCAGGGCGCTTTCCACCTGCTGGTACAGGGTCTGCTCGCCCACCCAGGCGCGGTCGGTCACGGCGTATAATAACATGGTATGCTTATCGCACTTCATAGGTTGCTCCTTCTTCCAGCTGCGCGGGGGTCATATTGTAGATGGCATCAATGATGTAATTGCGGTAGGTGGAGTTGCCGTCCAGTGGGCTCAGGCGGCTGTGGGCAATCTCACCGGCCAGACCCATGGCGCACACAGCGGCGGCAGCGGCCTCCAGCGGCTGGTCGGGGTTGGCGGTGACGAAGGCTGCCGTCAGAGCCGAGAGCTGGCAGCCGGTGCCGGTGATGCTGCTCATCATGGGGTGGCCGTTGCGGATGCAGTAAGCCTTGTGGGCGTCGGCCACGATGTCAATGGCACCGGTGATGGCCACCACGGCACCGGTGCGGGCCGCAAAGGCCTTGGCAAAAGCCACGGCGCTGTCCAGATTTTCCTCGGTGACCTTGTCGGCCACATCGGCATCCACGCCCTTGGTGGTACCGGCACCGGAAGCCAGGGTCTTGACCTCGGAGATGTTGCCCCGGATGACCGTGAATTTCACCTCCCGCAGCAGGCGGTTGGCGGTGTCGGTGCGAAGCTGGGAAGCACCGGCGCCCACGGGGTCCAGCACCACGGGGTGGCCCAGCAGGTTGGCCTTTTTCCCGGCCAGCAGCATGCTGGTGATGGTGCGGCTGTTCAGGGTGCCGATGTTGATGTTCAGGCCGCCGCAGATGGTGGTGATGTCCTCCACCTCAGCGGCATCGTCGGCCATGATGGGGGAGGCCCCGCAGGCCAGCACCATGTTGGCGCAGTCGTTCACCGTGACATAGTTGGTGATGTTGTGGATCAGCGGGCAGGTGCTGCGGACATTCTCAAAACATTCAGCAAACATGATGGCTCCTCCGTCAGGACAGGCTGCTCTGCATGCTGCGCAGAACACCGGAGCGCTGCAGGCTGAGCACCAGGATCCCGGCGATCACAGCGCCCACGCCGGTGGAGATGAGGAAAGGCACGATGTAGGCATAGAAAGCGATGTCACCGGCGCTTTTGCCCATCAGGAAGATGGCCACCGGGTAGGCGCACAGGCCGCCCAGCACGCTGGTGCCGAACACCTCACCGGCCACCGTGGCCAGCAGGTTCTTGGTTTTGTGGTACACCAGACCGCACAGCAGCGCGCCGAACATGCTGCCCGGGAAGGCCATCAGACTGCCCAGGCCCAGCAGGTTGCGCAGCAGGGAAGCGACAAAGGCTACGCCTACACCCCACCAGGGCCCCAGCAGCACGGCGCACAGCACATTGACCATGTGCTGCACCGGAGCACACTTGCTGCCGAACATCGGGAAGCTGAACACGCTGCCCACCACACACAGGGCACAGAACATACCGGCCAGCGCCAGTTTTTTTGCAGAAACCTTTTTCATGAGGGAAAACTCCTTTCCAGTGGGGCGGCTGCAGACAGCGGCCCCGGCAAACCACGCCCTGCCCGCAAAAAGGCAAAGCGATCCTTCGGGTTGCGGTCGAGACTTGCTGGTCTCCTCTCACGCCGGAACACGGCTTCCCATCGCTGTCGGTTGCAAGGCTCAGGGCGCTCCCCCTCAGCCCGCTGCGCCTGTGCGCAGAGCCGCCCTTTGCAGGGCGGGAATGATTCCTCCTCAAAAAATGCTGACAAAACAAAAACAGGAGACACCCGGCGGGGTGCCTCCTGTAAAAAATCGTACAACAATGACTTCCTACGGCGGCATTATCCGCATCAGGTTAAAGGGTCGAAGGTCGATTCCTTCCTCTCAGCCTGCATCACAAGCTCCCCTGTATTTGGTTCGTGACTGTATTCTACACCCTTTGCGCGCAAATTGCAAGGGGGCATCAGATCAGGATGCCGTCGCAGTGGTCGATCTCATGCTGGATGATCTGGGCCGTCCAGCCGGTAAAGGTGCGGATGCGCGGCTTGCCGTCGGCAGTTTCGTACTGCACCTTGATGCTTTTCCAGCGCTTGGTGGGGCGCACACCCTCCAGCGAAAGACAGCCCTCCTCGGTGTTGTAGGGGCCGGACTTTTTGAGGATGACCGGGTTGAACAGCACCAGATACCCGTCCTCAGCTTCCACGGCGATGATGCGCTTTGCCACGCCGATCATGTTGGCGGCCATGCCCACGCAGCCGTCGGCGTGGGCGGTCAGGGTCTCCAGCAGGTCCCGGGCTGCGGCGGCGTCTGCCGGAGTGGCCGGGGCGGACTTCTGGGCTAAAAACAGGGGGTCGTGTACAATGGGCTGGATCATAAAAAATCTCCTTTACGGTTCATGGGGGGTGGGGCGCAGCAGCATCCCTGCCAGAATGCCCACCGCTGCCGGCAGCACCCAGCCAAAGCCCACAGCCCCAAAGGGCAGGGCCTTAGCCAGGGCCGAAAGGGGCCCCAGGGGCAGGGCGGACGCAACGCTTTGCAGGGCGGTGCAGCCAATGCACAGAGGGTACACCAGCGGGTGCCGCTGCTCCAGCTCCGGCACAAAGGAAAGGCAGATCAGCAAAATGGCCACCGGGTAAAGGGCGTTGAGCACCGGGACGGACAGCCGCAGGATGTCTGCCAGGCCCAGGTTAGAGATCAGCATACTGGCAGCGGCAAAAAATCCGGCAAAGGCCGGATAGGGCACAGAGGGCACCAGGGTGTGGAAGTACTCCCCCACACAGGCAATGAGGCCCACACAGGTGTTAAAGCAGGCCAGCACAAAAATAGCGGCAAGGAGCACAAGGCCAGCTTTGCCAAAAAGCCGGTCTGCCAGCACCGTCAGCACGTCGGCTCCGGTGGCAAGGCCGGGGACGGCGGCCCCGGTAAGGGCTCCGGCGTGGCCCAGCATGGCGTACACCGCCAGCAGCAGCCCTCCGGCCACAAACCCGGCCAGGATGGTGCTGCGCTGCACCTCCTCCTGCCGGGTGACGCCCTGGGCCTGGATGTTCAGGGCAATGATGGCTCCAAAGTTCAAGGCTGCCAGGGTGTCCATGGTCTGGTAGCCATACAATACGCCTTGTAATACGGCACCGGAGGTATACTCCGGGGTGGGGGTGCCGTACTGCCCTGCCAGGGGGTGCAGCAGGCAGCCGCCAAACAAGACCAGGATCAGCACCAGCAGGCAGGGGCACAGCAGCCTGCCCAGCCAACGGGTGAGTTTTTCCGGCTGCAGGGCCACCAGAAAGGCCGCTGCAAAGAACACCACCGAGTATCCCAGCTGCAGCCCGGCCCCGGTGCCCACCAGGGGGGCCAGCATGGCAAAGGAGGTGCTGGCGGTGCGTGGGATGGCCAGGCAGGGGCCAATGGACAGGTAGATCAGGATCATAAAGACCTGGGCAAACACCGGGTGCACCCGGCCTGCCAGCTTTTCCAGACCCTGGGCCCGGGCCACAGCCACCACTCCGGCAACGGGCAGCCCCACGGCACTGATGGCCAGGCCCAGAAAGGCAGGCCAGAAATGGATGCCTGCCTTGGCTCCCAGGTCCGGCGGAAAGATCAGGTTGCCAGCCCCGAAAAACATGGAAAACAGCGTGAAGCCGATGAGCAGCAGCTTTCGGCCAGATAGCTTTTGCATAAAAAATTCCCCTCTCTTGTGTGGGTTCCTGCCGGGCAGGAAGCGAATATCTTCAGTGTACACTGAAGATAAATTCATGTCAAGCATATCTAAATTGAGCAAAAGTATCTTTTAAACACAAGACCTCCAGGGCAGGTGATGCACAGGTCATTGGCCTTTGGGGCGGAGTGTGGTATACTGGGACGCAGAAAACTGCAGCGAAATAGGGGGAGAACCATGCACGACTACAAAACGCTGCTCCGGCGCGCCGGGGCGGTGCTGTTCTGGCTGGCAGTGTGGCAGGCTGCGGCCATGGCCATCGGACAGGAGGTCTTTCTGGTGTCGCCGGTGCAGGCCCTGCGCTGCCTGCTGCGGCTGCTGCCGCAGGCGGATTTCTGGCACCGGGTGGGCTTCAGCGCCGGGCGCATCCTGCTGGGGTTCGGGCTGGGCGTGGTGTGCAGTGCGGCGCTGGCCGTAGCGGCTGAAATCTGTCCCGCTGCCGAAGTTTTGATTGCCCCGGTGCTGCAGCTGGTCAAGGCCACGCCGGTGGCCAGCTTCATCATTCTGGCGCTGGTGTGGGTGCGGGGGTCCTCGCTGTCGGTGCTCATCAGTTTTCTGATGGTGCTTCCGGTGCTGTACGGAGCCGTGCGCACCGGCATCCGGGCGGCAGACCCGCAGCTGCTGGAAATGGCAAAGGTGTTCCGTCTGCCGCTGGGCCGCCGCCTGCGGGCCGTGTGGCTCCCAGCGGTTCTCCCGGCTTTCCGGCAGGGGTGCAGCGTGGCGCTGGGCATCTGCTGGAAAAGCGGCGTGGCGGCGGAGGTCATCGGCCTGCCCAACGGCAGCATCGGCGATGCCCTTTACCGGGCCAAGATCACCCTTTCCACCGGGGAGCTGTTCGCCTGGACCTTTGTCATCATCCTGCTCAGTGCGGCCTTTGAAAAGCTGTTCCTCCGGGCGCTGGATGCTGTGAGCCGGGCGTTGATTGGCGGAGAGGAGGATGCCGCATGCTGACCATCGACCATCTGGAAAAGCGGTTTGGCAGCACGGTGCTGTTCCGGGATCTGACCTTTACGGTGGACGGCCCGGCGGTGCTGTGGGCCCCCAGCGGCTGGGGCAAGACCACCCTTCTGCGCATCCTCATGGGGCTGGAAACGCCCACGGCAGGCCGGGTGCAGGGCGCCGGGCGGGTGAGTGCGGTGTTCCAGGAGGACCGGCTCTGCCCCCAGCTGACGGCGGTGCAGAATGTGCTGCTGGTGCTGCCGGATGACCGGCAGGAAGCGGCCATCCGACAGGACTTTGCCCGGCTGGGGCTGGACGAGGCCGCGCTGGCCCTCCCGGCCCGGAAGCTGAGCGGCGGGCAGAAGCGCCGCACGGCCCTGCTGCGGGCCCTCTGGGCACCGGGGGACACCCTGCTGCTGGACGAGCCCTTTACCGGTATGGACCCGGCTGCCGTACAGGCCAGCATCGCCCTGCTGCGGGAGCGGGTGGAGGGCCGTCCGGTGCTGCTGGCCACCCACGACCGTGCCGCCATCGACGCACTGGGCTGGCCGGTGCTGGAGCTGCAGAAGCTGGCACAGCCGGGTGCGGCTTGCAATTCCACAAACAAAGGATTACAATAAGGGTTAGCAGCGCAAAACGGCTGCATGTTAAGAATCCTGAACCTGAAACGGAGGTTTTTCAGTTATGGCTTGTACTACCATTCTGGTCGGCAAAAAGGCGTCTTACGACGGCTCTACCATGATCGCCCGCAACGACGATTCCGGTTCCGGCCATTTCACCGCCAAAAAGTTCACCGTGGTGCACCCGGAGGACCTGCCCAAGGTCTACCGCAGTGTGCTGTCCCATGTGGAAGTGCCCCTGCCGGAGGGTGCCATGCGCTTTACCGCCATGCCCAACGCCGTGGAGGGCAAGGGCATCTGGGCGGCTTCCGGCGTGAACGCCGCCAACGTGGGCATGACCGCCACTGAGACGATCACCTCCAACCCCCGCGTGCTGGGCGCGGACCCGCTGGTGGAGTACCGCCCCGCCAAGGGCGGCCAGCCGGAAGTGCCCGGCGGCATCGGCGAAGAGGATATTGTGTATCTGGTGCTGCCCTACATCCACACCGCCCGCGAGGGCGTGCAGCGTCTGGGCCAGCTGCTGCAGACCTACGGCACTTACGAGATGAACGGCATCGCTTTTGCCGACGTGAACGAGGTGTGGTGGCTGGAGACCATCGGCGGTCACCACTGGATCGCCCGCCGTGTGCCGGATGACGTGTATGTGGTCATGCCCAACCAGCTGGGTCTGGACAGCTTTGACCTGACCGACGCCCTGGGCGAGCAGAAGGAATACATGTGCTCGGCCGACCTTGCCGAGTTCATCGCAAAGAACCATCTGGACCTGTCGCAGGATGGGGCACTGAACCCCCGCGATGCCTTTGGCAGCCACGACGACTCGGACCATGTGTATAACACGCCCCGCGCCTGGTACATGCTGCGTACCCTGAACCCCACCACCTGGGTGTGGGACGGTCCGGATGCCGATTATACCCCCATGTCCGACGATCTGCCCTGGTGCATGGTGCCGGAAAAGAAGGTGACCCCGGAGGACGTGAAGTATGTGCTGTCCAGCCACTATCAGGGCACCCCGTATGACCCCTACCGCAGCTACGGCGACAAGGCCAGCAAGGGTGCATACCGTTCCATCGGCATCAACCGCAACGACTTCATGGCCCTGATCCAGCTGCGCCCGGACGTGGACGCCGAGAACTGCGCTCTGGAATGGATCGCCTATGCCTCCAACGCCTTCAACACCATGGTGCCCTTCTACGCCAACGTGGACACCACCCCGGCTTATCTGGCCAACACCACCGGCGAAGTGTCCACCGACAACTTCTACTGGGTCAGCCGCATGATCGCCGCCATGGCCGATGCCTCCTATGCTAAGTCGCTGTTCCACATTGAGCGCTATGAGGAAGCTGTGCTCAGCGCGGCCCATGCACTGGTGAACCAGTACGACGCGAAGCTGGCCGCGGCAGCGCCTGCAGCCCGTGCCGCCCTGCGGGAGGAAGCCAACCTCGCCCTGGCCGCCATGATCCAGGAAAAGGCCTCCGACACGCTGGACAAGGTGCTGTTTGAACTGAGCAATCAGATGAAGAACGCCTACTCCCGTTCGGATGCGTGATCTTTTTCATAAGAACGACTGAACCGTAAAAAGGCGGGCTGCAGTGCAAACTGCGGCCCGCCTTTTCTGCGGTTATTTCTTTTTTCTTGCCGGTTTCTTTTTGCGCACGGTGTAACCAAAGGTGCCCAGCTTTTTGCCCAGGGCCAGATACTCGCCGTGGCTGTACACGATGAGCTTTGCCTTGTCCAGACACAGCTTGCCGGTCTCATCCAGCAGGCTCTCGTCCACATCGCAGGCCACCACTTCGGCAAGGAACAGATCGTGGCTGCCCAGCGGGATCCTCTGGGTCACTTTGCATTCCAGGTTCACCGGGCTTTCCGCCAGCACAGGGCAGTCGGTGAGCACGCTGCCCGGCTCGGCATGCAGGCCGCAGGCGGCAAACTTGTCCACATCGCGGCCGCTCTTCACGCCGCACCAATCCACCGACCGCACCAGTGCTTCGGTGGGCAGGTTGATGGCAAACTGCCCGCTCTCCTGAATGAGGTGGTGGCTGAACCGTTCCGGCCGCACGCTGATGCTCACCATGCTGGGCTGTGTGCAGATGGTGCCCGTCCAGCCGATGGTGATGAGGTTGGGGTTCTCCAGCCCGCCGCAGGACACCAGCACCGGCGGTTCCGGGTTCAGCAGGGTACTGCCCCGCCAGCTCTGTTTGCTCATCCGTGATACTTCCTTTCGTAGGGGGCCCAGGTGCGCTCCGAGATGATGTAGCGCGGGCGGGCCTTGGTCTCCATGTAGATCTTGCCGATGTATTCGCCAATGACGCCCAGGCATACCAGCTGCACGCCGCCCATGAAGCAGACGATGCAGACGATAGAGGCCCAGCCTGCCACCGACGAGCCCAGAATGGCCTGCACGATGGCCCAGATGACCCCGATGAAGCCGATCAGGCTCACCACGATGCCGGCTCCGGTGATGATGCGGATGGGCTTGTTGGACAGGCTGGTGATGCCGTCAAAGGCCAGTGCCAGCATCTTGCTCAGGGGATAGTGGCTCTCGCCGGCCAGACGCTCGTGGCGCTCGTAGGTGACCACGTCGTGGGGGAAGCCCACCAGCGGCACCATACCCCGCAGGAAGATGTTCACCTCGTGGTAGTCGGCAAAACTCTCCAGCACACGGGTGCTGATCAGGCGGTAGTCGGCGTGATTGAACACGATGTCGGCGCCCAGAGCGTTCATCACATGGTAGAAGCCCTCGGCGGTGAACCGCTTGAAGAAGGTGTCGGTGTCGCGGCGGCTGCGCACGCCGTACACCACCTCGGCACCGTCCAGATACTTCTGCACCATCTCATCCATGGCGTTGATGTCATCCTGCCCGTCGCAGTCGATGGAAATGGTGATATCGCAGCTGCCGCTGTGCAGCGCCTCCATCAGGCCTGCCAGTACGGCATTCTGGTGGCCGCGGTTGCGGCTCTGCGCAATGCCGATGAAGTGCTCGTCCTGCTTTGCAAAGCCCTGAATGAGCTCCCAGGTCTTATCCTTGGAGCCGTCGTTGACGAACAGCACCCGGCTCCTGTCGCTCACAAGGCCGCGGGCGGCAAGGTCGTTGATCTTTTGCAGGAACAGCGGGGCCGTGATGGGCAGCACTGCTTCCTCATTATAACAGGGGATCACGATCCAGAGAATCGGTTTGGACATGGTAAAACTCCTTTTTATCCTTTATTGCACCATCTGCTTCAGAGCGTCCGGGTCCAGCAGTTTGAAGCTGCTTTTAAAGGTATCCAGCAGGCCGTCCTTCTGCATCAGGCTCAGCTCCCGGCTCAGGGCACTGCGGTCGCAGTTGAGGTAGTCGGCCAGCTGCACGCGGGAGAACGGGATGCTGAAAGTCAGGCTCCCGGCCCGCTCGCTCTCGTTCAGCAGGTAAGCGCACACCTTGGCGCGCAGGCTCTTCAGCACCAGCAGGTCCACCCGGCGGGAGAGCAGGAAGTATTTGTCGCTGATGGTGCGCACCAGATTTTGCAGCACCCGCTGATGGGCGGGGCTGCCGTCCGAGAGCAGCAGCTGCTCGTAGGGCACCAGCAGCACCTCGCAGGCGGTGGCCGCCAGCACCGTGACCGGGCTGGCCAGACTGGACCCGCCCAGCACATCGCCGAATACCCCGCCCGGTTCCACCCGGGTAATGGGCACACGGGCACCCTCCGGGCCGGGGCGGTAGGCTTCCAGTTCTCCGGACAGCACCACGCCCACCCGGCGGCTGGGCGCACCGGCCAGTACGAGCACTTCGCCCCGGCCAAAGCTGCGCTCCACGGCCCCCAGCCGGGTCAGCAGTGCTTGCAGCTCCTCGGCGGAAAGACCGGAAAACAGGGTGGTGGATTGTAACAGCGGCAGATCGTTTTTCATCGCAACTCCGTGGGAACCGCAGCGGCCCCCACAGTCCTCCTGCAATTCCGTTGCATGCGCAACGGTATTTTCCCCCCTATTATAGTAAACTAGGACGCGCAAAGCAAATATTTTTGCAAATTTGCCTTGTAAAATTTTGCATTGCAGGGTCTGCACCGGTTCCCATGCGGGGAACGGCACCCCTGCGGGAAGAAAGAGGACATCATGAAGAAATTTGTATCGCTGCTGCTGGCGTTCAGCCTTGCGCTGTGCCTGGCAGCCTGCGGCGGCAGCGCAAGCTCCGCCGTTTCCGGCTCTGCAGCCTCCAGTGAGGCCGCTTCCTCCGAGGCTGCTTCCAGCGAAGCCGCACAGGAGCTTTCCACCACCGACGCCCTGCGCATCGCGGGCCTGAAGGGCCCCACCACCATGGGTCTGGTCAACCTGCTCAGCATGGAAGCCGACGGCACCGCCGCCATGGACTACGACCTGCAGCTCTACGGCGCCGCCGATGAGATCGTGCCCCTGCTGATGAAGGGTGAGCTGGACATGGCTGCCATCCCGGCAAACCTGGCCGCGACCCTGTACCAGAAAACCAACGGCGGCATCCAGGCCGTGGCTGTGAATACCCTGGGCGTGCTGTATGTGGTGGAACAGGGCGACACGGTGCAGTCCATGGCTGACCTGAAGGGCCGCACCATCCTGTCCACCGGCAAGGGCACCACCCCGGAGTATGTGCTGCGCTACCTGCTCAACGCCAACGGCATCGACCCCGACAAGGACGTGACCATCGAGTATTATAGCGAGGCCACCGAGGTGACCGCCCAGATGGCCACCACCAAGGACGCCATTGCCGTGCTGCCCCAGCCCTATGTCACTGCCGCCGGTCTGCAGGACGAGACTCTGCGGGTGGCCCTGAACCTGACCGAGGAGTGGAACAAGGTGGCCGATACCCAGCTCATCACCGGTGTGACTGTGGTGCGCAAAGAGTACGCCGAGGAGCACCCGGATGTGGTGGCCGCCTTCCTGACCGACTACGCCAGGAGCGTGGAAGCCGCCAACACCGACCTGGACGGCACCGCTGCCCTGTGCGAAGAGCAGGGCGTGGTGGCCAAGGCTGCCATTGCCAAAAAGGCCCTGCCCAACTGCAACATCGTCTGCCTGACCGGCGACGAGCTGAAGGCAGATGCTTCTGCTTACCTGCAGGTGCTGTTTGACGCCGACCCCGCCGCCGTGGGCGGCGCACTGCCCGGTGACGATTTCTACTGGACGGCTGAATAATTCCGAGCAAACCATCTCTCCGGAGCCGCTGTGCATTGGTACGCACAGCGGCTCTTTTTTGTGCCTTGGCAGATGTGCACAAAAATCGGAGAGAAATTTTGTGCGTGAAATTGACCGGAAATGATTGATTTTGACGGAATGCTTGCTATAATAAAGATGCAAACCACCAAAACCCGTCAAAGAACGCTAAAAACCGTCAGAGACGGGGCGCAAAGGAGAGAACAGCCATGTTGGCAGAAGAACGGTTCGGGCAGATCCTGAATCTGCTGAGCAAACAGCGCACGGCCACCGTGCAGGAGCTGTGCGAGGCGCTGGGCACCAGCGAGTCCACCATCCGGCGTGACCTGACGGAGCTGGACCGGCTGGGCAAGCTGAACAAGGTGCACGGTGGGGCCACTCTGCCGGACAGCCGCTTCCAGGCCGAGGAACCCACCATGCAGGCCAAGGAGACGCTGGCCGTGCCCCAGAAGCGGGCCATTGCGGCGGCTGCCGCTGCCCTCATCCACGCCGAGGACTTTGTGTTCATCGACGCAGGCTCCACCACGCTGGAACTGGTGCGGGCGCTGCAGGGCGAGGCCCTGCAGGCAAACTATGTGACCAACGGCGTGGCCCATGCCCGCACGCTGGCCCAGAAGGGCTGCCGGGTGTTCCTGCCCGGCGGGCTGCTGCGGCCCCAGACCGAGGCCATCGTGGGCGCGGCAGCCGTGAGCAGCCTGCAGCAGTACAACTTCACCAAGGCGTTCATGGGGGCCAACGGTGTGGCGCTGGAAGCAGGCTTCACCACCCCGGACCCGGAGGAAGCCGCCGTGAAAGCCACGGTGGTGCACCGCGCACGGGAGAGCTGGTTTCTGGTGGATGACGCCAAGTTTGCGCGCATCTGCCCGGCGGTGATCGCAGACCTGCACAGCGGTGCCATCCTGACCAACCGCTGCCCCAGCCCTAAATACAAACAATACACGCTGGTAAAGGAGACGGAACTATGATCTACACTGTCACATTCAACCCGGCCATCGACTATGTGGTGCGGCTGGACGCCCCGCTGGAAGTCGGGCAGGTGAACCGTGCCTGCGGCGAGGACTGCGTGCTGGGCGGCAAGGGCATCAACGTGTCCGGCGTGCTGGCCCAGCTGGGCTGCCCCAGCGTGGCGCTGGGCTTTGTGGCCGGGGAGACCGGTGCCTGGCTGGAGCGCGGTCTGGCCGCGCAGGGCCTGCACACCGACTTTGTGCATCTGGAAAACGGCATGACCCGCATCAATGTCAAGATCAAGGCGGGGCAGGAGACCGAGCTGAACGGAGCTGGGCCGGACATCCCGGACGAGGCCCTGCACCAGCTGGAAGAAAAGCTGGACGGTCTGACCGAAAATGACGTGCTGATTTTAGCCGGCAGCATCCCCGCCAGCCTGCCGCAGGACGTGTATCAGCGGCTGCTGGCCCGGCTGGACGGCCGGGGCGTGCGCTGCGTGGTGGACGCCACCCGCGCCCTGCTGGTGAACGTGCTGCCCTACCACCCCTTCCTCATCAAGCCCAACAACCACGAGCTGGGCGAGATCGTGGGCAGGGAGCTGCACACGGATGAAGAGATCGCGGCAGCGGCCCGCGCCCTGCAGGAAAAGGGTGCCCGCAATGTGCTGGTGAGCATGGCCGGGGACGGTGCCCTGCTGCTGGACGAGGAAGGCCAGACCCACCGCATCGGCTGCCCCAAGGGCAAGGTGGTCAACAGCGTGGGCGCAGGCGACAGCATGGTGGCCGGTTTTGTGGCTGGGTATCTGCAAAGCGGCAGCTACGCGCAGGCGCTGCGGCTGGGCACCGCCTGCGGCAGCGCAACGGCGTTCAGCCTTGGGCTTGCCACAAAGGAGAAGATCGACGAGCTGCTGGCGCAGCTTTGATGGAATAAAAGGAATAAGGAGAAACGTTTATGCGCATTACCGAGTTATTTACCGCACAGTCCATTGCGCTGGACGAGGCGCTGCAAACACAGGAGGAGATCCTGAGCCGTCTGGTGGAGCTGCAGGCCACCCACGGCAACATCACCGACAAGGATGCCTACAAAAAGGCCCTCTACGCCCGCGAGGCCGAGGGCTCTACCTATGTGGACAACGGCATCACGGTGCCCCACGCCAAAACGGCTGTGGTCACCCGGCCCAGCCTGGCCGCTTTGCGTCTGGCAAAGCCGGTGCAGTACAACGCCGAGGATGACGGCACCACCGACCTGCTGTTTGCCATTGCAGCGCCGGAAAACGGCAGCCTGCATGTAGATATGCTGGCCCGCATGATGCAGATGCTGATGAACGAGGATTTTGTGGAAAAGCTTAAGGCTGCCAAGACCCCCAAGGAGTTTCTGGACTGCATCGACGCGCAGGAGGAAGCCCAGTTTGGTGCCGAGAGCTTTACGCAGCAGCAGCTGCCCCAGAATGGTTACCGCATCCTGGCGGTGACGGCCTGCGTCAACGGCATCGCTCACACCTACATGGCCGCCGAGGCGCTGACCAAGGCCGGTGACAAGCTGGGCCTGCCCACCAAGGTGGAGACCAACGGTTCGGACGGCGCAAAGAACATCCTGACCCGTGCCGAGATCGCCGCCTGCGACGGCATCATCGTGGCCGCCGAGAAAAAGGTAGACACCGCCCGCTTTGACGGCAAGCCGGTGCTGTTCACCCGGGTGGATGACGGCATCCATAAGCCGGAAGAGCTCATCAAGAAGATCGCCCACGGCGAAGTGCCGGTGTTCCGCGCCGAGGGCGGTGCCGAGGCCGCCGAGAGCACCGACACCAAGGACAGCTTTGGCCGCAGCCTGTACAAAAACCTGATGAACGGCGTCTCCCACATGCTGCCCTTCGTGGTGGGCGGCGGCATCATGATCGCGCTGGCCTTCCTGCTGGACGATTACAGCATCGACCCCGCTAACTTTGGCATGAACACTCCGGTGGCCGCTTTCTTCAAGACGGTGGGTAGCGCGGCCTTCGGCTACATGCTGCCCATTCTGGCAGGCTTCATCGCCATGTCCATCGCCGACCGTCCGGGCTTGGCGGTGGGCTTTGCCGGCGGTGTGCTGGCCATGAACGGCACCAACTTTGCGGGCATCGCCAATGGTGAGACCACCGGCATCTCCGGCGGTTTCCTGGCTGCCATGCTGGCCGGTTTTGCAGCGGGCTACATCGTGCAGTTCCTGAAAAAGATCACCGAAAAGCTGCCCGCCAGCCTGAACGGCCTTCGCCCCATGCTGATCTACCCGCTGGGCGGCATGCTGATCATTGGTGCCGTGATGTGCGGCATCAACCCGGTCATGGGCATGATCAACACCGCCATGACCAACTGGCTGAACGCCATGGGCGGCACCTCCAAGGTGCTGCTGGGTGCCATCGTGGCCGGTATGATGAGCATCGACATGGGCGGCCCCTTCAACAAGGCAGCGTATGTGTTTGGC
The DNA here is from genome assembly GCA_900539945.1 of uncultured Faecalibacterium sp. Taxonomy (GTDB): domain Bacteria; phylum Bacillota; class Clostridia; order Oscillospirales; family Ruminococcaceae; genus Faecalibacterium. Next base: position 19,131 of record UQDV01000012.1, read on the forward strand.
ACCGCAGCCCTTGCTTCCGGCAACTATGAGGTCATGGCCGCCGTCATGGTGGGCGGCATGGTGCCTCCCATTGCCATCGCCCTGTCCACCACCTTCTGCCCCAAGAAGTGGACCCCCGACGAGCGCCGCAACGGCATCGTGAACTACGTCATGGGCCTGTGCTTCGTCACCGAGGGTGCCATCCCCTATGCAGCAGCCGACCCGCTGCGCATCCTGCCCAGCTGCATCATCGGCTCGGCCCTGGCCGGTTCCCTGTCCATGGTCTTTGGCTGCGGCCTGCGGGCACCCCACGGCGGCATCTTCGTGTTCCCCGTGGTGGACCACGCCGCTCTGTACTGCGTGGCGCTGGCTGTGGGCAGCGTGGTGGGTGCTGTGATCCTGAGCCTGCTCAAGAAGGACCGCACCGACGCCTGATCTGCCATTTACTCCCTCCATTGGAGACTTCTTCATACAGCACAAGGCCCCCGGGAATCCGGGGGCCTTGTGTCGTTTCAGTGGATCTCTTTACACAAAAACGGCTGCCCGGTGTGGAAAACCGGAGCAGCCGCTTTGCATGGATGAAATCTTATTTGCCGTGCTTCACGCGCTGGATCTCGCCCAGATCGTAAGGCGTGTTCTGGTAGACGTAGTAGTTCAGCCAGTTCTCGTACAGCAGGTGAGCATGGGCGCGCCAGCGGAACAGCGGAGGCTGCTCCGGGTCATCGTCCGGATAGTAGTTGACGGGCACGTGGATGGGCAGGCCCTTGGCCACGTCCCGCTTGTACTCGGCATCCAGCGTGTACTTGTCGTACTCCGGGTGGCCGGTGACAAAGATTTGCCGTCCGTTCTCGGTGCTCATGAGGAAGGGCCCGGCCACATCGCTCTCGGCCAGGATGCGCAGCGCGTCGCAGGCATCCACATCGGCCCGGCGGATGCCGGTGTGGCGGCTGTGGGGCGCATAGAACACCTCGTCAAAGCCGCGCACCAGAGGGTTCGCCGGGCGGGTGACCCGGTGCTCGAACACGCCGAACATCTTTTCCGGCAGCAGCTCCTTGTGCACACCGTAGTGGTAGTACAGGCCCGCCTGGGCACCCCAGCAGACGTGCAGGGTGGAGTAGACGTTCGTCTCGCTGAAATCCATGATCTCGCACAGTTCCGGCCAGTAGTCCACCTGCTCAAAGTCCATGGTCTCCACCGGGGCACCGGTGATGATCATGCCGTCGTAGCGGTTGTTCTTCACCTCGTCAAAGGTCTTGTAGAATGCATCCAGATGGGCGGCCGACACATGGGTGGCGGCGTGGCTGGCCGTCTGCAGCAGGGTCATATGCACCTGCAGGGGGGTGTTGGCCAGCAGACGGGCGATCTGGGTCTCGGTGGCGATCTTGGTGGGCATCAGGTTCAGGATCAGGATCTCCAGCGGGCGGATGTGCTGTGCCAGTGCCCGCTCCCGGTGCATGACAAAGACGTTTTCTTCATAAAGGGCATCGTAGGCGGGCAGGGTCTTGGGGATGATCAGCGGCATAGTTCGTACTCCTAACGATTTAGAATAGCCTCCGCTGGCGCTCTGGCTGTTTCAGCGGAATATTTATTTTTATTGCAGGAACGGAAAGCCTGCGGGCTTTCCGTTCCTGCCTTTTTCACGGGAGAGGTCGTGGCGGGAAACAGCATCTCTACCCGCAGGGCCATCCGAAAACGTTTCACGGGTGGGGCTGTAATGAGAAACAGCAACTCCACCCATGAAAAACTCCGGCGTACCCTTCATCGGGAAAAAACGACCATGCAGCTGACCGGACGGGATCAGATCTTATCCAGTGCCTGTGCGATGTCGGCAATGAGGTCCTCGCTGCTTTCCAGGCCGCAGCTCATGCGCACCAGCTCAGCGGGCACACCGGCGGCCTTCAGCTGCTCATCGTTCATCTGACGGTGGGTGCTGGAAGCGGGGTTCAGGCAGCAGGTGCGGGCATCGGCCACATGGGTCTCGATGGCGGCCAGCTTCAGTTCCTTCATAAAGGTGCTGGCTGCCTCACGGCCGCCGGCCAGGCCAAAGCTGACCACGCCGCAGCTGCCGTTCGGCAGGTACTTTTCGGCCAGTGCATGGTAGGGGCTGGATTCCAGACCGCAGTAGTTGACGTAAGCCACCTTCGGGTGAGCTTCCAGGAACTTTGCCACGGCCATGCCGTTCTCGCAGTGGCGCTGCATGCGCACATGCAGGCTCTCCAGACCCAGATTCAGCATGTAGGCGTTCATGGGGGACTGCATGGAACCAAAGTCGCGCATCAGCTGGGCCGTTGCCTTGGTGATGAAGGCACCCTCCTTGCCAAAACGCTCGGCGTAGGTGATGCCGTGGTAGCTGTCATCCGGGGTGCACAGGCCGGGGAACTTGTCGGCGTGGGCCATCCAGTCGAACTTGCCACTGTCCACGATGGCACCGCCCAGTACGGCGCCATGGCCGTCCATGTACTTGGTGGTGGAGTGGGTCACGATGTCGGCACCCCACTCGAAGGGGCGGCAGTTGACCGGGGTGGGGAAGGTGTTGTCCACGATGAGCGGCACGCCGTGGGCGTGGGCTGCCTGCGCAAACTTTTCAATGTCCAGCACGGTCAGGGCAGGGTTGGCGATGGTCTCGCCGAATACGACCTTGGTGTTGGGGCGGAACGCGGCGTTCAGCTCTTCCTCGGTGCACAGCGGGTCCACAAAGGTGGCCTCGATGCCCATCTTTTTCATGGTGACCGAGATGAGGTTGAAGGTGCCGCCGTAGATGGTGCTGGATGCCACGATGTGGTCACCGGCCTGGCAAAGGTTGAACAGGGCGAAGAAGTTGGCAGCCTGCCCGCTGGAAGTCAGCATGGCAGCGGTGCCGCCTTCCAGTTCACAGATCTTCTGGGCCACAAGGTCACAGGTGGGGTTCTGCAGGCGGGAATAGAAGTAGCCGTTGGCCTCCAGGTCAAACAGCTTGCCCATGTCCTCGCTGGTGGCGTACTTGAAGGTGGTGGACTGGATGATGGGGATCTGGCGGGGTTCGCCGTTTCCGGGCGTATAGCCGCCCTGCACGCAGATGGTATCACGATTCATACTACATACTCCTTTGCTGGGTTTGTCCATATAGCACAATTCCCCGCAGGGAGCATACAGCCTCCGGCGGGGAATTGAAACGTTAAATTTTTCCCTGCCGGGATCGTCTGGCAGTATGGTTTAAGGAAACTTTTCCATCACCATGAAAAGCCTTCCGGCACTCTTTTACTTCCGCAGGCGCTTGTCGCTCCGGGTCGCCCAGAAGGTGCCCGCGCTCTGGAACACCTGCACCATGAGCACCAGCAGGATGACACACACGATCATGATGTCGGTCTGGTAGCGGTAATAGCCGTAGGACAGGGCGATCTTGCCCAGGCCGCCGCCGCCAATGACGCCGGACATGGCCGAGTAGCCCAGAATGGTGGTCAGGGCCGTGGTCATGCTGGAGATCAGGCCGGGCAGGCACTCCGGGATCATCACTTTGGTAATGATCTGGAACGGGGTGGCACCCATGCTCTGGGCAGCTTCCACCACACCTTCGTCCAGCTCGCGCAGGCTGGTCTCTACCAGACGTGCCACGAACGGGAAGGCGGCCACCACCAGCGGAACGATGGTGGCTTTGGTACCCACCGTGGTGCCTACGATGACACGGGTGAGCGGGAATACACAGATCATCAGAATCAGAAAGGGCACACTGCGCAGAATGTTGATGACGATGTTGAGGATGTGCATCAGCCAGCCGGGCAGGGGCAGCACGCCGTCCTTGTCACCGGCCACCAGCAGCACGCCCAGCGGCAGGCCCAGCACCAGCGCAAACGCGGTGGAAAGAACCGTCACATAGAACGTTTCCCAAATGGCAAAGCCATAATCTGCAATACTCATTCGCCGGTCACCTCCTCCACGGTCACGCCGGGCTGGCTGCGCATATAGGCAGCCGCCTGCTTGGCCAGCTCCACATCGGCAGGCAGCTTGAGCAGCATGGAGCCGTAGCACTGGCCGCTCAGATCACGGGTATCGGCGCTGAGCACCGACACCAGAATGCCCTTTTCGGCGGCAAGGCTTGCCACCAGAGGCTTTGCGGTGGACGAACCGTTGAAGGTGACACGCACCACATGGTCATCCGGCGCAAAGCTGGAAAGGTCGCGGGCTGCGCTGCCGCCGTTGGGGGCGACCAGACGCTTTGCCGCAGCCGTCTTGGGGTTGGCGAAAATTTCCTGCACCGAGCCCTCTTCCATGACCACACCGCCGTCCAGGATGGCCACACTGTCGCAGATCTCTTCCACCACGCTCATCTGGTGGGTGATGACCACCACGGTGATGCCCAGCTTCTGGTTGATGTCCTTGATCAGGGTCAGGATGGAATGAGTGGTGTTGGGGTCCAGCGCACTGGTGGCCTCGTCGCACAGCAGCACCTTGGGGTTGGTGGCCAGGGCGCGGGCAATGGCAATGCGCTGCTTCTGGCCGCCGGACAGCTGGGCGGGGTAGGCGTTTGCCTTGTCGGGCAGGCCCACCATCTCCAGCAGCTCTTTGGCGCGCTTTTCGGCGTCGGCCTTTTTTACACCGGCCAGCTCCATGGGGAAACAGATGTTCTTCAGGCAGCTGCGCTGCATGAGCAGGTTGAACTGCTGGAAGATCATGGTGATCTCGCGGCGGCGCTCACGCAGGGCCGCCGGAGACAGGGTCTCCATGGCGGTGCCGTCGATCACCACACTGCCCTCGGTGGGGCGCTCCAACAGGTTGATGCAGCGCACCAGCGTGGATTTGCCCGCACCGGACATGCCGATGATGCCATAGATGGAACCATCCGGAATGGTCAGGTTGATGTCTTTCAGCGCGTTCACCGCGCCGTCCTTCATCTGGAAGGTCTTGGAAAGGTGTTTGATCTCGATCACAGAAAATTGCTCCTTTTAGCCTTCGATGGGTGCCAGGCTGTCCTGCTTGCCGCCGTAGATGCCCATGGGCTCCACATGGATGCCGGCAACCGTCACCAGGTGAGTGCCGTGCTCTGCATTGAAGTCATCCAGATACGGCTGATGCTGGAAGTAGTTGGTGTCAACGGTGCCGTCCTCGACCACGTTGTTGGGGATGATGTAGTCATCGTACTCCTGGATGTCCAGCGTGATGCCCTTGGCGGCCAGGATCTCCTTGCAGACCTCCAGCACCTCGCAGTGGGGAGCCGGGGTAGCGGCGCAGCTCACGGTCTCGCCGTTCAGAGCGTCGTAGTCAACGGAAGCGTCATAGCCGTCGGTGGGGTTCTCCACAACGGACACCACGGCACCCTTATAGTTCTCATCCATGAAGTCCTTGACCTGCTGGCTCTGCAGGGCAGCGGCCAGAGCCTTGATCTTGGGCTCCTCCTGGTTGCCGTCCTTGCAGACCAGAACGTTGACGTAAGCGGAAGATCCGTCCTCGATGGCCAGTGCATCGGTCGTGGGGTCCAGACCGGCAGAGATGGCGTAGTTGGAGTTGATGACGGCGTAGTCCTCGTCCTGCAGGACGTTGGGCACCTGAGCAGCCTCGACCTCATCGACGGTAACGTTCAGGGGGTTCTCCTCGATGTCCTTTGCGGTGGCGGTCAGGCCTGCGTCAGCCTTCAGCTTGAAGAAGCCGTTCTTCTCCAGCAGGGTCAGGGCACGAGCCTCGTTGGTGGTGTCGTTGGGCACGGCTACCTTGACCTTGTCCAGCTTGGCCACAGCAGAAGCAGCGGCGCTGGAAGCGGTGGAGGATGCAGTGGAAGAAGAACCACCGCAGGCGGTCAGGGCAGCGGCAGCAGCGGCCACACCGGTAACTTTCAGAAAATCGCGACGAGTAATCATGGTAAAATCCCTCTCTATCTTTGTAAAAAATTGTTGAGCGGCGGCGCGGCACAGTCCGCGCACGCCTTGTACGGAGGACGAAAAAAGCCTCCGTCCTTACACGAGCCGAACGCTCAGCAAGGACGGAGGCATAACATCTTCCGTGGTACCACCTTGGTTTACTCTGCCCTCACGGACAAAGCCTCGATGCTGCGGCAGCTTCTGCTGCTTACAGCCGGACGCTGTAACGGGCGCATCCCGTTGCAGACTTAGCACTCCTGCGCCTCGCCCACACGGCTCCGAGACCATTTTCAGCTTCCTGTTTCCTGCCCTTTTCCATCGCCCGGGCTTTCTGGTAAGGATCAATGCGAAGGCCTACTCTTCTCTTCACAGCCATTTTTGTGATATTGCATTTATAATAAACCACTCCGACGGATTTGTCAACACCTACAACGAAGTTTTTTGGTAGGAAATTGGGCCTTCCGTCAGCCGGAGCGATGGCGCGGCGGCAGCGGGATGCTGAGCACCAGCGAGATGCCCACGGCCAGTGCCACCGCGACCTTGAAGGTGCTGATGCCGTTGGACAACGCCAGTGCGTTGTCGCCCTGAATGAAATAGTAGGCCGTGTAGTAGATGCCTGCACCCGGCACCAGCGGGAAGATGCCGGAGAGCAGGAACACGGTCACGGGGGTCTTTTGCAGGATGGCGAACACGCGGGTGAGGATGGTGAGGGGAATCACCGCCAGCAGGCTGGCCGCAGCGGTGTCCAGCCCCAGCATGACGCACAGCTCATACACGAACCAGCCCACGGCACCCACCAGCGCACAGGTGGGCAGGCTCCGGCGGGGGCAGGCGAACAGGATGGCAAAGCTCAGGGTGCCGGTGCCGGCCAGCAGGAACTGGCCCATCAGCTCCCCGATCTGGGAATTGGTGAGAGAAATCATGCGACCACCACCCCCGTGAGCAGAGAATACAGGCCCAGCACAAGGCCGGTGCCGATGGCGATGCTGGCGGCGATGAGCAGCGCGTCGATCATGCGGATGGTGCCGGACAGGTAGTCGCCGTGCACGAAGTCGCGGATGCCCATGGTGAAGGCGATGCCGGGGGTCAGGATCATCAGCGCACCGATGATGGCATGGCTGGCCGAGGTATGCAGCGCCTGACACAGCAGGATGCACACCAGTGTGATGAGGGACGCGGTGGTGATCTTCTGGAAGCCGCCGGGCAGGCCGTGCCGCCCGCACAGCAGCAGATAGCCGCTGGCGGCCAGGCCGGCCACGGCGGCAGCGATGGCGCTGCGCAGATCACCGCCAAAGATCATGGCAAAGCTGAACGCGCCGCCCATGCCGCTGACCAGCTGCACCCATTCCTTGGGGAAGGGGATGCGCTGGGCGGCCGCCAGACGGTACTCGGCCTCCCCCAGCGACATATTGGTCTCGGCGATCTCGCGGGAAAGGGCGTTCACCGCCGCCACCCGGCCCAGATGGGTGGTGCGCACCGGCACGTTGCGCACTTCGCTGATCTCTGCGGTGCCGGCGCTGGCAAAAATGCCGTTGGTCAGTACATAAACATGGAACTCCCGCAGGTGGAAGGAGCGTGCCATGATCTCCATGGTCTGCTCCACCCGGAACACTTCCGCACCGTTCTCCAACAGGGTCTGCCCGGCCGCCATGATAAAGTCCATGATGCGGCGGCGCAGTTCTTCGTCGGGATAAGCCTCTCTGCCCTTCATTGCCCGGCCTCCTTGAAAAAATAATATCGTCTTATTCTAACATGCGCGTGCCCGGCGCACAAGAGCAAAAAAGAAGAGCGGGGAAAACACCCCGCCCTCCGGAAACTGCATCAGATATAGTCCGAAATATAAGGGATCTTGTGGAACAGCACATCATCCAGCCGCTCCACGGCATCCTCCCGGCCCTCGATGCGCTCCAGCTCGAACAGACGTTCGGCGGTCTTGTAGCCCAGCAGCAGGGTGGAAAGGGTGCCGATGCCCATCTTCAGGTGGTATTCGGCAGGGGCATCGGTCAGGGTGCAGCCGCCGTCCGCAAACCGGATGCGGAAGGTGTGGTCGTTCCAGGGCAGCAGGTCGTCCTCGATCTCCAGATCAATGCACAGCTCGCCGCCGTCCGGGTCACAGGGGTAATCTTCCAGGAAGCTGGCCACATCCACGATGCGGCCCATGGCATAGGGGCGGATGGTCTCCTTGATGTCGCCGTCGTCTATCTCAAAGGCGATGGGTTCGCTGAAGTAGGTGTTGCCGTGCACTTCGTCGATCATGGAGTCGTGGGCGTGGATGTACTCCCACAGGCCCTTCTGTGCCTCGCGGTTCAGGTAGATCATTTCCTTGATGTGCATGATATCGTTCTTGATCAGGTACACCATGTAGCCGCAGGGCTTGTCCTTTACATTATAATAGACGGCGACATTGGTGTCATCCTCGTCCCAGCGCCAGTACTCCTCCCAGGCCAGTGCGTTGCGGAACAGGCACCCGTGGGTGATGGAGGCAAAATGGGAGTGCAGCTCGTGGAACTCGGTGTTGTCCCAGGCGACGCGCCGCACATAACCGGGGGCCGACACCTTGGTGGGGATCTGCCGGTCCTTGATGTTGTAGGAGATCTTGTTGGAGATGATCTCCCACCCCAGGTGGTGGTACAGCGGGATGGAGTAGGGGTAGAGCAGGGCAAAGCTCTTGCCCTCCTTGTGCATCTGGGTCAGGCCCTGGATCATGAGCCGCTTCATGATGCCGTTGCCGGTGTACTCCGGGTAGGTGCACACACTGGTCACAAAGCCCACATGGTAAACGGCGTCATAGATGTTCATCTTCAGCGGGTAGACCGCAAACTGGGAGACAAGGTTTTCTCCGTCAAAGCAGCCCAGCACGTCCGCGCGCTCCAGCACGGGGAACTTGGACTGCTTGATCTCGTCGTCTTTCCATCCGGTGGCAGTGAGCTCATCTTCCGTGACCTGAAAGGTATAGCGCAAAAGGGCGTTGTACTGGTCCAGATCATCGGTCTCCAGATAACGATATGTATAATTTTCGGCAGGATTCATGCAAAACTTCCTCTCTCTGGCGGGTGACTGGTTGCCGAACAGTTCTATTATACACCCGCCGTATAAAACCGGGCAAGAACCATTTTCACAAAAATCTGCGGCACACAGCCTTCCAAACCACTGCATTTGCCGGAAAAACTGCTCTGCTGTGTGTTTTGCATTGCACCTGCTTTTTGAGTGTGGTATACTATGCCTGTTATGGAAAAATGCCGGTGCGGTGTGCCGGCCCAGCGATGAGAAAAAGGAAACGAACAATGAAAATTGGATTTGACAACGACAAATATCTTGCGATGCAGTCCGAGCATATCCGCGAGCGCATCCAGAAGTTTGACAACAAGCTGTATCTGGAGTTCGGCGGCAAGCTGTTCGACGACTATCATGCCTCCCGCGTGCTGCCGGGCTTCCAGCCGGACAGCAAGCTGCAGATGCTGCTGCAGCTGAAGGATCAGGCGGAGATCGTCATCGTCATCAGCGCCGAGGACATTGTGAGCAGCAAGATCCGCGGCGATTACGGCATCACCTACGATCTGGATGTGCTGCGCCTGATCGACGCCTTCCAGGGTGTGGGCCTGTATGTGGGCAGCGTGTGCGTGACCAAGTACACCGCTGCCCCGGAGGTGGAGGCCTTTGAAAAGCGCCTCAACGATCTGGGCATCCGCACCTTCCGCCACTATAAGATCGCCGGTTACCCCAACGACGTGGCCCACATCGTGAGCGACGAGGGCTATGGCCGCAACGACTACATTGAGACCGAGCGCCCGCTGGTGGTCATCACGGCCCCTGGCCCCGGCAGCGGTAAGATGGCCACCTGCCTGTCCCAGCTGTACCACGAGTACAAGCGGGGTGTGAAGGCCGGTTACGCCAAGTTCGAGACCTTCCCCATCTGGAACATTCCCCTGAAGCACCCGGTGAACCTGGCCTATGAGGCTGCCACCGCCGACCTGAACGATGTGAATATGATCGACCCCTTCCACCTGGAAGCCTATGGGGTCACCACCGTCAACTACAACCGAGACATCGAGATCTTCCCGGTGGTGAACGCCATGTTTGAGCTGATCGCCGGGAAGAGCCCCTACAAGAGCCCCACGGACATGGGCGTGAACATGGCAGGCAACTGCATCGTGGACGATGAGGTCTGCCGTGAGGCCTCCCGCAAGGAGATCGTGCGCCGCTACTTCAAGTGCCTGTGCCAGCAGAAGATCACCGGCACTGTGCATGAGAGCGAGCGCTACAAGCTGGAACTGCTGATGAATCAGGCGGGCCTGAATGTGGGCAGCCGTGCTGTGGAACAGCAGGCTCATGCCCGCAGCGAGGCCACCGGCGGCGCGCCTGCAACTGCCATTGAGCTGAGCGACGGCACCGTGATCACCGGCAAGACCGGCCCCCTGCTGGGCGCGACGGCCAGCGCCCTGATCAATGCCCTCAAGGCACTGGCCGGCATCCCGCAGGAGACCGACCTGGTCAGCGCTGCCGCCATCGAGCCCATCCAGACGCTCAAGACCAACTATCTGGGCGGCAAGAACCCTCGCCTGCACACCGACGAGATTTTGATCGCCCTGTCCAGCAGCGCCGCCACCAACGAGCTGGCAGCGGCTGCCCTGCACCAGCTGCCCAACCTCAAGGGCTGCGACGTGCACTCCACCGTGCTGCTGTCCGGCGTGGACACCGGCACCCTGAATCGTCTGGGCATGTACCTCACCTGTGACCCTGTTTACGAGGAAGAGGACCGCAAGTATCACAAGCAGTAAAGAATCAGACCTGTAAAGGGCCGCTGCACCAGTTGAGGTGCAGCGGCCCTTTTTTAAAATTAAAAAAACCGCATTTTTGCGGCAGAGGTGGGCTTATTCTGCGAAAAACAAGGTGCCCGGAAGGCCTTCCAGGGGGCAGCACAGAAAAGGCGCAGGGCTGCCCGGGGAAGTTTGCAAAATCCCTTGACAAAACAGTACCGGGGGGGGGTATTATATAGTTGTAAGCGGCCCTATGATACGGTTTGGGGCTGCAAAAAAGATTGTGAGGTTGATTTTTATGTCTAACATCTCTCGTCGTAGCTTTCTGAAGGGTGCAGGCGTTGCGGCTCTGGCCGTGGCTGCTGCTGGTGTTCTGGCGGGCTGCTCTGACAAGGAGACCCCTGATACCGGCGCAAAGCGTGATGTGAAGCTGAAGTATCTCAGCACCAGTGCTGGTAAGGTCTTTGGCGATGTCGTCATTCAGGTCCCTGCTCTGGCAACGACCGTGAGCTTTGCCACCATCCAGGCAAACAAGCCTGCAGCTGCTGAAGGCTACGACTTCATCAGCACCGAGGACGGGAAAATTGATGATAAGGGCATCGTTACCATCAACATGGTCGTGAAGCAGGCTCCCAAGGTGGAAGTGCAGGTCAAGTATATGCTGGTCGAGATGGGCACTGCAACTGAGCTGAACGCTACTGACAGCAAGCTGGACGGCGCAAAGCTGAAGGTGTCCGTTGCTGCTGGCACCACCAAGATCGATACCGCAGACCTGCTGCCTGCAACCAGCACCCTGGCAATCTGCGATGCTCAGCACATGCCCACCACCGAGGGCCTGGTGAACGGTGCTGTGACCAACGGCATTGCTACTGTCTACGTTTACAAGAAGTAAGACAGCTTGCTGAAAAAGCATTGACCCACAACGGGAGCTGATAGAAAAGCCCCGACAAAAGACCAGAGCCAGAAGGCCATTTACGGCTGGGCTCTGGTCTTTTGCTTTGCAAAACCATAAAAAGGAGCGGCTGTACACGGAACTTTCCGCATACAGCCGCTCCTTTTGGAATAAAACCGCTGTTGGCTTACTGCTTATCGGCGGTGCGGGCATAGAAGTTTGCCAGCACGGCACCGGAGATGTTGTGCCACACCGAGAACACGGCACCCGGGATGGTGGCCAGCGGGTACTGGGCAAAGTGGGCGGCAGCCAGGCTGGTGGCCAGGCCGGAGTTCTGCATACCGACCTCGATGGAGATGGCGCGGCACTTGGTGGAATCCAGCTTCAGGGCCTTGCCCACGGCGTAGCCGGTCAGGTAGCCCAGCAGGTTGTGCAGGACGACCACGACCAGGATCAGCAGGCCGCTGGTCATGATCTTGGCACTGTTGGCGGAGACCACGGCGCAGATGATCAGCACGATGGCGGTGGTGGACACCAGCGGCAGCACGCGCACGGCCTGCTGGGTGAACTCATGGAAGAAGTGGTTGACCACAAAGCCCAGTGCGATGGGCACCAGCACCACCTTGACGATGGAGAGGAACATGTTCACGGGGTTCACGTCCACGCGCTGACCGGCGTACAGCAGGGTGAGCAGCGGGGTGAGCACAGGAGCCAGCACGGTGGAAACGGCGGTCATGCCGACGGACAGAGCAACATCGCCCTTGGACAGGTAGGTCATCACGTTGGAAGAGGTGCCGCCGGGGCAGGGGCCCACCAGAATGACGCCGATGGCCAGCTCGGTGGGCAGGTGGAACACCATGGTCAGCACCCATGCCAGGAAGGGCATGAGGGTGAACTGTGCCACGCAGCCTACGATGACGTCCTTCGGGCGGCTGAACACCACCTTGAAGTCATTGGGCTTCAGCGTCAGGCCCATGCCGAACATCACGATGCCCAGCAGGGTGTTCACCCAGCTGGTTTTGACCACGCTGAACGGGCCGGGGAAGAACAGGGCACCGGCTGCCACCACGATGACGATGACGGCCATGTACTTGCCCACAAAGTCGCTTACTTTTTCCAGAGTTTTCATGTTGTTTCGTCCTTTCTGTTTTACGGGCTGTTCTTGCATGAAACATCCGGAATGGCCCGGTGCCGCAATAAAAAACGCCTTTGTCTCCCATCATAAGAGACAAAGGCGTGTACATCCTCTGCGGTACCACTCTTACTTGCCGACCCAGAACCGGGCCGACCCCTCAGTGCGCATCCAACAATGCGCGGCTTCTGATAACGGAAGCCTGCCGTCCGGGCCTACACACAGCAGCCGCTGTTTCAGCCCGAAAGCTCGGAGAGGATCTTCCCACGGGGTTCATGCACTGCCTTGCATCCACCGGCAGCTCTCTGAAGCACTCCACCCGGGTACTTGTTCTCGTCATAGCCGAATATTTCACTGACACGGAGTATACCCCTTTGCAGGCTCTGCGTCAAGGGGCTGCGGCCTGCTGTTTTTTCATGCCTGAAACCGCACAGAACAATCCGGCTCATCCAACCGAGCAGGTAGGACGTGAATATTCTGCTAAAAAATCCGGATGGAATTTGTGCAATCAAACAAAAGAAAAAACGCATGTCGGTGATATATCAACAAAAACCAGGAAAATCTACTTGCATGTCAAACAAAATACGTCTATAATAAAGTAAAGGAACGACGTCCGACGTCATGACGTCTACAAAAGGCATACGGCTTCCTTATAGAAGCTGTAGGCAAGCGGAGCAGAACGGAGTACAGATACGATGGCACAGGATCATAGCGTATTCAGCAATATTCAGGACAACCGCACTTCCTCCCTTGCAGAGCAGGTGGCGGATCAGATCAATCAGGTCATCATCGACCAGAACATCAATGCAGGCGAGAAGCTGCCCAACGAGTTTGAGCTGGCTGCCCGCCTGAACGTGGGGCGCGGCACCATTCGCGAAGCGGTCAAGCTGCTGGTGGCACGCAACTGTCTGGAGATCCGCCGGGGCAAGGGCACCTTTGTGGTGGAAAAGCCGGGTCAGATCGAGGACCCGCTGGGCTTTGCCTATGTAAAGGATAAGATCACGCTGGCGGTGGACCTGATGGAGCTGCGCCTGCAGCTGGAGCCGTGGGTGGCTCAGCTGGCCGCCCAGCGCATTGAGGAAAACGAAAAGGACACTCTGCGCCAGCTGTGTGAGCAGGTGGAGCACAAGATCCGTTCCGGCGAGGACCACGGCCCGGCCGACAAGGAATTCCACGCCTATGTGGCCCGCTGCACCCACAACAGTGTGATCACCGAGATCATGCCCGTGATCACCTATAGTATTGAGATGTTCACCAAGTTCAAGGCACCCCGCCTGCTGGAGGACACCATCCGCACCCACTGGCAGACCATGGAGGCCATCTGCGCCAACGACCCCCAAAAAGCTTACGATAGCATGTATGAGCATGTGTCCGAAAACCGCGAGAGCATCGAGATCGTGCGGCGCATGAGCATGGAGCAGAACCAGAATCGTGATAATTAACAAAATATGAATTTTTCGTTTGTAAAATATGGAGAATTGAGTCGGACACCGTTGACAAGCCCTGTTGACGGTGTTATATTTTAGCCAACATAAGACGTCATACGTCACATGACGATGCATGTCTTGGAAGAAAAACGAAGCATATATACAAGCGAAGAAGGAGATCTTACCATGAAAAACGTTATTTCTCGTCGTTCTTTCCTGAAGGCAGCCGGCATCATCGGCGCATCTGCTGCTCTGGCAGCCTGCGGCGGCTCTTCCAACTCCACCGCCGGCAGCACGGCTGGCTCCACCGCTGGCGCTGCAGCTTCCGGTGAGTCCGTCACCTTCACCCTGTCCATGGTCGATAACGAGCAGTCCAACTACTACAAGGGCGCTCAGGCCATCGCGGACAGCGTGAACGAGGCCACCAACGGCCAGTTCCAGATCAAGGTCGTTGCAGGCGGCACTCTGGGCGGCGAGTCTGATACTCTGGACATGGCCATTCAGGGCGACCTGGACATCGCAAGCTGCGCAAACTCCGTGCTGGCAAACTACATCCCCGAGATGAGCATCCTGGACCAGGCTTTCCTGTGGGACAGCCAGGATCAGGCCAACTACGCTGTGCGCAATGAGCTGGGCGATCTGATCCAGGAGAAGGCAAACGCTCAGGGCATCCACGTCATCGGCTACATGGAGTCCGGCTTCCGTGATGTGTTCAGCAAGAAGCCCATCCAGACCATGGCAGACTTCAACGGCGTCAAGATCCGCACCATGCAGAACGACGGTCAGCTGCTGGCCTTCACCTCCTTCGGTGCAAACCCCGTTGCTCTGGCAGCCGGCGACCAGTTCACCGCTCTGCAGCAGAATACCATCGACGCCTGCGAGAACGCTGTGTCCAACTGCTGGGTCAACAAGTTCTATGAGGCTGGTGTCACCTCCGTCACCAAGACCCATCACTGCTTCGTTTACATCCCCCTGTGCATGAGCGATAACGCCTGGAACAAGATCCCCGACGACATGAAGGATACCTTCGTGGAGGCTGTCTGGGCTGGCTGCGAGAAGCAGTGGCAGTACCTGAACGAGGCCAACGACGAGGCCATCGGCCTGCTGGAAGGCGTGGGCGTCACCATGTACGACATCGACACCGACGAGCTGAAGAGCGCTTACGAGGCCAAGAAGGCTTCCTCCGGCGTGACCTACGACGAGACCTGGCAGGCCGCTGTGGATGCCGCCAAGGCAGCTCAGGCCTGATCGGAAAACACGCAAAAACGTAAACAAATTGCATAGATAGAACGCCTATCTGTGCCGCAGTTCACGGATGCAGCCTCAGAGACTGCATCCGCGGATTGCTGTCATACACAGGAGGAGCTTCCATGAAAGCACTAAAGAAAGTGGTTCGTGGTGTCACCCTGGCCGAGTTGTGGGCAACGGCCCTGACCTTTGTGATCATGGTCGTGTGCTACTTTATCTCGGTGGTGAACCGCAACTTTATCAAAGGGTCCATGCCCTGGACCGAGGAACTGGCCCTGTACTGCATGGTTTATATGGCCCTGATCGGCACCGAGCTGGGCCTGCGCGACGGCACGCAGGTGAGCGTGACCGCCCTGACCGAAAAGCTCAAGGGTACCATGGTCGGCAAAATCGTCAACTTCATCGCCAAAGTGGCCCTGATCGTGTTCTCCTGCACCATGCTGCGCTACAGCGTGGCCCTGGTGGCCAAGCAGATGAGCGCCGGTCAGACCACCCCGGTCATGAAGGTGCCTATGTACGTCATCTACATCTCGCTGGTCATCTCCTTTGCACTGATCGTCATCAACCAGATCCTGATGCTGGTGGGTGAGATGATGCACATCGACATGAGCGACATCACCAACATTGATGCCATCATCGACGGCATCATCAAGAAGAAGGAGGCGAAGTGATCATGAATGCTGGCATTATCCTGTTTCTGATCTTCGCAGTCTGCGTTCTGATCGGAGTCCCCATTTCCATGTCCCTGGGCATCGGCTCTCTGGCCGCTGTGGCTCTGGGCAACCTGGGCGTTTCGCCTGCCGTTATCGCACAGCGCGTGTTCGGCGGCCTGCAGTCCACCTCCATCATGGCCATTGCCTTCTTCATCCTGGCCGGCAACCTGATGGCCGGCGGCGGCATCTCCCGTCGTATCGTCAACTTTGCAAACTGTCTCATCGGCAACATCCGCGGCGGCATGAGCGTGGCTCTGGTCATCGCCTGTGCCTTCTTCGCTGCTCTGTCCGGTTCCGCTCCCGCAACCGTCGTCGCTATCGGCTCCATGCTGTACGCTGACATGGTCAAGCAGGGCTACCCGGAGGACCGCACCGCCGGTCTGCTGGTCATCGCCGGCGGCCTGGGCCCGGTCATTCCCCCGTCCATCATCATGGTGCTGTACTGCACCCTGACCGGTGCGTCCGTCACCAACATGTTCAGCCAGGGCATGGTCATCGGCATCCTGATCATGATCGTCCTGATCCTGGAAGCCCTGTACTATGCTCACAAGGAAAAGTGGCCCAAGGCGGAGACCAAGCATACCGCCGGTGAGATCGGCAAGATCTTCCTGGAGGCTGTGCCTGCTCTGCTGACCCCCGTCATCATCCTGGGCGGCATCTACTCCGGCTTGCTGACCGCTACCGAGTCCGCTGCTGTGGCCTGCGTGTGGGCTTTCATCGCCGGTGTGTTCATCTACAAGGAGATCAAGATCGCCGATCTGATCCCCATCCTGATGAAGTCCGCTAAGAGCGCTGCCATGATCCTGTTCATCATCGCAGCTTCCACCGCATTCTCCTGGGTGTTCACCTTCTCCGGTGCTTCCGCTGCTCTGGTGCAGCTGGTCGTCTCCATGAACCTGAACAAGACCCTGTTCTGCCTGGTCGTGGCCATCATCCTGCTGATCTTCGGCACCTTCATGGAAGGCACCGCCATCGCAGTTCTGCTGGTCCCCGTTCTGTGGCCCATCGCCGAGAGCATGGGCGTCAACGTCATCCACTTTGGCATGATCCTGTGCATCTCCAACGTCATCGGTACCATGACCCCTCCCGTGGCCGTCAACATCTTCTCGGCTGTGCAGGTCACCCGCTCTGTGCGTGAACTGAAAATCGGCGAGATCTCCAAGGCTGAGATCCCCTTCTTCATCGGTTACGTTGCAGTGTTCTTCCTGTGCGTGTTCTCCGAGACCTTCTGCACCTTCCTGATCCGCTAAGGAGAGAAACCTATGGTAACCATCAGAGACATCAAAACCATCTGCACCGCGCCGGAAGGCATCAACCTTCTGGTGGTGAAGGTGGAAACCAGCGAGCCGGGCCTGTACGGCCTGGGCTGCGGTACCTTCGCTTACCGGCATCTGGCCGTCAAGCTGGTCGTGGAAGAATATCTGCGCCCGCTGCTGATCGGCCGTGATGTTTCGGACATCAACGACATCTGGCAGCTCATGCACCAGAACGGCTACTGGCGCAATGGCCCCATCGAGAACAATGCGATCTCCGGTGTGGACATGGCCCTGTGGGACATCAAAGGCAAAATGGCCAACATGCCCCTGTACCAGCTGTTCGGCGGCAAGTGCCGCGAGGGCGTGCCGGTGTACCGCCACGTCGATGGCCGCGACCTGTCCGAGATCTGCGAGAACATCGAAAAATACCGTGAGATCGGCGTCAAGACCATCCGCTGCCAGTGCGGCGGTTACGGCGGCAGCGAGTACGGCCATACCCCGGCCGGTGCACCGGTGGGCGCAAAGCCCGGCGTGTATCTGGACGGCAATGCCTACATCCGTGATACCGTCAAACTGTTCGACGGCATCCGCAGCAAGATGGGCGATGAGATCGGCCTGGTGCACGATGTGCACGAGCGCATCGCTCCGGCCGACGCCGTTCGTCTGGCCAAGGAGCTGGAGCCTTACCACCTGACCTTCCTGGAGGATCCCGTTTCTCTGGAGCAGGTGGAGTACATCCGCCAGATCAAGAACGCTTCTTCCATTCCCATCGCGGAAGGCGAGCTGTTCAACAACCCCTACGAGTACCGCACGCTCATCACCGAGCGCCTGATCGACTACATCCGTGTGCACATCACCCAGGTGGGCGGCATCACTCCCGCCCGCAAGCTGCAGATCTTTGCAGAGCAGTTCGGCGTGCGCACCGCATGGCATGGCCCCGGTGATATGTCCCCGCTGGCTCATGCAGCCAACGTTCACATCGACCTGGCTGCCCCGAACTTCGGCGTGCAGGAGTGGTCCGGCATTGAGCCGCCCAACTTCGTCATCCAGAAGCTGAAGGGACCCCATGGTGCTCTGCTGGAGGTGTTCCCCGGTCTGCCCGAGTACAAGGACGGCTACGTTTACGCAAACGACAAGCCCGGCCTTGGCGTGGACCTGATCGAGAAGGAAGCCGAGAAGTACCCTTGCGAAAATACCGTAACGACCTGGACGCAGACCCGCCGCATGGACGGCGCGCTGCAGACTCCGTAAGAAACTGTAAAGAACATCTTGTTTTGGAGGCATAAAAATGGTTAATAGTCTGTTTGATATCACCGGCAAGAAAGCAATCGTTACCGGTGGCACCCGCGGCCTGGGCAAGGGCATGGCAGAGGGCCTGATGGAGTCCGGCGCAGAAGTGGCGATCATCGGCACTTCCGACAAGGTCTATCAGGTTGCCGACGAGTTCAAGGCACGCGGCTTTGTGTGCTACGGCGTCAAGGCGGACCTGTCCGACCGTGACCAGTGCAACGAAGCATTCAACAAATGCGTCGAGCTGCTGGGCGACCTGGACATCCTGGTGCCGGCCCACGGCATCCAGCGCCGTCACCCCTCCAACGAGTTCCCCGACAAGGATTGGGATGATGTGATCAACACCAACCTGAACTCCGTGTTCTGGCTGTCCCGTGCTGCTTCCAACATCTTCAAGGCCAAGGGCTACGGCAAGATCATCATGATCGCCTCCATGTGCTCCTGGTTCGGCGGCAAGACCGTGCCCGCTTACTCCGCTGCAAAGGGCGGCGTGATGCAGCTATGCAAGGCCTTCAGCAACGACCTGCTGCAGTACGGTATCAACGTCAACGCCATCGCTCCGGGCTACATGGACACCGAAATGAACGTGGCCCTGACCGACCCGAAGAACCCCAAGTTCACCCAGCAGCGTTACGACGAGCTGACCCAGCGCATTCCCGCTCACCGCTGGGGCACCCCCGATGACATGAAGGGCTGCTGCATCTTCCTGGCTTCTCATGCCAGCGACTACCTGGGCGGTGCCATCATCCCTGTGGATGGCGGCTATCTGGTTATGTGATTCTCCTTCTTCCATATATGCATCGTTAGCCAAATGAGAGAGGGCCTTCTCCGGCGCAAGCCGGGGGAGGCCCTTTCTCAGTGCTGCCATCTTTCGGCGGAAATAGGCAAAACGATTGTGTTCGGGCCGGGATTGTGCTACACTTAAAAGGCTTTCTGTTTTGAATAAAAGGATAGGAGAATCATTACTATGGAAACTCAAAAATCCAAGCGCAGTGCGTTTTCCGGCAAGATCGGGTTCGTGCTCAGCGCAGCAGGTGCCTCGGTGGGTCTGGGCAATATCTGGCGTTTCCCGTATCTCGCCGCAAAATACGGCGGTGGAATTTTTCTGTTGGTGTACATCGTGCTGGCCGTTACGTTTGGCTATACCATGATCGTGGCCGAAACAGCGCTTGGCCGCATGACCAAAAAGAGCCCGGTGGGGGCATTTGGCACATTCGGCAAAAGCGGCAGGCTGAAATTCGGCGGCTGGATCAATGCAGTCATTCCCATTCTGATCGTACCGTATTATTCGGTCATTGGCGGCTGGGTCATCCGGTATCTTTCCGCGTATGTCAGCGGCCACGGCAGTGAGCTGGCACAGGACGGCTATTTTTCCGGCTTTATTTCCAGCGGTCTGTCTGCAGAGGTGTGTTTCCTCATCTTTACCATTTTTACGCTGGTCATCATTTTTGCCGGGGTACGCAATGGTGTGGAACGGGTGTCCAAGCTGATGATGCCGGTTCTGGTGGTCCTGTCGGTGATCATTGCCGTTTACTCGGTCACCCGTCCGGGTGCACTGGCAGGCGTCAAGTACTTCCTGGTGCCCAACGTGGCCAATTTTTCCTGGATGACCGTCGTCACCGCCATGGGGCAGATGTTCTACTCGCTGTCCATTGCCATGGGCATTCTCGTGACCTTTGGTTCCTACATGAAAGAGGACGTTTCCATTGAGGAATCCACCGAGAACGTCGAGGTCTTTGATACGGCCATTGCCATCATGGCAGGTCTGATGATCATTCCGGCAGTGTTCTCCTTCTCCGGCGGTGACCCGGATACCCTGCAGGCAGGTCCCTCGCTGATGTTCATCACCATTCCCAAGGTGTTCGAGAGCATGGGGTTCGGCCACGTTGTCGGCGTGCTGTTCTTCCTTCTGGTCCTTTTTGCTGCGATCACAAGCTCCATTGCTCTGACCGAGAGCGCCGTTTCCACCTTTGAGGATGAATTGGGCTGGAGCCGCCAGAAAGCGACCGGCTGCATTGGCGTCATTATGGTGGCACTGGGCAGTCTGTCTGCGCTGGGCTATGGTCCTCTGGCCGGTGTGACGGTGTTCGGGATGCAGTTCCTGGATTTCTTCGATTTCCTGACAAACTCGGTCATGATGCCCATTGCGGCCATTGCCATCTGCCTGCTGGTGTCGCGGGACATCGGGGTGGAAAAGATCGAAGCGGAGGTCACCGCCGACGGGAAACCGTTCCGTCGGAAAAAGATCTTCAACTTTATGATCCGCTATCTGTGCCCCGTGTTCGCGGCCATCATTCTGGTGAGCTCTGTGGCCAATGCTCTGGGCTGGATCTCGATGTAAGGATAAGAATGTACGATATGTGCATCTTTCGATGGATGAGATGGAAGAACTGGCCGGCAAGATAGCGGCATCTTCTTAAAACAAACAGCGGCAGTTTTCCGAAAACGGAAATCTGCCGCTGTTTTATATCATGTCCCGGACAGGAGTCGAACCTGCGGCCTTCCCCTTAGGAGTAGGGGCTGAAGCAATAAATCCTAGACAAAAGTGGGTAAAACAAGTAACGTTTTATCAATTGATTTTTTGTTGTGCTGTCAATCCGAGTAAAGAACACAAACCCCGAAATAAAACGAGTGAAAGGCTTTTTATTAGCAGAAAATTAGCAGAGCTAATGAAAAGTGGAAGGTTCATTGTAAAATGCCCACCTTTCATTAGCTGGGAAGTGTACGTTTCCCTACGGATATTTGCTTGTTTAGCATTCGTAAACCAGACCATATAGCCGTAACTGGTGTGATGGACAAATGTTTTCAATAGAAAAAGCCAGAGCTTTCTGAGAGAAAACTCTGGCCTATGTAACAGTATGATTGGAAATGTGCATTGTCTTGTAAAAGGAAGGATCTTATGGTATTCTTACGGGAGTAGAGGCACTGGATGCGAGGAACTTTGCGTGATCTTAGGAGTGTGCAATGGAAAAGAAATTTAATATTGTAGTCGGTGAAGATGGAACTGTAAAACTCCCAGATGCGGTTCTGGAAAAACTTGAAGTCAGACCCGGAGAGGAAGTTCGATTCGAAGTAGACGACAATTTCTATGCAGTCAGGCTTCTATCGCGGATAGAAGCTGAACGCTTGGATTACTTGAATTGGATGCATAATAAACATTGCCCCTCTATTGAGGAAATGATTGCGGAGTCGAGAAAACAAGCCCCCCCAGAACATTGTGATCTCCCGTATCCTTGATGGAATGCCGGTAGAAAAAATTGCAGAAGACTATGAAGTTTCACTCGACTATGTAGAGCAGCTTGCCCATCAGCTGAAGATTGACATAGAGGAAGCTAAGGCGAAAAAACACAAAGAAACGGGATCATCATAAAACAAGCAGCGGCAGATTTCCATATACGGAAACTGCCGCTGCTTATGTATAGAGATTTATAGGTTTTTTGCAAGATTTTTAATGAGTGCAGCCATAGAGGGGTCAGCCAGCAGTTTGGCAAGAGCTGCTGCCGCATCTGTATCGACTGGGCTGGCTTTGGGAGCGGATTGCTCTGCGCGAGGGAGAACTTCAGGCTCTGCACCATGATGCTGATAGAAGAAATCGTCGAATCGCTGTGCGTTCAAACGTCGATCATCATCCAGAATGTGTGCGTACTGCTCGGTGACCATCGAAGCCTGCGCATGACCGGAATCGCCCTGCACGGCTTTGATATCGCCGCCGTTCAGCTTGAGCTTGTATGTAATGCTGGAGTGTCGAAAACTGTGAAAAACTACTTTGGGAAGATTGTTTTCCTCAATCAGCTGCTTCAATGCACCGTTGATGGTGGATTGTTCGGTCGGCATTCCCAGCGGGCCGGCGACCACAAGATTATAGTCAGCGTACTCTGTGCCCAGTGCATCCCTTGTCATGTCTTGCTCGGCTTTATATTGGACAAGCATTTCAGCAACTGTTTTGGGGAGAAAGATGGTTCGGATACTGCTGTCTGTTTTGGGGCTTTTCAGAACCTGAACCGTGGTACAGCGGGAACTCAGCGAGGGAAAACGAGTGATGACATTTTTGTTTTCCAAGGCGTTTAGCGAAGCAATGTCTACACGCTGCAATTCCTTATTTATGTAAATGGAGGCTCGCCCAGCTTCGATGCTTTCAGGGGAGATATCCACGCAATCCCAAGTCAAACCGAGCAGTTCGCCAAGGCGCAGAGAACAAGAGAAGGAGAGGTTGATGCAGAGCCGGAGCCGTGGATCATCACAGACTTCTAAGGCATGGAACAGGGTCTCGGCAGTCCAGATATCACGCTTCTTTGCAGTGTATTTGGGCAAGGTGGCATAAATACAGGGATTCTTTTCCATAAGTTCCCACTTTACAGCCTGCTCAAAGGCACTTCTCAAAATTTTGTGAACCGAACGAACCGTGCCGGGAGAAACGTATTGATGCTGACGCTTTCCACACATAGGGTCAACGGCTTCGTATTTAAGCAGCCGCTGATAATATCCCTCAATTACGCGGGTGGTGAGATCTTGCAGCTTCATTGAGCCGATAAGCGGTATTATGTAGTTTGAAATCAGAGCATTGTTTGATTGATAGGTTGAGAGTGCCCATTTGGTTTTTCCGTACAGGGCAACATATTCTGTAAGCAAGTCTTTTAGAGTTCGGCACTGGGGTGCCACAAAGGTACCGACGGATTCTTTGTATTCGACCTCTTTCTTACGGTTTTTGGCATCTGCAAGGTCGGTAAAGGTTTCCCATTTCTGCTTTAGCGTTCCATTAGTGTGTTTGTAGGTATAGACAACGCAGTAGCTGTTATTGCGTTTGACAATGCTGGCCATTATACATCCTCCTCTACTTTACGTTTGGACTTCAGAACTTCATCGAAAGCATCTTTTTGGATGCGTTTTACCCTTCCCAACTTCATCGTTGGAATTCCTTCTTTGAGAACCCACGAGTCAAGTGTTGGGCGGCTGATTCCGTAGAAAGCCTGAATTTCCTGAAAACTGTAGTATTTCCCATTCTTGGGACATTGCAGTTTTAGCGGCGGCTCCTCATGCGTTTCTTTTTTCGATTTTTGAAGTTGGTATGTAGATTGGCTTTTAAGCCATGCCTTAAAACTTTTTTTGGTAATGCGCGGCCTGTCGGCCACGCGCTCAATGACAAAACAATCTCGGTATTTTTTGCAATCAAGAATCCCATAAACATTCTTGCGTGGGATACCGAGTAGTTTTGCCATTTCCGGGATGGAGATGGTTTGCGCTTCAATCTCCCGGTCACGCTCCCGGTCAGCTGCTGTGCGGTAGCGGCTTTGTGACCGGTACCACCGCTCAAATTCCTCTTTGGGAATCCTCATACAGAAGTCTGTCGTTTCTGTTTTCAACTTGCCCTGTCGGATGAGTGTATAGATCGTTTCGGGTTTCACCTTCAATATCTCGGCGGCGTCAGGAACGGAATAGGACCGTTTGCAAAGTTCCTCGCCCGGTGGCGAGCCATTGACCTTATGATATTTGACCTGATTGGTATACCATTTCTCAAAGCTGGAAATTACGATACGCCTTTTGTCGTTTATCAGAATGACTTCAAAGAGATTCTTATGAAGTAGCCAATAGCTGTCTGTTTTGCCAAGGCCGAGAAGCTGCCGCATCTCACGAACCGACATGGTGGTTTTGGTAGTGGCAGGTTCAGCTTTTCCGTATAAGGGAGCCGAAGTATTCCGCATATCATCCATGAAAGACACCTCTCTATCTATGTAAAAGTTTAGCCGGGATTTCTCATCCCGGCTAAAGAATAGCAGATTTCGCTTGAAATGTTGAGGATGTCAAACAGCAGGATTGCGTTCAACAGTGCCATCATTGAGCCATGCTTCAAAGCTGGCTTTGGAAATACGGTAAGCGCCGCTTACCTTGAACCAGCGGAATTCGTTCTGCTTCAGTAGACGGTAGACAGTGGGACGGCTCAGGAGCAGCATTTCCATCAGGTCTTCTACGGTATAGCAGCGGCTGTCCTTTGCCGTGGAAACAGGGGAGGAAACCGAGTTGGGCGAAGGTTCTTCATGGATAATCATTGGATAATACCTCGTTAAATATACTTAAAGTTAAAATTTGAGCGGCAATGCAGCCCGGCGGCTGCCACCATTATAAATAGTATAGACCTGCTGAAGGTACTTCGTCTTACCGGGAAGGCTTACGCCTGCGGTTCGTGCAAGGCGAAAAATTGTGAATGCATCGACCTGCCGCAGTTTGGCAATCAAGCGGCCTTTGTTATATTCGGAGTGATACAGTTCTACAAAGCGGCAGATGCCGAGCAGGTTTGCGGAACTCATGGAATCAGGTTCGCCGTTCCAAGCGTTCAGCAAAACATCAAGGGATTCGATATACAGTTCCGGACCCAGCCGGATAAATTCGTGATAGGCGGTTGCAATGCAGCTGATCCGCTGCTTGCCACGGCCTTCTTCAAAAGAAAGATGAACGCCAGCCAATTCGGTGGCCTGCTGGAATGCAACGGCGGCAGGCTCCCCTGCAAAAATCAGGGCACGGAGCTTCTGCCCTGCACTCAGCCGTTCCGAAATGCCTGTCTGCTGTGCAAACAGGAGGGCTTCTTCTCGTTCTGTCATACCCAAATAAACCTTGCAGCGAATCTGCAAATCTTCGCCGCCGTTCAGAAATTTCCGTGCAGCGATGGTGTTCTGTCCGTCCATCACATAGTAGTGACCATCCCGGAAGCTGATCTTCGGCTCATTGGCAACCCGCTCGTCAAATTCTTTTGCGATGCGGGCAACACGAGCGGGGTGAAGAGCACGCTGATAAGTGTCGCGCGGCACGATCAGTTCGCTGCTGTTCAGGCACATCTCATGGTAAGGTTTTACAACTGCGTTCATCATAAAGGAACCTCCTTCTTCTTTTGCAGAAAATCAATTCCTGATTGGATAATCAAACCGATTTTCTTCTTTTCGTTATCGGATAAGCGGAAACTGGAATACCGTTCATAGCAGATATTCCAGCGGAACATAAGCGATTGAAGTGCATCATCCAGTTCTGCGACCATGAACTCAACAGAAGATTCTGTCGGGGTGGAGAGCATCCTTTCCGATATCTGCTCAATGCTATGTAGCTCGCCTTTTGTGTGCTTGGCGAGAGCAGGGGGCTGACTGTTCAGCACACGAAGATTCTGAAACTGCTGGGAGAGCAGCTCTTTTGCAGCGGCGAGAACATCCTCCTGCGGAGGAGCCGTAAGGTATTTTCGGAATGACTTATACCCAATGAAGCCAAAGCTGTATTGCAGACACACTGGCACTTGCCGCATTTCATATTTGGACAGGTGCCCAAGGTAGCTTAACACTCTGGATTTATCTGCGGGGCGCGGACTTTCGCAAATCGCCATAGATGGCGCACTCAAAAAGCGATTGTGCAGAATAAAATGCGTCGGCATATTTCGCTTTTTGATCTGTGTTGTCAGCGGAACGACCAGAAGAACATTGGAATAAAAATTACCGTCATCGTTCTGGACAACAATGGCAGGTCGGATGCCGCCTTGCTCGGAACCGCTGTAAGGATTCAGATCCATCATGTAGACATCCCCGCGCTTGTACATCCAGTTTGCGGGCATAGGCGGATACTCTTTCTCTTTTTTGCCTCGTGTTGCCAATTTAGATTTCTCCTCTCTATCCGTATATGTAACAGTGGGCTGCTCGCACAGCCCACCCTACTATCTCAAACAGCAAAAATGCTGTGATTTATAGTTCTATACCTTTCCGTATTTGTCCCCGACATCCCCGGAAAACGAAAACTCAGTTTTCGTGTGGGAAATCTTTCAGCCGTCCGGCAGCGTACCGAATCCATAGGGTTCTCACCTCTCCGTGGTTCACACCGAGCTGCCCGAAGGCAGAAGTATCATTATTCTGTGATGGCTCTTAGCTATGGAGAAGCTGTCATCCATTTACCGTCAACCTACCGCTCATTCCCTCAGTGGGAGATCATCGCATTTGTTACGGACGTGGCTCATCATCACAGGAATGTGACTGAAGAATGCGTGTTCAATTTTCAAGGGGCGGGATAGCTTGAGGGCTGCTTTGAACGCTTGCCGAAGCTATGGCTGTATTGTAACCGATGCGGAACGAAATGAACAGGAACTCAGAGTTCACAATTTTTGAGGAAAATAGGAAGTATCGTTCCTGTTTCTCGATGAGACGTCAAAAATATATTTCCTGACTTTATGTAAGAAATGAAGTATTATACTCGTAAGAAACTAACTTACGAGTATATAAATTCGATAAATACACTTTGGGGAGGGAACAAACTACCACTACTACATTTTCTCGAAAGGCGGATTTACGGACGGACTACTTCAGGCACAGGAACGCGGAGAAGTACAGCTGCTTACCCTTGCCGATATTTTTGAATAACACAAGAAACGCTCTTGCCGGTGTAAAACTGGCAGGAGCGTTTCTTGTTGAAGTGATTATAAAAGACCTTTGATTTTTTCAAGATGATCTATAGCGGCTTGCAGTTCATTTTGAAACTGATCCCTAGAAGGATCTCGGCCCAAAAGAAGATAATCCATACTGACATGGAAGTATTCTGCAATATCGATCAGGATTTTTACAGAGCCATTGGAGCTTCCCCTTTCAAGATCGCCGAGGTGGCGATGGGAAACACCAAGTTTTTCAGCAAGTTTTTCCTGCGATAACTTCGCATTTGTACGCAAAGTAAAAATACGGTTACCAATAGCATTCGGATCAAAGCTCATGTGTGACCTCCAAATTTTCGATAAAGCGTGAGAAGTCGAAAACTCGGAGTTGCTACGGGTATCTAGCCGCTTGGGGCATCCACGAAAAACGGACAAACATAAAGCCTGCTCCTTTTTACGGGAGCAGGCTTCCTGAAGGCTAAAAAAATAGCCGGACAACAACCAACTGAGGGATCTTCAAAGAAAATCTCTCAATCAGCTGTTGCCCGGCTATTTGGAGCACGTTTCATACATTGCCTTGCGGCAATGGCCCGTTGCTCGGAGCGAACAGTCCATATTCAGGGTGCAGTGCACCCGTATTTGTTAAAATGACTGGAAAATCACCGGCATCTAAATGCCAGATCAAGTCTCAGGGTTTCTTTGCATCTATTGCACTTCACTTGTAGTATACCTGAACACCCCTCGATTTTTTGGTATAACTTATTTCCACAAACAGGGCAAAATCTCCAGCCTATGCTAAATTCTGCCTGCTGTGTAGTAGTCGGTGCTTTACCGGCAAAGGGACGGTTCTTTAACTGAATCATATTCATTCTCCAAATCGCATGATGTCCAATGGATGGCAGTGGATGGGTTTACCTTTTATAACCTGCATCTGCTGCAGTCTGATCCTGATTGCAGACCAAGAAACCCCAATCCGTCGAGCCATCTCCAGAATTTTTTCATAGTTAGGGTCAGACACTGATTTGTACAGAATCCCATTTGGCGGAGCCAACGCTACACGTTCTATTTCGGCATTGATCAGAAATGTTGGCATCAGCAGCTCTGCTGCAAGGGTATCCGCCTGCCATTCTTCCCACGAGGCATTTCCGTTTCTCTCCCGATAGGCAATGTGCCCACGGCACTTGACTGCTTTTCCATAGTCGTTCGGAAACAGGTCAGCCAGAATATGGTGTGCCGCTTCATGCGCTATCGTGAAATTCCGGCATCCGGTTCAGTTGTCTGCCGCAAGGGCGGAATCGATCACAACGTCCTTCGGCATGAACATCTCTACAAGCTTTGTACCATCCCCTAAAGTTACGGTAAAACCGCATCTTTGAAAAACGGTCAGTCCGAGGATGCTGCCATCGCTGCACAGCGGCAGCATTTTCACATTCAGCCCAAGAACAGCGCTTGCAAGCCGTTCAGGGTCAATGGGTTCCAGGGCATCTTTGCTGATCCTGAAGCGGGTATAGTACTGGTCGATATACTTACCCGCTATGCGCGAAAGGGCTGCGCGGGATAAGTACCTTGCCATTACGAAGCACGGCTTTCCGGCACAGAGCAGTAGGCTTCCACGAACCACTTGCCCTGCTCAAGCCAAAGATTTCGCTTCTGCCCGCAGATTAGACAGGTGAAGCAGTGACCTTTTCCGCCAAGGCGCGATGTGCCATGCCTGACTGCCAAAACACGGTCAATTCCATAAGTGCGAGTCTTGTCATAGTTTATGGCAAGAGGACGGATCTTACCGTCAGGAGTAAAACGAACATCCACTTCGACGTATCTTTTCTCACGGCGAAGGCTGTAATCACCACACATCAGAAATCCTCCTTTTTGCAGATTTATCAGAATGCAGCGTGCATTACTTGCGAGTCATACTGCGTGCCACGAACTGTTTTTCGTTTAACAGAGGAACGGACACTGTATGCTTTTTCCACTCATCCATAGAGCAGGTTACTGCTTTGCACAGATGGCATTTTGTCCAGCCATCGGTTGCATCAAGATCTACATCATAGTTCATGGTTCCGCACATCGGGCATCTTACATTTTCTTTTCTCATATTATCACCTCTCAAAAACGCCAAATATACACGATTTCGGCCCAGAATTAACACCAAAAAGCTGTTATTTGTGGATTTGATTCGATTATACACCCACTTCATGGAGATGTCAATTACGCATTTATCGCTATTTTGGAGATTTCTTGTTGATTTCTTATGTTTTCTATACTATAATAGAGCTACCGGATCACAAAGGAGTGTTCTTGCTATGAAAAAGAAAACTGCGCTCACCAAAATGCACATAGCCCCATCTACGGTGTGCTATGATGCAGTCGCCGCAAGGGATAGTAATGAGGTTGGTCTGATTCTCGCAGCTGTACGAAAAAGGAATGGTTATTCACTTGTAACTTTCTCCGAACTTCTCCGCCACTATGGCGTCGATGTCAGTGACAAGGGAATCAGTAAATGGGAAAAAGGATACACCACTCCCAGCATCTACCAACTGGTTGCAATCTGCCACGCATTGAACATCAAGGAAGGACCTTCCTACTTTACAAAGACCTTTCAGAAACCCGCCCTTCTAAATGCCATCGGGCAAAAAAAGGTCGCTGAGTACGAAATGGACTTGATTGCATCTCGGCGCTACCAGCCAGGCACAGAAGAGCCTGCGAAAATCGACTGCATAATGATGCCAGTATCAGAATTGCCAGTATCGGCAGGTCTAGGAGCTTTTCTTGAAGGTGAAATGTTTCAGCAGATACAAGTGCCTGCCAGTAGCGTTCCGGCTGATGCCGAGTTCGGGATATACGTTAGCGGTGATAGTATGGAGCCACGTTATCATAGCGGACAGATCGTATGGGTAAAGCGCTGCGAAGAACTTGCATGCGGAGATATCGGGATATTCGTATATGATGACTGCGGATATCTGAAAAAATACGATGAACATACCCCAGATAAGTCCCAAGCAGAGTTCTTTACCGACAGCTATGGCGTGGTGCATAACCAACCGGTTTTGCTTTCTCTTAACACCAAATATTCGCCGATCCTTATATCTCCTGAGCAAAGATTCGAGGTTGTTGGAAAAGTTTTGAACTAAAAAGATGGGAGGAGTTTTCGTGGATACGATCAAACGTGTTCAGGATTTGATGCAAGCGCGTGATATGAATCTGTGTGTGTTGGCAAAGAAATGCGGAATATCGTATTCCACGATTCAAACCACTGCTCGTCGGGGAGGCCAGTTGAGCGTAGAGACGATTGAAAGAATCTGTCCGGGTTTGGGAATCACACTAAAAGACTTCTTCGATTCCTCATATTTGTAGTAAAAAGCCGCTCACCATGCTGGAAACCAGCACAGTGAGCGGCTTTAATCCTGCTTTTATTTTATCCTTGGGCCATCTCCAGATAAATGTTAAGCTGCATTTGTCTGGCGATCCTATTCGTGATCCTTGGAATCGGCATCAACCTGTGACAGTGCATTTCTCACATCCCTATTTACTTCTTCCAAAGCCTGTCTGATGGGTTTGTTATGGCTCCCCATCGCCGCAGCAGTCCACAGGCGGTTTTGAAAGATAAATCTCCTTCATTTTCATTTTCTGCTTAACGGCAGCAATAAAAAAGACCCCCGCAGCGTATGATTTGACGCCGCGGGGTTTCTCAATTGTTCGGTTTGTATTGCAGCACCTTCTGGGAGAACGTCCGATCGAAGAACTGGATGAAGGGCCTAAGGCAGAACGCACAGATCAAGGTGCCAAGGCCCACAAGGCCACCCAGCGCCCAGCGCCGTGACCAGCACCGCCGCGATGACCCACGCCAACTGCACCGCCAGCGACGGCGCGTCGCCGAAGTGGGCGTGAATGGGGTCATAGAACGCCGTGACGATGTACCCGATGCAGATACCGTTGACGAAGGTGCCAAGGCCGATGTACTTGCGCCCGAACCAGAATTCCAGCAGGAAAAACAGGATGTTCGTGCACAGGTTCTGGGTGCCCAGCGAGATGCCGAGCAGCTCCGCCAGCCGCATGTTCAGGGCGCTGATGGAGTCGTTGCCGAGGTGGGACTGCTTGAAAAGCACAATGCCAAGGGCGATGATGACGATGCCCGCCACCATGCCCACCACCCGCCGGGCAGTCGGTTTGCGCAATGCGGTGCCGTTCATAGGGAATTCTCCTTTAGCGTTTCTTTTCCCCTATTATACGCCTGCTTTGGGCGGGAGACAAACTATTTATGGAAAGATACAACGATATACGGGGATTGCCTTACCCCTTTAATCTCGCCTCAATCCGTTCTTTCTCCAGCCCTTCCCCGATCACGATGAGCACTTCCTGCCCCTTGAGGATAGCGTTTGCCGTCAGGCCGTCGGCGGTGGCGTTCAGCTCCACCCAGCCGTTCTCGTCCTGCACGAAGCCTTTCGCCCGCAGCACATGGCCGCACGCGGGGTCGGTGAAGAGGGCCGGGATATTCTGTTCGAGCTGCTGGCACGAGAGGCCCAGCTCCAAAAAGTAGGCCGAACCAAAGGCCCTATGCGGTTGGCGTTACCCGCTTCTAATTATAGCAAAAGGAGGTTCTTTTTCTACCGTTTCAACGCTACGGCTCTATTCTTCCACAAGCATAGCTTGTGGTTTTCTATATGAAGAAAGCTGCTGGAGAAAAAAATTCTCCAGCAACTTTGTCTTTGATGAATAAAGGAAATTTTTTGTTTAACTATTCTCACTATTATTTGATTTAGTGATTTTTTTCTTCTTTGGAGAAACCAGTTTGTGACCGGAATAAATGGACATACCCATACAAAGCAATGAAGAATAGGCAAAGTATTTATGCGCAGTCATAGATTTTTTGATTCCAGAATAAATGCATCCCAACATACAGAAAAGTGCGCCTAAGGACCAGTATTTATGTGATTTCATGATTTGATACCTCCTTTGATTTAACTGATTCAATTATAACGTTTTTTTACGAAAATGCAAGCATTACCGGGAACGCTTTCATGTGGATGCTGTGACTGCCGCTACGGTCATGATCGGTGGGCATTACGAACAAGGCTCACATGTAGCATTCGACTCCGAATATCAGCCGGCACACATATGAGGACGGAAAATGTAGCAGCTTTTGAAAAAAATTGCTTTTTTCTGCTCAAAGTGCTACAATCGGAATATACCGAATACAAAGGGAGGAAAGCTCCCATGCCAAGACCGCCACGGTGCCGTCAAATTTGTGGCGTACCACAGGTCGATACATTCTGTCCCAACGGGTGCGAGAATACCGAGCCGATCCTGCTGACGCTGGACGAATACGAGGTCATCCGGCTGGTTGACTTGGAGCAGCAAACCCACGAGCAGTGTGCCGCTCAAATGGACATTTCCCGCTCTACCGTGCAGGAGATTTACGAAAGCGCACGGAGCAAGATCGCAGCGTATCTTGTTCACGGGAAACCGCTGCACATCACCGGGGGAAACTACCGCATCTGCGGAGGACAGGAGGCAGCTCACTGCGGCCGTTGCTGCCGGATGCAGAGAGCCAACATGGAAAAATCAGGCAAAACTTGCAAAGGAGATTCCATTATGAAAATTGCAGTTGCCTATGAAAACGGTCAAATCTTTCAGCACTTCGGTCACACCGAGCAGTTCAAGCTTTATGAAGCTGTGGACGGCAAAATCACTCATGCGAAAGTCGTTGACACCAACGGCAGTGGTCACGGCGCACTGGCAGGCTTCCTAATGCAGCACGGTGTGGACACTTTGGTTTGCGGAGGCATCGGCGGCGGTGCGCAGGCAGCACTCGCCGAAGCGGGCATCAAGCTCTACGGCGGTGTCAGCGGGGACGCTGACGCGGCGGTGAGCGCATTGCTCAACGGAAGTTTGGGCTACGATCCCAACGTTCACTGTGACCACCATGACCATGAGCACGGCGAGGCTGGTCACTCCTGCGGTGACCACGGCTGCGGCAAGCATAGCTGCCATTGATATGGAACGCACACTGACACAACTTCCGTTCTGGTCATCCTTGACCGAACGCGAAATGGACACACTACGCCGAAGTGCCTTTGTCCGTCATTATAAAAAGGGTGCGTTCGTTCACAGTAGCGACAATGAATGTCTCGGAATGCTGTTTATTCTTTCCGGCGAGATCCGCACCTATCTTCTCTCTGATGAGGGGCGGGAGGTAACGCTGTTCCGCCTGTATCCGGGCGAACTATGCGTGCTTTCCGCCTCCTGCGTGATCAGTCAGATCACCTTTGATACGCAAAGGAAGGCTTTGAGCAGATCGCGGCACTGTTCCTCAAAACCGCTGATAATGAGAAGGAACACGCCAAGCTGTGGTTCAAAGAACTGAACGGCATTGGCGACACCGCAGAAAACCTTCTCTCCGCCGCTGAGGGTGAGAACTACGAGTGGACGGATATGTACGATGGCTTTGCCAAAACTGCCGATGAGGAAGGTTTCCATGAGCTGGCCCAGCGTTTCCGCCTGGTCGCCGCCATTGAAAAGCATCACGAGGAGCGCTACCGTGCCCTGCTGCACAATGTGGAGATGGCGGAGGTCTTCGCCAAGAGCGAGGTCAAGGTGCGGGAGTGCCGCAACTGCGGTCACATCGTCGTGGGCGAGAAAGCCCCGGAGGTTTGCCCCGCCTGCAACCATCCCCAGAGCTATTTTGAAATTCACGCAGAAAACTATTAAAGAAAGAAAAGGAGAATTATCATGGAGCAGAAGTTTTACATTTGCAAGCATTGCGGTAACATCATTGCCAAAGTTAAGGACGCAGGCGTCCCTGTTGTCTGCTGCGGCGAGCCAATGAGCGAGATCGTTCCCGGCACCACCGATGCCGCCGTGGAAAAGCACGTCCCTGTCTGGACGGTGGAAAACGGCATCGTCCATGTCAAGGTCGGCTCTGTGGAGCACCCCATGCTGCCGGAGCACTACATCGAATGGGTATCTCTCCAGACCAAGCAGGGCAATCAGCGTAAGGAACTGCATCCCGGCGAAAAGCCGGAGGTCTGCTTCGCTCTCTGCGAGGGCGATGAGGTAGAGGCGGTCTACGCCTACTGCAACCTCCACAGTCTGTGGAAAGCGTAATTCACCTTCTTAAAATCCGGTGCTTCAAAAGCACCGGATTTTTTTATCAATGTAACCTCGTCACAGAAAAAGACTTTGCCCTGCGGTATGATAAAGCCATAATCAATAAACAAGAAAGAGGTGGCGAACATGAAAATCAAGCTCAATCCCGATCAGGAGATTGTCAATATGAAAAGGAATATGGCTTTTCGCTGAATGGAAAGCGAAGCTGACCCGGGCTGGGGCGGTCTGTATGAAAGCGATATTTTTTTTGAAATAATCTTGACAAAATTTATCAAGATTGATATGATGGTATTAACAAGCAAGCGAAAAGAGGATGTGGAGCATGATCATCACCAAAGAGACGGACTACGCGCTGCGCATTTTGCGGGTGCTGCTGGACGGGGAGAAGCATTCGGTGGCCGAGATGTCGGAAACGGAATTGATCCCCAATCAGTTTGCCTACCAGATTCTGCGCAAGCTCTCCGCCGGCAATTTGGTGCGGGTGAGCCGCGGCGCTCTCGGCGGCTGCGCGCTGTCCTGCGATCTGGACGCGACCTCCCTCTACGATCTCATGGGGGTCGTGGGGGAGCGGGGCATCCTGTGCGCCTGCATGGAGCCGGGATATGAATGCCGCTGGCAGGACAAGCATGGGCGGTGCGCCATCCACTGTCAGCTGGCGGCCTTGCAGCAAAAGCAGGACGAGGCGTTCCGTGCCGTGAGCCTGCGCAGGCTGTTGACCGGCGGATCCGATCCCCAAGATACAAGCAAGCTGTAAAATTTTAAAAGGAGGTACCCGTATGCTGTTTCAAACCACGGCGGCGCACGAAGAGCTGCGCGCGAAGATCCGGAGTTTTGCGGAGGAGGAAATCAAGCCCCTCGCATTTTTAATGGATCAGAACAACGAGTTTCCCGAGGAGGCTGTCAAGAAGCTGGGTAAGCTGGGCTGGATGGGCATTCCCTACCCCAAGGAGTACGGCGGTGCCGGTCTTGATGCCCTGAGCTACGCCATCGCGGTGGAGGAGCTGGCCCGTGTGGACGGCGGCACGGGCGTAATCCTCTCCGCCCACGTCTCCCTCGGCTCATGGCCCATTTTCGCCTATGGCACCGAGGAGCAGAAGAAGAAATATCTGGTTCCGCTGGCCAAGGGCGAGAAAATCGGCGCCTTCGGCCTTACGGAGACCAACGCCGGATCCGACGCCGGCGGCACGGAGACCACGGCGCTGGATAAGGGGGACTACTACCTCCTCAACGGCGGCAAGATCTTCATTACCAACGCCCCTAAGGCGGACACCTATGTGGTTTTCGCCGTCACCACGCCGGACATCGGCACCCGGGGCATCTCCGCTTTCATCGTGGAGAAGGGCTGGAAGGGCTTTGAGTTCGGCGACCACTATGACAAGATGGGTATTCGCTCCTCCTCCACGGCGGAGCTGATCTTCAACGACGTGAAGGTTCCCAAGGAAAACCTATTGGGCAAGGAGGGCGAGGGCTTCAAGATTGCCATGTCCACGCTGGACGGCGGACGCATCGGCATCGCCGCGCAGGCGCTGGGCATCGCCCAGGGCGCGTTTGAGCACGCGTTGAGCTATTCCAAGGAGCGCGTCCAGTTCGGCAAGCCCATCGCGGCCCAGCAGAGCATCGCCTTCAAGCTGGCGGATATGGCAACCAAGCTGCGCTGCGCCCGGTTCCTCATCTACTCCGCGGCGGAGCTGAAGGAGCAGCACGCGCCTTACGGCATGGAGTCCGCCATGGCGAAGATGTACGCCTCGGACATCGCGCTGGAGGTCACCAACGATGCCTTGCAGATCCACGGCGGCAGCGGCTACCTCAAGGGCATGGAGGTGGAACGGGCCTACCGCGACGCCAAGATCACCACCCTCTACGAGGGCACTAACGAGATCCAGCGGGTGGTCATCGCCTC
This sequence comes from uncultured Faecalibacterium sp., assembly GCA_900539945.1. Classification (GTDB taxonomy): domain Bacteria; phylum Bacillota; class Clostridia; order Oscillospirales; family Ruminococcaceae; genus Faecalibacterium. Next base: position 55,046 of record UQDV01000012.1, read on the forward strand.
TCATCTGTTGGGCAGGCTGGGCAAGAGCTCCGGCGGCGAGAGCCGTTCGGCGGCCAAGAAACCCGCGCCCATCACCGGCATTCGCAAAAAGACCATCTTCCGGGAGGGGGATGCTGCCCAGCAGGTGGCCGACCTTGTGGCGGCGCTGAAGAAGGATGGTCACGACTTCTCCGTGGGCATCCCTATGGATACGCCCATCCCGCAGGCGGAGCGGGTGGTCTCCGTGGGCAAGGGCATCGGGGAGAAAAAGAACATGAAACTGGTAGAGTCGCTGGCCAAGGCCGCCGGCGCGGCCATCGGTTCTTCCCGCCCTGTGGCGGAGACTCTCAAATATCTGCCGCTGAACCGCTATGTGGGTATGTCCGGTCAGAAGTTCACCGGCAATCTGTACATCGCCTGCGGCATCTCCGGCGCATCCCAGCACCTTAAGGGCATCAAGGACGCCTCCACCATCGTGGCCATCAATAAGAACGGTAACGCGCCTATCTTCAAGAACTGCGACTACGGCATCGTGGGCGATGTGGAGGAGATCCTGCCCCTGCTCACTGCCGCGCTGGATAGCGGCGAAAAGATGCCCGCGCCGCCCATGGTAAAGATGAAGCGGCCCACGCCGCCGAAGCCCGCCCCCATCGGCGACCGCTACGTCTGCAGCGGTTGCGGCTACGAGTATGTGCCGGAGTTGGGCGACGAGGACGGCGAGATCGCGCCCGGTACGCTCTTTGAGCAGCTTCCCGCCGAGTGGGTGTGTCCCGAGTGCGCGGAGACGAAGGATCAATTTGTAAAGGCTTGAGGCCGTGAAGGAGGCAAGATAAGATGTATTGCGTGCGTAAAGTAACGAACGACCTCTACTGGGTGGGTGCCAACGACCATCGTCTGGCCCTGTTTGAAAACTGCTTTCCCATTCCCCGGGGCGTAAGCTACAACGCCTACTGCCTGCTGGATGAAAAGACGGTGCTCTTTGACACGGTGGACTGGTCTGCCTGCCGCCAGCTTTTGGAAAATCTGGCGTATGTGCTGGATGGCCGCGAGCTGGACTACCTGCTGGTCAACCATCTGGAGCCGGATCACGCCGCCTGCATCGAGGAGATCCTGCTGCGCCATCCCAAGGTGAAACTGATCTCCAACGAGAAGGCATTCATGCTCATGCGGCAGTTCGGCTTCCATGTGGACGGACATGAGTGCATCGAGGTGAAGGAGGGCGACACCTTCTCCTTCGGCAAGCACACCGTCACCTTTGTGGGCGCGCCTATGGTTCACTGGCCGGAGGCCATGGTGACCCTCGACGTCACCGACGGCGTCCTCTTTTCCGCCGACGCCTTCGGCACCTTCGGCGCGCTGGACGGCAAGCTGTTCGCCGACGAGGTGGACTTCGAGCGGGACTGGCTGGACGACGCCCGCCGCTACCTCACCAACATCGTGGGCAAGTACGGCCCCCACATCCAGCTCCTGCTGAAAAAGGCCGGCGGCGTTTTGGATCAGATCAAGTACATCTGCCCGCTCCACGGCCCCGTGTGGCGCAAGGATCTGGGCTGGTTCATCGAAAAGTACGACACATGGAGCCGCTATGCCCCTGAGACACAGGGCGTGCTCATCGTCTACGCCTCTATGTACGGCAACACGGAGAACGCGGCGCAGGCGCTGGCGACGTCGCTCTGCGATAAGGGCATGAGCAAGGTGGCGATGTACGATGTGTCCTCCACTCATGTCTCCCAGCTGATCTCCGAGGCGTTTAAGTACAGTCACATTGTCCTGGCCTCTGTGACCTACAACCTCGGCATCTACCCCGCCATGCATGACTTCCTCATGGATATGAAGGCGCTGAATCTGCAAAACCGCACCTTTGCCATCATTGAAAACGGCTCATGGGCGGTGAAGTCCGGTGACCTCATGCAGAAATTCGTCAACAATGAGCTAAAGAACATGACGGTGCTCAACGAGCGGCTCAGCCTCGCTTCGTCCATGGGCACGGACAAGCGCACTGAGCTGGAAGCACTGGCGGACGCCATTCTGGAATCTATGAAGTAACTGGCAGGGAAGCCAAAACCAAGACAACAGACAACAAACAGCCCCGCCGCGTCGGCTGCAGAAAAACCGGCTTTCAAAAAAAGAGCGGGCAAGCGTGATACTGCGCTTGCCCGCTCTTTGCTCAAAAGGACATGAGAAGTGACCGGAGAAGATGAGAGGATCGAAATGGAGATCAGAAAACGAAACGGGGAGTCTGTTCCCTTTCAACAGGAGAAAATTTTCAACGCCATGAAAAAGGCGTTTGACGGACAGGGCAAGGAGATCGGGAGCAGAGAGATGGATGAGATCCTCGCCACCGTTCTCAACAATCTCTCCGTCACAGTGCCGCTCACCGTAGAACGTGTGCAGGACGAGGTGGAGCGAACGCTCATGGAGCGCGGACACTATGAGGTGGCCAAGGCGTACATCCTCTACCGCGAAAAGCGGTCTGCGCTGCGCCGTGTCCGGCATACCATCGCGCGGACGGTGGGGGATGACTCGCTTGACGAGGTGCTGCGCCGCATCCAGATGGATTTTAGCGAGGAAGTCTACTCCCTCGCGGCGCTTCAAATGAAGTTTGAGGGTTTCTGTCGCCCGGGCATGACGGAGGATGAGCGGGCTGAGGCACTGACCAAGGCGGCGGTAGAGCTGACTACGGCAGAGGCACCCAAGTGGGAGTTTATCGCGGCGCGGCTTCTGAACCACTCCTTTCGCTGTCGCAACGCACAGGAATGGGAGGGGCGCGGCGTCTGCGACCTCTATGGCAAGCTTCGCTATCTGACGGATAAGGGACTCTACGGTGACTATATCCTTGCCCACTATACCCACGAGGAGATTGCCATGGCGGAGGACTTTCTCTGCCCGGAACGGGACGAGCTATTCACCTACTCCGGCCTTGACCTGCTGCTCAAACGCTATGTGATCCAGTCACGCAGCCGCGTGCCGCTGGAAACACCGCAGGAGATGTTTTTGGGTATCGCGCTGCATCTTGCTATGAACGAAGGCTCTGACCGCATGGGGTGGGTAAAACGCTTTTACGATATGCTCAGCCGTATGGAGGTCACGATGGCGACACCTACCATGTCCAACGCACGAAAGCCCTACCATCAGCTTTCAAGCTGCTTTGTGGACACTGTGCCGGACAGTCTGGACGGCATCTACCGCTCGCTGGACAACTTCGCAAAGGTCTCTAAATTCGGCGGTGGAATGGGGATGTACTTCGGTAAGGTGCGCGCTGCAGGCAGCACCATCCGCGGCTTTCAAGGGGCGGCGGGCGGTGTTATCCGCTGGATCCGGCTGGTCAACGACACCGCCGTGGCGGTGGATCAGTTGGGGATGCGGCAGGGCGCTGTGGCGGTTTACTTAGACGCATGGCACCGGGATCTGCCGGAATTCCTTCAACTGCGCACCAACAACGGCGACGACCGCATGAAGGCACATGATGTGTTTCCCGCCGTGTGCTATCCGGATCTCTTCTGGCGACTGGCGGAGGAGAACATAGACGCGCCGTGGCATCTCATGTGTCCGCATGAGATCCTCACGGTCAAGGGCTACGCACTGGAGGATTACTGGGGTACAGAATGGGAGAAGCGGTATCTGGACTGCGTCAATGACCCGCGCATCGAAAAGCGCAGCGTCACCGTCAAGGACATCGTGCGGCTGGTGCTTCGCTCGGCAGTGGAGACCGGCACGCCCTTCGCTTTCAATCGCGACAGTGTAAATCATATGAACCCAAACGGCCACACGGGAATGATCTATTGCTCCAATCTCTGTACGGAGATCGCGCAGAACATGGCACCCATCGAGCACATCAGCACTGAGGTGCACACGGAGAACGGCGACACAATAGTGGTGACGGCCACACGCCCAGGTGAGTTTGTGGTCTGCAACCTGGCGAGTCTGTCTCTCGGTAATCTGCCGGTGGAGGACGAGGCCTATATGGAACGCACGGTGGAAACGGCCATCCGCGCACTGGATAATGTGATCGACCTCAACTTCTACCCGTTGGAATACGCGCGGCTTACCAATCAGAAGTACCGCAGCATCGGCCTGGGCGTCAGCGGCTACCACCACATGCTGGCAAAGCGCGGCATCCGATGGGAGAGCGATGAGCACCTTGCCTTCACCGACGCAGTGTTCGAGCTCATCAACTACGCCGCCATCAAGGCGGACACAGCACTGGCACGGGAAAAGGGCCGTTACGCGCTCTTTGAGGGCAGCGACTGGCAGACGGGCGCGTATTTTGAAAAGCGGGGTTATACCTCCGAAAAGTGGTGGGCGCTTGCGAAAACGGTGGCGGTGCAGGGAATGCGCAACGCCTATCTGCTGGCGGTCGCACCGACCTCCAGCACATCTATCCTCTCCGGCACGTCGGCGGGCATAGATCCAATTATGAAGAAATTCTTTTTAGAGGAAAAAAAGGGCAGCATGCTGCCCCGCGTTGCTCCGGAGCTTTCTATGGACACATGGTGGTACTATAAGGCAGCGCATCTGATCGACCAAAGCTGGTCGGTACGCGCCGCGGGCCTTCGCCAGAGACATATTGACCAGGCGCAGAGCATGAATCTCTATATCACCAACGACTATTCCATGCGTCAGGTGCTCAGACTGTATTTGGAGGCGTGGAGGGCCGGCGTCAAGACCATTTACTATGTCCGCAGCAAGGCCCTGGAGGTCGAGGCCTGCGAAAGCTGCTCGTCATAAGGAGGATAGCATGATGGAACTGAAGAAAAAGCCCCTCTTTAACCCGGAGGGCGACCCTGATGTGCGCCTGCGGCGCATGATCGGCGGCAATACCACAAACCTCAACGACTTCAACAATATGAAGTACGCTTGGGTCAGCGACTGGTACCGGCAGGCCATGAACAACTTTTGGATCCCTGAGGAGATCAATCTCTCGCAGGATGTGAAGGACTATCCCCGCCTGCTGTCAGCCGAGCGCAGCGCCTACGATAAAATTCTGAGTTTTCTTGTCTTTTTGGATTCCATTCAGACAGCGAACCTGCCTAATATCGGCGCCTACATTACCGCCAACGAGGTCAATCTCTGCCTGTCCATTCAGGCGTTTCAGGAGTGTGTCCATTCACAGAGCTACAGCTATATGCTCGACACCATCTGTTCCCCCGTGGAGCGCAATGACATCCTCTACCAATGGAAAACGGACGAGCATCTGCTGCGCCGCAACACCTTCATTGGGGACTGCTACAACGAGTTTCAGGAGCGGAAGGACGCTCCCACGCTGCTGCGCGTGATGATGGCAAACTATATTTTGGAGGGCATCTATTTTTACAGCGGCTTTATGTTCTTCTACAATCTCTCCCGAAACGGGAAGATGCCCGGCTCGGCGCAGGAGATTCGCTACATAAACCGCGATGAGAACACGCACTTGTGGCTGTTCCGCAATATCATCACGGAGCTGCAAAAGGAGCAGCCGGAGTTGTTCACCGCCGAGAGCGTACAAGCGCTGCGCGAGATGATGCGTGAGGGCGTGGAACAGGAGATCGCATGGGGGCATTATGTGATCGGCGACGACATCCCGGGGCTGAACCGGCAGATGATCAGCGATTACATCCGCTATCTCGGCAACCTCCGCTGGACGAGCCTTGGCTATCCCGCATTGTATCCAGGCTTTGAGAGCGAACCGGAGAGCATGGAATGGGTCAGCCAGTACGCCGACGCCAACATGGTCAAGACCGATTTCTTTGAGGCACGCAGTACCGCCTACGCCAAGAGCACCGCACTGATAGACGATTTATAAGAAAACCAAAGACATCAGAATAGGAGATACTACTATGAATTACAGCGCTATGATTCAAAATCGCAGATCCGTTCACGCATTCCGCGAAAAGGAAGTTCCGAGCGAGGCTATCGGCCAGCTCCGATCCTACTATGAAAAGACCTGCCCCCGTCTTGTCCCGGAGATTGCAACGGAGTTGATCGTCTTGGACAAGGATGCACAGCCGGCGCTGGAGAGCTCAGCGGGCTATAATCAATTTCTCATCGGAGCACCGCACTACCTGCTCCTTATGTCTGCCCCGCATTCCTATGCGGCCATCAACGCCGGCTACATGATGGAAGATCTCGTCCTCAAGCTGACTGAGTTGGACATTGACACCTGCTGGATGACCTTCACCGACAGCGACAAAATCAAAAAGGCACTGTCTCTCGCCACCCCGTTAGAGGTGGCGGCAATCGTTGCCTTTGGCTACGGGGAAAAGACCGCAAAAAAGCTGCGGCTGAATATCCTAAGTATGTCTCAGATCGATGTGCGGGCCGAGCAGCAGTACTACGCGCCCAAAAAGGGTGTGAATGATTTGGTTCACATGGGGAGCTGGAGCAACAAGTCTGGGCTTGACGAGATGATGGATTTCTACGACGATATGCTCTGGCAGTCCTTCTACGCCGCTTCGCTCTCCCCCAGCTATCTCAACCGTCAGCCCTATGGCTTCCTTGTGCAGGATCACAGCATCTATTTGGTGCAGCAGGAGGATGCCTACACCGATAATTTGGATGCCGCATTGGATCTCGGTATTGTCATGCTCCACTTCTCCGCCGTCGCCTCCCAGTGGGCGGGGCAGGTACGCTGGGAACTTTCACCTGCTGCGCCCGACGGCCTGCCGGAAGGACTTCGCTCCGCTGCGGTGTACCACATGTAACGACTCTGGGGGAAGCAAGGCAACGGTAAAATGCGCGACCGTCGATCTGCGGTTGAGCGTATGTTCCATTAGAAAAGAAGAACCTATCCGTCAGAGTCTGAGTAAGGAAAATAGGAGATATTTTTTATATGGCTATCCAAACGGTAACAGATGCCATCCGCTATGTAGGGGTGGATAATAACACATTGGCACTCTTTGAAAACCAGTACCCCGTCCAGCCTATGGGAGTGAGCTACAACTCCTATGTCATTCTGGATGAGAAGATTGCCGTAATGGACAGCGTGGACGCACGGGCAGCGGAAGAATGGCTTTCCAATGTGGCGCGGGTGTTGGAGGGGCGCAGCCCCGACTATCTTGTGGTCACACACATGGAGCCGGATCATTCCGGCAGCCTCATGCGGCTGGCACAAAAGTACCCGGAGATGAAGATCGTGGGAAACGCGAAAACATTTACCCTGATCAAGCAGTTCTTCGGCACAGGTGCATTGTCGGAAGACCGTATGCTGGAGGTTGGCGAAAAAGATACGCTTTCCTTGGGTTTGCACCGGCTGCGCTTTCTGCTGGCGCCGATGGTACACTGGCCGGAGGTGATGGCAGCGTATGAAGAGGAGGAAAAGATCCTGTTCTCGGCAGATGCTTTCGGCCGCTTCGGTTCACTGGAACGGACTGGCCGTGCCCCATGGGCACCGCAGGCCCGACGGTATTATTACAATATTATCGGGAAATATGGCGCACAGGTGCAGGCACTGCTGAAAAAAATCTCCGCGCTGGAGATCAAAACGATCTGCCCGCTCCATGGTCCCGTGCTTACAGAAGGGCTGGAGGAGTGTCTGCGGCTCTATGATCTCTGGTCACAATGGAAACCAGAAGAATCGGAGAGCATACTGATTGCCCACGCATCCATCCATGGAAATACTGCCCATGCGGCGAAGACCCTCAAGGGTAAATTAGAGAAAAAAGGCGTGCAGGTCAACATATGTGATCTCACTGTGACAGATCTTTCCTACGCTGTTGCCAGTGCGTTCTACTGCGGGAAGTTGGTTTTAGCCAGCTCCACCTATGACGGAGGACTGTTTCCGCCCATGAAGGAGTTTTTGGAACATTTACAGACAAAGGGATTCCGAAACCGCCGGGTTGGCCTTATTGAAAACGGCTCTTGGGCACCTGCTGCCGCGCGGCTGATGCGCACCAAATTGGAGGAGATGAAGGATATCCACCTTTACGAAACGGTAGTGTCTCTGCGTGGTGCATTGAACCAAACCAGTGAAGCGCAGATGGACGCTCTGGTGGCTGAGCTCTGCGCGGAATAAGCTGCAACAAACCGCAGCTATTCTCGTACAGATGATGGTCTTACTCATCTGCTTTCTGTCCCAAGGGCAGAGTACCGTCATCTCAGGTTGAGGTCACGATGTGGTGTGGGGAGAGACCGGAGTCTTGAGAACGCATAAAAGCACAGCCGCAGAGTACATCTGTGGCTGTGTTTTGTGTTGGGTAGCTTGAGCGAGCGACAACCACCAGCTCCGCTGGTGGAATAAAAACGGCT
>UQDV01000013.1 GCA_900539945.1 uncultured Faecalibacterium sp.
TGGCCCGTGCCCGCACAGCGGCCGACAGCCGCGAGGAAATGAGCCGGGAGATGGCCCGTCTGGCAGAGCGCAAGGCGGCGGCCGAGAGCGAGTACGACCAGACCGTGGCAAAGCTGTGGGATGAATATCAGCTCTCGGTCAGTCAGGCCGAGGCACTTTGTGTGGAGTTCGGCAGCCTGCCCGCTTTGCGGGCACAGGTGGCCGACCTGCGCGGCAAGATCCGTGCGCTGGGCAGCGTGAACGTGAGCGCCATTGAGGAATACAAAGAGGTCAGGGCGCGGTATGACGCGCTGGTCACCCAGGTGACCGATGTGGAGGAGAGCCGAAATGAGCTGTCCCGCATGATCTCGAAACTCTCAGCTCAGATGCGGGAGATCTTCACCGACAGCTTCCGCGCCATCAACGAAAACTTTGGCCGCGTCTTTGCCGAGCTGTTCGGCGGCGGCGAAGCCAGCCTGATGCTGGAAGATGAGAGCGATGTGCTCTCCTCCGGCATCGGCATCCGGGTGGCCCCGCCGGGCAAGGTCATCAAGAATCTGGAGGCCCTTTCCGGCGGCGAACAGGCGCTGGTGGCCATCAGCATCTACTTTGCCATTCTGGCGGTCAACCCGGCTCCGTTCTGCATTCTGGACGAGATCGAGGCAGCACTGGACGACGCCAACGTGGTGCGGTTTGCCCAGTATCTGCGCCGGGTGAGCGACAAGACCCAGTTCATCGTCATCACCCACCGCCGCGGCACGATGGAAGCTGCCAACGTGCTCTATGGCGTGACCATGCAGGAGGACGGCGTGTCCAAGCTGCTCAAACTGGATCTGGAACAGGTTGACGCGACGCTGGTTTCCTGATATATAATAAAAGAAAAATACAAAGGAGGACACCATGGGGTTCTTCGGATTCGGAAAAAAAGAAAAAGACAAGATGAAAACGGGCCTGGAAAAGACCCGCACCGGCTTCTGGGGCAGCATTATGAATACGCTCACCGGCAGCGTGATCGACGATGACATGTACGATGAGCTGGAAGAAAAGCTGATCCTGGCCGATGTGGGCGGCGATGTGGCGGTCCATCTGGTGGACAAGCTGCGCGACCGCGTGCAGGAAAAGGGCCTCAAGACTGGCGAACAGGCGGCAGATGCCCTGCGCGACATCATTGCCGAAGAGATGACGCCGGAAGCCGAGATGGACCTGAGCGGCAAGCCCGCCGTCATTCTGGTCATTGGGGTCAACGGCGTGGGCAAGACCACCAGCATTGCCAAACTGGCTGATTACTACACCCGGCAGGGCAAGCGGGTGATGCTGGCTGCGGGCGATACCTTCCGTGCTGCTGCCAGCGAGCAGCTGGAGATCTGGGCTGACCGCGCAGGGGTGCCCATCGTGAAGGCCGGAGAAGGTGCCGACCCGGCGGCGGTCATCTTTGACACCGTCAAGTCCGCCACCGCCCGCGGCTACGACATGGTCATTGCCGACACCGCAGGCCGCCTGCACAACAAGTCCAACCTGATGGCCGAGCTGTCCAAGATCAGCCGCAGCGTCAAAAAGGCGGCCCCGGAGGCCAGCCTGGAGACCCTGCTGGTACTGGACGCCATCACCGGCCAGAACGCCATCAGCCAGGCGCGGGAGTTCTGCAAGGCCGCGGATGCCACCGGCATCATCCTGACCAAGCTGGACGGCACCGCCAAGGGCGGCTGCGTCGTGGCGGTCAAGCAGCGTCTGGGCCTGCCGGTGCGCTTCATCGGCGTGGGCGAGGGCATCGACGACCTGCTGCCCTTCACCCCGGAGGGCTTTGTGGAAGAGCTGCTGCCGCGTGAGTGGAAGCACTGACCCTCTCACCGTCCCGTCCGCATCCTGCGGCGCGGGGACGGAACTCCCCCCGAACGGGGAGCTTGGAAAAAAGGAGAAACCAATGAAAATTTGTGCAGCCACCGGCAATGCCGGAAAGCTCCGCGAACTGCGCCGCATCCTGGAAGCGCAGGGCCACGAGGTGGTGAGCCAGAAGGAACTGGGCATCACCATCGAGCCGGACGAGACGGGCACCACCTTTGCAGAGAATGCCCTCATCAAGGCTGAAACGATCTGCAAGGTCAGCGGTCTGCCCACCATCGCCGATGATTCCGGCCTGTGTGTGGACGCACTGGGCGGTGCACCCGGCGTCTACAGTGCCCGTTACTGCGGCCACCACGGCGATGACGAGGCCAACAACGACAAGCTGCTGGACGCCATGAAGGAGGTCCCGGAGGGAAAGCGCGGGGCAAAGTTTGTTTCGGCGGTGTGCTTCATCCTGCCGGACGGCCGACACCTGACCTGCATGGGCGAGTGTCCGGGCAGCATCGCCTTCGAGCGGCTGAACGGAGACTACGGTTTCGGGTACGACCCGCTGTTCATCCCCGCAGACTGCGGCGTGGGCAAGCGGGACAAGCGCCCCAACACCGAGCACCGCAGCTATGCCCAGCTGACCCCGGACGAAAAGGACGCCATCAGCCACCGCGGCAACGCGCTGGCTGCGCTGGAAAAGCAGCTGCCGGGGTTTCTGGCAGCGCCGGAGGTTCTTGGGCAGGTGTCCCAGAAAGTGGAGCTTCGGTAAAATTCACTCTTTCACCGGGAGGGTCGTGACGGGAAAATGCAGAAGGAACGGTTCCTGCATCTTCCGGTAGGGGCTCTTCTCGTGAAAATGCGTTTGGAGCGGCCCGCAGGCCGCGACAAACGCCCTATAAAAAAATCAATTCCTTAAATTATGGCCAGAGCGTGAGCGGAGGCCATTTCAAACCGTAACCTGACCGAACAGTAAACCTGAAATATAAAGGAGAAACATTATGCTGACGAGCAAACAGCGCGCCATTCTGCGCGGCAAGGCAAACACCATGGACCCCGTTTACATTGTGGGCAAGGGTGAGATCGACGACACCATGGTCCAGGGCGTGAAGGACTGCCTGGACGCCCGCGAACTCATCAAGCTCAAGGTGCTGGAAAACAGCATGTACAACGCCCGCGAGGCTTCCCAGCTGCTGGCCGAGGCCACCGGTGCGGACTGCGTGCAGGTGATCGGCTCCAAGTTCGTGCTGTACCTGCAGAAGAAAAAGGACAGCGCCTACGCCGACCTGCTGAAGTAAGATGAAAACGCTGCTCTATGGCGGCAGCTTCGACCCGCCCCACAACGGCCACCTGAACAACCTGCGGGCCGCTGCTGCCTGTGTCCGCCCGGACCGGGTGGTGGTGATGCCGGCAGGGCTTTCGCCCTTCAAACAGCACACGGCTGCCCCGGCGGCGCTGCGGCTGGAGATGTGCGGCTGCTTCCGGCAGCTGGCACAGGGGGAGGAGGCCGTGACCCCGCAGCTGGAAGTCAGCAGCTGGGAGATCGCCCAGGCCGAGGCGGGCCGCCGCAACTACACGGTGCTCACGGTGGAGATGCTGGCAGCGCAGGACCCGGAAGGGGAATTGTATCTGGCCGTCGGCAGCGATATGCTGCTCAGCTTTGACGGCTGGCACCGCTGGCAGGACATCCTGCGGCTGGCCCATCTGGTGGTGACCAGCCGCAATGCAGGCGACGCCCCGGAGCTGTGCGCCAAGGCCCGGCAGCTGGACCCGGCGGGGCAGCGCATTTTGTTTGCCCCGGTCACGGCCCTGCCCATGGCGTCCAGTGTCCTCCGCCAGCGCCTTGCCGCCGGGGAGGACTGCGCGGAGGAACTGCCGGAAGCGGTGCGCGCCGTCATCCGGCGGGAGCATCTGTACCAAACGTAAAGGAAGTACCACGCAATGAACCTCAAACAGGCAAAGGAGCTTGTGCGCAGCCGCCTGAGCGACAAGCGCTACGAGCATACCATCAATGTGAAAAAAATGGCCGTCAAGCTGGCAAAGCACTACGGTGCCGACGAGGAGCAGGCGGCGCTGGCCGCCCTGCTGCACGACGCGGCCAAGGAGATCAGCAAGGAAGAGATGCGCGCCATCATGCAGGCGCACCCGGAATACGCCGAGGGCGGGGAAGCGCGCCCCACGCCGGTGTGGCACGGCGTGTGCGCGTCCATTCTGGCCCGCACCGAATGGGGCGTGACCGACGAAGCCGTGCTCAGCGCCATTGCCTGCCATACGGCGGGCAAGCCGGGCATGACCCAGCTGGACAAGATCCTGTATCTGGCCGATATGACCAGCGCCGAGCGGGACTGGCCCGGTGTGGAAAAGCTGCGCAAGCTGGAGCTGAAGGACCTGGACGCGGCTATGCTGGCGGCCCTGAAGCAGACCAACGATTTTGTGCTCTCCCAGGGCAAACCGCTGGACCCCATGTCAAAAGCTGCCTACGAGGATATTCTGGCCCACAGTGCACAGAATGGAGAAAACGCTTAAAAACCGTTGCAGGGGCAGGGCTGCAAAACCGATTGCAGATTCTGCCGGACGATGCTATACTATGACGTATGACAGGTTTTTGCAGAGAACTGCGTTTTTCTGCAGCACCGTGAAAGCTGAAGGAGCCTAAAAACATGAGTCAAGCGCCACGCCGCATTAACACAGACCGCTCGCTGCACCGGCCGGATCAGGCCGCAAAGGCCGCCCCGCGCCCGGCTGCCGGAACGACCGGAACATCCGGCAGACCGACTGCAGGCAGCACGTCCGGCAGCGGACGCAGCGCGCCGCCGCGCCATTCGGCACAGCCGGCCCGGCAGGTTGAACCGCCCCGCCGCCGCAAGAAAAAGAAAAAAACTCCGCTCTGGCTGCCGTTTGCGGTGGTCATGGCGGTGATCGCCGTGGTGTCGGGCGTCGTAGTGTACGGTGTGAGCATGTTGAACAAGGTGGAGGACAGCCTCCGCCCGGACGACAGCACCCCCACCATTCAGGAAGAGGTCAAGACCGCCGAGGAGTACAAGGGCGATGTGGTGAACATCCTGGTCTGCGGCATCGACTACGAGGAAGGCCGCAACTACAGCGATGCCAGCTCCAACGACGGCATGACGGATATGATCCTGTACTGCCAGTTCGACATCAAGAACGGGGCGCTGCACATGCTGCAGATCCCCCGCAACAGTCTGGTGGCCACTCAGAACAGAAAGATCACCCTGTCCAACGGCAAGACCTACGCCGCCTCCAACTACCAGATCAACTCGGTGGCTCTGTCCAACGGCGGAAGCATCGCCGCGCTGGCTGATGTGATCTACGACCAGTACCGCCTGCCCGTGGACTACTACGTCAGCGTGGACATGCAGGCACTGGTGGAAATGGTGGACAACTTCGGCGGCATCGAGGTGTATATCCCCCACGATATGTCCTACGGCGGCAGCAAGCTGATCAAGGGCTACCGCAATCTGGACGGCGCCTCGGCTGAGTTCTTCGTGCGCTGCCGCCACGGCGACGGCTACGCCAACTCGGATCTCGACCGCCTGAACATGCAGCGTTATTTCTACGCCGGCCTGTTCAAGCGTGCCCGCTCCATGGGCGTGACCGACATCCTGAACCAGCTGCCGCTGGTGTTCAAGAACTATATCAAGACGGATATGGACATCTCCACCATCGCAAAGCTGGTGGTGTCCTTCCTGAAGATCGACAGTTCCAACATCATCCTGGCCCAGACGCCGGTGTTCATGGGCGTGCCCAACGTGGGCAAGACCGACAGCTTTGACGGCTACTCCTGCGTGGTGCCGGATGCCGGTTCCATTGCAGCGCTGCTCAACCAGTATTTCTGCACCTACACCGGCCCCATCGACGTGAGCGAGATGCACCTCGTCACCGACCAGTGGCCCCACGGCACCGCTTCCACGGACGCCAACGTGCAGTATATGGGCCGCATCGACAAGGAGTCGGACGATGCCATCCTGAACGGCAACACCGATCTTTCCGGCGCTGTGACCACCGACGGTCAGGCTGCCGGTTCCGCAAACTGAACCTGACAGGCGCTTTCCGCGTGCCGGAAAGCCCTTTTACAGAAGGGAGAAACCTATGGAAAATTTCAACGACAGCAAGGCCCTTGCCATTGAGATCGCCAAGATCCTGGACAAGAAAAAGGCCCACGATGTGCGGGTGCTCAAGGTGGAGAGCCTGACCGTCCTCACCGATTACTTTGTCATCGCCTCCGGCACCTCCACCACCCAGGTGGCATCTCTGGCCGACGAGGTGGAGTTCGAGCTCTCGCAGAAGGGTCTGGAGCCCTACAGCACCGAGGGCTACGACTCCAAGAACTGGGTGCTGCTGGACTACTCCAACGTCATCGTGCACGTCTTTGTGCCCAACACCCGCACCTATTACGATCTGGAACACCTGTGGGCCGACGGCGAGCCGGTGGATATTTCGGAGTACCTGACCCCGGATAGCACCATCGAGTAAAAAAGGGATTAAGGCAGCTGCCTTAAACATAAATCATTCCGATCGCGGTATTTGCAAAAGAAAAGTCTGGAGCTGATTACAAACATGAAATACGATTACAAGGCTGTTGAAGCCAAGTGGCAGAAGGTGTGGGAGGACGAAAAGACTTTCCATGCCGAGATCGACCACACCAAACCCAAGTTCTATGCCCTGGTGGAGTTCCCCTATCCGTCGGGTGCCGGCCTGCATGTGGGCCACCCCCGCAGCTACACCGCCCTGGATGTGGTGAGCCGCAAGCGCCGTCAGAACGGCTACAACGTGCTGTACCCCATGGGCTGGGATGCCTTCGGTCTGCCCACCGAGAACTTCGCCATGAAGAACCACATCCACCCGGCCATCGTCACCAAGAACAACGTGGACCACTTCCGCAGCCAGCTGAAGGCTCTGGGCTTCTCCTTTGACTGGGACCGCGAGATCAACACCACTGACCCGGAATACTACAAGTGGACCCAGTGGATCTTCCTGCAGCTGTACAAGCACGGTCTGGCCTACAAGAAGGAAATGAACGTCAACTGGTGCACCGGCTGCAAGTGCGTGCTGGCCAACGAGGAAGTGGTCAACGGCGTGTGCGAGCGCTGCGGCAGCGAGGTCGTGCACCGCGTGAAGAGCCAGTGGATGCTCAAGATCACCGCCTACGCCGACAAGCTGATCGACGGCCTGGACGGTCTGGACTACATCGAGCGCGTGGCCACCCAGCAGAAGAACTGGATCGGCCGCAGCCACGGCGCAGAGGTCAACTTCGGCACCACTGCCGGGGACAGCCTGACCGTGTACACCACCCGCTGCGACACCCTGTTCGGTGCCACCTATATGGTCGTCTCCCCGGAGCACGCCATGGTCAAGCAGTGGCTGGACAAGGGCATCATCAAGAACGTGGATGCCGTCAAGGCCTATCAGGCCGAGGCCGCCCGCAAGAGCGACTTTGAGCGCAGCGAGCTGAACAAGGAAAAGACCGGCGTCAAGCTGGAAGGCGTCATGGGCATCAACCCGGTCAACGACACCGAGATCCCCATCTTCATTTCCGACTACGTCCTGTCCACCTACGGCACCGGCGCCATCATGGCCGTGCCTGCCCACGATACCCGTGACTGGGAGTTTGCCAAGAAGTTCGGCCTGCCCATCATCGAGGTGGTCCAGGGCAGCACCCCGTCCAACCTGGACGAGGCTGCCTTTACCGATGTGGCCACCGGCACCCTGGTCAACTCCGGCTTCCTGAACGGTCTGTCTGTGGCCGACGCCCAGAAGAAGATGATCGCCTGGCTGGAGGAGACCGGCAAGGGCCGCGACAAGGTCAACTACAAGCTGCGCGACTGGGTGTTCAGCCGTCAGCGTTACTGGGGCGAGCCCATCCCCATGGTGTACTGCGAAAAGTGCGGCTGGCAGCCCCTGCCCGAGAGCAGCCTGCCCCTGACCCTGCCGGACATCACCGACTTTGAGCCGGGCCCGGACGGCGAGTCCCCCCTGGCCCGTCACACCGACTGGGTCAAGACCACCTGCCCCTGCTGCGGCGGCCCCGCTACCCGCGAGACCGACACCATGCCCCAGTGGGCTGGTTCTTCCTGGTACTTCCTGCGCTACATGGACCCCCACTGCAAGGACGCCATTGCCTCCAAGGAGGCTCTGGAGTACTGGTCTCCGGTGGACTGGTACAACGGCGGCATGGAGCACACCACCCTGCATCTGCTGTACAGCCGTTTCTGGCATAAGTTCCTGTACGACATCGGCGCAGTGCCTTCTCCGGAACCGTACCAGAAGCGTACCGCTCACGGCATGATCCTGGGCCTGAACCCCCACAGCTTCGTCAACCTGCCCGCTGAGGAGCAGGACAAGCTGCTGAAGGAGTACGGCAGCCAGAAGGCCGCCGAGAAGGCTCTGGAGGAGAAGTACGGTGAGATGTCCCGCCACCCCATCGTCAAGATGTCCAAGAGCCTGGGCAACGTCATCAACCCGGACGAGGTGGTGGACCAGTACGGTGCCGACACCATGCGTCTGTACGAGATGTTCATGGGCGACTTTGAGCAGGCTGCACCCTGGCAGACCTCTGCCATTGCCGGCTGCAACCGCTTCCTGGACCGCGTGTGGGCCCTGAGCGACAAGCTGGTGGAGGGCGAGGGCTACCGCCCCCAGATCGAGACCCTGATGCACCAGACCATCAAGAAGGTTGGCGCGGACATCGAGACCCTGAAGATGAACACCGCCATTGCTCAGCTCATGACCCTGGTCAACGCCCTGTACGACAACGGCGGTGCCACCAAGGCAGAGTTCGAGACGGTCGTCCAGCTGCTGAACCCGTTTGCTCCCCACATGACCGAGGAGCTGTGGGAGAAGCTGGGCCACGGCCACGACGAGCAGCTGGCTTACTACCCCTGGCCCAAGTACGAGGAGGCCAAGTGCGTGGAGAGCACGGTGGAGATCGCCGTGCAGGTGAACGGCAAGGTGAAGGCCCGCCTGAAGGTGGCTGCCGACATCGACGCCGCTGCTGCCATCGCCGCGGCCAAGGCCGACCCCGCAGTGGCTGCTGCGCTGGAAGGCAAGCAGCTGGTCAAGGAGATCTATGTCAAGGGCCGTTTGGTCAACCTGGCCGTCAAGGGCTGAGAACTGCTGCTCCGCTGAAAAAGCGTGAACATATCATCACCCGCGGAGGCGGACCGGCGCGCAGAACACCCGGGAACGGTTGTTCAAAATCTTTTCAAAAGTTTTGAGCAAAAAACTTTCAAAAAAAGGTTGACGAACCGGATAAAATGCGCTATACTGTCTACTGTTAGTTACCATGTAACAACGAAATTCCTGCCTCACGGTCCAAGGGAGGGAATAAGATGTCGGAAATTCGTGTTAAAGAGGGCGAGTCGCTGGAGAGCGCACTGCGTCGCTTCAAGCGCAGCACTGCCCGCAGCGGTGTGCTCGCAGAGGTCCGTAAGCGCGAGGCTTACGAGAAGCCGTCTGTTAAGCGCAAGAAGAAGTCCGAAGCAGCCCGCAAGCGTAAGTTCAAGTAATTAACTGCTTGAAATCGCACGTTGCTTTTGATTTCAAACGCGTTGCTAACGCCGATGTAGGAGAGCCTGTTCTGCAGGCTCTCCTATTTTCATTTCAGGGAGAACTACTATGCTCATCACCCCCGAATACGTTTTCAAGGACGTGACCCACATCACGCCGGAATGGCTGGCACAAAAGGGCATCCGGGCACTGGTGCTGGACATCGACAACACCCTCACCGCCGACCGCAGCCAGGAGCTGCCGGACGAGGTGGCCGGGTGGCTGGACACCATGCGCAAAGCCGGGGTCCGGCTGACCATCGTGTCCAACGGGGCCGAAAAGCGGGTGCGTCCCTTTGCGCAGAAGCTGGGCCTTGCCTATCTGTACCGCTCGGCCAAGCCCCTGCCCTTTGCGCTGATGGCGGCACAGCACCGCATGGGCGTGAAGCACAGCCAGATGGCCATGGTGGGCGACCAGCTCTATGCCGACCGGATGGCTGCCGCCCTGTACGGCATCCCCGGCCTGATGGTGATCCCCCGCGGCCCGGACCTGGGCGCGCAGGTCATCCTCAAGCGCAAGTGGGAGAAAAAACACTGGCAGGAATATTACGACCGGGGAGGGAAGACCCTGTGAGCGACGATTGGAAGATCCGGTTCGGCACGGCCGGCACCAGCGACAGCTTTGCCGCCCAGGGGTACAAGACCAGCCTGGAGGTGCCGGAATACACCGCAAAGATGGGCCTGAATGCCTTTGAGTACCAGTGCGGGCGCGGGGTGCGCCTGGGGCTGGACAAGGCCGCGAAGATGGCCGCCCTTGCCGCCCCGAAGGACATTCTGTTCAGTGTGCACGCGCCCTATTACATCAGCATGTCCAGCCTGGAAGAGGACAAGCGGCTGAACAGCATCCAGCACCTGCTGCAGAGCGCGGCGGTGTGCCGGGCGCTGGGCGGAAAACGCATCATCTTCCATTCCGGCAGCTGCGGCAAGCAGAGCCGGGAAGCGGCCCTTGAAAAAGCGCTGGACACCATGCGCCGTGCCGTGGAAGCACTGGATGAGGCGGGCTTTGCCGACATGACCCTCTGCCCGGAGACGATGGGCAAGGTGGGCCAGCTGGGCACGCTGGACGAGGTGCTGGCCCTGTGCGGTGTGGATGAGCGCATCACGCCCTGCATCGACTTCGGGCACCTGAACGCCCGCACGCTGGGCGGCATCCAGTCCAAGGCCGATTATGCCGCCATCCTCGACCGCATGGCCGAGGCACTGGGGGATGAGCGTGCCCGGCGGTTCCATGTGCATTTTTCCCGCATCGAGTATTTCAAGGGCGGCGAAAAACGGCACTGGACCTTTGCCGAGACCCAGTTCGGCCCGGAGCCGCAGCCGCTGATGGAGCTGCTGGCAGAGCGCGGGCTGGCCCCGGTGGTCATTTGCGAGAGCGCGGGCACCCAGGCCGAGGACGCCTGCACCATGCAGCAGATGTACCGTGCAGCGCGGGATTTGAGAAAAATTTTGTGATTTCATCGTGTTTTTTGCCGAAACCCCTTGCCAAACGGCAGCGGATTGGGTAAAATAAATAAAGATATGCGATAAGCATTTGAGATTAAATTTATGGAGGAATTCCTATGATTTCTGCAGGCGAGTTTCGCAACGGCGTGACCTTTGAGCAGGACGGCCAGGTTCTTCAGGTCGTTGAGTTCCAGCACGTCAAGCCCGGCAAGGGCGCTGCCTTTGTCCGCACCAAGACCAAGAACGTGATCACCGGCTCTGTGGTTGAGACCAGCTACAACCCCACCGCTAAGTTCCCGCAGGCTTTCATCGAGCGCAAGGACGTGACCTACAGCTATGAGGATGGCGATCTGTACCACTTCATGGACAACGAGACTTACGATGACATCCCCGTCAACGCAAGCGATGTGCCCGATAACTTCAAGTTCTGCAAGGAGAACGAGCTGTGCAAGCTGCTGAGCTACAAGGGCAAGGTGTTCAGCGTCGAGATCCCCAACTTCATCGAGCTGGAAGTCACCCAGACCGAGCCGGGTGTCAAGGGCAACACTGCCACCAACACCCTGAAGCCCGCTACCGTCGAGACCGGTGCTGAGATCCGTGTGCCCCTGTTCATCAACGAGGGCGACCACATCCGCATTGATACCCGCACGGGCGAGTATATGGAGCGCGTCTGATTTTTTCAGAAGTTACCGGGCAGCGGGCAACCGTTTGCCCGGTTTTTTCAAACAACAAGGAGGGCAATCGTATGGAACTGAGCAATAAGGCAGCCTATCTGCAGGGCCTTGTGGACGGCCTGGGCGTGGATGAGTCCACCAAGGAAGGCAAGATCATCAAGGCCATGAGCGCACTGCTGGCGGAGATGGCCGAGGCCCTGGAGGGCGTGGACGAGGATCTTTCCCGCGCATACGACCAGATCAACGACCTGAGCGATGAGCTGGAGGATCTGGAAGCCGACCTGTACGAGGACGAAGACGACGACGAGGACGAAGACGACGAGGACGAAGACGACGAGGACGACGACGAGGATACGGATGACGCCAACGACGATGACATCGCCAGCGAGCCCTTCTATGAGGTGGCCTGCCCCAACTGCGGCGAGACCGTGTATGTGAGCGAGGACGACCTGGACGCCGGTGAAGCCAACTGTGCCCACTGCGGCGTGACCTTTGAGGTGGCGCTGGAAGGCGACGAGGAAGAGCCCGACGAGGATGCTCCCGTGCAGTACGAGGTGACCTGCCCGGACTGCGGCACCACTGCCGTGTTTGAGGAAGAGGAGCTGCTGGAAGGTGAGCCCAAGTGCCCCAACTGCGGCAAGCCCCTGGACTTTGAGGTGACGGAGGAGTAATCTTCCGGTTGTCTGCCCGTGCATAAAACAAAAAGCATCTGCATTTGCATGCAGATGCTTTTGTTTTTGTGGAAACCCTCTCAGTCATCGCTGCGCGATGCCAACTCTCCCGAAAGGGAGAGCTTTATTAGCATTTTACGGCGGGATAAGAAGCTCCCCCGAGGGGGAGCTGGCGCGTCAGCGCCTGAGAGGGTTCTATCTTACTGAGCGTTTGCCTTCTGCAGCCAGATGCTGCCGATGTCCAGCGCGTTGTACAGGCCATGCTTGGTGGTCTGCCGTGCCACACGCTCCTGCGGAGCCTTGGTGGTGTCGGTGGAGAGCAGCATCAGATGCACCTTATCGGCCACCTGCTGGTCCCCGACGGGGGTCGTAGTCAGGATCTGGAGATAAAGCACATAAGGGTCGGTCATGCGGCCGTAATACAGCTCGTTGTCCTTGCGGACGAGGGGCTTGCCTTTGTAAGTCAGTTTCGGAGTAAATGCCATCGTGAAAGCCTCCCTGTCGTTTGATTTCACTCCAGTATAACACATTTGCAATAGAGGATGCAAGTATTTGCCGGAGGTTTTGCACACATCGACGGAGCAGCGTACAAAACCGTCCGGTGCTTTTAGCCGGAACCGGCAATGGATTTTTGCGCGTTTTGCCCCTTGCAGGCCCGGCCCGGTATGGTATACTAAGAGTGGAAAACGGTGCATCACGCACCAGAAAAAGGAGCGAACAGGATGGCTGATTATCAGGAATACCGGCGGCGGGTGCTGCACCGGCGGTGGCGTCGGCGCTTTATGGCGGCAGGGCTGCTGTTTCTGCTGGTGCTGCTGGGGGCGGTGAGCGTGATGTGGAAGCGCCTGCACCGTGACCCGGCCCAGACACGGCAGGACACCATCCTGCAGGAGATCACGGAGGACAACACCTGGAACACGCTGCAATATGCGTCCACCCGCCCGCTCACGGTGCAGACACTGTCTACCGGCACCACGACGGCGCTGGACTTCCGCATGGCGGCGCTGCCCCGCACCGCCCCGGTGGAAAAAAGCTGGTTCTCCCAGGTGAGCTTTGTGGGCGACAGCCTGACCCAGGGCATGCAGATGTACGACACCGGCCTGCCGGGTGCCATGTTCTGCGCCTACCGGGGGGTGGGCCCCAATGCCATCGTCAACGGCACCAGCTGCAAGCGGGCCGACGGCGTAGCCGAAGTGCCGCTGGACGCCCTGACCGCCCAGCAGCCCAAGGCAGTGTATCTGCTGCTGGGCACCAACGTGCTGGGCACGGACAGCGATTACACCAGCTTCCTCACCTATTACCGGCTGATGCTGGATATGATCACCCAGGCGCTGCCGGGTACGCCGGTGTATGTGCAGTCCATCACCCCGGTGCGGCCGGAGGTGGCTGCGAAAAAGGGCCACGAGGGCCTTAACCGCGACCGCCTGTGCCGCATCAACGATGAGCTGGCCGCCGTGGCGCTGGAAAAGAACTGCTATTTCCTCAACCTGTGGGAGGTGCTGGCCGACGAGAACGGCGACCTGAAGGCCGAATACGCCCAGCCGGACGGCTACCACCTCAAGCCGGAAGGCTACACGGCCTGGGTGGATTACCTGTGCAGCCACACGGCAGGGTGATGCGGTCCGGGCACTGCGGTACAGAATGATGGTGACTTGCCAAATCACCCAGATGTTTGGCAGGTGATAAAGTTATTACTACTTGAATTATATGGCAAGTCTTAAACTTTTGACGATAACGCGATTGAAAATGTGACTTGCCAATTTGGCGGGTCACCAGAAAATATGGATTTTGGAAACAGATTTCTACAAGGGTGCCGGTGACTGGACAAACTCTTTGTGTATCATAGGGGACATCTGGCAGGTCATGGCCGTGCCGGAACGATGAAACGAAAAAAGGCGGTGCCGTACAACGTGTACGGCATCGCCTTGCTTTTTTAATAGGATCAGAACAGGCCGGTGATCTTGCCGTCGGCGTCCACGTCGATGCCCACGGCGGCGGGCTTCTTGGGCAGGCCCGGCATGGTCATGATGCTGCCGCAGATGACCACTACGAAACCGGCACCGGCGGCCAGACGCACCTCACGCACCTCCATGGTAAAGCCGGTGGGGGCACCGGTGAGCTTGGCGTTGTCGCTGAAGCTGTACTGGGTCTTGGCAATGCACACAGGCAGGTCGCCGTAGCCCATCTCGGTCAGCTCGGCCAGCGTCTTGCTGGCGGCGGCGCTGTAGTTCACGCCGTCGGCACGGTAGATCTTGGTGGCAATGGCGTTGATCTTGTCCTTCAGGGACATGTCCAGCGGGTAGGTGTACTGGATGGGACGGTCCTCCATCACTTCCAGTACCTTCTCGGCCAGAGCCTTGCCGCCCTCGCCGCCCTTGGCGAACACCTCGCTCAGCACGCAGGGCACGCCCTGCTCGGCGCACACCTGCTCCACATAGGCCTGCTCTTCCGGGGTATCGGTGGGGAAGGCGTTGATGGCCACCACCACCGGCAGACCGAAGCCGTTCTTCAGGTTGTCGATGTGGCGGATGAGGTTGGCCGCACCGGCCTTGACGGCTTCCAGGTTGGGCTGGCTCAGGTCTGCCTTGGCCACGCCGCCGTGGCTCTTGAGGGCGCGCACGGTGGCCACCAGCACGCAGGCGCTGGGTGCGATGCCGGCATAGCGGCACTTGATGTCCAGGAACTTCTCGGCGCCCAGGTCGGCACCGAAACCGGCCTCGGTGATGGTGTAGTCGGCCAGCGACAGGCTCAGCTTGGTGGCCAGCACGCTGTTGCAGCCGTGGGCAATGTTGGCGAAGGGGCCGCCGTGGATGATGGCGGGGTTGTTCTCCAGTGTCTGGACGAGGTTCGGGTCCAGGGCATCCTTCAGCAGGGCGGTCATGGCACCGGCGGCACCGATCTGACCGGCGGTCACCGGCTTGCCGTCGTAGGTGTAGGCGCAGACGATGCGAGACAGACGCTCCTTCAGGTCGGAGATGCTGGTGGCCAGGCAGAAGATGGCCATCACTTCGCTGGCCACGGTGATATCAAAACCGTCCTCGCGGGGGGTGCCGTTCACCTTGCCGCCCAGGCCGTCCACGATGAAGCGCAGCTGGCGGTCGTTCATATCCATGCAGCGCTTCCAGGTGATGCGGCGGGGGTCGATGTTCAGCGGGTTGCCCTGCTGGATGCTGTTGTCGATCATGGCGGCCAGCAGGTTGTTGGCGGTGCCGATGGCGTGCAGGTCCCCGGTGAAGTGCAGGTTGATGTCCTCCATGGGCACCACCTGTGCGTAGCCGCCGCCGGCTGCGCCGCCCTTGATGCCGAACACGGGGCCCAGGCTGGGCTCGCGCAGGCAGAGCATGGTCTTTTTGCCCAGGGCGTTCATGGCATCGGCCAGGCCCACGCTGGTGGTGGTCTTGCCCTCACCGGCCGGGGTGGGGCTGATGGCGGTGACAAGGATCAGCTTGCCCTGCTTTTTGGCGTCATGGATCAGGCGGTGGTTGATCTTGGCCTTGTAGCGGCCGTAGGGGATCACGTCCTCGTCGGCCAGACCCAGCTGGGCGGCGATCTGGGTGATGGGCTTCATGGTGGCTTCCTGTGCGATCTCGATATCGGTTTTCATCAGACATCCTCCTAAGCAAAAAAGGGCAGCTTTGCGCAGCAATTGCGCAAGGCTGCCCAGACGGTCGGCATTGACATCCCCGCAGCCCTGCACTGTGGTGCTCCACAACGTTCCGTCAGCAGGGATGCGGTCTCTATGCTGTAAAGATAGCACACCGGCAGGGTGTTTGTCAAGGAAAAACAGAACAGAAAGTTTTGCGTTGCACAGATGATTGTGGTATACTTATTCTGGATTATTATGAAAACAGAAAGCAGGAATCCCTTTATGCTGCAAAATCCTGAATTGCATTATCTGGACAATGCCGCCACCACCATCGTGGCACCGGAGGTGGCAGACGTCATCGACAAGGCCATGCGGGAGCACTGGGCCAACCCCTCCAGCTTGTATGGCCCCGGTGCCCGCAGCGAGGAAGCACTGAACGCCGCCCGGGCTGCCGTGGCCCGGACCCTGGGCTGCAAGGCAAAGGAGCTGTATTTTACCTCCTGCGGCAGCGAGAGCAACAATCTGGCCCTGCTGGGGGCCGCCCGCACCCGTACCTTTGGCAAGGACATCGTGGTGTCCGGCTTCGAGCACCCCAGCGTCCAGCGCCCGCTGGAAGATCTGGCAAAGCGCGGCTACAACGTGACCGTGGTGAAGCCCCGCGCCGACGGCACGCTGGACATCAACGAGATGCTGGAGCATTTGGGCAAAAACACCATCCTCGTGGCCTGCATGATGGTGAACAACGAGGTGGGTACCCGGAACGATGTGGAGCGTCTGGCGGCCGAGGTCAAGCGCCGCAACAGCCGCACCATCGTGCATGTGGACGCCGTGCAGGCGTGGATGCGGGTGCCCATCAAGCTGGACAACATCGACACTCTGGCGGTGAGCGGCCATAAGATCCACGCGCCCAAGGGCATCGGTGCGCTGTACCTGTCCGACCGGCTGGGGCAGGCGTTCCAGCCGCCGTATCTGGGCGGCGAGCAGGAGCGCGGGCTGCGCCCCGGCACCGAGAACCTGCCTTACGCCATGGGCCTTGCCGCCGCGGCCGCCCGCCTTGCCAAAACCATGAAGAGCCGCGACACCGCCATGCGGGCGCTGAACCAGCGCCTGCGGGACGGGCTGGCGGCCTTCCCGGAAGTGGTGCTCAACAGCCCAGCGGATGCCGTGCCGGAGGTGCTGAACTTCAGTGAAAACTGCATCAAGAGCGAAACGATGCTGGCATTCCTGGCCGAAGCGCAGATCTACGTTTCCTCGGCCAGTGCCTGCGGCCGGGGCCAGCCCAGCCACACGCTGGCGGCTATGGGCCGGGACCCGCTGGCCATCGACACCGCCATCCGGGTGTCCTTCTGCGCCGACAACACCCCGGAGGACGTGGATGCCTTTTTGAACCGCTTTGAAGATGGCATGAAGCACCTGCAGAAAATCAAAAAATAATCAGGAGATACAACATTTATGCATGAGATCATTCTGGGCTATCAGGGCGAAATGTCCCTGAAAGGCCTCAACCGCAACCAGTTCGAGTCGGCCATGATGAAGATCCTGCGCTACCGGCTCAAGACCGTGGGCAAGTTCAAGGTGTACTGCACCCAGTCCACCTTCTACATGGAGCCGGAGGAAGAGGACGTGGACATGGACCTGGCCTTTGACCGGGTGAGCAAGGTGTTCGGCCTAGCGTCCCTCAGCCGCGCCGTGGTCTGCGACAAGGACTTTGACACCATCTGCCAGACCGCCGAGGAGTACCTCGGTGCCAGCCTGCACGGCATTCGCACCTTCAAGGTGGAGGCCCGCCGTTCCGACAAGAGCTACCCCATGACCAGCCCGGAGCTGATGCGGGAGCTGGGCGCCTACCTGCTGGGCAAGCACAACTACCTCAAGGTGGACGTGCACAACCCGCAGTTCAAGGTCATCGTGGAGATCCGTGATTACGGTGCGTATATTCACGGCCCGAAAGTACCGGGTGAGGGTGGTCTGCCCGTGGGCACCAGCGGCCGCGCCCTGAATATGCTGTCCGGCGGCATCGACAGCCCGGTGGCAGCTTACCGCATGGCAAAGCGCGGTCTGGCCCTGGACCACATTCATTTTGCGTCCCCTCCGTATACTTCGGAACGTGCAAAACTTAAAGTTGAGGCTCTGGCCCAGCTCACCAGCATCTATACCGGCAGTTCCAACCTGTTTGTGGTGCCCTACACCAAACCGCAGGAATACATCCGGGATAACGCCCCCGATGTGCTGTTCACGGTGCTCATGCGCCGCAGCATGATGCGCATTGCCAACGTCATCGCAAAGCGGCAGGGCTGCGAAGCACTGGTCACCGGCGAGAGCCTGGCTCAGGTGGCCAGCCAGACCGTCAAGGCCCTGCAGTGCACCGACGCCGCACAGGACCTGCCCATCCTGCGCCCGCTCATCGGCATGGACAAGACCGAGATCGTGGAGACGGCCCGGCACATCAATACCTTTGAGACCAGCATCCTGCCCTATGAGGACTGCTGCACCATCTTTACCCCTCCGCACCCGAAGATCCGCCCGGAGCTGGAAGAGATCCTGGAAGCCGAAGCCGCCATGCCGGGCCTTGCCGCACTGGAAGCCGAGGCCGCCGAGAACGCCGAGCGCATCCGCATCCGCATCACCGATCAGGTAGAATTCGAGGGTTGATTTGTCCATGACTGCAGAGATCATCAGTGTCGGCACCGAGCTGCTGCTCGGCAACATTCTCAACACCAATGCCCAGTACCTCAGCCGGGAGCTGGCCGCGCTGGGCATCACGGTCCAGCGGGAGAGCACCATCGGTGACAACCACAGCCGCCTGGCGGATTTTGTCAACGAGGCCAAGCAGCGCTGTGACCTGCTGGTGTTCACCGGCGGGCTGGGGCCCACGGCGGACGACCTGACCAAGGAGACCGTGGCCTCCTGCTACGGCGACACCCTGGCCTTTGACGCGGAAGAGTGGGACAAGATCGTGGCCTACTTTACCCGCACCGGCCGCACGGTCACCCCCAACAACCGCAAGCAGGCCATGGTGCCGGTGCACGGCCGCAAGGTGGTGAACCGCCATGGCACCGCGCCGGGTGCCTGGTTTGAGCAGGACGGCCGCTGCGCCGTGCTGATGCCCGGTGTGCCCCACGAGATGAAGGCCATGTGGCAGGAGGAAGTGCGCCCGCTGCTGCTGGCGCGGCAGAACTGCGCCCTGCACAGTCTGACGCTGCGGGTGCTGGGCGGCGAGAGCAACCTGGAATATCAGGTGCGGGATCTGCTGGAAAATGCAAACCCCACCGCTGCCATCTACTGCAAGACCGGCGAATGCGAGATCCGCATCACCGCCCGGGCCAAAACCGACACGGAAGCCGAAACAATGTGCCGCGCCTATGCCAAAAAGTTCTATGATCTGCTGGGCGATGCGGTGTATGATGAGGATGCGGCCGGGCTGGAAGAAACGGTGGTGCACACCCTGCAGCGCAAGGGGCTGACCCTTGCCACAGCAGAGAGCTGCACGGGCGGCATGATCGCCCAGCGCATCACCAACGTGTCCGGTGCAAGCGAGGTGTTCGGCTACGGCTTCGTGACCTACTGGGAGCAGGCTAAGGCAAAGCTGGTGGGGGTGGACCCTGCCGTGATCGAGCGGTACAACGTGGTGTCTGCTCCGGTGGCGGCACAGATGGCGCTGGGCGCGGCGCAGGCTGCCGGGGCCGACATCGGCATCAGTGTCACCGGCGTGGCCGGGCCGACCGGCGGCGATGCCGTGCGGCCGGTGGGCACCGTGTATCTGGGTGCGGCCCGCGGTGATACCGTGTATGTGGAAAAGCTGTTCGTTTCTCGGCCGGACCGGGCGCTCATCCGTGCCCGCGCCGCGCAGGAAGCACTGGTGCTGGCCCTGCGGCTGGCGCAGGACAAGGTGCCTGCCGCCACAAAGCCGCTGGCCGCCACCGACTGCCGCGATGCAGCCGCGCTGGAGGCCCTGAACGCCGCCTTTCTTGCAGAATAATACGGTCCCCTGCGGACCGCGGGGGTGAAGAACTTGAGCTGTGAACAAAACGAACCGGTCCGCTGTGTGCTCCGGCTGTTCGGGGCATCGGCGCTGGGGGTACAGCAGGCGGCGTCTGCTTTCCCGCCGGAGTGGTGTGTGACCGCCCAATGCCGCAGCCGGGGCGCGGAGACTCTGATCGCACTGCGGAGCGAAAATGCCGCCGGGCTGGACAAGGCCCGCCGCAGTCTGCACGGCTGCTTTGCGGCTGACTTGTACGGAGAAGGGGACACGGACCTTGCCGCCGCCGTGGTGCAGGCGCTGGAGCACCGCCGTCGGCTGCTGGTGTGCGCGGATGCTGCCGCCGGGGCCCTGATGGAAGCCCGGCTGGAAGCCGTGCCCGGGGCCGAAAAGGTGTTCGACTTTGGCACCCAGAGCTATGCCGACCCCAAGGTGGGGGCACAGATCGTCCGCCGGGCTGCCCGCAGGCAGGACGCTGCCGCCGCATTGGCCCGGGTACAGGCGGCACAGCACCTTGTGGGGGCAGAGCTGTCCGCTGGGTGCTGGGAGCAGGACGGGAAATTTCTGCTGCTGCTGGGCACCCGCAAGGGCTGCTGGCTGCGCACCGTGTACCGGGAGGATGGGCCGGGCCTTTGGCTGCTGGATATGATCCGCCGGGCAGCCTGCGGTCTGCCGCAGGTCCCCGGCACGAGCTGGCAGCACTACCGCGACCCGGTGCCGGAAGCTGTGTCTGCCCCGCCTGCTGCGCAGGCGGAGGCCCGCCCGGCTCCGCCCAAAAAGAAGCGCCGCTGGCTGCGCCGGGTGCTGTTGCTGCTGGTGGCGCTGGCCCTGGCTGCGCTGGCGGCGGGTTGGTGGTTCACCGGCGGTGACCTGCCCGCCCTGCCGCAGCTGCTGCGGGAGACCCTGCACGCCGACCGTCTGCCGCACTCCGGCGCAAAACTGATCTGAAACGAACAAGACCCCGGAGGGCAGATGCCTTCCGGGGTCCTGTTGTTGCAGAGAAAAATTATTCCTTATGGTCTGCCAGCCAGCGCAGGGCCATATAGGTGTAGGCGGCAGAGCCATCATACAGGACGCTGTCGTCAAAGCGCACCTTGGGGTGGTGCTGGCCGTAGAGATAGCCCTCCTTGGCGTTGCCGGCGGTCAGGAACATACTGACGGTGGGCACTTCGTGGCTGACAAAGGCGAAGTCCTCGCTGCCGCCGCCGGGTTTGCCGCCGGTGAGGAGGGTCATGTCCATGGCACCCTTGCCCAGCAGCTCGGTCATATAGGTCAGGGCGTTCTGTGCCAGGGGCTTGTCCACCACCATGCAGGGGCAGTAATCGCTGAAGGTGACCTCAGCGGTGCAGCGGTAGGCCGTGGCAACACCCTGCGCAATTTCGGTCATGCGCTGATGGATCTGGGCGCTGACCTTCTGCTCCGGGTCCACGGTGCGGATGGTGCCCCACATATCGGCACTGTCGGGGATGACGTTGGATGCCTTGCCGGCCTCGAACCGACCGGTGGTAAACACGCCGAACCCGGCGGGGTCCAGCTCGCGGCTGTTGATCTCCTGCAGGGCAATGTGGATGTGGGCCGCTGCGGTGATGGGGTCGATGCAGGCGTTGGGCATGGAGCCGTGGCCGCCCTTGCCGTGCACCGTGATGTGGTACTGCTCGCAGCTGGCCATGGTGATGCCGCCGCCCGGCACCAGCACCATACCGGCGGGCAGGGGCATCCCGGCCAGCACGTGGAACATGACCGCTGCGTCCACCTTGGGGTCCTCCAGCAGGCCGTTTTTCAGCATGTCCAGCGAGCCCTGAAAGATCTCCTCGGCGGGCTGGAACTCCAGCTTGACGGTGCCCTCGATCTCGTCCTCGTGCTCCTTGAGCAGCTTGGCCGCGCCCAGTACCATGGCGGTGTGCATATCGTGACCGCAGCCGTGCATCTTGCCGGGCAGCTCAGAGGCGAATTCCTCGCCGGATTCCTCCTGCAGGGGCAGAGCGTCCATGTCGCCGCGCAGCAGGATCACCTTGCCGGGCTTTTTGCCGCCCGCCAGCGCAAGCACGCCGCACTTGCCGCAGTCCTGCGGGGCGTAGCCCATTTCGGTCAGTGCTTTCTTGACCAGTGCCTTGGTCTGGGGCAGGTCGAACCCAACTTCCGGGTGACGGTGCAGGGTGCGCCGCCATTCCTGCAGCTGGGGTTCCAGCTGCTTTGCAGTTTCCAACAGCTTTTCCGGTGTGATCATTCCAAATCAGCTCCCTTTCATTTTATCAAAAGTCTCCCAGACCCCTGCCAAAGACAGGAGCCGGGAGGCTTTTCAGCTTAATCTTCGTTTGCGTCGGTGGGCAGGCCTTCCGGATGGAACTTGGCGCAGGTGCACTTTTTCCACTTCAGGCCGCTGCCGCAGGGGCAGGGATCGTTGCGGCCGATCTTGATCACCCGCACGGGCTGGCCCTTGGGGGTGCCCTTCACGCCGGGGGCACCGTTGCCGGGCACAAAGCCCTCACCGGTGGGCTTTGCCACCTGCTCCCGCTTGGGGGCGGCACCGGCCTGTCGGATCTCGATGGTCAGCAGCATCTTCACGCTGTCCTCGCGGATGGAGTCCACCATCTGGTCGAACATGTCAAAGCCCTCAATGCGGTATTCCACCACGGGGTCCTTCTGGCCGTAGCCGCGCAGAGCGATACCCTGCCGCAGCTGGTCCATGTTGTCGATGTGGTCCATCCACTGGCGGTCCACGCACTTGAGCAGGCAGATGCGCTCCAGTTCCCGCATCAGGGGCGCACCGTAGCGCACCTCTTTGGCTTGCAGGATCTGCATGCCGCGGTTGTACAGCATGTCGGCAATGCCCTCGCGGGAGATGTTGTCAAAGTCGGCCACGGTGTAGCGGAAGTCGGCGTCCGTGGTCAGCCAGCCCTGATAGTGGCGGCGCAGGGCACCAAAGTCCCAGTCATCCTTCACGTCACCGGCCAGGAACTGACTGCAGCTGGAGTCGATGTTCTCCCGCAGCATGTTGTGCATCTCGGCGCTGATATCCTCGCCATCCAGCACCTTGCGGCGCTGGCCGTAGATGATCTCACGCTGCTGGTTCATCACGTCGTCGTACTTCAGCACGTTCTTGCGGATCTCGAAGTTGCGGCCTTCCAGCTTCTTCTGGGCGCTTTCCAGCGTGTTGGTGATCATGCGGTTCTCGATGGGGGTGTCCTCGTCCAGCTTGAGGGTGTCCATCAGGCTGGAAACGCGGTCGCCGCCGAACAGACGCATCAGGTCGTCC
The DNA here is from genome assembly GCA_900539945.1 of uncultured Faecalibacterium sp. Lineage (GTDB taxonomy): Bacteria > Bacillota > Clostridia > Oscillospirales > Ruminococcaceae > Faecalibacterium. The sequence continues at coordinate 22,981 of UQDV01000013.1, forward strand.
TCCAGGCTCAGGTAGAAGCGGGAAGCGCCGGGGTCGCCCTGACGGCCGGCACGGCCGCGCAGCTGGTTGTCGATGCGGCGGCTCTCGTGGCGCTCGGTGCCGATGATGAACAGGCCGCCGGCGGCGCGCACTTCCTCGGCCTCGGCCTCCACGGCGGGCTTGTACTGGGCGTACAGCTCCTCGAACCGCTTGCGGGAGGCCAGGATGTTGGCGTCCTCGGTGTCACCGTGACCGTTGGCCTCGGCCAGCAGCATCTCCACGGCAGCGGGGTCGGCGTCCTGGGGCTTTTCGGGGCTGAGCAGGTTCTCGCAGAAGTGCTCTTTGCGCATCTGGGCCTTGGCCATGAACTCCACGTTGCCGCCCAGCATGATATCGGTACCACGGCCTGCCATGTTGGTGGCGATGGTAATGGCACCCTTCTTGCCGGCCTGTGCCACGATCTCGGCTTCGCGCTCGTGGTTCTTGGCGTTCAGCACGTTGAAGTCGCGGGTGTGCTTCTGCAGCATCTTTGCCAGCGTCTCGCTCTTTTCCACGCTCACGGTGCCTACCAGCACGGGCTGACCGTTCTTGTGGCACTCCAGCACCTGCTCGATGACGGCGCGGTATTTGCCGTTCACCGTCTTATAGATGGCGTCCGGATAGTCGATGCGCTGCTTGGGGCGGTTGGTGGGCACGGTGACGATGTTCAGGCCGTAGATCTCGGTGAACTCGGTGGCCTCGGTCTTGGCCGTACCGGTCATGCCGGACAGCTTTTTGTACATGCGGAAGTAGTTCTGGAAGGTGATGGTGGCCAGCGTCTTGCTCTCGGCGGCGATCTTCACGCCCTCCTTGGCCTCAATGGCCTGATGCAGGCCCTCGTTGTAGCGGCGGCCGATCATCAGGCGGCCGGTGAACTCGTCCACGATGATGACCTCGCCGTTCTTCACCACATAGTCGATGTCCTTCTGCATGACACCGTAGGCCTTGATGGCCTGGTCGATGTGGTGGGCCAGGGTCATGTTCTCGGCGGCGGCCAGGTTCTCGATGTGGAAGTAGGCCTCGGCCTTCTTGATGCCGCTGGCCGTCAGGGTGCAGGTCTTGTGCTTTTCGTCCACAACGTAATCGCCGTCGGCCTGCTCGTCGGTGGAGACTTTATCTTCCAGCTCCACCACCACGCTCTTGCGCAGAGTGCGGGCAAAGCGGTCCACCTGGGTGTACAGGCTGGAGGAGTCCTCGCCCTTGCCGGAGATGATCAGCGGGGTACGGGCCTCGTCGATCAGGATGGAGTCCACCTCATCGACGATGGCAAAGGCGTGGCCGCGCTGCACCATGTTGGCCTTGTAGGTCACCATGTTGTCGCGCAGGTAGTCAAAGCCGAACTCGTTGTTGGTGCCGTAGGTGATGTCGGCGGCATAAGCGGCACGGCGGGCGTCGCCGTCCATGCCCTGTGCGATCAGGCCCACGCTCAGGCCCAGCCAACGGTACAGCTTGCCCATCCACTCGCTGTCGCGCTTGGCCAGGTAGTCGTTCACGGTCACCACATGCACGCCCTCGCCGGTCAGGGCGTTGAGGTAGGCGGGCAGGGTGGCCACCAGCGTTTTGCCTTCGCCGGTCTGCATCTCGGCGATGTCGCCGCGGTGCAGGGCAATGCCGCCGGTGATCTGCACCGGGAAATGCTTCATGCCCAGCACACGCCAGGCGGCTTCGCGGCACACGGCAAAGGCGTCGGGCAGGATGTCGTCCAGCGTTTTGCCGTCGGCCAGCTGCTGCTTGAAAGCAGGGGTCTGGGCCTGCAGCTCTGCGTCCGAAAGGGCCGTATACTTGGGCTCCAGTGCCAGCACCTGCTTGACAATGGGATTGACCTTTTTCAGCTCCCGGTCGGAGAAGCTGCCAAAGAGTTTTTCAACAAGGGACATTCGTTACACCTCATACAATAAGATCAGGACGCACACACGTCCGGAAAGGCACATCAATACAATCTATATGATACACCAAAGCAGCAGGGGCGTCAAATCTGCAAGGCTAGTTTAGCCGCTTTTTGCATGAACTTTCTGTAAAAAGATGCTGCCGGGGCGTTCATAAACGCAAAAACCACCCGTGATGCAGCCATCACAGGTGGTCGGTTTTGCATTATAAGCTCTCCAGCAGATCCGGCAGCAGGGCCAGGTCGTCGATGACATGGGGGCAGGCAGCTTCCAGCAGCGCGCGGGACTGGTGCCCGCCGGTGTACAGCACACACTTGGCGCCAATGGCGGCGGCCACTTCGGCATCATGCTGAGTGTCGCCGATCATCACGCAGTGGGCCGGGTCGATGCCGGTGCGGCGCAGATAGTCGGTGCCAAGCTGCACCTTGCTCACGCCGTAGATGTCTGCAAGGCCGAGCAACTCGGTAAAAAAGCCCTGCAGACCCCGCGCGGCCACCTGCTCGATCAGGTAGTCCCGGCGGGAGGCGGAAAGTACAGCCTGTTTCCAGCCGCGGCGGGCCAGCTCGGTGAGGGTGTCCACGGCGTGGGCCATCACCGGGCAGGCGTCCACCCCGGCATTGTAGTGCGCCATAAAGTGCTCTGCCAGCATGGGGTAGGGGTGCCGGGAAAAGTCAAACCCGGCAAGGCGGTAGTAGTCCTCAATGGGGAAGCGGAACAGCTCCCGGTACTGGGCCAGATCGTACCGCTGCGGGTAGCCGTGGTTTTCCAGCATCCAGTTCAGGCACCCGTGGGTAAAATCCACATCGTCCATCAGGGTGCCGTTCCAGTCCCAGAAAATCATACCATTTGGCTGCATGGGGCCCTCCTGCGGCAAAGCCGCTTATTCCGCCCCAAAGATCTGGCTCAGAGCGGTGTTGCTTTCAATGATCTTCACCAGCAGCACGCCCAGAACGGTGCAGCTGATCAGCTCGCCGATGCCAACGGAGATGCCGTTGGTGATGCAGGCCAGCCAGATCGGGGCACTGGAAGAGGGGTCTGGGAACATGACGGCGATCTCGATGCCGATGATCACAGCGTTGAACAGCACCGGCGGCAGGCTGGCAGCCAGGGCCAGGCCCTTGAAGCGGATGTTCCGCAGCCGGTAGGTGACCAGGCAGGCCAGCAGGGTGGCCAGGGTGCCGAAGATCACGTCCACGATGGTGGAGCCCAGCAGGTTTGCCAAAAAGCAGCCCAGCACCACACCCAGGATGTACTCGGCACCGAACACGGGCAGCAGGCACAGGGCCTCGGCCACGCGCACCTGCACAGCCCCATAGGAGAAGGGCTGCAGCGCCATGCACAGCACGACGTAGAGGGCGGCCACCAGGCCGCAGCGCACCAGTTTACGGACGGAAGAATTCTGATTCATGATAATACTCCAGCGGAAAGATTTTGACCGCACAGGGCCGCCAGCCCCTGTGGGTTTGGCCCGGCATGGTTCGAGACACACCGGGGAGCCTAAAATCCTAAGTTGCTCTAAAGGAGCTGCGCAAAAAAGCACAGCAAAGGGGAGTATAGCATAAATTGGCACGAAATGCAACAAAAAATGCCATTGCATCATGCAATGGCATTGAAATGTTACCCTCTGGGGTGGCCGGTGTACACCAGAGCCACGGTGTCGGGGCCGGTGTTGGCCGACACCACGCCGCCCAGCTCAAACACCACCAGCGGAGCCTTGCCAAAGGCCTTGCGACAGGCCTTTTCCAGGTCCTCGGCCTGCTTGATGTTGGTGTGGCCGATCATATAGTCGAAGTTCTCCACGCCGTCGGCGCGCTTTTTGCACAGCTCGATCATAGCGGGCACGACCTTGTCGTCGCCGCGCACCTTGCTCTCCACCTTGGTCTTGCCGTCGATCAGGGTAATGATGGGGCGCACGCCCATCAGCTCGCCCATGACGGCAGCCGCAGCGGAGATGCGGCCGCTCTTTTTCATCTGCTTCAGGCTGTAGGGTCCCAGGATGATCTCCATGCAGTTCATCTGCTTTTCAAACTCCTGGATCACATGGCTGATCTCGGCACCGTTCTTCAGCTTGCGGGCCATCTCGCACAGATACCAGCCGAACACCATAGAATAGGTGTGAGGATCCAGCAGGTGGATCTTCATATGGTGCTCCGGGCGCTCTTCCCGCAGCATACCCTGTGCCATCAGGGCGTTGTTGTAGGTGGAACTGCCGGACTTGTTGATGGGCACATGGATCACATCGGTATAGCCCTCGTCCACATACTGGCAGTATTTTTCACAGAACTGGATGGGCGTGATGGCGGCGGTGGAGGGCACCCCCTTGGCCAGACGCATCTTGTCGTAGAACTCGGTGTTGGTGCAGCTCTCCCGCTCCACATAATCCACATCGTCCAGCAGGATGTGGAAACTCATGATGTCGATGCCGTATTTCTCGGCCATCTCCTGCGGGATGTCGCAGGAGGAATCGGTCAGGATCGCGATCTTGCTCATAGTAACCTCATTTCCATTCGTAGTCTCGTAAATGTCCGTGGTCCAGAAGCTCCGGGAAATCCCACTGGCGCAGCACCTCATACACGCCCACGGCCACGCTGTTGGACAGGTTCAGGCTGCGGCAGGTGTCCCGCATGGGCATGCGGATGCAGTGTTCCTGATTGGCGGCCAGCAGGGCTTCCGGCAGGCCGGCGTCCTCCCGCCCGAACACGAGGTAAGCCCCGTCCGGATAGGCCACATCGGTGTAGCGCTGGGGTGCCTTGGTGGTGAAGTAGTAGTACGGGCCGCTGTTCTTTGCAAAGAAGTCATCCAGCCCGTCATAGTAGCTGATGTCCAGATAATGCCAGTAGTCCAGCCCGGCGTGCTTGAGTTTTTTGTCGTCGATGGCAAAGCCCATGGGCCCCACCAGATGCAGACGGCAGGCGGTGCAGGCGCAGGTACGGGCCACGTTGCCGGTGTTCTGAGGGATGCGCGGCTCTACCAGAACGATGTTCAAAGTTGGTTTTTCACTCATCTGCGGTCCTCCGTTAAAAGTCCCGGGGCGGGCACAGGCGGGGCAGCAGCGGCTCGAACCAGACGCCGAAGCGGGTGTCCTGCCCGGCGGGGGTGTTCTGGATGGCCAGCGACACGAACTCGGCGGCGTTGTCGGCGGCAGCGCTCAGGGCGTTGCCCTGGATCAGGGAGCCGATGAGCACCGCACCGTACAGGTCGCCCGTGCCGGGGAAGCTGCGGTCGATGTGCAGCTTCTTGACCACAAAGCGGTCAGAGCCGCTGCCGGCGCAGCCGATGTACTTGCCCAGCGGCAGGCCGGTGACCACGGCACTGGGGGCCAGAGCCGTCAGCTCGTCGGCCAGTGCCTGGGCGGCTGTGTCATCCAGCGGATCATCCACGGGAGTACGCTGCAGCAAAAGCTGCGCCTCGGTGTAGTTGGGCAGGATCAGGTTGGCCGACCGGCACAGCTGCCGGATGCGGCTGATGAGTTCCGGGGTCACGGTGGCATAGGCCTTACCGTTGTCGCCCATCACGGGGTCCACCACCTTGTGGGCCGACGGCCACAGAGCAAAGGCTTTTTCGGCCAGTGCCACCTGCGCTTCGCCGCCCAGGTAGCCGGTATAAATGCAGTCAAAATCCAGGCCCAGTGCATGATAATGCTCCAGAGCGGCCTCGCCGTAGGCACAGCCGTCCAGACGGGCCGGGGTGCCCAGCCCGCCGGTATGGGTGGAAAGCACCACCGTGGGCAGAGCCACAGGCTGCAGCCCCATGACCGACAGCACCGGCAGGATCACCGCCAGACTGCAGCGGCCCACGCCGGACAGATCATGGATGCAGAGGATCTTTTTGGGTTCAACAGGTTTTATCAAATAAGGAACCTCCTTACTTTGTACGGGTCCAATGCAGGCAGAATGCCGCCAAAAGGCAGAACTGCCTGAAACACCATGCTACAGTATACCACAACTTTCTGTACAAAAAAAGCGTATAGTGGATTCTTTACAGGAAATACTACCGCCAAGGGCCCGCACAGCGGGCAGGGAAAGGAGTGTTTGCAATGAAACAGCAGGCAAATCAGGGAGCGTCCGGTATGCTGCTGGGCATGGCGGCCGGGGCGGCACTGGGGGCCGTGGGCGTAATGGCGGCCACCCAGAACCAGCGGCAGCTGCGCCGTACCACCCGCAAGATGATGAAGGGCGCAGAGAACGCTGTGCTGCAGCTGGACCGCATGGTCGGCGACTTTGTGGAAAAGCACATGGACAGCTGAACCAAAAACAACGCCGTTCCCACTGCGGGAACGGCGTTGTGCGTGTGCGGGGAAACCTTACTTATTCCAGATGCACATCCGGGCGGAAGTGTTGATCTCGCCCAGCAGGCTCAGGTCCATCTGGATGTTGCAGGTCACGGTGAGGGCCTTGTTCACATCGCTGCCGGTCAGCACCGAGGCGGGCAGGTTCTTGATGGTGAGCACGCCGGTGTCCTTGGTCACATCGCCGGTCACGGTGCCGTTGTAGGTCACATCGCCGATGGTCAGGCCGGTCAGGTAGCCGGTGACGCCCATCTTGGACACCTGCTGGATGGGCAGGGTCAGGGTGTAGGTGCCGTTGGACTGGCGGGTGAGGGAAGCCTCCCGGCTGGTGTCGATGCCGGAATTGGCCATAGACTCCTTGTCGGAACCGGTTTTCCAGAACTTGACGCCCACCCGGAGCTTGGAGGCAGCCCCGGCGCTCAGCGCCAGAGTGCACAGCAGCAGCACCGAGAGCAGGACCGTACCGGCACGCTTGAGAGAAGTTGTCATAAAATATCAGCCTTTCCTGCCGCAGGAAGCGGCAATGACAGAATCACATGGTTTATCACCGCAAATATAGCAGACTTCGGCAGAATTGTCAATGCAGGCTGTGAATGCTTCACAAAAATATTGCACATTCACGAAGAAGCGGAGCGCATCCCACAAAAAAGCCGCCTCCCGGAAACGGGAGACGGCAGAAATGTTCAGACGGGAAGCGGCTTACAGCTCAAAGTCGGGGTCGTCCTTCAGCACATGGATGTTGCTCATGAAGGCGCTCTGCTCCGGGTCGGTGAAGGGAGCTTCCTTGACGTACTTGTTCAGCTGGACGGCAGTACGGGCCGGGTCGGCAATGGTGCCGGCACCGCCGATGCAGCCGCCGGGGCAGCCCATGCCTTCCAGCAGATAGCCGTTGTACTTGCCGGCCTTGGCCAGCATCAGCAGCTTCTTGCACTCGGCCAGACCCTGTGCGGATGCGATTTTCACATCCATGTCGGGGTGCCACTCCTTGATCTTGTCGGCAACGGCCTTGGCCACGCCGCCGGACTGGGCAAAGCCGCGGCCTGCAGCGGAAGCGTGGATCAGATCCTGCTCGGCGGGGTCCACTTCCAGCGAAGCCAGATCCAGGTCCTTGGCCTCAATAATGCCGGCCAGCTCCTCAAAGGTCAGCACGAAGTCCACGTCGGAACGCACGGTGCGGCGGGAGGCCTCCAGCTTCTTGGCGGCGCAGGGTCCGATGAAGCACATACGGGCTTCCGGGTCGGCCTGCTTCATCATGCGGGCAGTGAACACCATGGGGGTCATGGTCATGGAGATGTTCTTGGCCAGATCCGGGAACGCGGTCTTGGCCATCATGCTCCAGGCCGGGCAGCAGGAAGTTGCCATGAAGTTCAGCTTTTCAGGCACTTCCTTCAGGAAGTCGTGGGCCTCGTCCACGGTGCACAGGTCGGCACCGATGGCCACCTCCACCACGTCGCAGAAGCCGACGGCCTTCAGGGCAGCCTTGAGCTTGCCGGTGGAAGCCAGACCTGGGAACTGGTTGACGAAAGCGGGAGCCACCAGCGCGTAGATGCGGTCGCCGCGGTTGAAGCCCTGGATCAGCTGATAGATCTGGCCCTTGTCGGCGATGGCACCGAAGGGGCAGTTGACCAGGCACTGGCCGCAGGACACGCACTTGCTGTAGTCGAGCTCGGCACGGCCCAGCTCATCGGAGTGGATGGCACCCATGCCGCAGGCTGCGGCGCAGGGACGCTCGGTCTTGACGATGGCATTGTAGGGGCAGACGGTGGCGCAGCGGCCGCACTTGATGCACTTTTCCTGATCAATGGTGGAACGGCCGCTCTCCCAGGTGATGGCCTTCTTGGGGCACACTTCCATACAGGGGTGTGCCAGGCAGCCCTGGCACAGGTCGGACACCTTGACCAGCTTTTCCGGGCAGCGGTTGCAGGCGAACTTGATCACGTTCACCAGCGGGGGATCATAATACTTATCGGCAATGGAAGCGTCCTCCAGACCGGAGACGACGCTGTTGTGCTCGTCCATGCGGCGGGTGGGCAGGCCCATGGCCAGACGGACGCGCTCCTCAACGATGGCGCGCTCCAGGAAGATGTCCTTGCGCAGCTTGCCTTCCTCGCCGGGGATGATGGTGTAAGGGATCTTGCGCATCAGGTGGTTTGCCTTTTCACCCTTGACGTTGGCATATGCCATCCGGGCCACCTCGGTGAACACCTGGCGGCGGATCTGGATGACTGTGGTATTGATTCCTCGAAAACTCATTCCAATCTCTCCTTGCTCTGCAGTGAACAACAAAAATGCATCGTTTGCCCTGTCTCCGGACGGCCCGGAGCACACGGCATCCCACGGGAACGTTTGGTACGGCACCGCTGCAAACGGTGCCACGCCCCGAATATTCCATCCTCATTTTAGCATAAAGCTTCGCTCATGAAAAGAGAAAACCGCAAAATTCGTTAAGGAAATCGCAAATGGATAAAAGTAAACAAATTTCACTTTAAAATTTCAGCAAAGTGTTGCACGCACCCGTTCGCCGTCGTACGGACCCAGCCGCACATGCACGATCTCGCCGCTCTTGCGGCCGGGGGCGGACACCACCACCGGGATGTACAGCCGGGTGTAGCCGGTGAACAGGGTGCCGGACAGCGGCGTTTCCAGCAGCACGTCATCCTCGGTGCCCTCGTGGGCGGCCAGCACCTCACAGCGCACCTGCTCGGCAAGGGCGTTCATTTCACGGCTGCGCGCCTGCTTTTCGCGCTCGTGCACCTGATCCGGGAAGTCGTAGGCCGGGGTGCCGCTGCGGCGGGAGTAGGGGAACACATGCACCTTCAAAAAGCCGATCTTCTTCAGGAAGTCGCAGCTCTCGGCAAAATCCTCGGGCGTCTCGCCGGGGAAGCCGCAGATGCAGTCGGTGGTAAAGCTCACCGGGCGGCTGCCGTAGGCGGCGCGGATCTGGTCCACCACCTGGGCATACTGTTCGGCACTGTAAACGCGGCGCATCCGGCGCAAAGTGGCGGTGCAGCCGCTCTGCAGGCTCAGATGGAACTGGGGACACAGCTTGTCCACAGCGGCCAGCCGGGTGATGAACTCCGGGGTGAGCATGTCCGGGTCCAGGCTGCCCAGACGGAGGCGCTCGATGCCCTCCACCTGAGCACATTTCTCCACAAGCTCCACCAGATTGGTGCCGGTGTCCAGCCCGTAGCTGGGCAGGGAAATGGCACTGAGCACCACTTCCCGGTAACCGGCGGCGGCCAGCTGGCGCAGCTCGGCCAGAATGCTGCTTTCGGCGCGGCTGCGCACCGGGCCGCGGGCACGGGGGATGACGCAGTAGGCGCACTGCCGGTTGCAGCCGTCCTCCACCTTGATGAAGGCGCGGGTGTGGGTCTCGAACCGCTCCACCGGCAGTTCCTCGAACTGCTCGCCGTGCTGGTGCGGGGTGATGGCCACGATGCGCTCATGGCCGTCCAGCAGCTTGAGCACATTGTCCAGAATGGCCTTGCGGTCACCGTTGCCGCACACCAGGTCGGCCTCCAGGAACTGCGCAGCCTCCTCCGGGAAGGCCTGCGGATAGCAGCCGGTGAGCACGGTCACGGCACCGGGGTTCTCGCGCTTGGCACGGCGCAGCCACTTGCGGCTCTTCTGATCGCCAAAGTTGGTCACGGTGCAGCTGTTCACCACGAATACGTCCGCCGGTTCGCCTTCCTGCACGATGGTAAAGCCGTTGGAGCGGAACATCTGCTCCAGGGCGCCGGTCTCGTTCAGGTTGACCTTGCAGCCCAGTGTATAAAAACAAACTCGCATGAGGGATTATCCTTTCGACAAAAGTGAGTTCAGAAAATTGCAGTATTATTCATTATATAACAGAGCGGCCCCACAGTGCAAGAGCGGATTTTGCCCGGCAGCACGTTCCAGCGCACAAAAACGGGATTTTACAACGGGGCATTTGCAGGCAGTCTGCCGCATACATTGCAGCAGACGAGATCGTGCGGGGAGGGGACCGGAATGGAACGGAGAAATCTGGCATTGCTGTGCGCGGGGGTCCTGTGCTTCTGGCTGTTTGCGCTGGCCTTCGGCACGGCAGAGGGCCGGGGCGTTGCGGTGCAGGCGGAACTGCCCACAGCGGCCCCGGCGGCGGTGGAAGATGTCCCGGTGGTGGACGCTGCGGCGCAGCCGCAGCTGAGCCTGAACTGCCGGGCGGCCATTCTGGTGGATCAGGACACCGGTACGGTGCTGTACGAAAAAAACGCCGATGAGCAGGTGCCCATTGCTTCCATCACCAAGGTGATGACCCTGCTGCTGACCTTTGAAGCCATCCACAACGGGCAGCTCACACTGGAAACAACGGTGCCGGTGAGCGAGCACGCCTACCATATGGGCGGCAGTCAGATCTGGCTGGAACCCGGGGAGCAGTTCACGCTGGATGAGATGATCAAGGCCATCTGCGTGTCCTCGGCCAATGACGCCGCTGTGGCAGTGGCGGAGCTGGTGGGCGGCAGTGAGCCGGCCTTTGTGGAGCGCATGAATGCCCGGGCCGCCGAGCTGGGCATGGAGCACACCACCTTCCACAACGCCTGCGGGCTGGATACCGAAGGGCACCTTTCCACCGCCCGGGACGTGGCGGTGATGAGCTGCCAGATCTTGAACACCTGCCCGGAGGTGCTGCACTATACCGGCATCTGGACCGATACCCTGCGGGGCGGGGCCACCCAGCTGGTGAACACCAACAAACTGCTGCACCGCTACAACGGCATCACCGGCCTCAAGACCGGTACCACCGGCGGGGCTGGGGTGTGCATCAGCGCCAGTGCCGCCCGCGACGGCCTGCGGCTGGTGGCGGTGATCCTGGGGGCACCCTCCAGCAAGGACCGGTTTGAAGCCGCCGCCGCCCTGCTGGACTATGGCTTCGGGGGCTGGCAGGCCGCCCCGCTGCCGGCACCGGAGGTCCAGCCCTTACAATTAAAGGTAAAGGGCAGTGCAGAGGACAGCGTGCCGCTGGATTATTCCGCTCTGCCGCAGACCGTTCTGCTGCCCCGGGAGGGCACGGTGGCGCTGACCGCGCAGGCCTGCCTGCCCCAGCAGCTGGAAGCCCCGGTGGAAAAGGGCCAGACGGTGGGCACCGTGCAGGTGTACCACGGCGAGACTCTGCTGGGCGAATACGAGGTGAAAGCGGCCGCCGACGCGCCCCGTATGGACTTTGGCACCGCTTTCAGCCTGCTGTGGGGCAGCCTGACCGGCTGAAAAACCGAAACATACGCTTCAGCGCACAAAAGCGAAAACGGCCCCGCGCGCAGAAACTGTCTGCCTGAACAAATCTGGATGAAGAAACAAAAAAACACTATTAAAATTGTATGAAATCCAAGGATTTTGACCTTGACTTTGCCCGGAGGGAACGGTACACTTATACCAAGACTAGTTCCTCGCAGGGCAAAGTGCCCGGCAAATCGTTTGGAGGTTCGAATACAATGAGTGTTGCACTGAACACGAAACACCTCTCCGGCTTTATCAGCGAAGAGGAATATGCAGCCATCTATCCCCAGGTGGAAGCAGCCCACAAGCAGCTGGAGGCCAAGAACGGCCCCGGCAGCGACTTCCTGGGCTGGATGTATCTGCCCCGTGATTATGACAAGGAAGAGTTTGCCCGCATCAAGGCAGCTGCCAAAAAGATCCGTGAGGATTCCGACGTGCTGGTCGTGGCCGGCATCGGCGGCAGCTATCTGGGCGCCCGTGCCGTGGTGGAGGCCGTGAAGGGCCAGTTCCACAACGAGCTGGAGGGCGGCCCCAAGATCTACTTCTGCGGCAACAGCATCAGCCCCACCTACCTGAACAACATCCTGGACCTGTGCAAGGGCAAGCGCTTCTCCATCAACGTTATTTCCAAGTCCGGCACCACCACCGAGACCAGCCTGGCCTTCCGTGTGCTGCGCGAGTTGCTGGAGAAGGAGATGGGCGTGGAAGAGGCCAATAAGCGCATCTACGCCACCACCGACCGTGCCAAGGGCACTCTGAAGCAGCTGGCCGACGCACAGGGCTGGCCCACCTTCGTGGTCCCCGATGACGTGGGCGGCCGCTACTCCGTGCTGAGCGCCGTGGGCCTGCTGCCCATCGCCGCTGCCGGCATCGACATCGACGAGCTGATGCAGGGCGCTGCCGACGCCATGGAGCGCTTCTCCGTGCTGAGCCCCGACAACGACGCTTACAAGTATGCTGCCATCCGCAACATCCTGTACCGCAAGGGCAAGAGTATCGAGATCCTGGAGTGCTACGAGCCGGACTTTACCCTGATGAACGAGTGGTACAAGCAGCTGTTCGGCGAGAGCGAGGGCAAGGATGGCAAGGGCCTGTTCCCCGCAAGCTGCATCTTCTCCACCGACCTGCACTCCATGGGTCAGTTCATCCAGGAAGGCTCCCGCACCATGTTCGAGACCATCGTGGACGTCAAGAAGCCCGCAAAGGACCTGTTCATCGACCCGCTGGAGGGCAACTTTGACGGCCTGAACTTCCTGGCTGACCAGAACATGAGCGTGGTCAACCGCAAGGCCATGGAAGGCACCATCCTGGCTCACACCGACGGCGGCGTGCCGGAAGTGCTGGTGGAAGTGGACGACCTGTCCGCTTACAACGTGGGCTACCTGATCTACTTCTTCTGGCGTGCCTGTGCCTGCAGCGGCTATCTGCTGGGTGTGAACCCCTTCAACCAGCCGGGCGTGGAAAGCTACAAGAAGAACATGTTTGCACTGCTGGGCAAGCCGGGCTACGAAGGCCTGACCGCCGAGCTGGAAGCAAAGCTGAAGTAAATCAAAAAAATGATCTCCCGCCGCGAGGCGTGGAAAATACAGGAGGACTGAACTATGATTAAACTGATTGTTGGTACCAAGGGCTCCGGCAAGACCAAGGCGATGATCGACCAGATCAATGACGCGGTCAAGACCTCCAAGGGCAACGTGGTCGTCGTGGAAAAGGGCATGAAGCTCACCTACGACATCGCTCCTGCTGCACGTCTGATCGACCTGGACGAGTACAAGATCGCCGGCGGCGAGATGCTGTACGGCTTTGTTGCCGGCCTGATGGCAAGCAACTACGATATCACCGACCTGTACATCGACGGCATCCTGAAGGTGCTGGACCACGACATCAACCGTCTGGGCGTTGTGCTGGATGAGATGGCTGCCATTGCGGGCGACTCCGTCAAGGTCACCGTGACCGTCAGTGCTGACGAGGCTGCCCTGCCCCACAACGTGAAGAAGTACCTGTAAGTTCCGAACGGTAGGCTTACAACAGGCAGGAGACCGGAAAATTTGAAATTTTTTCGGTTTTCTGCCTGTTTTGGTGTTGACAAAGGCCTTTGTTGGCGCTATACTAACAAAGCAGCCTTTTAGAGGTGTACTATGCAATTTGACCTGAGAAAGTTTATCACAGCCGGCAGGCAACCCTATCATGCAGAGTTTCAGTGTGATTTATCTGCTCATGATTATGCCGGTGCAAGGATCCCTCAGCCGGTCACTGCGGTGTTTGACGCGGAGACGGACGGCGACGAGATCCGGATGACACTGCGGGCAAACGCATTGGTGCACGGAGAGTGCGCCCGCTGCCTGGACCCGGTCACCCGGGAAGAGACAGTCGATACGGAGTGGACCGTCAAGGAACGGGATCTGGATGACCCGGATTTCGAGCTTCCGCTGGATGAAAAAGGGCATTTGGATGTGGATGAGTGGCTTAGCCAGGAATTCATGTTCCAGATCCCCACGGTGCTGCTTTGCAGCCCCGACTGCGCCGGACTTTGTCCGCAGTGCGGCAAAAAGAAAGCGGAGTGCACCTGCCAACCGGCAGAACCGACCGAAGCTCCCGTAGACACAAGGCTCGCAATCCTTAAATCACTGCTGAACTGATAAACCCATCAAGGAGGTGCAAAAATATGGCAGTACCTAAGAGACATCTTTCCAAGGCCCGCCGCGACAAGCGTCGCAGCAATGTTTGGAAGCTGGAGGCCCCCGCACTGGTCAAGTGCAGCAACTGCGGCTCTCTGAAGCTCCCCCACCAGGCATGTGGCAACTGCGGTTACTACAAGGGCGAGGAAGTCATCAAGAAGGCCTAATTTGCGCGTAATTGGTGGCATAATGGTGTTATGTACAGAAGGGGAGGGCGCGATGCCTTCCCCTTCTTGTTCTGTCTGAACAAAGGAGGTGGATGCGTTGGCGATCAAAATCGAGCGTGTGGAACCGGGCAGCGAAGCCGAGGCGCTGGGCCTTGCGCCCGGTGACGAGCTGCTGGCCGTGGATGAAAACGAGCTGAATGACTCGCTGGATTACGATTTTTATACCGACAGCTCCAGCTTTCACCTGAAAGCAAAGGTGGCCGACGGCATCCGGGAATGGAATGTGCAGCGCACGGAGCGCGGACCCTTTGGCTGTGACTTCAAGACCTATCTGGGCGACCAGAAGCACTCCTGCTCCAACCACTGCATGTTCTGCTTCATCGACCAGCTGCCCCCCGGCATGCGCGAGAGCCTGTATTTCAAGGATGATGACGAGCGCCTGAGCTTTTTGTTCGGCAACTACATCACCATGACCAACATGCAGGACCATGAGATCGAACGCATCATCAAGATGCACATCTCACCCATCAACATTTCGGTGCACACCACCAACCCCCAGCTCCGCGTGCGGATGCTGGCCAACAAGCGCGGCGGCGAGGTGCTCAAGTACCTGCCCCGGTTGGTGCAGGGCGGCATTGCCGTGAACTGTCAGCTGGTGCTGTGCCGCGGCATCAACGACGGCGACGAGCTGCGCCGCACCCTGACCGATCTGCTGGAGCTGACTCCCATGGTGCAGAGCGTGGCGGCGGTGCCCTGCGGGGTGACGGATTACCGTCAGAATCTGTTCAAACAGATCCCCTACGACGCCGAGACCAGCGCCGCCGTCATCGACATTCTGGAAGAATTCGGCGACGAGTGCAAGCGCCGCCACGGCAAGCGCATCATCTACCCCAGCGATGAGTGGTATCTCAAGGCCGGGCGTCCCATCCCGGACCCGGAATTCTACGAGGACTACGACCAGCTGGAAAACGGCGTGGGCATGATGAGCCTGTTCCGGCAGGAATTTCTGGCCGAACTGGACAAGCCCCACCGCATTTACGGCACCAAAAAGCTGGATGTGGTCACCGGCACCATGGCAGCCCCCCTCATCATTGAGATGATGGAAGAGCTGCACCGCCAGTACCCCATGATCGAGGTGACCGTGCACCCCATCCAGAACAAGTTCTTTGGCGGCAACGTGGGCGTGGCGGGCCTTGTAACGGCCACCGACATCATCGCCCAGTGTGAGGGCAAACTGACCAGCGGTACGCTGGGCGTGCCCGCTGTGATGCTGCGCGAAGAGAAAGATACCTTTTTGGACGATGTGACGATCACCCAGCTGGGCGAGCGTCTGGGCGTGAAGGTCGAGGTGCTGCCCGTGGGCGGCGGCGACGAGGCCCGCGCCCTGCTGCGCAGCGGACTGCACATCGCAAGAAGAAAGCGATAAAAAAGAACCCTCTCCGTCATCGCTGCGCAATGCCGCCTCTCCCGAAGGGCGAGGTCTGAGCTGCTTTCCCGCAACGCATCAAAAAGCTCTCCCTTTCGGGAGAGCTGGCACGGCGTGAGCCGTGACTGAGAGGGTCTTGCTACAAGGAAGGAGGAACCCCCATGAGCAAACCGATCGTAGCAGTGGTGGGCCGCCCCAACGTGGGCAAGTCTACCCTGTTCAACAAACTGTGCGGCCAGCGTCTGGCCATCGTGGAAGATACCCCGGGCATCACCCGCGACCGTATCTTTGCCAACTGCGAGTGGAACGGCCACGAATTTTTGCTGGTGGACACCGGCGGCATTGAGCCCAAGGCCACCGAGGGCATTCTGGCCCACATGCGCGAGCAGGCCCAGATCGCCATTGACACTGCCGACTGCATCATCATGGTAGTGGATGTGCGCGACGGCCTGACCGCTGCCGACGAGGATGTGGCCCACATGCTGCGCCGCAGCCACAAGCCCATCATCCTGGCCGTGAACAAGTGCGACAAGGTGGGCGAGGCCCCCATGGAGCTGTACGAGTTCTACAACCTGGGCTTTGACGAGGTGATGCCCATCTCGTCCGTGCACGGTCACGGCACCGGCGACCTACTGGATGCCGTGTGCGCACACCTGGACTTCAGCGAGACGGTGGTGGAAGAGGACCGCATCCCGGTGGCCATCATCGGCCGCCCCAACGTGGGCAAGTCCAGCCTGACCAACCGCATCCTGGGCGAGAACCGTATGATCGTGGCCAATGAGGCCGGTACCACCCGCGATGCCATCGACACCCCGGTGGACAATGCCTACGGCAAGTTCATCTTTACCGACACCGCCGGTCTGCGCAAGCGCAGCAACATCACCGACGGTCTGGAGCGGTATATGGTGGTGCGCGCCCTGGCTGCCGTGGAGCGCAGCCGTGTGGCCCTGATCCTGGTGGATGCCACCGTCGGCTTTACCGAGCAGGACAGCAAGGTGGCCGGTTATGCCCATGACCAGGGCAAGGCCTGCATCATCGTGGTGAACAAGTGGGACGCCGTGGAAGGCAAGGAGACCAACACCATGGAGCAGCAGCGCCGCGGCTATGCCGAGGACTTCAGCTTCATGGGCTACGCCCCCATCATCTTCATTTCGGCCCAGACTGGCTACAACGTGAACAAGCTGATGCAGCTGATCCGCGACGTGGACGCACAGAACGGTGCCCGCGTGCCCACCGGCGTGCTGAACGAGATGCTGGCCCGTGCCACGGCCCGCATGCAGCCGCCCAGCGACAAGGGACGCCGCCTGAAGATCTTCTACCTGACCCAGGCTTCCACCCGCCCGCCCACGTTTGTGGCCTTTGTGAACGCAAAACACCTGTTCCACTTCAGCTATCAGCGGTATCTCATCAACCAGATCCGCGAGAACTTTGGCCTGGAACACACCCCCATCCGTCTGGTCGTGCGGGAGCGCGGCTCTGGCGAAGTGGGTGCCAAGGACGTGTAAGCGCCCCGAAGGAGGCATCCGGGTTCCGTTATGATGCAAACCATCCTCATCGCCGTGCTCACGGCTGCGCAGGCTTACCTGCTGGGCAGTGTGGACACCGGCATCCTCATCAGCAAATTCGTGTATCACGATGACGTGCGCAACCACGGCAGCGGCGCTGCCGGTATGACCAACATGCTGCGCACCTTTGGCAAGAAAGCCGCAGCCCTCACGGCCGCCGGTGACGTGCTCAAGGGGGTAGCTGCCGTGTGCATCGGCCGCTGGCTGTTCCGCTTCCTGCCTGCCGACGCCGGCCTCTCGGCCTGGCTGGGCGTGTATCTGGCCGCCATCCTGGCGGTGGTGGGCCACCTTAAGCCCCTGTATTTCGGCTTCAAGGGCGGCAAGGGCGTGCTGGTGGCCGGTGGAGCCATTCTGGCCATCCAGCCGGTGCTGCTGCCGTTCCTGGCCCTGATCTTTCTGGCCTGCCTGCTGCCCACCGGTATGGTGTCGCTGGGCAGTGTGACCATGGCGGCGGCTTATCCGTTGTTGACGCTGGGCTACTGCCTGCTGCGTGGCTATACCGTACAGGACCTGCTCATCTGTCTGGTGGGCTCTGTCATCATGGCTGCCATGGTCATCTATATGCACCGCTCCAACATCCAGCGCATCCGCGACGGCAAGGAATACCGCTTTGGCCGCCACGGCAAACAGTAAAATCAAACAATGAAACAGGCGGTGCCTGCACACAATGCTGTGCGGCACCGCCTGTTTTTCTTTTTGTAAGGTTATTCGTCGTCCTCGCCCGGTTCTGTTTCCGGTTCGGGGTGCAGCCAGTGGATGCCGCTTTGCGCGGGCGAAAGGTCCGGAGCGAGGTGGCCGTCTGGCAGATGGGCACCAAAGGCGGGCACAAAGAAGTATTTGCGCACGATGAAGATGAGGGCGATGGCACCCACACTGAGCAGGTTTTCCAGCGCCGAGTCATGGCCCACCACCAGATGGCGGGCAATGGCATAGAGCAGTACTTCCAGACTGCTGCCGGGGCTGTGCTTGGCCAGCATCTTGATGAACTCGATACCGATCACGATGTCCAGACTGCGCTCCAGAAAGGTGCGGATCTCCACCTCGTTGCCGTCGATCAGCAGGCCGGGCATCCACCGGATGAGCGGCACGGCGCTGAGCAGCAGACCAATGAGCACCAGCCCGGAGAGCAGGATCTCCAACAGGCTGGACGCCTGAATGATGCGGTTGCGCAGCTGGGTGCGCCAGTGGCTTTCCACATGCGAAGCGGGATGTTCCATAACAAGACCGTCCTTTCGGCATTCTGCTGTAGAAGATTCGACAAATCTTTGACATTATTGTAGCAGAAGGATGAAAGCGTGTCAATTCAAACGGTGCAGGTTATGGCAGGGATTCAGCCGTTGGCGGCTGCACTGCCGGCAGGCACATAGCCGGCCTTTTTGATGCAGGCCTGCCCGGCCTCGGTGTCCAGCCAGTCGTAGAGCTGGCGCTCCGGGCTGTCGGCGGCGGCATCCGGGCGGATGACGGCGTAGAAGTCGTTGCAGAGGGGATAGCTGCCGTCGGCCAGTGTGTCGTTGGAGGGCATCACGCCGTCCACACTCAGCAGCCGCAGACCGGGCTGGGAGTACATCTGGTCGATGTAGTAGTACACCGAAAAGCCGATGGCGTTGGCGGAGTTGTTGTAGGCGGCAAGGCTGTCCACCAGTTCGCCCATGGCGGTGGGGGCCAGCTCGGTGGGCGGGTCCATCAGTTCGCCGCCCTGAATGAGCAGCTTCTGGAACAGGGTCTGGCTGCCGGAGTCAGACCGGCGCTGGAAGGCCACGATGTCCAGATCCTGGCCGCCCACGTCCTTCCAGTTGGTGATCTTTCCGGCGTAGATGTCCCGCAGCTGCTGCTGGGTCAGGTCGGTCACGGGGTTGTCCTCGTTCACGATGAACACCAGTGCGTCCACGCCGATGGGCTTCTGCTCCAGCTGGACGTTGGCGGTCTCCAGCTCTTCCTTGACGGAATCCGGGGCTTCGTACACCACCAGCATTTTGGTGTCGGTGTTGTACAGACCAAAGCTCTCCCAGGCATAAGCGGTGGTGCTGACCGAAATGCTGCTCTGGGCTTCTTCCAGGTCCATGCCGGTGGTGTCGGCCAGCATTTGCGCCATCAGGGGGATGCAGGCCGTGCTGCCGTCCAGGGCAGGGAAATCCTCCACGGTCAGGAACGGTGCGGCGGTCACCTCAC
This sequence comes from uncultured Faecalibacterium sp., assembly GCA_900539945.1. GTDB lineage: Bacteria > Bacillota > Clostridia > Oscillospirales > Ruminococcaceae > Faecalibacterium. The sequence goes on from UQDV01000013.1 coordinate 42,413, forward strand.
TGGCAGCCGAGGAAGCAGGGGAATCTGGGGCGGTGGAAGCAGACGAAGCAGGCTCGCTGCTGCCGGAGCAGGCCGTCAGGACCCCGGCGGCAGAGCAGGCGGCAAGACCCAGCAGAAAGCTGCGGCGGGAAATTTTCGTGTTTTTCATCAGAAAAAACCTCCTGTCATGGTTCAGTAACCGAGTTCGTCATCGGCATTGACGGACGAGAAGATGCTCTGGCAGTAAAGCCAGTTGCCGTCGGTGTCCATCCAGCCGTAATAGAAGCCACGCCGTGCCACGAATACATGGTCCGGCAGGGCGTTCAGGCTGTTGTCGTAGTAGCTGTAGCAGCTGCCAAGGCCCTGCATCACCACGTTGCCGGTTTCGTCCAGTACATCGCATCCGGTGGCGTAACTGCTGCCGGGAACGCTGCGGGTGCCGTAGTACAGCGGCCTGCCGTTGGCATCGGTGGTGAGGTAACCCAGATAATTGTAGGTCTCATTCAGGCTGCTCAGGTCGGAGACGAGGCCTTCGGGGCCGTACACCCGGATGGCAGCGATCTCATAGCTGTCGGCATCCCGCAGTTCCATCCAGACAAAGCCGTCCTCTTCACAGTCCAGCGTCACGCGCTGATCGTCCACAATGGTCCCGGCGTTCACGTCGGTGAGCAGTGCTCCGGTGTCGGTGTCGCAGACCTTCAGGCTGCCGTCCTGCGCATACAGGGCGATGCGGTTTCCGGCAAGGCTGACAGCATACAGCGGTGTGACCTCCCCGGTGGAAAGGTCGTGCAGGGAATAACGATAGTCACTGTCCACGTTCCAGGTGACCACATACCCCGGGAAATAGTTGCTGGGCAGGGCGTCGAATTCGGCAATCACGCCCCGGTCCTCGGTGGTCAGGTCCCGCAGCTGATAGGTGCCGCTTGGGGTCAGGAAAGCTGCCGTACCGTGGCCGCAGGTCTGCCGGTAGCCGCGCAGGCCCTCCCCGGTGGCGGGGTTGTGCAGGGCCTGGTCGACCGGGCTGCCGTCTGCATGGAAGATGTCCAGTTCCACCCAGTCGTCCAGTTCATCCGGCCCATAGGAAATGCGGCTGGCCGTAGAGGTGGAGGACCCATAGGTCTGGGTGCCGTCCTTCTGCTGGACAGTGACCCAGCTGTGCAGGCTGGGGTCGTCGTCCCATGCGTCTGCGGCAAGGTCTGCCGGGCGGGCGTAGCAGTTGAACACCAGTGCGTCCCCGCAGACGATGCAGCTGTAGGCACCCTCCGGCACCGGCAGGCTCTCGCCGGTGGCAAGGTCGATGACACTGCAGGTGCCGTAGCTGTCATAGTCGACATCGTAGCTGTCACCGACCATCCTGCTCTCCTGCAGCACCAGCAGACCGTTCTGGATGGTGGCGCTCTGCTCGCCGTCAAAGGCCATCACTTCGCTGCCGTCCTTGTCGTACAGGGCGCTGCGGCGGCCGCCCCGGCCAGTGGAGTCCGACCAGGAGCGGAACCAGTAGTTCGTCTCGCCGGTGACGGTGTCGGTAAGCAGGTTCACGTTTTCGCTGCGGGCAGACTGGTACAGCACCTTGCTGCCGCACAGGACGGTGCGGCAGTCGCCGGAATTGTCGTAGCCGTACAGGATGCGCAGGCGGCCGTCCTCCAGCGGGGCGGCATCGTACAGGGGCTTGCCCTCGGCGTCGGTGGGAACGGACACTGCCGGGGAAGCGGGTTTCTCGGAGGAGGCAGGCGGCATTACCGCGCAGCCGCAGCCCAGCGCAAGGCTCAGGGTCACGCACAGGGCAGCACTGCCCAGACGGGAAACGGTCTTTTTCATGGGATCACTCCTCTTAAAACAATACAAAAAGCAATGCGAAATGCAGATGCTACTGTCTGGAATGAAAAAACGCACCCGGGAGAAAGTTCCGGTTCATCTGGAACACGAGACAGCCGCGCATTCCATTGCAGAAAATGCGCGGCTGATGGTTACAGATTTATGACAGAATTTCAGGACGCGGTTTTGCTCTGTTCGGCGTCATCCATCCGGCCCAGCTGCTGCAGAAATGCAATCAGGAAGGGCAGGGACACCAGGAAGGTGAGCACATCCGCGATGGGCTGGCAGATCTCCACGCCGAACAGCCCGTGGGTGCGGGGCAGGATGAGGATGAGCGGGATGAAGAACACGCCCTGTCGGCAGCAGGCCAGGAAGGTGGCCCGGCCGGACGCGCCCACGCTCTGGAAGGTCATGTTGGCCACCACGATGACGGGCTGCAGCAGCATGGCCAGGCACTGGTAGTGGAAGGCGGGCAGCGCCACGGCGGTGACGGCGGGGTCATCGCGGAACAGACGGACGAGGGCATCGCCGTTCACCCAGCACAGGCCCACCAGCACCACCAGCATGCAGAAGGCCGCTTCGATGGTGAAGATGGCGGCCTGCCGCACCCGGCGGTATTTGCGGGCACCGTAGTTGAAGGATGCCACCGGCTGCAGGCCCTGTCCCACGCCGATGGCCACCGAGATGATGAACATGAAGATGCGGGACACGATGCTCATACCGGCCACGGCGGCGTCACCGTAGCTGCGGGCGGCAAGGTTCAGCAGCATGCCGCCGATGCTGTTCAGGCCCTGACGGCCAAAGCTGGGCGCACCGCCCAGCAGGATGCGACCGAAATCGCGGGCTTCGCGGGTGACGGCCGAAAGGTGGAACTGGCTGACCGTTTTGCCCCGCAGGAACATGGACAGCAGGATGCAGAAGCTGATGCTCTGGCTCAGGGCGGTGGCAATGCCGGCCCCGGCGGTGCCCAGCCCGAACACGAACATGAACAGCGGGTCCAGCGCGATGTTCAACACGCCGCCGGTGACCAGACCGATCATGGCAAAACTGGCTTTGCCCTCATAGCGCAGGATGTTGTTCATCACCAGGCTGGAGATCATCAGCGGGGCGGCAATGAGGATGGGCCGCGCGTAGGCGCAGGCGTGGGGAAGGATGGTCTCGGTGCTGCCCAGCAGCATCATGAAGTGGGGCAGGGTGCCAAGGCCCGCCACGGCCAGCACCACGCCAAACACCAGAGCCGTGAAAAAGCTGGTGGACGCAAACCGGGTGGCGGCGGTGGTGTCGCGGCTGCCCAGGCTGCGGCTGATGATGGTGCCGGCCCCGTGGCCCAGCATAAAGCCCAGCGCCTGGATGATGGCCATCAGGCTGGAAACAACGCCCACGGCACCGGACGCACTGGTGGAGATCTGGCCCACAAAAAAGGTGTCGGCCAGATTGTAGATGCTGGTGATCAGCATACTTAAAATGGTGGGAGCAGCAAGGCTGAGGACCAGTTGCGGGATGGGCGTCTCGGTCATCCGGCGAAACTGCAGCGCACTGCGGTCATCGCTTGTCATAAAAAGCCTCCTTGAATGGGATGGAGCAGGGAAAGCCGCCGCCAAAAGCGGACGGCGGAAATCAGCAACATCATAGTATAACGCAAGTACGGCAAAAAGTCGAGAGGGGAACCGTGTGAAAAAACGGCTCGCAAACCGGTGCGAAGGGGCAAAAATGACGCCGAAAGAACCGGCGATTCTGTATGATTTGCTAAAGAAAGGTCGAATTGCTTGTGGAAAATCACGATATGTGGTATCATTTAGGCAGGAAGATGTTGGCAGACCCTGCCCGGCATCGTGACAGATGGAGGAACTGAAGCATGAAAACCGTAGCACAGACCGTGATCGAAGCCGATCGTTTTTATACCATTGCCGCCCACACCGGCAATGTGATCCAGGCCGTGGAAGCAAGCAAGGACGGTGGCACCGTTCGTCTGGGCAAGTATGACCACAAGCCCGAACAGGAGTGGAGCTTTGTCCGGGTGGGCGAGGGCGTGTACCGCATCCGCAACCGCGCCTCTGGCAAGCTGCTGGACCTGACCATGACCGGCACCGCCAACGGCACCTGGCTGCACCTGTGGGAGGATGTGGGCGGCACCTCCCAGATGTGGGAGCTCTGCCCTACGCCGGAAGGCACCGTGCGCCTGCGCTCGTCCTGGGCCGGCGGCAAGTGCGTGGACACCGTGGGCATGGGTGCCGAAGCAGGTGCCGTGCTGCAGATCTGGCAGGAAGTGCCCGGTGCCGACCAGCTGTGGACCATCGCTGAGGTGAAGGACCGCGCAAAGCGCACCGCTAAAAAGACTGCCGAGCCTGCTGTGGAAGCCGCACCCGCCGCTGAGGCTGTTGCCCCGGCAGAGGAGAAGAAGGCACCGGTCAAAAAGCCTGCCGCCCGCAAGCCCCGCACCACCCAAAAGGCCGCTGCGGAACCGGCTGTGACCGCCCAGCCCGCTGCCGAAAAGGCAGGAGAGCCGAAGACGGAGCCTGCCGCAAAGGCGGAAGCAGCAGAGAAGCCCGCCAAGGCTCCCCGCAAGACCACTGCCCGGAAGAAGGCCGCACCCAAGGCAGCAGCCGCCGCAGAAGCTGCCGCCCCGGCCGAAAAGCCCAAGCGCACCTGTAAGGCCCCTGCCAAAAAAGCAGATTGAGCAAGGCTGAACCCGTAAAAACCAGAAGCACCCGTCGGATCGTGGGACCCGGCGGGTGCTTCTTGCGTTTGCGGGAGGTTCACTCCGGCAGTTCGTTCAGGGCAAAGCGGTTCTTTTCAAAGGTCAGCAGGCCCTCGTCCCGCATCTTGCACAGCTCCTTGGAGAGGGCGCTGCGGTCCAGATTGAGGTAGTCGGCCAGCTGCTGCCGGTTGAACGGGATCTCGAACTGCAGACTGCCGCTGCGGGCGGCCTGTGCGGAAAAGTAGGTCAGCAGACGGCCCCGCACGGTCTTGGGGGTGGTGCAGAAGATGCGCTGCGAAAGGCTCAGGTTTTTGCGCATGGACACCGTGAGCAGGTTGCGCAGCAGCTTTTCGTGCACCGTGCCGGGCGCACCGCCGGAAAAGGCGGAAATGTTCACGAACAGCACTTCGCACTCTTCGGCGGCCACGGCGTCCACCATCATCACGTCGCCGCACAGCGCGTAGGTTTCGGCAAAGGCCTGCCCGGCAGAAATGCTGCTCAGGATGCTCTTACTGCCCCACAGGTCTAGATTTTCGATGTGGACGGTGCCGCGCAGCACCACGCCCAGAGCATGCACTTGCTCTCCGGCATGAAAAATGACGGCGTGCCGGGGGTAGCTCTTCGTGCGCAGGCAGCCGGACTGCTCCAGTGCAGCCCATTCCTCTGCCGACAGGCCCTGAAACAGCGGGGATGCAACGGGTCTCATAAAAAAACCTCACTTTCGTGGTTATAACAACCGAAGGTCTGCCCTGATTATAGTATACTCAAAGCACAAACACAAGGAGGCTTTTCTATGATCCGGAAAATCATTCATATAGACGAAGAAAAATGCAACGGCTGCGGGGCCTGCGTCACCGCCTGCCACGAGGGTGCCATCGGTCTGGTGAACGGCAAGGCAAAGCTCATGCGGGACGACTACTGCGACGGCTTTGGCGACTGCCTGCCCGGCTGCCCCACCGGTGCCATCACCTTTGAGGAGCGCGAGGCAGCCGCCTACGACGAGCAGGCCGTGCTGGAAAACAAGCAGAAAAAGGCGGCACAGGCTGCAAAACCGGCCTTCCACGGCTGCCCGGGCAGCGCCATGCGCCAGTTCCACCGGGAGGAAAGTGCGCCTGCTGCCCCCACTGCAGCACAGCCGTCGCAGCTGCGCCAGTGGCCCTGCCAGATCAAGCTGGTGCCGGTGAACGCCCCCTATTTTGACGGGGCAAAGCTCCTGATCGCAGCCGACTGCACCGCCTACGCCTACGCCAATGTGCACGAAGAGTTCATGAAGGGCAAGATCACCCTCATCGGCTGCCCCAAGCTGGATGCTGTGGACTACAGCGAAAAGCTGACCGAGATCTTCCGCAGCAACGACATCCGGAGCGTGACGGTGCTGCGCATGGAGGTGCCCTGCTGCGGCGGGCTGGAACATGCCGCTGTGACCGCTCTGAAAAACAGCGGCAAGTTTGTGCCGTGGCAGGTGGTGACCATCTCCACCGACGGCCGCATCCTGGACCGATAAACGCATCAAAAAACGGCAGACGCTTTGCAAGGCGTCTGCCGTTTTTGCATATCAAGGAGGTTCAGGAGGCGCTCTGCGTGCCGGATGCAGCGCCCTGCACGAACTGCACCACGCTCTCGACAGTCTGGCGCAGCTGTACCAGCGAAGCAATGTCGCTGTCCTGCATGCGGGAGGTGGGAGCGGTCAGAGTCGGAGCTGCCGGAGTCACGGTGCCGGTGAGCTCGGTGTGGATGCCGTGGGCCGGGATGTCCAGCAGGATGTGCACGGCGGGGGAGGCAGCCCGCAGCAGGCCGCTCTTTTCCACGCCCAGCGTCAAAACGGGGGAATCGGCGGCAGTGTCGTCAGTTTCCAGCCGGAAGTAGAGGTAGCCCTCCTTGGCGTTCTCCGGCTGCACCTTTTTGATCTTTTTCAGGTCCAGCTGGAAGTCGCTCATGGACTGCAGACTGGTGGCGGTATCATCCACGCCCAGCAGGCTGGCCAGCTGGGTCTGGGAGATGTAGCTGCCCATATTCCATTCCGGGATCAGCACACCGGCCAGCGGATAGTTGTCGGTGATGCTGCTGCGCAGGGTGCGGTAAAGCTGCCCGGCATCGTACAGCGTCTCGTCCTTGCTGATGTACAGGCGGGTGAGGGGCTGGCTGCTGCCGCTGGCCTGCGGGTACAGCTCCAGCTGCAGGGCTTCCGGCGTATATTGGCCGTCCACCCGGCCGGAGGTGCCGCCGAACTGCGCCAGCACCTTATATAAAGCGGGCTCTTCGGCAGCGGTGGAAGTGATCTGGTAGTCCAGCGAAAAGCTGGCTCCGCCGGCAAAGCTCTTTACGCGGCGGCTCACCAGCCCCAGCGCGACGGCGGCGGCCACTACGCACACCAGCACAAGGCACAGCACCACCACGACCGCAGCGCGGGCACCTGTGCGTTTCTTTTTGGATGCAGCCATAAAATGTTCCTCCTTCAGGAAAATCTTTTTTTCAGCATAGCGGAACGCAGGGCGATTGTCAAGGACAGCGTTTTGGAATAAAACAAAAAACCTGAAACATCTCTGTTTCAGGTTTCTGGCGGAAAGATGGGGATTCGAACCCCAGAACGCTTTTGACACGTTACACGATTTCCAGTCGTGCGCCTTAGACCAACTCAGCCATCTTTCCACATCTTTTGTTCTGCCTTTGGGCGGGTGCCCTTGGCGCTCCACTATAATACCTGAAACCAGCTGTTTTGTCAAGGATTTTTTTGAAAAAGATCAGACTTTTTTCAAAATGACGTACCATCGTACTGCAAAATGACAAGAGGCGGGCAAAAGGTGTGCAGAACCCTTGACGGGGAGCCAAAACAAGGCTATGATGGGGGGCAGAGAGTGCAGCAGCAGGGCATTTCCTGCCGCAGAAATGGAAAACAAGGAGGATGGACTCTGTATGAACTATGCTGAAGTGCTGGCCAATGCGCGGGAGTGCATCGGCAAATACTGCAAGGCCTGCCCGGTGTGCAACGGCGTGGCCTGCAAAAACCAGATCCCCGGCCCCGGTGCCAAGGGCGTGGGCGACACGGCGATCCGCAACTATAATAAGTGGGCGGACATCCGGGTGAACATGGACACCCTGTGCGAGGGCGGCACCCCGGACACCACGCTTGAACTGTTTGGCAAGCAGTTCAAATACCCCTTCTTTGCAGGCCCGGTGGGTGCGGTGAACCTGCACTACTCCGAGACCTACACCGATATGACCTATAACGACGTGCTGGTACGCGCCTGCGCCGAGAACGGCATTGCCGCCTTTACCGGTGACGGCACCAACCCCACCGTGATGGAGATGGCCACCAAGGCCATCGGTGCGGCGGGCGGCTGCGGTGTGCCTACCATCAAGCCCTGGAACATCGACACCATCCGGGAGAAGATGGCCCAGGCCAAGGCCAGCGGCTGCTTTGCCGTGGCCATGGACGTGGATGCAGCAGGCCTGCCCTTCCTCAAGAACATGACCCCGCCGGCCGGCAGCAAGAGCGTGGAAGAGCTGGCCGAGATCGTGAAGCTGGCCGAGCGGCCCTTCATCGTCAAGGGTGTGATGACCGTCAAGGGTGCTTTGAAGGCCAGGGAGGCCGGTGCCGCCGCCATCGTGGTGTCCAACCACGGCGGCCGTGTGCTGGATCAGTGCCCCGCCACCGCTGAAGTCCTGCCGGAGATCGCTGCAGCCCTCAAGGGCACCAGCGTGAAGATCCTGGTGGACGGCGGCATCCGCACCGGTGTGGATGTGTTCAAGGCACTGGCCCTGGGCGCCGATGGCGTGCTGATCTGCCGCCCCTTTGTCACGGCCGTGTACGGCGGCGGCGAGGAAGGCGTGAAGTGCTACATCGACAAGCTGGCCGGGGAACTGGCCGACACCATGCAGATGTGCGGCGCTCACAGTCTGGCAGAGATCACCCCCGATATGGTGCGCGTATAAAACCGAAGAAAAACGGGAAAAGCCGGAGCATGCCTGCGGGTGTGCCCCGGCTTTGTTAAATTTTGTTGAAAAGATGGATGTACGAAATTTGGACGCTTGTGTATTGCCCAAAAATGCGCTACACTACAATCAACTGAACCGTAAACCGGATGCCTGCAGGCGGGAGTGCCGCCTGCTCATTTTTAGGAGGATCTATGAAAAAGAAAACCGAGCAGAATGCTGCGGGAGCGCCGCAGACGGGGAAAACGGCCGGTGCCGGAGCAGCCGGGTTCCTGAAAAAGAACTGGAAGTGGCTGGTCCCGGTGGCCTGCGTGGCCGTGCTGGGCGGTGTGTGGCTGCTCAAGCCCAAGGCCGACAAGCCTGCCAGCGTGGATACCAGCTATGTGGAGACCGCGCCGGAACAGCGGGACCTCGTCAATGCCCTGAGCGGCACCGGCACCCTGAAGCCGGCGAATACTTATAATGTCAAGTCGCTGGTGTCCGGCAAGGTGCTGACCTGCAGCTTTGAGGAAGGCGACAACGTGGAAGAGGGCGATGTGCTCTACACCGTGGACTCCTCCGACGCTACCACCAAGGTGGAGCAGGCGGGCATCACCCTGCAGCAGGCCCAGCGCAACTACGACAAGACGGTGGACCGCCAGTATGTGCGCGCGGAAGTGGCCGGTGTCGTGAGCAGCCTGAAGGTCGCCAAGGGCGACGAGGTGACCAGCGGCCAGGAAGTGGCCGTGATTCGCGACAACTCCAAGATGACACTGGCACTGGAGTTCCCGGCGGCAGACGCAGCCGGTTTCTCGGTGGGGCAGAGCGCGGACGTGACGCTGGACGGTACCTTTGAGACCATGACCGGCACCATTACCGCCGTCACCGGCACCGATGCCCTGAGCACCGGCAACCTGCTCACCCGCACCGTGACCATCTCGGTGCGCAACGCGGGCGGCCTGACCACCGCCCAGGCGGCCACCGCTACCGTGAACGGCGTGAGCTCCATCGGCGCGGCCACCTTCCAGTATCAGGCCGAGCGCACCCTGACGACGCTGGCCGCCGGTACGGTCACCGCCATCCATGCACGCGAGGGCGACAGCGTGAACAAGGACGACATCGTGCTGCAGATCAGCGGTGACGACCTGAGCGAGTCCATCCAGTCTGCCTCCGAGACCCTGCGTGGGGCCGAGCTGTCCATGCAGAGCACCCAGGACACCATGAACAACTACACCATCACCTCGCCCATCAGCGGCACCATCATCGAAAAGGCCGCCAAGGTGGGCGATGCCCTGAGCACCGGCAGCGACCTGTGCACCATCTACGATCTGAGCTACCTGGAAATGACCATCAATGTGGACGAGCTGCAGGTCAGCAGCCTGTCGGTGGGGCAGACCGTGCAGGTCACCGCCGACGCCGTGCAGGACAGGACCTATGAGGGCGTTGTGACCCGCGTGTCCATGAAGGGCGACACCAGCGGCGGCACCACCACCTACCCGGTCACCGTGCGCATCGACGAGACCGACGGCCTGCGCCCCGGCATGAACGCCAACGCGGAGATCGTGGTGGCCCAGGCCAAGAACGCACTGGCGGTGCCCAACGCAGCCGTGGTGCGGGGCAGCTATGTGCTGGTGACCCAGGACTCTCCCAGTGCGGTCAACGCAGACCCGGACATGGTCGCACCGGACGGCTTTGTGTACGTCAAGGTCAAGCTGGGCGTCAGTGACAGCGATTACACCCAGGTTGTCAGCGGCCTGACCGCGCAGGACACCGTGGGCTACGACCCCAGCTCGGTGAGCAGCGATACCTATTACGACAACGGCGGTTATGAGTACACGACCGACGGCACCACCGACACGACGGGCGGCGAGACCACCGACGGCACGGCCGATGGGGAAGGTGCAGAAAGCACCGTGACCGAGGAACCGGCCGTTGACGAGCCGGTGGACGCCGGAAATGACGGCGAAGTGATCGGCGAGGCCGACGGCGTGATCCTGACCTGACACGGAGGAATGCATGAGCGCTCTGATCGAATTTGAAGAGGTCTGCAAGTATTACCAGATGGGCGACACCACGGTAAAGGCCGCAGACCACATTACCATGAAGATCGACAAAGGCGAGTTCGTGGCCATCGTGGGCCAGTCCGGCTCCGGCAAGTCCACCTGCATGAACATCATCGGCTGTCTGGACGTGCCTACCCACGGGGTGTACCGGCTCAACGGCCGGGACGTGGGCAAGATGAACCGCAACGAGCTGGCGGCGGTCCGCAACGAGATGCTGGGCTTCATCTTCCAGCAGTACAATCTGCTGCCCCGGCTGAACCTGATGGAAAACGTGGAGGTGCCGCTGGTGTATGCGGGCGTCTCCCGCGCCGAGCGGCACGCCCGTGCCCGTGAGGTATTGGAGCAGGTGGGCCTGGGCGACAAACTGAAAAACCGGCCCAACCAGCTTTCCGGCGGCCAGCAGCAGCGTGTGTCCATTGCGCGGGCACTGGTGCGCAACCCGCCGGTGATCCTGGCCGACGAGCCCACCGGTGCACTGGACTCCCACACCGGCCGCGAGGTGCTGGGGCTTTTGCAGCAGCTGCACAAGCAGGGACATACCGTGGTGCTGATCACCCACGACAACTCCATTGCCGTGCAGGCCGACCGCATCATCCGGCTGGAGGACGGCCGGGTGGTCTACGACGGCGACTCTCACGCACCGGAGGCCATGGTGCAGCCCACTCTGCTGCCCGAAACGCCGGAAAAGGAGGGACAGGCATGATCATTGAGACCTTCCGGCAGGCCATCCAGAACGTGTGGAGCAACAAGCTGCGCACCTTCCTGACCATGCTGGGCATTATCATCGGCGTGATGGCGGTCATCGTCATCGTGGGTCTGGGCAACGGTATGACCAAGAGCATGCGGGATAGTTTTTCCGCGCTGGGCACCAACACTCTGAGCATTCAGGTTTGGGGCTACGGCTCCCGCACCGTACCGGTGGGCGATATGTACGACATCTGCCAGCGGCACTCCGACCTGATCAAGGCAGTGTCGCCCCAGATCGAATTCAGCGGCAAAGCCAGCGGTACGCTGAAGATTGGCACCACCAGTTACCGCTGGTCCAACATCAGCGGTGTGGACGAGAGCTACACCGAAATGAAAAATTACCAGATCGCACAGGGACGCGGCCTGCAGTACATGGATATGCAGGACAACAAGCAGGTCTGCATCATTGGCGATTACCTGAACCGGGTGGCTTTTGGCGGCAACGGTGTGGGGCAGACGCTCAAGATCGGTGCCAACAAGTTCCGCATTGTGGGCGTGCTGGCGGCCAAGGTCAGCAACCCCACCATGCAGCAAGGCAGCGACGACGACTGCGTCTACCTGCCCTACACCACCGTGATGCGGCTTTCCAGCCAGAGTGCGGTGAATAACTACACGGCTGTGATGACGGACGAAAACTTTGCCAACGAGGCCAAAACCACGATGGAAGAGGAGCTGCAGAAGATCCTCAAGACCGAAAACGGCTACTATGTGTACAGCGCCAGCGAGTGGCTGGAGGAAATGAACAAGATGATCAACATGGTCATCGTGGTGCTCACCGGCATTGCCAGCATCTCGCTGCTGGTGGGCGGCATCGGCATCATGAACATCATGCTGGTGTCGGTGACCGAGCGCACCCGTGAGATCGGCATCCGCAAGGCACTGGGGGCCAAGGAGCGCACCATTTTGGCGCAGTTCGTGGTGGAAGCTGCCACCACCTCGGCGCTGGGCGGTGTGCTGGGCATCGCACTGGGCTATGCGGTGAGCATGGCGGCCAACAAGGTGCTGCCCATGTTCATGAGCGATACCACCATCACGGTGAGCCCGTCGTTCAACTCCATCGTGGTGGCCTTTGGCATCTCGGTGGGCATCGGTGTGCTGTTCGGCTATCTGCCGGCCCGGCGCGCGGCACGTCTCAATCCCATCGAGGCGCTGCGCTACGACTGAGCCCGAAGAAAGGGGAATACCTATGAAAAAACGTTTTCTCGCACTTTTGCTGGCGGTGAGCATGGCGGTGTCCATGCTGGCCATGTCGGCGGCTGCGCTGGGCAGCGCCAGCAACACGGCCGTGCAGACGGCCATCACGCTGGGCGGTATGGACGCCGGGCAGACCGGCAGCCTGGACGCCGCCGTCACCCGCGGGGCCTTTGCCCGCATGCTGGTGGCGTTCTCGGCGTACCGGGAGAGCGCAGCCTCCCAGGGGGCTGTGGGCACCCTGTATAAGGATGTGCCCGGCTCTTCGCAGTGGGCACCCTACATCCGCATTGCGGTGCAGCAGGGCTGGATGAACGGCTACACGGACGGCACCTTCCGCCCGGACAACGCCGTCACGCTGGAAGAAGCCTGCACGGCCGTGCTCAAGCTGCTGGGCTACAAGATGACAGATCTGAACGGTGCCTTCCCGGCGGCGCAGCTGAACAAGGCTCAGGAACTGGGCCTGCGCAGCCAGCTGAACAGGGCACAGGGCCAGACCATGACCTACGAGGACTGCGCTGTGCTGCTGTACAACGCCCTCACGGCCAACACGGCCTCCGGCGGAGCCTATGGCAGCACCCTGGGCTTTACCGTGGCAAATGGTCAGGTGGACACCTCCACGGTGCTGCTCAGCAGCCTGAAGGGACCCTTTGTGGCGTCGGAGGGCACCCAGCTGCCCTTTGCACCGGTGAGCGTGTACCGCAACGACAAGGTGTCGGAGTCCGGCGAACTGAACAAATACGATGTGTATTATTACAGCGAGAGTCTGCAGACGGTATGGATCTATACCCGCCGCGCCGCAGGCCGCATCACAGCAGTTTCGCCCAGCGCCAGCGCTCCCACGGCGGTGACCGTGGCCGGTACCAGCTACCAGCTGGGCAGCTCGGCGGTGGCGTCCAAGATCTCGTCCCTGAACGGCGGCGGCGTGGGCGAAGTGGTCACCCTGCTGCTGGGCATGGACAATGAGGTGGCAGATGTGGTCACCGGCGAAGAGGCCGACAGCGTGTTCTACGGCGTGGTGCAGACGGCCACCCGCTCCCTTGTGGAGGACAACGGTGCCGACGTGCTGCAGCGCGTAGCAGTGATGTGCACCGACGGCATCACCCGCACCGTGAATGTGGACAAAAGCCTGAACTACCCCGCCGGCTGGATGGTGCGCATCGACGTGACGCCGGAAGGCGAGAACGTGACCGCTATTGAAAACCGGACCATCAGCGGCACGGTGAGCGCAGACGCCACCATGCTGGGCGACCATAAACTGGCAGACGACGTGCAGATCTTGGATACGACTACGGAGGGTGTGGCTGGGACGGTTCGTCCCAGCCGCCTATCCGGGACGAAACTGAACATGCTGAATGTCCGCTACTATACGCTTAACGACAACGGCGAGATCGACCGGCTGATCCTCAACGATGTCACCGGCGACCTGTGGAAGTACGGCGTGCTGGATGATATCCGCAACATTGCGGCCAACCTGCCCTCCACCAAGACCCCTGCCACTGCAGGGGATTCTGAGGGCGAAGGCTCTGATGGGACCAACCAGGTGCTGAAGGACCTGCGGAGCGTGCTGGTGCCTACCACCAGCGAGATCCTGTGGGGCGTCATCAACGGCGATATCCTCCAGACTGTGTGGAATAAGGTCACCAGCAGCACCGGCTCCCTGGTGAGCATCGGCGTCAAACAGCTGGCTAAGGTGGTAGGGGAGCCTTATGGTACCATCCTGAACTATGTGGGCGGCGGTGCCACCTATGTGTGCTATGTCAATGGACAGCTTACCAGCTACACCACCTCCATCAAATACCCGGTGCTGGCCGGCGGCCTGGCCGTGCGGCAGGAAGTGAACGGTTCGGTGAAGGCCATGGTGCAGCTGATGCCCATGAAGATCGACAAGGTGGGTGCCGCGTCGGTGCTGTCCGGTTCCACCCGCTATGAGGTAGCGGACAATGCCCAGGTGTACCTGTGGTACAAGGGCCAGTATTACGCCACGAAGCTGGCCGAGGTGAACTCGGACGCTTACTACCTCACCGGCTGGTACGACAACTTTGGCTGCGCCGCGGGCAAGCGCGTCCGCGTGATCGTGGCCGTGAAGAAGGACTGATGCGCTATTACAGCGCCCCGCGCCGGGCACTGCGCGGGGTACGGCAGCTGCTTTATCCGCGTCGGTGCCCCTTCTGCAATGCGGTGCTGGGCAGCATAAGGACCTGCCCGGACTGTGCGGAAGAAGTGGACCGGCTGCGCCGGAAGCCCGGCATCCGGCTGGACGCATCGCAGCATTATCTGGGCGGCCTGAGCGGCGCAGCGGCACCGTTCCGGTATGAGGGCTGCGTGCGGCGGGCCATCCTGCGGGCAAAGTATCAGGCTGCACCATGGACGGCGGTGGAGCTGGGCGTGGTGCTGGCAGAGCTTGCCTTTGGCAGCGAGGTCCGGATGAGGGGCGCGGAACCGGTGCCTCAGCGGGTGGAAGGTGCCCGGCTCGGCTATGACTGCATCGTGCCGGTACCGGCGTCCAGCCGCAGACGCGGGTACAATGTACCGGAACGCATGGCGCAGCCGCTGGCAGAGGCACTGGACCTTCCGCTGGAAACAAAGGCGCTTGGTCCTGCCCGCCGGAAGGACCGGCAGGCAGGACTGCCCTTTGAACAGCGCCTGGCCAATGTGGCCGGTGCGTTCCGCGTGCAGGACCCGGACCTCATAGAGGGCCGCCGCGTGCTGCTGGTGGACGATGTGATCACCACCGGTGCTACGGCTGCCGCCTGTGCACAGGCTCTGCTTTCGGCGGGTGCGGAGAGCGTGTTTGCGGTGGCTGTGGCTACGGTGGAATTTCCGCCCATTGCCCAGCCGACCCTGCCCTTGCAGGAGGATGCGGACGAAGAAATTTAAAAAAGTTGCCGAAAAGCGCTTGACAAAATGCGAGAAGTCGGGTATACTAATCAAGCTGTGAGCGACAAACGCTTACAGATATCCGGGTGTAGCGCAGTTTTGGTAGCGCGCTTGAATGGGGTTCAAGAGGCCGTGAGTTCGATTCTCGCCACTCGGACCAAACAAAAATAATCCGAACTTGTTTCCGATAGGAGATGGGTTCGGATTATTTGTTTTCTTCGGAAAATTCAACGCAGGTGTCCGTGGAAGATGAAATCCGAAATCATAGATCGACCAATACAAACCAGACAACGATTTCAGGAGGATACGGTTATGAAGTACGATGAAAAAGTTTGCCGCTTTAACATGGACACTGGGTGCGTGGAACTGCTGCTCCGGGACGGGAGAAAAATCTCCATCGACTGCACCGGGGTCGAGGATGCGCTGGATGTAACCATGGCGCAGAGGTCGGAGTTAGACTACCTCATCTACAATGACCCACTGAGCTATGCCGATTTGATCCTGAACGGCGAACCGGAGAAATATCTTCGGAATGTAGCAGGAAGTCACGGGTTAGAAGATTGAGGGCAAAACAAAAACAGGGTGCGCCATGCCGGACGCACCCTGCCAAAATCCGCATATGATAGCGATATGTACAACAGGGCGTTCCCCGTAGCAGAGTTCCCATAAAACAGTATTTGCAAAAGTTCCCGCAATGGGGCAGATTTGGCGTGACTTCGGTCACGCCTTTTCTTTTGCTTCCAGTTCATCCAGAGGGATGTACCCCAGCCCATCGTACTTGATATGGATGTGCTGCACCCGCTTTCCGCTGGACTTATCCGGGGCATCCACATAGATGGCCGACACCAGTTCACGGAGAGCATAAGGGGTGAGTTCTTCAATATGAACGTACTTGTGCGCTTTCTGGACGAACTTCTCAATATTCTCGATCTGCTGTTCCTGTACTTCGATTTCCTGCTGGATAGAGAGGGCTTCCTCTTCCAGATGCTTCTGTTCGGCATCGTAGCTTTGGCTCATCATGTCAAAGCGTTCATCGCTCAGCTTTCCGCTGGCGTTATCCTCGTAGATTTTCATGAACAGCCGTTTGAGGTCTGCAATCCGCTTCTCATTCCGGGCAAGCTGCTTCTTTAGGACGGTCAGCTTTTCGGTGCTTTCCACCCGAAGCTGCTCCTCCATGACCTTGCGAAAGTAGTCTTCATGACGGAGAATGTAGTCCGTCACCCGCTGAACATGACTCAGTACACGTCCTTCCAGAACCTTTACCCGGATGAAGTGTCCCTTGCACTTGCTCCCGTTCTTCTTGTGCAGAGAGCAATCAAAGAAGTCTTGACTGAAGTCCCTGTTATTGGACGAACCATATTGCATCTTGGAACCGCAGTCAGCACAGTAGACCATACCGGAGAAAATGCTGCTCTTGCCTGTCCGGGTCATGCGGTGACGCTGACTACGAATCTCCTGAACCTTTTCAAACACATCATCGTCGATAATGCGCTCATGTGTATCCGAGAAGATAGCCTGATTTTTCACAGGATTCAGATGTTTCTTTTTATCCCAGATAGAGTTAGTATAGGTCTTGAAGTTGACTGTGCAGCCAGTGTACTCCCGGCGTTCCAGAATCAAACTTACTGCTCTTTTATCCCAGCGATAAGGGTCTTCCGGGGCAGGTGCGTTTGTACTCCGGCCATGGCTCAACTTGTAGGCGGTAGGAGTCAGAACTTTGTCCACCCACAGTTGGTTTGCAATTTGGGTCGGGCCACGGCCTTCCATGCACATGGAGAAGATGCGCTTCACGACCGCAGCCGCTTCCGGATCAACAAGCCAATGTTTCGGGTTCTCCGGGTCTTTCACATAGCCGTACGGCACATTGACCGTCAGCGGTACTCCACGCTCTCCCTTGGCCTTCTGAACGGCCCGAATCTTGCGGCTGGTATCGCGGGCGTAAAACTCGTTGAACCAGTTCTTAATGCCCGCAAAATCGTTGTTTACGCTGTTCGGGTCAATGGTGTCGTAATTGTCGTTAATGGCAATGTAGCGAACGCCATACTGGGGAAAGGTGAAGTTTGTGTACAGACCCGTCAAGGCAGAGTTGCGCCCCAGTCGGGACAGGTCTTTTGTGATAACGATTCCTACACGCCCTGCTTCGATCTCGACCAGCATACTCTGAAAGCCGGGGCGGTCATAGTTCGTGCCAGAATAGCCATCATCAACAAAGAACACCGGGTTCGAGAAGTGGTTCTTTTTAGCGTAGTCCAAAAGGATATCTTTCTGGTTCTCGATAGAAAGGCTTTCGCCGAGTCGCTCGTCCTCCTGCGACAGTCGGCAGTAAAGTGCGGTGATTTTATTCGTTGCTCCAGACATTGTTGTGTCCTCCTTACTCTGTGGAGCAACTGTCGGTACAGGATTGGTTACCGGGTCAAGTATAGCAGAATTGGACGCAGTTGTCATTCGTCTGCACCCTCATCTTCAAATTTTTGCTGGGCGTTCTTGGCAACAATGCGCTCCAGCTTCTTCAAAAAGGATTCCTTGCCCTCATAGCTGCCGGTCACGGTGTAGGTGGTGTGACCGACTTTCTCCGTGGTGGTCAGTTCAGGAATCCAGAATGCAGACAGGTTCTTGACATGGAGATTGCCGTTCTCATCTACATAGGAGCCGTGTTTCTTCTGCTCTTCGGTCAAGGGCTGCCGCTTGAAATAGATTTCATTTTCGGAGATGCTCACGGTTTCGCTGGCCTGCTCCTTCGGGGTATCGTCATACAGCTGGGCGAAAAATGCCAGTGCATCTTCGGGTGAGTCTTCCTCCATGAGCTGCTCGAAAATCCGCTGTTCCTCTGCCGAGAGGTTATTCCATGCGGCTTCCAACTCCTGCTCGTTGGCTGCGTTGACAAAGGCTTCGATCTCTTTTTTCATGGTGCATCCTCCTTTGGCTGCGAAAAGCGTTTTTTCAAAAAGTATGGGTTTTCGTGAGAGCAAGAATCGTCCCGTGGCCACAAATTTTCAATTCTTGAAAATTCTTGCCCTTTTGGGACAGCTTCTTGTTGGGGCGTGCCTGCCCCAAACCCTGCTAGGTGATTTCATTCTTGGTGGTTGCTATATTGCTTATATGCCTTTTCAAATCCTGATTTGTTATATATGATAAATTTATAACATTCTCCATCTTTCATGGAAATTGCTGCAACAGGAACGACCATCTGACTCCATGAAAGCTCCCTTATCTCGTTCATGGGCAATACAAGGTTGCGATACAGTGGACTGACTGTGAGCTTTTGAGTTGAATATGTAATGCTCTGTTCATCAATGTACAAACCACCGCCAATGATTCCATTACGGCATAAGCTACACACAAAAGTTTTTCCCATAATATTACCGCCTCCTATTAGTTGATGGTTGGTTAAGTTGAGTATATCATATTGATTTCCAGAAGAACACCCCTATATAGGAGATTTTAGCCGTTTTACTGCGTACGTGCGTACGAGAGATTGGTACGCACGTACGCAGCGATTTGCCCGAAGCGCACCCTATATAGCCGTTTCCCCCTCGGAGAGCCCACTACACTTTGCAGACCGCAGGGCTGAAAGCGTCATAGTGGGTTATTACACTTCCGCAGAAGTGCCTTTTCCTCGCCGCAGACAGCCCGGTGCACCTTTGTGAGAGCTTTCTGTCCGGCGAATCCACATCGCCCACAGGCGATGTGAGCAGGGATTCCAAAGGGGCGCAGCACCCTTGGCACACGACTTTGGTACAAAGTCTAGTGTGTTACACCTTTCCAGAGATGTACACGTTCCTGAAATGCAAAAAGCCCCATACCCAACACCTTAACGGTGCGGACATGGGACTTGATGCTTCCTCGGCCTAGCCGGGTACTCCGTAACCAATCCTGACAGGCAGTTGCCGTGTCATTTTTCGAAAACTGTTTTACGGATACCCAGCAGTCGGGAACGCTCTGTTTTTCTTTGCTTGGATTATGATGAGCCTGCTCTGCCTGCCACGCGGAAAACTCCCGCTGGCCTTCCTCGCTGTTCCAGCAAGCGAGAATCGCCGGATAGAATGCCCGTGCCAGACGGTCGATGACTTCATCGGGATAAGGGGAAGTGTTGGTGGACTTTTTCTTTTTGTTCAAACGCACGCTCCTTTGGACATCGGTAAACAGCATACCATGTGCCTGTTGTTATGCTGTCTGGTCTTTAACATCTGTGAGTGCGGCTTCCAGAGAAGTAAGATAGTCCTTATGCTTGTGAATGATATCCAGAATCACATCACGCTGTGCATTATCGGGCATTTGCTCCAACTGATAGTTGAACGCAATGCGGAAACGAGTGGTCACATCTTCCAATGCTACATACCTGTACCGCAGATCTTCCGGGTAAGCATCGCTGTCGTAAACCGATTCAAACTTTCGGAATGGCATGACGGGCGCTTTGCCCGGAACACGGATCACACCGTCAGCGTCAGGCGTCGGTTCCACCTTCAGCTCCGGGTGCAGAATGTCCTGCAAAGTTTGTGCACGGTCATTGTAGGCCGCCCTGGCAAGGCGGTGCATATCCGCTTTGGACACTTTCGTCTGTCCGGACAGGATGCTCTGCTTTAGCCCCGGCATCAGTTCTTCTGCGATCTCCACGCCTTTCATATACTTCGAGGCGCGGAAAACGGTGTCCTTGCTCACACCGTTTTCTTCTGCGATTCGGTCGCAGGTTTTGGTGCTGTCGATCAAGTTCGCATTTAGCGAACTTGATTTTGCATCGCTGCTCTTGCGATCACCGCCGTGCGCGGCTTTTTCGGCTTCATACTGTTTGCCCATCAGGTAGTACTTCTGCTCCGGGGTTAAATTGCGCCGCCCCAACTGGTTCTTACAAATCCAAGCGAGGACTTCTTCTCTGCTTTCAAACGGGAGCGGCATGGTGGAGAAAGAGATTTCGGGATGTTCCTGAACGATTTCATAACGATTGTGGCCGTCAACAAGGATGTTATTCCAAATGATCAAAGGAGAAAGCAGCTTGCCTTCCTTGAGGATATTTTCTTCAAGCTGCTTGTACTCATCGTCCGTCAGCGGCGGAATCTGATTCTGGAACTCCGGGTCGATTTTCAGATTGATCATACGCACACTCCTTTATCTCTCC
>UQDV01000014.1 GCA_900539945.1 uncultured Faecalibacterium sp.
GCAACCGTGGGCCCCGTCCTTCCGGTGTGCCGGAGCGCACCTATGCGCCCCGCGATGCCGAGACTGCCGCACCGGTGGCACCCAAGCGCACCGAGCGCGTGGATGATTTTGCTGATTTCAGCTTTGGCAAGATCGAGCTGTAACAGGATCTTTTAACATAAAGCCGGGCAGTCCGTAATGGGCCGCCCGGCTTTGTTGTTTGTGGGGGGAACCGCTGCCCCTGGCAATGTGAGGCCTCTGCTGCCTTCCACCGGGCAGGGACGCTCCGCTGGGCCAGAGGTAGGGAGGGGTGTTCCGACTCCCCCCTCCCTTCCTCTGGACTCCACCCACCCCACAATGCAACAACTGCGACCGCCGCCAGCGGCGGAAACAGGAAGCAATTGTTGGGGCAGCGGCCAGCAAGACGCAAGTGCCGCTCAAGGCACGAAGCGGATGCTGGGAGCCGCAACCCGATTCCAGGGCTGCTCGCCCTTGACAAACCCAAAGAAGTGGGCTCCACCGGAAAAAACTGGAGATTCACACCTGATTGGCGTGAAGATCTCTTAACCGTTTTTTTCGGCTCCGCCGATTGGTGGCCCCTCAGTCGCTGTGCGACAGCTCCCCCCGGGGGAGCGGTTGGTATGGCGGTAAACTTTGCCGCTTTGCCAAGGGCTCTCCCTTTGGGAGAGCTGGCAAATCCGCAGGATTTGACTGAGAGGGCGAGGCTGTCCGAAAAAGGGCGCAGACGGCCAGGAGAGAACCCTCCCGTGAAAATGCTGCCCCAGGCGGTCCGCAGACTTTCCGGTACCACAAAATTAAAATAATTCTTCTGCGCTTTTCCACCAAGATTTCAGAAGATGTGGAAAAACCCATCGGTGGGTGTATCTTTTTGCGAAAAAACGTGGTAAAATAAGCTGTAAAATCTGAAAGTGCGTTCTCTCGGCAGCTCTGGCCGCCGGGAGGCCCCCAACACCCCATTGCCCCGGCGGCCAAAGGCCCCGGGCAGAAAGGAACAACTATGCAGGGATCGACCATTGCCGCCATTGCCACCGCCCCCGGTGCGGGCGGCATCGCGGTGGTGCGCCTGTCCGGTGCGCAGAGCTATGCCGTGGCAGAGCGGGTGTTCCGCCCGGCAAACCCGGGCAAAAAGGTGGCGCAGGCAAAAGGCTACACGGCATTGTTCGGCCATTTTGTGGACGGCGGCGAGAAATTTGACGAGGGCGTGGCTCTGTTTTTCCGTGCGCCCCACAGCTATACCGGCGAGGATGTGGTGGAGCTTTCCTGCCACGGCGGCAGTGCGGTGGCACGCCGTCTGGTGGAGGCCTGTCTGGCAGCCGGTGCGCAGCCGGCGGCCCCCGGCGAGTACACCCGCCGTGCGTTCCTGAACGGCAAACTGGGCCTGACGCAGGCCGAAGCGGTCATGGACCTGATCTCGGCCGACGGGCGGCAGGGGGCAGCGCTGGCCAATGCGGCCCTGTCCGGTGCGCTGGCCCGCAAGATCGGGGAACAGAAGGATGCCCTCACCGCCCTGCAGGCCCATCTGGCAGCCTGGGTGGATTTCCCGGAGGAAGATGTGCCGGAGCTGGACGAAGCCCATCTGCGCAGCGTTCTGGGCAGCGTGCAGGAGACGCTGGACGGGCTGATCCGCAACTATCAGGCGGACACCGTCCTGCGCGAGGGCGTGGACTGTGCCATCGTGGGCCGCCCCAATGCGGGCAAGTCCACCTTGCTGAATCTGCTGGCCGGGTTCGACCGTGCCATCGTCACCCCGGTGGCAGGCACCACCCGCGACGTGGTAGAGCAGGCGGTGCAGCTGGGGGATATCCGGCTGAACCTCTTTGACACCGCCGGTCTGCGCGAGACCGAGGACGCCATTGAAGCGGAGGGCATCCGCCGCAGCTGGAAGAAACTGGAAGAGGCTGGCCTGATCCTGGCGGTGTTCGATGGCTCGGAGCCGCCTACCCGGGAAGATCTGGAGCTGGCCCGGCGCTGTGCGGGCCGCCCGGCCATTGCCCTGGTGAACAAGGAAGATAAACCCACGCAATTTGATGCGGAGCTCATCGCCTCGTACTTTGCCATGGTGCTGCCGGTGTGCTGTCAGGAAGAGGGCAGCCGCAAGGTCATTGCGGCCGCCGTGGCGCGCCTGCTGGGCACCAGTCAGATCGACCCCCACGCGGCCAGCCTGTCCGGACAGCGGCAGCTGTCGGCGGCCCTGCGGGCGCGGGAGGCCGTGGCAGGAGCGCGGGAGGCCATGGAGGCCGGGTTCGGGCTGGATGCCGTGTCGGTGTGCGTGGATGACGCGCTGGATGCACTGTGTGAGCTCACCGGCGAAAACGCCTCGGAAGCCGTCATCGAACAGGTGTTCGAGCGGTTCTGCGTGGGGAAATAAGGGCGGGAATGTTCTCTTTTGACACCAAAAGAGAAGAAAAGTGCGGCGGTGCCTGCAAGGCATGAAAGCCCCAGTGGGGCTTTCAAGTCGCAGACCGGTTTGTGCAGCAAATGCTGTGCGTTCAGCACAGCAAGGTTACAGCGATTTCGATGCGCTGGAGCCACGAAAAAGGGGCTGCACGCCCCTTTTAACCCCAAAGCAGTGGGCTACACCGGAAAAAACTGAAGATTCACGCCTGTTCGGCGTGAAGATCTTTTAACCGTTTTTTCCGGCTTCGCCGATTGATAGCCCTTCAGTCGCTGCGCGACAGCTCCCCCCGGGGGAGCGAGCGCTGCTGCTGCCGTTTCCCGTTATGACCCCACCCGTGAAAATGGGTTACAGGAAAGTCCGCAGACTTTCCTGTAACCCGAAATTTAAAATAATTCTTCCGCTGAAAATGCCCAGAGTAAAACGGAGGGCATTTCAAATCAATTATTAGAGGAAACCCGAAAGTATATGAACCACTTAGGAGATTATGATGTGATCGTCATTGGTGCCGGGCACGCCGGCATCGAAGCGGCCCACGCCGCCGCCACACTGGGCGCCAAGACCGCCGTGTTCACCATGAGTCTGGATGCCATCGGCAATATGCCCTGCAACCCCAGCATCGGCGGCACTGCAAAAGGAACGTTGGTGCGTGAATTGGATGCCCTTGGCGGCGTGATGGGTCTGGCGGCGGATGCCACCTACCTGCAGAGCCGGATGCTGAACAAGGGCAAGGGCCCTGCGGTGCACGCACTGCGGGTGCAGACCGACCGCAAACGCTACCACGAATACATGAAGCACGCACTGGAGCTTACCCCCGGCCTTGCCATCCATCAGGCCGAGGTGGTGGGCCTTGAGGTGGAAAACGGCCGGGTGAAGGGCATCGTTACCCAGCTCAACGGCGAGTACACCGCAAAGTGCGTGGTGCTGGCCACCGGCACCAATCTGGGCGGCAAGATCTTTGTGGGCGATGCCTGGTATGCCTCCGGCCCGGACGGTATGCACGCGGCCAATGCCCTGACCGAGAGCCTGAAGGCTGCCGGTCTGCCCCTGCGGCGGTTCAAGACCGGCACCCCCGCCCGTGTGCACCGGCGCAGCATCGACTTCAGCCGACTGGAATGCCAGCCCGGCGACCCGGACAACGAGCTGCAGCCCTTCAGCTTCATGACCGACGCCCCCATGCACAACAAGGTGGAATGCTGGATCGCCTACACGAACCCGGAGACCCACAAGATCATTCTGGACAACATCCAGCGCAGCCCGCTGTACGGCGGCATGATCGAGGGTGTCGGCCCGCGTTACTGCCCCTCCATCGAGGACAAGGTGGTGCGCTTTGCGGGCAAGGACCGCCACCCCATCTTTGTGGAGCCCTGCGGTGAGAACACCGAGGAAATGTACCTGCAGGGTGCTTCCAGCAGTCTGCCGGAGGACGTACAGAATGCCTTCTACCGCAGCATCAAGGGCTTTGAGCACATCGAGATCCTGCGCCCGGCCTATGCCATCGAATACGACTGTGTGGACCCCACCAGTCTGGAAGCCACGCTGGAAAGCAAGGTGGTGCGGGGCCTGTATGGGGCAGGGCAGTTCAACGGCACTTCCGGTTACGAGGAAGCTGCCGCACAGGGCCTGCTGGCCGGTTTGAACGCCGCCCGCAATGCACTGGGCAAGGAACAGCTGATCCTGCCGCGTCACACCAGCTACCTTGGCACCCTGGTGGATGATCTGGTGACCAAGGGCGTCATGGACCCCTACCGCATGATGACCAGCCGCAGCGAATACCGGCTGACCCTGCGGCAGGACAATGCCGACACCCGCCTGACCCCCATCGGCCGGGAATACGGTCTGGTGCAGGACGACCGCTGGGCAAAGTACCAGCACACCCAGAACATTCTGGAAGCGGAGCGCCGCCGCCTGCACGACGCCCACCTGCGCACTGCCGACCTGCAGGCCGCCATGACGGCGGCCGGGCTGGCCCCGGCAGCCGAGGGCGGCATTGCGGAAGAATTGCTGCGCCGCCCGGAGATCCACTACGACCTTGTGGCCGGGGTCATCGGCTGGGGGGAGGGGATCACGCCCATGCTGGCGGAACGGCTGGAGACCGAGATCAAATATGCAGGCTACATTGCCCGGCAGGACCGCATGATCCGGGAGGTGGCCCGCCACGAAAAGACCCTGATCCCGGAGGATTTTGAATACGCGGACCTTACCGGCCTGACGCTGGAAGCCCGCGAGAAGCTGGCCCGCATCCGCCCGAAGAATCTGGGCCAGGCCAGCCGCATCCCCGGGGTGTCCCCCTCGGACGTGGCCCAGCTGAGCATCGCCCTGGCGGCCCACACCTGATCCAGAACAACAGAAAGGAATCAAAACCTATGATCGACAAACAGCGGCTGGAGGCCAAGTGTTCCACATGGAACATTGCCCTCACCGGCACCCAGCTGGACCAGCTGGACGCCTTTGCACAGATCCTTGTGGACTACAACCAGAAGGTCAACCTGACCGCCATCACCGACCCCGAGGGCATCGAGGACAAGCATTTCCTCGACAGCCTGCTCTTTGCCAGCCAGCCGGAAGTAGCCGGCCGCATGGTGGATGTGGGCGCTGGTGCCGGGTTCCCGGGCATCGTCACCAAGATCTACAAGCCGGAACTGGAACTCACCCTCATGGAGCCCACCGGCAAGCGGGTGGAGTTCTTGAAGTATGCCTGTGCCCAGCTGGGCCTGACCGGCGTGGAGTTTGCCAAGGAGCGCGCAGAGGAAGCCGCCCGCAAGGTGTGGCGGGAACAGTTCGATCTGGCCTCGGCCCGTGCCGTGGCAGCTCTGCCCATGCTGGCGGAATACTGCCTGCCGCTGGTCAAGGTGGGCGGAAACTTTCTGGCCATGAAGGGCGCCTCCGGAGAAGAGGAGCTGGCCGCTGCCCGCGGGGCCATCAAAAAACTGGGCGGTGCCTATAAGGAGACCCGCACCCTGCACCTGCCCGGCGGCGACACCCGCACCCTGATTTTGTGCCAAAAGATTTCGCAAACTCCGACAGCCTACCCCAGAAACGGCGGAAAAATCGCCAAAAGCCCGCTGAAATAACGGAATAGCGAACAAAATATGCAAAACCCTGCCGAACGAAATTTCTGGCAGGGTTTTTGTTTGTGTGGTACACTGGCTCTGAACCAACTTTTCCACATTTTCCCGGGAAAGCGTGGAAAACAAACCCGGATATGCCGCAAAAAGGAGGAGCCGTGTTATGTTTGAACGGAAGAAGTCCGCCGGAAAAATTTATTTCCTGCCCATCGACCAGATCCATCCGTCGCCGTTCCAGGCGCGCCGGACCTTTGAGGAACAGGAGCTGGCAGGCCTTGCCCAGAGCATCCGTGAAAACGGTCTGCTGCAGCCCATCTCGGTGCGTAAAGCAGCCGAAGGTTACGAGCTGGTGGCAGGGGAGCGGCGGCTGCGCGCATGCAAGCTGGCCCAGATGACCACCATTCCGGCCATCCTGTGCAGCTATGCCGATGAGCAGACGGCGGCCCTCGGCCTGCTGGAAAATATTCAGCGCACCGACCTGAACCCCTTTGAGCAGGCGCAGGGCCTGCGGGACATTCTGGTGCTGTGGGACTGCACCCAGGCCGAGGCCGCCAAGCGGCTGGGCATGGCGCAGCCCACACTGGCCAACAAGCTGCGCCTGCTGCAGCTCACGGGGGACCAGCGCCAGTTCGTGCTGGACAACAACCTCACCGAGCGTCACGCGCGGGCCGTGCTGCGTCTGCCGGAGAACCGCCGCAGCGAGGCGCTCATCAACATTGCCAAGCGGCGGCTCAACGCCCGTCAGACCGATCGGTACATCGAACAGTTGCTCAACAGCACCGCAAAAGGGCGGCACCGCATCTCCATGGTCCGGGATGTGCGCATCTTTGTGAACACCATCGACCATGCCATCCGGCTGATGACCGACAATGGGGTACCGGCCACGGCCCACCGGGAAGAGAAGGATGGCTACATCGAATACACGGTGCGCATCCCCACGGCGGCAGCGGAGAAGTGAACGGTTCCATGTGGAACAGAAAAAACGTGTAAAAAATCTGCAAAATACGCCTGGAAAGAGAACTTTTTGCCTTGTAAAAACGGAAAACAGAAGAAAAATACGCACAAAAACGCCTGAAAGCGGTTCAAAAAGCCAAGGGAGTGTGCTATACTACTAGTTGAGATGTCCGCGCGACGGGAAACGAGCGGGCACAACTGCGAATGTTCCATGTGGAACAACCAAAATTTCCCGGAAGGAAGAAATGCGCGTGGCAAAAATTGTAGCAATCGCAAACCAGAAAGGCGGCGTCGGCAAGACCACAACCGCCGTCAACCTGTCCTCCTGCGTGTCGGCTTTGGGCAAAAAGGTGCTCATCGTGGACCTGGACCCCCAGGGCAACACCACCACCGGTTACGGCATCCCCAAGCGCAGTGTGGAGTGCGGCACCTACGAGGTGCTCATCGGCAAGGCGACCGCCGCACAGGCGATCCGCAAGACCGAGTTCCGCACCGATGTGATCGGCTCCAACACCCGTCTGGCCGGTGCCAGCCTGGAGATGATCGACCTGCCGGGCCGCGAGAGCCGCCTGCGCAAGGCGCTGGCCGGGGTGCAGAAGGACTATGACTTCATCTTCATCGACTGCCCGCCCAGCCTGGACCTGCTCACCCTGAACGGTCTGAGCGCCTGCGACAGTGTGCTGATCCCGGTGCAGTGCGAGTATTATGCGCTGGAAGGTCTGTCGGAGCTCATCAGCACCCTCAAGACCATCCGCAAAAAGTACAACCCCTATCTGGACATCGAAGGTGTGGTGTTCACGATGTTCTCCCTGCGCTACAACCTCACGGTGCAGGTGGTGGAGCAGGTGCAGAAGTACTTTGGCTCCAAGGTGTACAAAACCACGATCCCTCGTTCGATCCGCATCTCTGAGGCCCCCAGTTACGGGCAGCCCATCAATTTCTACGAGCCCAAGGGCAAGGGCAGCGAAGCGTACATGGATCTGGCCATTGAGTTCGTCAAGAACAACCGGCCGCACGAGCCCAAAAAGACCCGTGCGCGGAGCAAGAGCGCTCCGGAACCGGCACCGGTCAAAAACGCTCTGGAAGACTAAAACACAGGGGGAACAACAAGAACAATGGCAAAAGGAAAAGGAGGACTTGGCCGCGGGCTGGAAAGTCTGTTTGAGGACGCCGCCCCGAGCCTTGAGTCCGACGCAAAGATCGAGACCCTGCCCCTGCGTGAGATCGAGCCGGACCCCGACCAGCCCCGCAAGACCTTTGACGAAGAGGCACTGGGGGAGCTGGCCGCCAGCATTGCGGAGCACGGTCTGCTGCAGCCCATTGCGGTGCGGCCCCAGGGACTGGGCGGCTACAGCATCGTGGCCGGCGAGCGCCGGTGGCGTGCCTGCCGCATGGCCGGCCTGACCGAAGTGCCGGTGGTGGTCAAGGATGTGTCCGACGAGCAGGCCATGGAGCTGGCGTTGGTGGAAAACCTCCAGCGTGAGGATCTGGACCCGGTGGAAGAAGCCGCCGGCATCCGGGAGCTGATGCTGCGCTGTGACCTGACCCAGGAGCAGGCAGCCCGCAAGCTGGGCAAGAGCCGCAGCGCGCTGGCCAACAGCCTGCGTCTGCTGAACCTGCCGGAAAACGTACTGGAGCTGCTCAAGAGCGGGTTCCTGAACATGGGCCACGCCAAGGTGATCCTGGGCCTGCCCACGCCGGAGCTGCAGGAGCAGGCGGCGCAGATCGTGGCGGACAATCAGCTGAACGTGCGCCAGACCGAGGCGCTGTGCAAGAAGCTGGCAAAGCCCCCGAAGGAAGCAAAAGAACCCGAACCCCGCGGCACCCTGCCGGTGGAAGTGGAAGAGAGCCTCAAGCAGGTGCTGGGCAGCGAGGTGAACGTGGCCTACCACGGCGGCAAGGGCAAGCTGACGGTGCATTTTTACTCCGATGAGCAGCTGCGCGCCTTTGCAAACCTGCTGGGCCAGTACCAGACCGAAGAATAAAACAACCGCGATCCAAGGCGGACACCCGCCTTTGAACGGCGCCGGGAGAGGTCCCATTTCCCGGTGCGAACGAAATAGAGCAAGGAGAGTCAATCATGCTTGATATCAAATTTGTCCGTGAGAATCCGGACGCCGTCAAGGAAAACATCAAGAAGAAGTTCCAGGACGCAAAGCTGCCGCTGGTGGATGAGGTCATCGAAAAGGATGCCCAGTACCGCGCAGCGCTGAAGGAAGTGGAAGCCCTCAAGGCTGCCCGCAACAAGCTGAGCAAGGCCAACGGCCCGCTGTTCGGCCAGCTGAAGAAGTGCGACGATGAGGCTAAGAAGGCCCAGCTGCAGGCTCAGATCGACGCCAACAACGCCGCCGTCAAGGCCGATGCCGACAAGATGGCAGAGCTGGAGAAGGAAGAGGAAGCTCTGTCTGCCCGCATCCAGGAGATCATGTACACCATCCCCCAGATGATCGACCCCAGCGTGCCCATCGGCCCGGACGACACCTACAACGTGGAAGCACAGCGCTTCGGTGAGCCGGTCGTGCCCGATTTCCCCATCCCGTACCACACCGAGATCATGGAGAGCTTTGACGGCATCGACATGGACGCTGCAGGCCGCGTGGCCGGCAACGGCTTCTACTACCTGCTGGGCAACATCGCCCGTCTGCACGAGGCAGTGCTGGCCTACGCCCGCGACTTTATGATCAACAAGGGCTTTACCTACGTCATCCCGCCCTTCATGATGCACGGCAACGTGGTGCAGGGCGTTATGTCCTTCCCGGAGATGGACGCCATGATGTACAAGATCGAGGGCGAGGACCTGTACCTGATCGGCACCAGCGAGCACACCATGATCGGCCGCTTCATCGACCAGACCATCGACGAGAGCAAGATGCCCCTGACCCTGACCTCCTACAGCCCCTGCTTCCGGAAGGAGAAGGGTGCCCACGGCATCGAGGAGCGCGGCATCTACCGCATCCACCAGTTCGAGAAGCAGGAGATGATCGTGGTCTGCCGCCCCGAGGAGAGCGCCGACTGGTACGAGAAGCTGTGGCAGATGTCTGTGGAGCTGTTCCGCAGCATGGAGATCCCCGTGCGTCAGCTGAACTGCTGCTCCGGTGACCTGGCGGACCTAAAGGTCAAGAGCTGCGATATCGAGGCATGGAGCCCCCGCCAGCAGAAGTATTTTGAGGTCTGCTCCTGCTCCAACCTGGGCGATGCACAGGCACGCCGCCTGCACATCCGCATCAAGGGCAAGGACGGCAAGACCTACCTGGCCCACACCCTGAACAACACCTGCGTGGCACCTCCGCGTATGCTGATCGCCTTCCTGGAGAACCATCTGCAGGCTGACGGCAGCGTGACCATCCCCGAAGTGCTGCAGCCGTATATGGGCGGCCTGAAGGTCATGGTTCCCACCAACAAGAAGGCCTGAGCCTGACTGCGGTTTTCCACCGTAAAACAAAATCCTGTTGAAAAGCCCCGTGCTCTGTTCCGGCAGAGTGCGGGGCTTTTTGCGCGGCTGACAGGGAATGTGCGAAAAAATCAGAATTTTTTTAAAATAAGTGTTGACAAAAGGCGGTACAGTGGCTATAATAATAGAGCACCGTTCAAGTGCAAAACTTCATATGTGGCGGCATAGCTCAGTTGGCTAGAGCATTCGGTTCATACCCGAAGTGTCACCGGTTCAAATCCAGTTGCCGCTACCACGTTACAGAGTTTCGCTAAGATAAGGGGGACGGTCGTTCGCAGTAGTGAACGATGGAAGTCGGAGGTTTTAGCGAAGCTCTGTATTTCTAAGGCCCGTTGGTCAAGCGGTTAAGACACGGCCCTTTCACGGCTGTAACATGGGTTCGATTCCCGTACGGGTCATAAAATCCCTCGAGCATTCGCTCGGGGGATTTTTTTCATGACCCGTACGGGAATCGAACAGCACGGCCACCGATAGGTGGCAAACAACAGTCCAGTGGACTGTTGTTTAGTGCGGGGGTCCCAACCAGTAGGAACGTCTACCGGGGTTGCTGCTGGAAAACTCCCTCCGTCTTTGCTTCGCAAATCCACCTCCCTCAAAGAGGGAGGCTTTTGGGGCGAGAAGCAAAACTCTGCCACCTAAATAATACAGCCCCCGCAGAACCGTGTGCATCGGTGCACGGTTCCGCGGGGGCTGTTTGTCATCTTATCGGTTGTTTTCCTGAATGTGAGCCCAGATGTCCTCCGGCACGGCGGCCAGGGCGTCGGCTCCGGCGGCGGTCAGCTCTGCGCGGCCGCGGAAGCCCCACAGGGCTCCCATGGCGGGCAGATGGGCGTTGTGGCCGGTGAGGATGTCCACATCGCTGTCGCCCACGAACAGGGTGGCGGCAGGGTCGGCGTGGATCTGCTCCATCAGGGCGTACAGCCCGGCAGGGTCGGGCTTGGTGGGCACGCCCGGACGGCTGCCGCGCACAGCATCAAAGCGCCCAGTACCGAAATAGTGGTCGATGATCTTTCCACAAAAAGCGTCGGCCTTGTTGGAAAACACCGCGCACTGGATGCCGTTTGCCCGCAGGGTGTCCAACAGCTCCGGGATGCCTGCATAGGGGGCCGTCTTGTCCTCCTTGTGGGCGTCGTACCGGGCCGAGAACTGTGCCAGTGTGGCCGCCAGCTGCTCCTGTGAGCGGGCATCCTCCGGTGAAAAGCGCTCCACCAGCTTGGGAATGCCGTTGCCCACCATATGCTTGAACTGTTCCACGGTGAAGGTGGGCCAGCCGTTCTGGGTGCACACCCAGTTGCCGGCGTCGGCCAGGTCATCAATGGTGTTCAGCAGGGTACCGTCCAGATCGAACAACACAGTTTTTATCACGAAAAACGTCTCCTTTTTATCATTCTGCCTGCTGTAAAAAAGCAAGCTCCGTTAGGGCCACACTGCGCACCTTCTGCTTCAGTCGGCCCGGAAAAATCAGGGTCAGGTTGGCACGATGGGCCGCCACTGCCCACGGGGACTGCTGTACCGTCAGGCACAGGTCCGGATGCAGGGCACAGACGCAGTGCAGGTGGAACCCCTTCTGCCGCCGCAGGGTCAGGTGATCGTCCTGCATCCATGCGCCCTCCCGGCGGTAGCCCACAAAAGCCGCCGCCAGCAGAGCGGCAAAGAACAGGTCCGGCACCAGCAGCGGCAGGGTGAGGGTCGGCAGCGTGGTGCGGGACACTGCCGTCAGCAGCAGGCACAGCCCCAGCGGAAGCCCCGCGGGCAGGAAATAGATCTTGCTGCGGCGGGTGATGTCCGGGGCCGTGTCCGGCGGCAGGGCGACGCCGGGCAGCAGCTCTTGCAGCAGGGGCGTGCCCTCCTTCCAGACGAACAGCGGCAGTTCCGGCGCGCAGCTGCCCGCCGTGACGAACACGGGGCAGTAGTGCAGTGCCCGGGTCACCGGCGAACGCCGCAGGTCGGCGTAGTTCAGGTGGGCGCGGCACAGGCGCATTTCGTACCGGTGCAGCAGGCCGCCCCGGCTGCCCAGCTGGGCATCGGTACGCCAGACCGTGTAGTGGGCCACCTGCGCCGCACTGCGGGCCAGACTGATGCAGAACAGCCACCCGGTGGCCACCAGCATCCAGGCCGTGCCCATGGGCAGCCAGCGGGCCGCAAAGGCCGCCAGATGACTCAGGTGTGCAAAGGCGAGGGTCTGGGCGTCCGGGGCATAGGGGCGGCTCTGGCGCAGCGCAAGGGCCAGCAGTGCAAGGGTGGAAAGGCCGTTGGCCCCCAGCACCGCAAACACCATCTTCTCGCCGCCGTGGGGGCGGTGCACCACCGGCTGTTCCAGCGGCAGCAGCCGGGCGGCCAGCTCCCCGGGATCGTCCCCGGCAACGATAAGGGTCAGGGGCTTTTTCTGCCCGGCGGGGT
Organism: uncultured Faecalibacterium sp.; assembly: GCA_900539945.1. Taxonomy (GTDB): domain Bacteria; phylum Bacillota; class Clostridia; order Oscillospirales; family Ruminococcaceae; genus Faecalibacterium. The sequence continues at coordinate 12,269 of UQDV01000014.1, forward strand.
ACAGGGTCAGGCGGCTGGCCCCGGCCAGCCGGTACACCACGGGCCGGTCGATGGTCAGGGCAGCCAGCATGTCCGCCCGCAGGGTGCGGTCCAGCCGGATGCCCAGCCGCCAGCGCACCAGTAGGTTGCCGTGGGCGTCCATCTGCCAGCCGCTGACACGCAGCACCTCCCAGCAGACCATGCTGAGCAGGGCAAGCAGCAGCACATCCTGCACCAGTGCCGCCCACAGGGCGGCCCAGTTGCGGGCGAACAGCACCTGCACCAGCGGGAGCAGGTACACCAGAATGGTCTTGCGCAGCAGGTGCAGCACTGCAAACGGGTGAAAGCGCTTTTCGGTCATACGGCATCCTCCGTGAGGATGGAAGCCAGCGTGTCCGCCTGCACCGAGGGCACGCCCGGCAACACCAGCAGGCCGCCCGGGCAGTGCACGAGCAGCACACTGGCTCCGGCCAGCCACAGCAGCGGGGTGCGCAGCAGCTGCACCCCGGTCACTGCCCGGCGGGGGATCTGCCGCAGCACCGGGAAGGCGATGCCTGCCTGCACGGTCAGGCTGCGGGGCGAGAGCGCCGCCACGAAACTGCAGGCGCGCAGCCGCAAGGCCAGCACCAGCAGGCCCCACACCGCGCAGAAGCACAGCCCCGCAAACAGGTTCTGCCAGAACACAAAGGGTGCACACAACAGGCCGGGGATCGCAGCCCAGACGCAGAGCACCGCCCGCGCCCGCGGCGGCAGGATGAGGGCCGTGCGCAGCAGTTCCTGTTCGGTCATTTGCCGGTCAGGCCCCAGGCGTCGGTGAGCAGATGCAGGGTGTCATCCTGGGTCAGGCAGAGGATGCGGTCCCAGGGCAGCAGCACCGTGTTGCCGTGGGGGATGATGAACTCGGTATCGCGGGTGATGCTGACCAGGATCGCGTTGCCGGGGATGGGGATGTCCTTGATGGACTTGCCCGCAAAAGCAAAGTTCTCCGGCAGCAGGATCTCGTTCAGGCTGGCAGTGCCGCCGCCCAGCGAGAGCAGCTGGCGGATGGTGTCGGTCTCGATCTCACGTTCCAGGATGTGGCTCAGGTTGTCGGTGCCGCAGACCACGGTGTCCACGCCGAGGGTGTGTAGCAATTCCCGGTTCTTGGGGTTGGAGGCCCGGGCCACGGTGCGGTCCACACCGAACTCCCGCTTGGCGATCTGGCAGGCCACCAGATTGTCCTCGTCGTTGCCGGTCACGGCCACAAAGGCGTCACAGCTGGCCACATCGGCGGTGCGCAGGGTGTCAAAGCTGATGGCATCGCCGCACACCACCGGGACGTCCAGCGCGTCGGCCAGGCTGCGGCACAATGCTTCCTGCGGCTCAATGATGGTCACCTTGTGGTGGTGGGCCAGCAGGCTCTGGGCCAGATACATGCCCACCTTGCCGCCGCCTGCAATACAAACTTTCATAGCATTACCTCGTTATACAAAGCGGAATATCAAAAAACGGCATCATCACTTGGCCAATGCCCGGAACACGGCCTGCTCGGTGAGCACCGTGGGGCAGATGGTCTCCAGCTCGTAGGTCTTGTGGTACAGCATCTGTAAGTGCGGGTCGGACACCCGGCAGATGACCTTTTCGCGCCGGAAGATGCTCTTGGCGATCTGCGCGGCCATCAGGTTCACCGAGTCGTCCTCGCTCACGGCGGCCACGGCGTCGCAGTTCTCCACGCCGCCCCGGCGCAGCACGTCGGGGTCGGTGGGGTCGCCCACCAGAGCGGTGCCGCCAAAGCGGTAGTCATCAAAGGCGTCCAGACGCTTGAGCTGTTCGGGGTCCCGCTCGATCAGGGAAATGTCGTGGCCGATGCGCTCCAGGTCGCGGATCAGGGACGCGCCCACCTGGTCGCAGCCGATCACCAGAATGTTCATAAAGATTCACCTCATTGTAGAATGATGAAACGAAAATACAGACGGTGTTTGCAAAATGCCCGCAGCCGGGGCAAAAACCATTCTGTAAGGCTCTGGGTTCAGTATAGCACATTTTCCGGCCCAGTTACACCCCGCAGCGCAGAGGGCAGCTGCGTAAAATTTTTGCATTCTGCGTGCGCGGTGCGCCATAGTATGGTATACTGGAAAAGCGAGAAACGCCGCGCGTTCCCGCGTGTGCAAAAAGGAGGGATTTCTTACGTTCTGGGAAATCATCAAAGCAATTTTAATGGGCATCGTGGAGGGCATCACCGAGTGGCTGCCCATCTCGTCCACGGGCCATATGATCCTGCTGGAGCAGATCGTCAAATTCAACGCCAGCGAGGAGTTCATGTCCATGTTCCGGGTGGTCATCCAGCTGGGTGCCATTTTGGCCGTGGTGGTGCTGTTCTGGGGCAAGCTGTGGCCCTTTGGTCTGCGGCAGGGCCGTGTGATCTCCAAGCCCAGTGTCTGGAACCTGTGGTTCAAGGTGGTGGCCGCCACCCTGCCGGTGCTGGTCATCAGCCCGCTGGACGACTGGATGGAGGCGCACTTCTACAATTACATCACGGTGGCCGCCATGCTCATCCTGTACGGTGTGCTGTTCCTGGTGGTGGAGAACCGCCGCGCCACGCCCCATGTGATGCGTCTGGAGCAGATCACCTACCGGGATGCCCTGCTCATCGGCGTGTGGCAGTGCCTGGCCATCATCCCCGGCACCTCCCGCTCCGGTGCCACCATCGTGGGCGGCCTGCTGCTGGGCCTGTCCCGCGCCTGCGTGGCGGAGTTCACCTTCTATCTGGCCATTCCGGTCATGGCGGGTGCCTCGCTGCTCAAGGTGGTCAAGTTCGTGCTGTCGGGCGCGGCCATGACCGGTACCGAGATCGCCGTGCTGGTGGTGGGCTGCGTGGTGGCCTTTGCGGTGAGCATGGGTGCCATCCGCTTCCTGATGGACTACGTCAAGCGGCACAACTTCAAGTTCTTTGGCGTGTACCGCATTGTGCTGGGTCTCATCGTACTGGCAGTTGCGGCCATCACCGCCATTGCCTGAAGGTAAAAAATGCAGAAGGGACGGCATTGTGCCGTCCCTTTTCTCATGCCCGGAAGTATGCTATACTGGGAGCAGAGAGTATTTTGCGGCCGTGTGCCGCACACAGAAAAAGGTTATCAGGGAGGAAAAACACCATGGAAGCATCCAACGTTTATTATACCGATTTCCGCTGTCCCGTGGGCACCAGCCTGCTGGAAAAGCTCCGCCGCCTGTGCCTGGCGGCCGGGATCCGTCAGCTGGACATGGAGGGCAAGTTCGTAGCCATCAAAATGCACTTTGGTGAGCTGGGCAACCTGGCCTTTCTGCGGCCCAACTACGCCAAGGTGGTGGCAGACCTGTGCAAGGAGCAGGGTGGTATGCCCTTTTTGACCGACTGCAACACCCTGTACCCCGGCAGCCGCAAGAACGCGCTGGAACACCTGACCTGTGCCCAGCTCAACGGCTTCTGGCCCATGACTACCGGCTGTCAGGTGATCATCGGTGACGGCCTGCGCGGCACCGATGAGGTGGAGGTGCCGGTGCCGGGCGGCGAATACTGCAAGACCGCCAAGATCGGCCGGGCCATCATGGACGCCGATGTGTTCATCAGCCTGACCCACTTCAAGGGCCACGAGTCCACCGGCTTTGGGGGTGCCATCAAGAACATCGGCATGGGCTGCGGCTCCCGGGCCGGCAAGATGGAGCAGCACGCCGCCGGCAAGCCTGCCGTGCAGGAGAGCCTGTGCCGGGGCTGCCACCGCTGCGCCAAGGAGTGCGGCTCCGACGCCATTACCTACAACCAGCAGAACAAGGCTGTCATCGACTACGACAAGTGCAAGGGCTGCGGCCGCTGCATCGGTGCCTGCAGCTTTGACGCCGTGTATTCCCCCAACGAATGCGCCAACGAGGAGCTGGACCGGAAGATGGCCGAGTACGCCGCTGCGGTCTGCCATGACCGCCCCTGCTTCCATGTGGCACTGGTGCAGGACATCAGCCCCAACTGCGACTGCCACGGCGAGAACGACGCCCCCATCCTGCCGGATATCGGCATGTTTGCCTCCTTTGACCCGGTGGCCCTGGACCAGGCCTGCGCCGACGCCTGCCTGGCAGCAGCCCCCCTGCCCAACAGCCAGCTCAGCGGCAACCTGGCAAAGCCCGGCTGGAACTGTTACCACGACAACTTCAAGGACTCGAACCCCAACATCGAGTGGAAGGCCACGCTGGAGCAGGCCGAGAAGATTGGCATGGGCACCCGCCAGTATGTGCTGAAAAAGGTATAAACGCAAAAACAACAAAGGCGCTGACCGCACGCGGTCAGCGCCTTTTGCCATGCAGGGGATAACGTTTACTCTTCGCCGTTCACGGCGGGCACGCAGCTGTCCAGCACATTCTGCAGGGCCTGCCAGTTCTTCAGGGTGCAGCCGGGCAGGGTGTCCGGGTCCAGGCCAGCGTCCGTGATGAGGTCGGTCATGCTCTCCTTGTCGCTGAGCAGGCTCAGTGCGTCCGGCTCGATCATGGTCCAGGCCTCGGCAAAATTCTCCTGATCGGCGGCAGACAGGCTGTCGTACCAGTCGTAGAAGGCGTCCTGGATGGCCTCCGGCGTGCGGGAAGAGAGGTGTGTGCTCTCGGCCCACTGCAGCAGCGAGGCAGCCGCGATCACCGACTTGAGCGAGCAGCCGGAAACGCCGGGGCCCCAGCCCAGGCAGGGCGCAAAGGCGTCGGTGGTGCCGGTGATGGAGAACGCCGAGTTCTCGTCAAAGTTGCCGGGGTTCAGGCTGCCGGTGTTGGCTTGGGTGGTGGAGTCCGGCAGGGCGCTGTCGGACGTGGATGCCGATGCAGACGCGCTGTCCGATGCAGCGGATGCAGCGCTGGAAGGCTGCTCGCTGGAGGAAGATGTGCCGGAACATGCCGTGAACAGGCTGCACAGCAGCACTGCGCACAGTGCCAGAGCCAAAGGACGGATATATTTCAATTTCATAAGTCGATCCTCCGTTGGTCTTGCCCCGGCGGTGGGCCGGAGCTGCAGGAATGATACACCCTAAGTATACGTTGTGGGCCCAGCGTTGTCAATCGTTCCGCGCAGGACGAATTTCAAGCAGACCTGTGCAGGATATACAAAAATGCGGCTTGAATTTCGGACAGTTCAACGCATTGACATTTTCTGTGCTGGCTCGTATAATCAAAGCTGACAAGTGAATTTATCAGTGCGTGTAACTGTTCGATCAGGCATGAGCATCAGAGGGAATGCGGCAATGGCATCCCTTTGGTTCTTGTGCCCTTTTTCTTTTTCACAAAAGCTGCGGCATGGAAGCGGAGGAGTGCGGCGATGCAGGCTGTAAAGGTATTCAATAACAATGCGGTGTCGGTGATCATGCCGGACGGCAGGGAAGCCATTCTCGTGGGCAACGGGCTTGGGTTTGGCCGCCGCCCGGGGGACGTGATCGACAAAAGCCGCGTTTCCAAGGTGTACTATGTGCAGAATGAATTGCAGACCAAGTTCCTCAAGATGCTGGATAACGTTACCCCGCAGGTGATGCAGGCCGCCGAGCGCATCTCGCTGGCGGCAGAAGAGCAGGGCATCCTGCTCAGCAGCAAAAGCACCATCTCGCTGGTGGATCACATCAGCTTTGCGCTGGAACGTGTGGAAAAGGGCACCTTTCTGCCCAACCTCATGCTCTCGGAGACCCGGATGCTGTACCCGAAGGAGTACGCGGTGGGGCAAAGGGCACTGGAGCTTGTCCGGCAGTTCTGCGGCGTACAGCTGCCGGAGGACGAAGCGGGCTACATTGCCCTGCATCTGGTAGCCGGTGCGGCGGACGGTGCGCTGGCTTATGATACCGTAAAATTCGTCATGGCGGTCAAGGAGATCATCTGCGATACCTATCATTGTACCTTTGAGGAAGAGAGCCTCGAGACCATCCGCCTGACCGTGCACCTCAAGTTTCTGGCGGCGCGCATCCTGCGGCACACCCCGTGGCAGGACGCCGGGCTGGAATCCATGTACACGGTGCTTTTGCAGCGCGACAGCCGCAACGAGGTGTGCTTACAGCGCATCAATGCCTATCTGCGTCAGGAATTTGATTACGAGCTAGATCATCAGGAGCAGGTCTATCTGCTCATCCACCTGACCAAGATCGTAAGGTGTATCTGAAAACAAAGAAAATGACGAATATTTCGCAAGCACAAGCGGGATTTAAGGCAAACAGCCGCAGGAATCCTTTGTGGATTTCAAGGCTGTTTAACGCAAAATCCGGCTGTGCTTGTAGAAATAGACTAAATTTTCGACTTTTCAGACACACCATAGGATAAAACGCTTCAACAGGGCGTCCGGAAGCCCTGCGGAATAGAAATCATCCCCCAAAACAGTCAAGTCAAAAAGTGAGGAGTATTACACGATGAAAGAAAAAGTCATGAATGGCTTGGAAAAGTTCTCCAAAGCCATGCTCTCACCGCTGTCGTATATCTCGGCAGCAGGCCTGATCCTTGTGCTGGGCGCATTGCTTACCAGCACAAGCCTTAGCTCGATGATCCCTGTTCTGCAGTGGACCCCCCTCAAGCTGCTGGGACAGCTGATCTACAACTGCATCATGGTCATCATCAACAACCTCAGCCTGATGTTCTGCGTGGGCATCGCAGCGGCGCTTGCCAAAAAGAACAAGCAGCAGGCTGCCATCATCGGCCTGATGAGCTACTTTATGTACCTGACCGCCGGCAACGTCACGCTGACCCAGCTGGGCATGCTGGCCGAGGCTGATCCTATGGTGGGTCTGTACGGCACCGGTCAGTCCACCGTGTTCGGCATCCAGACGGTGGATATGGGCGTGTTCGGCGGCATCCTGCTGGGTCTGGTCTGCGGCTGGGTGTACAACCGCACCTGTGAAAAGCAGTTCAAGGGCATCATCACCCAGATCTACTCCGGCAACCGCTGGTCCTTTACCTGCATGGTGGTCTTTTCCATCCTGTTCGGCTTTGGTTCCTGCTTCTTCTGGCCGCCGGTGCAGAACGTCATCAGTGCACTGACCGATCTGATCGCCACCTCCGGCAACTTCGGCCTGTTCCTGTACGGCTTTTTGGAGCGCTTCCTCATCCCCACCGGCCTGCACCACCTCATCTACACCCCCTTCCAGTTCTCTGCACTGGGCAACAGCCTGACCGTGGGCGATGCCACCTACACCGGCTCCTACATCGTAATGATGATGGAGTACAGCATGGGTCTGCCCTTCTCGGACGGCATTGTGTGGATGTACACCGGCTTCACCAAGACCTTCGGCTACTTTGGCATCGTGGCAGCCTTCATCTTCTGTGCCCGCAAGGAGAACCGCAAAAAGACCGCTGCCGTTCTGGTGCCGCTGGCCTTTACCGCCTCTCTGGCTTCCATCACCGAGCCGCTGGACTTCATGTTCTGCTTCACTGCCCCCATCCTGTGGGTGGCACACGCCTGCATCTCCGGTCTGTTCATCGTGCTGCTGCACACCTTCCATGTCACCGGCTTTACCACCAACCTCCTTGGCTCGGTGCTGATGAACCTTTCTGCCGGTGCAGATAAGACCAACTATCCCATCCTGTACCTGCTGGCGCTGTGCCAGATCGCGGTGTACTTTGTGGTGTTCACCCTGCTGATCAAGGCCTTTAACATCCACACCCCCGGCCGGGAAGAGGTGAGCACCGAGACCGCTAAGAGCGCAGCACCCGCCAAAAAGGCAAGCGTGAAGAACGCTGCCGAGGTGCAGTGCGTCATTGATGGTCTGGGCGGCAAGGAGAACATCCTGTCGGTGGACAACTGCTTCACCCGCCTGCGGGTAAACATCAAGGACCCCGCAAAGCTCAACGAGGAAAGCATCAACCAGCTGCCGAACAGCGGCATCGTGAAAAAGGGAACCGATATCCAGATCGTTTACGGTCTGCAGGTAGCCGATATCAAGCGTGCCGTGGAGGCACAGCTGGAAAACCAGTAAATCGTTTTACCGTGCCCCGGCGGACTGCGCCGGGCTAACCTGAAAAATACAAAAAAGGAGTGTTTATACTATGGTCATTACCATTGCTGGCGGCGGTAGCACGTTTACCGCCGGTATCGTCAAATCCATCGCACTGCGCCGGGAAGAACTGGAAGTGGACGAGATCCGTCTGTTCGACATCAACAAGGAGCGGCAGGACAAGGTTGCCGTTGTGGTGGACTGGGTCCTGCACAAGGAGCTGAATACCGACATCAAGCTGGTGGTCACCACCGATGTGCAGCAGGCTTACACCGATACCTCTTTTGTGTTTGCCCAGATGCGCGTGGGCGGCTACGCCATGCGGGAGCAGGACGAAAAGATCCCCCTGCGCCACGGCTGCGTAGGACAGGAGACCTGCGGCTGCGGCGGCATGGCCTACGGAATGCGCACCATCTTCCCCATGATCAAGCTGATCGATGATGTGGAAAAGTATGCCAAGAAGGACTACTGGATCCTGAACTACTCCAACCCCGCCGCCATCGTATCCGAGGCCTGCCGCAAGCTGCGCCCGAAGGCACGGATCATCAACATCTGCGATATGCCCATCGCCATCATTGACGTGGTGGCAGCTGCCATGGGCATCCAGAACAAGAAGGAGATCGTTTACGATTACTTTGGCCTGAACCACTTCGGCTGGTTCACCTCCATCCAGTACCACGGCGAGGATCTGATGCCCAAGCTGCGCGCCTACATCAAGGAGAAGCAGATTCTTCTGCCGGAAAGCTACCTCAAGGGCATGGGTGCTCTGACTTCCTCCGCCAGCCAGAACCGCCACACCAAGGGCAGCTGGTACTATGTGTGGAAGGGCGAGTACGAGATCATGGAAAACTTCCCGGAGTACCTGCCCAATACCTACCTGAACTACTATCTGCAGGCCAAGGAGTTCGTGGAGCATTCGGACCCGAACCATACCCGCGCCAACGAGGTGGAGGAGACCCGCGAAAAGAACCTGTTCGACGGCATCGACCACTACCTCAAGACCGGCGAGGTGGACGCCAACACCTTCTATGCCGGCAGTCACGGCGACTGGATCGCAGATCTTTCCGCTGCACTGAAGAACGACACCAAGGCACGCTTCCTCATCATCACCGAGAACCGCGGTGCGATCCCCAATATGCCCTATGACGCAATGGTGGAACTGCCCGCCTACATCGGCAAGAACGGCCCGGAGGTCATTGCCCGGGACAACATCCCGCTGTTCCAGCAGGGTCTGATGATGCAGCAGCTCAACAGCGAAAAGCTGCTGGTGGAGGGCTGCGTGGAAGGCAGCTACGAGAAGGTGCTGCAGGCCTTTACCCTGAATAAGACTGTGCCCAGCATGAACGTTGCCAAGGCCATTCTGGACGATATGATCGAAGCCAACAAGGGCTACTGGCCGGAGCTGCACTGAGCAGCCGGCTTTCCCGCCGCCGCAGGCATTGCCGCCTGCGGCGGCTTTTTTGTACGCATTGACCTTTGCAGAGCAAGGGCTTATAATGAGTAGAACCAGTAAAAGCGAAAGGAAGCATCCCCATGCAAAACAAAGCATTTTCCATGGAAGATCTGTTTGCGTTTCTGAACGCCGGTGTCAGTGCGTTCCACTCCACGGCCGCCGCCGCGGCCATTCTGGAAGCCGAGGGCTACCGGAACTGCCCGGAGAGCGCGGCATGGCACCTTGTGCCCGGCGGCAAATACTACACCACCCGCAACGGCTCGGCCATTCTGGCCTGGCGGATGCCCAAAGGCCCGCTCACCGGCTGGCACGCCGCAGCCAGCCACAGTGACTCGCCCACCTGGCGCATCAAGACGCTGGACGGAGCTGACCACGGCTTTGCCCGCGCCGAGGTGGAGGGCTACGGCGGCATGCTGATGTCCACCTGGTTCGACCGGCCCCTGAGCGTGGCAGGCCGCCTGCTGGTGCGCACCGCCGATGGCGTGGAGAGCCGTCTGGTGCACCCGGAGCGGGCACTGGCCTGCATCCCGAACCTGTGCATCCACTTCAACCGGGAGGCCAACACCGGCCTGAACTACAACCCCCAGGTGGACCTGCAGCCCATCTTCGGGGCCGAGGGCGGCAGCCTGAAGGACACCCTTGCCGCTGAGGCCGGGGTGAAGGCAGAGGACATCCTGGCCACCGACCTGGTGCTCTGCATCACCGAAAAGGCCCAGCGTGTGGGCCTGCAGGGCGAATATTTCATGTCCGGCCGCATCGACGACCTGGAATGTGCCTATGCCACCCTGTATGGTTTCCTGCAGGGGCGCGGTGAGGAAGCGGGCCGCGGCGACATCTGGGTGATGTTCGACAACGAGGAAGTGGGCTCTTCCAGCCGGCAGGGCGCACAGGGCAGCCTGATGAGCGATGTGCTGGCCCGCATTGAGGAGAGCCTTGGTGTGACGAAGGAACAGAGCATCCGAGCCCGCACCAACTGCCTGCTGCTCAGCGCCGACAACGGCCACGCCATCCATCCCAACCACCCGGAAAAGAGCGACCAGAAGCTGCCGGTGAACATGGGCGGCGGCGTCATCCTCAAGTACAATGCCCGCCAGACCTACACCACCAGCGGCCTGACCGGTGCCGCCTTTACCGCCATCTGCGAAAAGGCCGGGGTGCCGGTGCAGACCTTTGCCAACCGTGCCGATGTGGCGGGCGGCAGCACCCTGGGCAACCTGCTGGGCCGCCAGATCCTGATGCCCATGGTGGATATTGGCGTGGGCCAGCTGGCCATGCACTCGGCGATGGAAACGGCCAGCTGCAAGGATGCGGAGTATCTGGCCAATGCCTGCGCTGCCTACTACAACACCCCCATCTTCCAGCCGGAGGACGGGCAGTGGAAGCTGGGCCTGTGAGCGGGGCTGTGGTCGGGCGCTTTGCGCCCAGCCCCAGCGGGCGGCTGCATCTGGGCAATCTGGCCTGCAGCCTGCTGGCCTGGCTCAGTGCCAAAAGCCAGGGCGGCCGCATCGTGCTGCGCATCGAGGATCTGGACGCCGAGCGCTGCCCGCGCATTTACGCGGACCTGCTGGAGCAGGACCTTGCATGGCTGGGTCTTGTGTGGGACGAGGGCGGCAGCACCGGCGGCCCCCACGGGCCTTACTACCAGAGCGAATGCGCGGACATCTACACCGGGCAGTACAAAAAGCTGGAAGCGCAGGGCCTTGTGTACCCCTGCTTCTGTTCCCGCGCCCAGCTGCACGCGGCCAGCGCGCCCCACACCTCGGACGGCAACGTCATCTATCCCGGCACCTGCCGGGACCTGACCGCCGCCCAGATCGCCGAAAAGCGCAAAAAGAAGGCCCCGGCCTACCGGGTGCGGGTGCCGGACGAGGAGATCACCTTTTTGGACGGCTGCATGGGTCCCCACACGGAGAACTTGCTGCGGGACTGCGGCGACTTTTACCTGCGCCGGGCGGACGGCGTGTTCGCCTATCAGCTGGCCGTGGTGGTGGACGATGCCCGCATGGGGGTCACCGAGGTGGTGCGTGGGTCGGACCTGCTGTCCTCCACGGCGCGGCAGCTGTACCTGTACCGTCTGCTGGGCCTGCAGGCTCCAACCTTTGCCCACTGCCCGCTGCTGCTGGCCCCGGACGGGCGGCGGCTGTCCAAGCGGGACGGGGACCAGAGCCTGGAGAACCTGCGGGAAAAATACACCGCGCAGGAGATCGTGGGCAAGCTGGCCTATGCCTACGGCCTGCAGCCGGAACCGGCGCCCTGCACGCCGGAAAGCCTCATCCCGGGTTTTTCCTGGGCAAAGGTGCCCAAGCAGGACGTCTGCCTGCCGGAGGGGCTGTTCTGAATCAAACCACAACAAAGGGCGGAAGCGCACGTTTTCGGTGCGCTTCCGCCCTTTTGCTTTGTGGGTCACTGCCCGGCGGTTTCCGGGCGGGGCATTCTGAAGGGATCCGTTTAAGCGTGCCAGATCTGCGGCTGTTCGCTGCGCTCGGCGGCGCGGTTGAACAGGGCATCCAGCACCAGTGCCAGCAGGGCACCCAGCACCACGTCGATGCAGCTGTGCTGCTTGAGCAGCATGGTGGAACACACGATGGAGAAGCACAGCACATCGGCAGCCGGACGCATCCAGCGGCGGCGGGGCTCCTCAAACAGACGGCAGCGGTGGTAGGCCAGCATCAGGGTCATCGAGTTGAACACATGGATGGACGGGCACACGTTGGTGGGGGTGTCGGTGCGGTACAGCATCCGAACGGCACGGGCAAAAAGATCGGTGCCCGGCACATAGTAGGGGCGCAGGTCCAGCCCGGTGGGCAGGATCACATAGCAGGCCAGTGCGATGGTCATACCGCCGAACAGCGGCAGGCACAGCCGCCAGAAGTCCTCGCGCGGGGCCTTCCACAGCAGGTAGAACAGGGTGAAGGGGATCCATGCGAACCATGCAAAGTAGGGCAGGATGGCGTATTTGCAGAAGGGGATCAGATCGTCCAGCCGGCAGTGCACCAGCAGGACACGGGGCATGGAGATCTGCGTCTCCAGAAAGTTGAAAGCGGACAGATACAGCAGAAAATACAGCGCCATGAACCCGATGGGGTGGCGCGCAAACCAGTTGCGTTTCATGGGAAAAAGCCTCCTTTTTGCGACAGGGCAAACTCTTAGCATTCAAAGATTATACGCCCACGTTGTTGCGAAAACAAGAAGGAAAGGTGACAACTTTGTCAAAAAACGAACGATTTATTTGTAGAATCTGCGTAAAATTGGCACCCAAAAGAACCTTCTGACTACAATACGATCCAGCGCGGCGTTTTCTTGCACAGGGCAAAAAAGAAAAACCGCCCGCACCCCGCAAAGGGTGCAGACGGCTTGGAAAACACCGGGGGGTCAGATGACGCTCTGTTCCATCCACCGGCCCCGTGCAAAGCGCACGAAGAAGCACAGCGAGCGGAACACCCAGTCCAGGAACATGCCCATCCAGATGGAGAGCAGACGGCCGTGGAAGCCCAGCACCATCACATAGCAGAAACCCACCCGGAACACCCACATGGAAAGGATGCTCACGGCCATGGTAAACCGGGCGTCGCCGGCGGCGCGCAGGATGTTGGGCAGGGTGAAGCTGGACGGCCAGAAGAACAGGGACACAAAGTTGAACCACACCATCACCTGCAGGGCCATGGTCTGTGCCTCCGGCGAGAGGTTGAACAGGGAAATGGCGAACCGGTTGGCAAACAGGAAGGCAGAAAGGTTCATGACCCAGGCACCGCAGTAGGCGGTGAGCAGCAGGCGGCGGGAGTAGTACACGGCCTGCTCCTTCTCCCCGGCGCCAAGGCACTGGCCCACCACGGTCAGGGCGGCCATGCCCACGGCATTGGCCGGGATGTTCAAAAAGGTGGTGGTGGTGTTGGCCACGGCGTTGGCCGCAATGGCGGCCGTGCCCAGCGTAGAGGTCAGGCTGGACACCGACAGCTTGCCGATCTGGAACATGCCGTTCTCGATGCCGGCGGGGATGCCCACCCGCAGGATGCGGCGGATGAGGCCGCCGTCCGGTGCAAGGGCCCGCAGGCCGTCCACCCGCAGGGGGCAGGCGGGCTTCTGCAGCAGGTACAGCACCACCGCGCAGGCCACGGCGCGGGACACCAGACTGGCCAGCGCCGCGCCCATGACCCCCATGCCGAAGCCGAAGATCAGCACCGCGTTGCCGCCGATGTTGATCACGTTCATCACCAGGCTGGACAGCATGCTGATCTTGCTGTTGCCCTGCGCCCGGAACAGCGCCGCACCGGCGTTGTACAGGCCGATGAAGGGGTAGCTCAGCGCCGAGAGCAGGAAGTAAGTCTCAGCGTAGCGCATCACGTCGGCGTCAATGGAGCCGAAGATGCCCCGCAGGATGGCGTGGCGGCCCACTACGACCACGGCGGCCACCACCAGGCTGAAGCTGGCCAGCACAAACAGGATCTGTGCAGCGGCGGCCTTGGCGTTTTTGGGCTCCCGGTGGCCGATGTACTGACTGGTGACCACGGCGCCGCCGGTGGCAAGGGCGCTCATCACCTGGATCATCAGGGTGTTGAAGCTGTCTACCAGGCTCACGCCGGACACGGCGGCCTCGCCCACCGAGGACACCATCAGGGTGTCGGCCAGGCCGATGGTCACGCTCAGGGCCTGCTCGGCGATGAGCGGCAGCAGCAGTGCCACCAGCGCCTGCCGGGTAAAAAGCGGGTTGGTTGGTTTTTGGGTGCTTGTCATGACTTCCTCCGGGTTTTGTGCACAGGTTCGTAAGCGATACCCCTATCATACCGCGCCGGTGTCGGAAATACAAGGGGTTGTATACAAGAAATCCGGAGCAGGCCTGCAGGATCAGGTGAATTCCCGGCTGGGTGTCAGGTCTTTGCCGTAATACACGGCGTAGTCGTAGGGGATGGGCGGCTCGTAGGCGGTCTTGTCCGGGTACTTTGCCAGCATATCGGCCTGCAGGTTTGCGGGGCTGAAAGGCCGCCCGGCGCTCAGGGTGTCGGCGCACACACTGTTCCACACCGCCTCGGAGAAGGCCGAGCAGTTGTAGTAAGCGGACCAGTGATCCGCACGGCTCAGGCCCCGGTTCAGCACCGCCAGCTGGTCGGCATCCAGCGAGGTCTGCATGGCGTAAAGGTGGTAATAATAATCGGGAATGTAATACATATAATAGCTTTCCAGCTCATACCAGATGCCGGAATGCTCATTGCGGTTGCCGCGGGTGCCGATGGTCAGGGACTTGCCCGGGGCAATGAGCAGCCCGCCCACAGCGATATCGCTGTCCGAGACATTGGTCACCGACACAAAAGCATGGCCGCTGGCGTTGATGGAGGCATCGCCCTTGTCATCCGACATGGTGTAGATACGCAGCACGGCCACGGAACCCTCTGCCGGGGCAGCACCGTAGATGTCGGCCGGGGACTTGCGGCTGGCCTGCTCAAAGACATAAGGCCCGCCAAAGTTGGTGGTAAAGCCTTTTACGTCCCGCAGAAAGGCATCCCGGCCGGTCAGGTCGGTGACCGTTTTGTCCTCTTTCGCGGCGGGCTGGGCGGGCTTTGCCTCCTGTGCAAAGGCCGGCAGGCAGAGGCAGAGGGTCAGGGCCAGCACGGCAAACAGAGTGCGGAGCGTTTTTTTCATGGGAACGTCCTCCATTATTCGATGAAATGTTGTAAAATTTTGGGGAATGCTGCTGTGTAACAGCATACGGTTTTTGCCGCAGCTTGTCAAGATGCACCGCGAACGCCGCAAAAAAAGAATGAAGATGGGTGCGTTTGCTCTACTTTACCCCCGCAGATAATTGTGCTAAAATAAAGCCACAGCCTGTGTGTTCGTGCAGGGAGCACACGGCTGTACAACTTGATAAGAAGCAGACCCGAAAAAAGGGGGAGAATTATGCCCAAAACAGCCCATAAAGTCGTGGTCATCGGGCACCGCAACCCGGACACCGACTCCATCTGCTCGGCCATTGCCTATGCAGAGCTGAAAAACAAGACCAGCGATCTTGTCTGCGAGGCCCGCCGCGCCGGCAAGATGAACCAGGAGACCGAATTCGTGCTCAAAAAGTTTGGGGTCAAGCCGCCGCGCATGTGCACCGACGTGAACCCCAAGATCCGCGATGTGGATTACCGCGAGATGCCCGGCATCCCCGGCACCACCAGCCTGCGCAAAGCATGGGAGATCATGCGCGACAAGCAGATCGACACCCTGCCGGTCACCAGCCCGGACAACGAGCTGGAGGGCGTGATCACGGTCAAGGACATTGCCACCGCCAATATGGACGTGTTCGACACCGGCATCCTGGCCAAGAGCCAGACCACCTACCGCAATATTCTGGAAACGTTGGGCGGCACCATGGTGGTGGGCCGCGAGGACGCTGTGTGCACCACCGGACACATCCGCATTGGCACCGCCACCCCGGAAATGCTGGAAAACAGCATGGAAAAAGGGGATATCGTCATCCTGACCAACCGCTACGAAAGCCAGCTGTGCGCCATTGAAAAAGAAGCGTCGCTGCTCATCATCTGCAACGGCTCCAAGGTGGGCCACACCATCCAGCGCATTGCCGAGGAAATGGGCGTGGCCATCATGTCGGCCCCGGTGGACACCTACGCCGCCGGTAAGCTGATCAGCCAGTGCGCTCCCATCTCCTACTATATGACCCGCAGCGACATCATGAAGTTCACCCTTGTCACCCCGGTGGCAGACGTCACCCGCGTGATGGCCAAGGTACGCCACCGCTATTTCCCCATCCTGGACGAGGACGGCAAATACTGCGGCATGGTCAGCCGCCGGAACATCATCAATCTGCAAAAACGCCGCATCATCCTGGTGGACCACAACGAGGCCACCCAGGCCGTGGAGGGCTTTGACCAG
The DNA here is from genome assembly GCA_900539945.1 of uncultured Faecalibacterium sp. Classification (GTDB taxonomy): domain Bacteria; phylum Bacillota; class Clostridia; order Oscillospirales; family Ruminococcaceae; genus Faecalibacterium. The sequence continues at coordinate 28,520 of UQDV01000014.1, forward strand.
GCTGAGATCCTGGAGATCATCGACCACCACCGCATCGGCAGCCTGGAGACCAGCGGCCCGGTGTACTTCCGCAACCAACCGGTGGGCTGCACGGCCACCATCATCACCCAGATGTACGACGAGAACGACGTGGAGATCCCGCCCCAGACCGCAGGCCTGCTGCTGGCCGCCATCCTGTCCGACACGCTGGCTTTCCGCAGTCCCACCTGCACCGCAGTGGATGTGAACGCGGCCAACCGTCTGGCCGGCATTGCCGGGGTGGACATCGACGAGTTTGCCAACGAGATGTTCGAGGCCGGCGAGAAGCTGGACGGCAAGACCGCCGAAGAGGTGTTCCTGCAGGACTTCAAGGTGTTCATGTGCGGCGACATCCGCTTTGGTGTGGCGCAGGGCAGCTACATGACCCGCAAGAACCTGCTGGCCGCCGAAAATCTGCTGCGCCCCTATCTGGAAGAGGCCCGCAACAAGCAGAATGTGGAGGACATCTACATGCTGCTCACCGACGTGCCCAAGGAGGAGAGCGTGGTCATCAGCGACGGACGCTATGCCGCTGAGGTGCTGGCCGACGGGTTCGACACCCACCCGGCAGAGGACGGCAGCTGGACGCTGCCCGGCGTGGTGAGCCGCAAAAAGCAGTTCATCCCCGCATTGATGACGGCCTATCAGGAATTGTAAGAAGGATGCACCGCACGGTGCGCGGCACATCATATTGCACGCAGTGCGATCCATCATTCCCCAAGAGGTTGCGATGTTTGATTTTCTGAAACAGAAAGACCGCACCCCGCCGGTTTTGCCGGAAGGCACGGTGCGGCGGCACTTTTCCATCTCCGGGCAGGTGCAGGGGGTGGGCTTCCGCTACCGGGCGCGCTACGCGGCCCAGGCGCTGGAGCTGACCGGCTGGGTGGAAAACGAGGACGACGGCAGCGTGACGCTGGAGGTGCAGGGCGACCCGGACAAGTTCCCGGAATTGTTCGCCATGATCCAGCGCAGCGACTATGTGCGCATCACCGACATCCGGCAGAAGGACCTGCCGCCCGACCCCTGGGAACGGGGCTTCTCGGTGCGCGGCTACTGAATCACAGATGCATGCAAAAACGGCGGACGCAAGTGCGTCCGCCGTTTTGCTCTTTCTATCTTCAGCCTGCAATTTTGAGGGGAGAGTTGGCAGTCCAGATGGTGCCGTCCAGCAGCCGGGTCAGCGCCAGCGTTCCGTTGGCCGAAACACGGGCCGGGTCCAGCGCGTAGAAGTCGCTTTCCTTCAGGTTATCGGGGTCTGCCGTGGGGCTTATGCCCACCACACAGACCCAGTGCCCATAGGTGTCGCTGGTGGCAATGTGCGGGTAGTTCACCTGGGTCCAGCCGGAGCCGGACAGGTGATACTCGTAAGTAGAGGTGCGGTTGGCGTGTTTGCTCACACCGCTCACCGTGGTGTTTTTCAGGTGCACGATCACCGGCCGTCCGGCCGAGAGCTCGTTGTAAATGGTATGCAGGCAGGCGGACAGGTCCCCGGAATACCCGGTGTAGCTGCCGGCGGACCACACGGCACCGTTGGACCACATGCCGCTGCCGGAGCACGCCCGCCCGTCCAGAATGGTGCGGGCGTAGCGCAGTGCATACCAGCTGCACTTGCCGGAGGTCTGGTTGCCGATGGAAAGGATCTGGCTGTGGTCAAAAGTCAGCAGCCGGATGCCGTGTTTTTCCTGTAAGGCGGCGTGGGCGCGGGGCGCGGCAAGAGCAAGCAGCAGCACCAGCGCAAGTGCTGCTGCCGCCAGCTGCCGGGCTGCCCGGGCGGGACAGTGCTGCATGGGGAGATCATCCTTTGCCTGTTATTTTTACGGCCTCATTTTAGCATGAAAAAATGGTAGAACTGTGTAATTTTTAAAAGTTCCGGCACGAAATCTGAAAAAAACTGCGCATCCTCCTTCCATGGGCGCAGAACAGGGTGTTCCGGGCATGGTGCACCCGGCTCCGGGGAGCAAACCGATGACGGAGCGCTGCACCGCGGCGGCTGCCGAGATGGCCGCAAAATAAACCCGGATCTTCCTGCCCCGGAGAGCACCCGCTCCCGGGGCTTTTTTGCGCCTTTTTGTGACAAACTCTGCCGCTTGTGATACAATAAAACCGTATTCTGATGTGAACAGAAAGGAACGTTCCATGCAGCTGTTTGAACTGGTCAGCCCACGGCTGTTCCGCCCATTGGCGGGGCCGAACCGGGCGTTTTATGCGGAGCTGCTGCTCCTGCTGTGGGAAGAGTGCCGCCATACGGCCGACTACAGCATTTCCCGTGCGGAGGCCGTCTCCCGCGCGGAGGATTATTTTGCGGCACTGGCAAAGCCCCTGACGCTGGACGCAGACGGTGCCGGCGATGAGGAGGAACAGCCCACCCGCGACCCCCATACGCTGGCGCTGGGCTTTCTGCTGCGGCTGCGCCGCACCGGCTGGCTGGAAGAGCAGCCCGGCAGTTACGAGAGCGAGCCGACCCTGGCTTTTGTGCCGGAGGTGGCCCCGCTGCTGGACGCGCTGGAAGAGATCCTGAATCCCCGTGTGGTCACCTACACCGGCAAGCTGTACAAGGCCTGGCAGCTGCTGCAGGGCGTGGGGGAAGAGAAGAACCCCTACGAGAATGTGCTGCGGGAGGTGGCTTCCGATCTGGAAGCGCTGAACAAATCCCTGCGGGCGCTCAATGCGTCCATCGGCCACTACATCGACCGGCTCACCCGCAACCGCACCCCGCAGGAGGTGCTGGAGCTGTTTGACCAGTACGAAGAAAAGGTGGTGGCGGCGGCTTACCATCGCTTCAAGACCAGCGACAACCTGTTCAATTACCGCGCCTATCTGGAGGAAGGGCTGGACGCCTGCGAGGAAACGTATCTGCCCCAATTGGCACTGGATTACGCCCGTGTGGAGCGTTGCGCCCCCGGCGAGGCCGCGCCCCGTGTGCGGGCCCTCATCCAGCAGCAGCGGGACGCGCTGGAAGAGATGGGCACCCTCATCCGGGAGATCGACGCCAGCCACATCCGCTACCGCAAGCGGGCCGTGCAGCGGGCACAGTTCCTGCTGCTGAGCGACCGCTCGTCTCAGGGCAGCGTCACGGCCCTGCTGCGCCGCTACGCCGAGGACATCCGTACCCCGGACCAGCTCTTTGAGCCGGATGACGGCCCGGTGGCCGCCCATCTGCATCTGTACCCGGCGGCTGCCTTTGGCGAAAAGTTCCTGTACCCGCCGGCCGCGCCCCGCACGGCGGCCCCGCTGGCCCCGGTGCAGGCGGAAACGCTGGACCCGGACCAGCTGCGCAAAGAACAGCAATTGCTGCTGGACTACGCCCGGCTGGCTGTCACCGAAGAGAACGTGGCCCTGCTGGCACAGCAGGCACTGGCTGCCCGCCCGCAGGTGGAAGCATCCACCCTGGCGGAGGAATATCCGGGCGATTTTGCCCGCATCATCGGCCTGCATACCTATTCCCAGTCGCCGCACCGGAACTATGACATCCGGCTCACGGGCAACTGGGTGGAGCGCGGCGGCTTCCGGTTCGAGGACTTTGTCCTGACCCGCCGCAAGGAGGAAAACGATGGCAACGATTAACATGCTGGAAGAGACCGCAAACTACCTGCTCAACCACTGCTTCGTGCTGGGCAGCGTGGAGGATCAGCGGGCAAAATATCTCTATGTGCAGGATCATCTGCCCGAGGTGCGGGCGGTGTTCAAACCGCTGGGCTACGCTGTGCTGCTGTACCCGGCCCCGATGCAGGCGGCGGCCCTGGTCAACGAGCACGAGGGCAGCCAGGCCCGGCTGCTGAAATACGAGAGCATCCTGCTGCTGGTGCTGCGGCTGCTCTACCTGCAAAAGCGGGAGAGCCTTGCCGCCAGCGCCGATCAGGTGCTGGTGACCGTGGAAGAGGTGCAGACCGAGCTGCAGAAGATGAACCTGCCCCGCAGGCTGGACCAGCAGACGCTGGAACGGCTGATGCGCACGCTGCGCCGGTACAATCTGGCCCGACCGGTGGGCCGGCTCTCCGGGCTGGACAGCCGCATCGAGGTGTTCCCGACCGTGCTGCTGGCCCTGCCGGATGCCGACCTTGCCGACGCAGCGGCAGAGAGCGCCCGCACCCGCACCGAGCTTGGCCTGTACGAGCGCCCGGAGGGCGCAGACACCGAAGCAGGGGAGGCAGAAGCATGATCGAACTCAAACGCCTGAAACTCATCAACTGGCACAACTTTGAAAACGTCACCTTTGACTGCGCCCGCCTGACCTATATGATCGGCGTGAACGCCGTGGGTAAGACCACCATTCTGGACGCCATCCGCTACTGCCTGACCACCAACCGCAACTTCAATGCCCTGGGCAATAAGAAGAGCGGCCGCACCCTGCAGGGCTCGGTCCACGCGAAGCAGCGCGGGGAAAACGCTTACCGCCGCCCCGGCCATACCGTGGCCTACATCGGCGCGGAGTTCTACGACAGTCTCAAGCGCGCCCCCTTTGTCATCGCGGTGCGGGTGGAGTCGGAAGGCCCCATGCAGGAGCTGCACCCCGGCGACCAGACCTGGTACCTCTCCGAGGACGGCTGCACGCTGGAACAGCTGCCCTTCATCGACCCGCGTACCGGTGCCCCCAGCGCCAAGGAGGACTTCAAGCCCGCCGTCGGCCGACTCTCCTACACCCGCAGCCCCAGCGAAGCCCGTGACCGCATCTGCCGGGCGCTGGGCATCGGGCGGGCGTCCAGTCCGCTGGGCAAAAAGTTCAACGAAGTGTTCCAGATGGGCACCAGCATGGACGAGATTCCCAACTTCCGGGAATTTTTGTACCAGTACATCCTGCCGCAGCCGGAGCTGGATCTGGAAGCACTGCAGGGCGACCGGCTGGAGCTGGAAAACCTGCACGCTGTGCTGGCCGAAGCCCAGACCCGCGCCGATGCACTGGAAGAGATCGTGAACGATGGCCGCGAAGCCGCCGGAAAGCAGACCGAAGCCCTTGTGAACCGGGGCGCGGCCCTGCTGGCCCGTGCTGCTGCCGACGGCGGGGAACAGGACGTGTGGCAGGGCCATCTGGACGCCGGACACTGCCAGCTGGAGGCCCTGAACGCCCATTATGCCGAGGCCAAGAACGCGGAGGCGGAAGCCCGCCGCGCCTACCTTGCCGCCCACAGCGCAGCCGGTGCCAGCGGCGAGGGCCGGGCACTGGATGCCATGGAGGAAGAACTGTCCCGCCGCAAGACGGCGCAGGATGCCGCCGCCCGCCAAGCCGCGCAGGCCGAGGATGCCGCATCCAAGGCCGAAGCCCTGCTCACGGCCCTGCGCCGCAGCGGGTTTGCTTCCGGCTGGAAGCTGGAAAACCTCACCGCCGACACCCTGCCGCAGCTCACCGACTGGCTTGCCGCGCAGGAAAAACCGCTGGAAGAAGCCTACTTTGCGGCCCGGCAGAACACCGCCGCCCTGCGCAAAGAGCAGGCGGACAAGCGCGCCGAGCTGGACGCCGTGTCCGGCGGCAAGTGGGTGTACCCCCACGGCGATGCCGCCACCCGTGTGCGGGATGCCGTGAACGCGGAGTTGAAGAGCCGCGGCATGCAGCCGGACGCCAAGATCTTCTGTGAGCTGCTGGCCGTGGCGGACGAGAGCTGGCAGGACTGCGTGGAAGCCTGCCTGGGCGACCGCCGGTTCGACATCCTTGTGCCGCCCGCCCATTACGAGGCCGCCAAGAGCGCCTTTGTGGCCCTGAAGGACAAGGTGGGGCCCATCAGCCTGCTGGACACGCCGGGCATCCGCAAGGCCAACCGCCATGCCGAGACTGCCCCGGCGGACAGTCTGGCGGCACAGGTCACCAGCGAAAACCCGCTGGCGGCCCAGTACGCCGACACCATCCTGCGGCGCATCGTCTGCTGCGACACCCCTGAAACACTGGAACAGTACCCGGACAGCGCCACCCGCGACCTGCTGCGGCACCATCCCTTCCGGCTGGAGCGCCTGCGCACCCCGCAGCGCTATATCGGCCTGGAAGCCCGCCGCGCCCGCGCCGGGGCACTGGCCGAAGAGCTGGAAGCTCTGGCCGAGCGCACCCGCACCGCCGCCCAGACCGAGCAGAACCTGAAAACTGCCTACGACCAGTACCAGAACTTCCAGCGCGGCACCGCGCCGCAGCAGCTGGCCGGCCTGTGGGAGGCCCGCACCGCCGCCGAAAAAGCCCGGAATGCGGTGGCCGAACAGGAGGGCAAGCTGGCCGAATACCGCGAGAACCCCCTGCTGCAGGAGATGTACCGCGAGGAAGAAACGCGGGAAGCCGCCTGGGAAGCCGCCCGCACCGCTGTGGAGCAGGTGGGCGGCGACATCCGCGTGTGCGAAAAACAGATCGCTTCCTGCGAAGCCGAACAGAAAAAGGCCGGGGAGACGGCACAGCAGAGCGCCGACGCGGCCCGGAAGTTCTTTGCGGCCCATCCGCTGCTGGAGCCGCTGGCCCGCACCCGGATGCAGGCCCTTGCTCCGGCCGACAAGCCCGCAGCCGCCGCACAGGCCGCCGAAAAGGCACAGGCCCGGCTGGACGATGCCCTGACGGCCTACCTCACCGGCACGCTGGAACCCGCCCAGAAGGCCTACAACGAGCACTACGTCTGTGATTACCCGCTGGGTCTGGCGGGGCTGGACCAGTACCGTGCCCAGCACGAGAGCCTTGTGCGCATCGACCTGGAACGCTACGCCGCCCGCTTGGAGCAAGCGCAGCGGGACTGCAAGGACCGCTTCCGCAAGGATATCCTGTTCCGCATGAAAGACGATATCTTCAACGCCCGGCGGCAGTTCCGGGAGCTGAACAAGGTGATGGAACAGCTGACCTACGGCGAAGAAGTCTACCGCTTTGAGCTGGAGCCCAGCCGGGACCCGCAGCTGGCTGCGTTCTATCAGGTCATCGTGGACAAAGGCAACCAGCAGATGACCGAGGGCGACTCGCTGGACAACCTTGCCGCCACCGCCGACCCCGCCTACGAGCGGCAGGTGGATGCGCTGATGGAAAAGATCATGGCGGATGTGGACGAGAACACCCGTGCCCGGCAGGAGGGCCGCACCGGCACCACCACCCTGTCGGATTATGTGGACTACCGCACCTATCTGGATTACGACATCAAGGTGACCAACCGGGTCACCGGCCAGCAGGCGTACCTGTCTCGCGTCAGCCGCGACTCCTCCGGCGGCGAGAATCAGGCACCCTTCTATGTGGCCATCTGCGCATCCCTGCTGCAGATCTACGAAAAGAGCGAGAACAGCATCCGTCTGGTGCTGCTGGACGAGGCGTTCAGCAAGATGACCAGCGACCGCATCCGCCCCATGATGGAGCTGTTCCGCCGTCTGCAGCTGCAGGTGCTGCTCATCTCCACGGTAGAAAAGAGCACCGCCATCCAGCCCTACTGTGACATCACCTATTCCATCGTGCGCCATGGCGACGCCAACGCCATTGCGCCCTTTGTCCGCCTGTCGGCGGAATGAGGTGTGCGCCAGAGCATCCGAAACAAAAAAAGAAGCACGCCGCGGCGTGCTTCTTTTTTATTTGCTTATCGCAGCGGCAGAACGTCCTCGTCCTCGTTGATCTCCTCCAGGGTGCCGTCCGCAAAGTACCAGGCTTTGCCGTACAATGCTTCGTGCCCGTCGGAGCACATCAGGTAGGAGCCGTCCGGCAGGGCGAGGAAATGCCGTTTTCTGCTGTCGGCCAGAGCGATATCCTCCACCTTCTGCCCGTCCAGAATGTGATCCCGGATGAACTGGTAGTGGGGCAGGATGCACGTTTCGGTCAGGCCGAGGCCGTTCAGCCAGCGGCAGTAGCCGGGGTCAGCGGCTTCGCCCGGCTCCTCCGGGGCGGCATACACCAGCCGGGCGGCGTTCATGCTGCCGGCGCTCACGCCCAGCACGATGCCGTGGTAATTGTGGAACAGCCCCGGCAGGCCCAGCTGGGCAAAAAAGTGGTTCTGGGTGGGCACATGGCCGCCGCACAGCATCACAAAGCCGCTGCGGGGCAGCAGGGTGCCAATCTCTTCCTGATTGCGGGCGTCGCAGGGCACAAGTTCGGTCAGGGGCAGGTGGGCGTCCGCAAAGCTCTGCAGGAATACCCGGCACATCTCGTCGTTCTGGGCGTAAGCGTGGGGGTCTGCCGCGATGGCAAGGCCCCGCACCGGGTGGTCCGGCCACACGGCCCGCAGATTTTCCAGAAAATGATTGCGTCTGTCCAGTACCGGAATGGCCGGGCCGGGCTCAAAGGGGCAGCCGCTGGGGCTGCTGGTCAGAAATAACGTCATAGTTCTTCCTCACAAAACGGTGAATAAAAGCTATGCCCATTCTAGCACGATTCTCGCCCCGGCGGCAGAGCCAGAATCACCAAAAAAATCCCCTGCTTTTCGCCGTTTCGCAAAAAGCAGGGGAGAAGGTTACGCCTTGCGGTAATGGAATACCTTGTCTTTGGTGACGAACATGGCCTCGCTCACGGCCAGGGCAGCCAGTTCGGCGGCGGTCACGGCCAGCCAGATGCCGTCGATGCCCAGAATGGCGGGCAGGATGAGCACCGCCGCGATCTGGAACACCAGCGTGCGCAGGAAGGCGATCAGCGCACTGGTCACGCCGTCGCCCAGCGCGGTGAAGAAGGAGGAGGCATACACGTTGAAGCCCATGATGACAAAGCTCAGGGCGTACAGCCGGAAGGCCCGGCTGGTCAGGGCCAGCAGCTCCGGGTCGTAGCCCACGAAGAACCGCGCCACATAGGGGATGATGACCATGGATGCGGCGGTCAGGGTGACGGCCACCACCGCAATGAGCCGCAGGCTCTTTTCATACAGGTTGTGCACCTCGGCACGGCTGCCTGCACCGTAGTGGAAGCTGACGATGGGCGCACTGCCGAAGGCGTAGCCCACATACACGGCAATGAACAGGAAGCAGGCGTACATGATGACGCCGTAGGCGGCCACGCCGTTTTCCCCGGCAAGGCGCAGCAGCTGGTAGTTGTACAGGATGTTCACCAGCGACAGGGACAGGTTGGTCATCAGCTCGGAGGAGCCATTGATGCAGGCGTCCAGCAGCACCTTGCTGTACAGCTGCGTTTTGCGCAGGTGCAGGCGGCTGGTATTCTTGTGGTCGAGGAAGTAGAAGATCGGCAGCAGGCCGCCCACGATCTGGCTGAGGAAGGTGGCAATGGCGGCACCCTCTACGCCCCAGCCCCAGACGCCCACCATCAGCACATCCAGCACCATGTTGGTGCAGCCGGCAGCCACCGTGAAGTAAAAGCCGAGGTGCGGCTTTTCGGCGGTGACAAAGAAGCTCTGGAACATGTTCTGCAGCGCAAAGGTGGGCAGCGACAGCATCAGGATGCGGCCGTAGCGCACGGCGTAGTCCAGCAGCTCGCCCTTGGCACCCAGCAGGATGGCAATGGGCCGCAGCAGCACAAGCCCCAGCACGGCCAGTACCGAGACGGAGATGGCAGCGGCCAGCAGGAACATGGTAAAGTAGCGGTCGGCCTTTTTCTGGTCGCCCTCGCCCAGCGTGATGCCCACGATGGCGCTGCCGCCGGTGCCCAGCATGAAGCCGATGGTGCCCAGCAGCTGGGGCAGCGGCATGATCAGGTTGACCGCCGCAAAGGCTGTTTTGCCCACAAAGTTGGACACGCACAGGCCATCTACGATGCCGTAGATGGAGGTGAACAGCATGGTGCCCACGGCGGGCAGCACGAACCGCAGCAGGCGCGGGTAGGTAAAGTGATCCGACAGTTGGATTTTTTGCTTGGACACGAAAAACTCCTTTCGACAGGAAACAAAACGGGCCGGATAAGCTCCGTGAGTGCACGCCCGGCCTTCCTCTTCTTCCTCACTACGGCAAGGAAGCCTCCGGCGGGGCGCTGTCTGCACGGCATCTTATCCGGCCCGTCCAAATTACGTTGGAAACGGTCCTCCGATGACCGAAAAAGAGTATAGCAGAATCCATTTATTTGTCAAGAGCAAAAAATACGCCCAAAAGCGAAAATTCATAAAATATCTCTTTTCCATTTTTATCAGACCTGTTAGAATGATAAACAGTTTTGATTTTTCCGGAAAGGAGTTTTCCTGTTTTGCTGAAACGATTCTATACTGCCGTCGTGCACCGGCGCAGAGCGGTGCTGGCCGCGTTCGTGCTGGCCGCCGTGCTGAGCGTGTTTGCTTCCCGGGCGGTGCAGGTGGACTACGACATCAACGACTATCTGCCGCCGGACTCACCCTCCACCCTGGCACTGGAGCAGATGAACAGCGCCTTTACCGGCGGCATCCCCAACATGCGGGTCATGGTGCGGGACGTCACGGTGCCCGAGGCGCTGGACTACAAAGAAAAGCTTGCCGCCATCGACGGCGTGGAGGCCGTGACCTGGCTGGACGACAGCTTGGACGTGACCGTGCCGCTGCAGATGCAGGACACCGCCACGGTGGAGACCTATTATAAGGACAACTGCGCGCTGTTCACCGTGACGGTGAAGGATGCGAACCGTCTGGAGGCTGTGGCGGCCATCCAGGACCTGATCGGGGAGGACAATGCCCTGGCCGGGACCGCGGTGTCCACTGCTGTGGCGACCAATTCCACCGTCACCGAGGTGGCCAAGATCGCGGCCATTGCGGTGGTGTATGTGCTGTTCATCCTGATCCTGACCACCGATTCCTGGGTGGAGCCGCTGCTGGTGCTGGCGGGTCTTGGGGCGGCCATCCTCATCAACAACGGCACCAACCTGATGTTCGGCACCATTTCCTTTGTGACCAACGCCGCCGGCAGCATCCTGCAGCTGGCCGTGTCACTGGATTACTCGGTGTTCCTCATCCACCGCTTTGCCGAGTGCCGGGCCGCGCGCCCGGAGGCCAGCGCGGAGGACTGCATGGTGGAGGCCCTGTGCAAATCCACCGGGTCCATCCTGTCCAGCGGCCTGACCACGGTCATCGGCTTTCTGGCGCTGGTGCTCATGCAGTTCCAGATCGGCCCGGACCTGGGCCTTGCGCTGGCCAAGGGCGTGGTGCTGAGCCTTGTCACCGTGTTCACCTTCATGCCGGCGCTGACGCTGGTGTGTTACCCGTGGATGGACAAGACCCACCACAAGCCTCTGCTGCCCGGCTTTGACAAGCTCGGGCGGTTTGTGTCCCGCATCATGCTGCCGGCGGCGCTGGCGCTGGCCGTTATCATGGTGCCCAGCTATCTGGCCTCCAACAACAACGAATACTACTACGGTGCCGCCCATATGTTCGGCACCAACACTCGTCTGGGTGCCGATACCGCCGCCATCGAAGAGACGTTCGGCAAGAGCGATACCTGGGTGGTGCTGGTGCCGGAGGGTGACACCGCTACCCAGGCCGAGCTTTCGGATGCGCTGCACGCCATCCCGGAGGTGACGGGCATCCTGTCCTATGTGGACAACGCGGGCGCATCCATCCCGCCGGAGTTCGTGCCGCCGGACACCCTGAAACTGCTGGTGTCCGGCGGCTACACCCGCATGGTGCTCACCGTGAACGCCGACACCGAGGGCGACGCGGCCTTTGCACTGGTGGAAAAAGTGCGTGCCACGGTGCAGCAGTATTACCCGGATGCGTATGATCTGGCCGGGCAGGGCGTGAGCACCTACGACCTGATGGATACCATCACCGCCGACATGGTCAAGGTGAATCTGCTGGCCATCGGCGCGGTGTTCCTGATCCTGCTGCTCATGAAGCGTCAGCTGCTGCTGCCGGTCATTCTGGTGCTGAGCATCGAGACGGCCATCTGGATCAATCTGGCCATCCCGTATTTCCGGGGCCGCCATGTGTTCTACATTGCTTACCTCATCATCAGCACCATCCAGCTGGGAGCCACCGTGGACTACGCCATCCTGTTCTCGGACCGGTATCAGGAGTTCCGCGAGACGCTGGGCAAAAAACAGGCCATTGCCGCCACCGTGTCCACCGTGACCACCTCGGTGATCACCACGGGCAGTGCGCTGGCGGTGGTGGGCTTCCTGATGGGGGCCATCTCCACCAACCAGCTGCTGGGCCAGCTGGGCAACTTCCTGGGCGTGGGCGGTCTGGTGTCGCTGGCCATCGTGCTGCTGGCTCTGCCGGGCTATCTGTATCTGGCCGACCCGCTCATCATCAAACCGAAAAAACAGCCGAAGGAGGCTTGACGAGATGAAACAGAAGATTGTGCGCCGGGCATCGGCGCTGGTGCTGGCAGGCTGCCTGCTGGCCGGGGCGGCCCTGCCGGCCTTTGCGGCCTCCGCCAAGGAAGAGGTCATCTATGCCAATCTGGATGCGTCCGGCACCGTGACCGGCGTGTATGCCGTGAACAGCTTTGCCGTGCAGGCGGGGGACACCGTCACCGACCACGGCAGCTACACCGCCGTGCGCAACATGACCACCACCGACCCGCTGGAGCACAGCGGCGACACCGTCACCGCTGCAGTTGCCGAGGACGGCAAGCTCTACTATGAGGGCACCATGGACACCGCCACCGCGCTGCCGTGGCTCGTGAAGCTGACCTACACGCTGGACGGGGCTGAGATCGCCCCGGAAGAGCTGGGCGGCAAAAGCGGTGCGCTGGCCATCCGCCTGCAGGTGAGCCGCAACCCGGATTGCACCGGAGATTTCTTTGACCAGTATGCCCTGCAGGTGACCATAACGCTGGACACCGACCGGGCACAGAACATCGTGGCGGATGGGGCCACCATGGCCAATGTGGGCAGCAACAAGCAGCTCTCCTACATCCTGCTGCCAGGTTCGGACAGCGACGTGACCGTGACCGCCGATGTGACCGACTTTGCCATGAACGCCATCTCGCTGAACGGCGTGAAGCTCCGGCTGAACCTCGGCCTGGACGGGGCCGACCTGACCGGCATGTTGGACCGGCTGCAGAGCGGTTCGGTACAGCTGGACGACGGTGCCAACGCGCTGGCAGACGGCATTGCCCAGGTGCAGGCGGGTCTTGACACCCTGAACGGCAAGTCCGGCGAGCTGACCGGCGGGTCCGCCAAGGTCAAGGCGGCCCTGACCCAGATGCAGACCGCCCTGAACGGCGTGTCGGCCTCCACCGACCAGCTCACCACCCTGCTGGACGCCTCCACCCAGATCCAGAACGGCATTGCCCAGCTGGACGCCGGTGCCGCCCAGCTGGATGAGCAGGTGAGTTACGACGCTTACAAGGCCATCCTGAAGGAAAACGGGCTGGACCTGGACCAGCTGAAGGACGGCAACGCGAAAGCTATGGAGCAGCTGGAACAGCTGGCTAGGGTGATGCCCCAGCTCAAGGACGTCATCCTGCTGCTGAAGGGCTCCAGCGCCAACATCGACGCAATGGAGACCTACCTGAACACGGTGCACGACGGTGTGGCCCAGCTGCACGCGGGCAGCAGCACCCTGAACAGCCAGTACGGGCAGTTCGATGCCGGGGTGCGTCAGCTGGCCAATGCCCTGACCGGGATGCTGGGCAACCTTTCGGTGCTGACCGACGGCGTGAACCGGCTGGCCAGCCGGTACGGCCAACTGGACAGCGGCCTGAACGCCTACACCGACGGCGTGGCCCAGCTGAAAGCCGGAGTGCAGCAGCTGACCGACGGTGCCGCCCAGCTGACCGCCGGCACCGGAGAGCTGCGCAGCAATGTTTCCGGGATCGACATGGGCGACCAGCTGGACAGCCTGCTGGCCGGCCTGAACGGCAGCAGCGAGGTGGAGAGCTTTACCTCTGCCGAGAACACCGATGTTTCCGCCGTGCAGTTCGCCCTGCAGACGGTGGCCATCGAGGCCCCGGCCCCGGCGGCAGAGCCGGAGGCCGCCCCCGTGGCGCTGACTTTCTGGCAGAAACTGCTGAAGCTGTTCGGGCTGTATAAGGGCTGATGGTTTGAAATGCCCTCCGCTTCGCTCTGGGCATATTCAGCGGAAAAATTATTTTTAATTTGTGCTCCGGAAACGACTGCGGTCGTTTCCGGAGCACTTTTTCACGAGAAGGGCCGGAACGGGAAACGACATCTTTTTTAGAACACAGAGTGGGGCGGTTTTCCCGGAGTATCCAACCCTGCTGTTAATTCAGGGATTTGTTGCGGGATAATCCGGAACCAGCAGCAACCGTTTGCCTATACATCCATTTCTCCGCTACGACCCCATCCCGTGAAAACGCAAGACCGGACAGCCTGCAGGCTGTCCGGTCTTGCTCTTATTTAGAATCTTTCCTTATTTCATGCCCAGAGCGAAGCGGAGGGCATTTTCAATGAGACTCAATCAAAATGATACTCCACCAGCTCGCAGTTGCGGATGCCGGCCAGGGCGTATTCCTCGTTGGTCATGTCGTGAAAATAGGATTCCACCACCCGGGCGATGCCGTTGTGGGCCACCAACAGGTAGGTCTTGTCCGTTTGGTCCCGCAGTTCGTCCAGCAGGTTGTAGATGCGCTGGGCCAGCTGCAGCATGCTCTCGCCGCCGTCGTAGCGGTCGGCAAAGCAGGTCTTGGAGATGCGGAACTTCTCGCCGTTGCGGGGTGTGCCCTCGTAGCGGCCGAAGCACTGCTCCCGCAGGCGCGGCTCACACCGGGCGGGGATGCCGGTGGCATCGGCGATGGCTTTTGCCGTGTCGGCGGCGCGGGACAGGGGAGAATACAGGATCTCGTCGATGGCATAGCCGCCGGCCTTTACCTTCTGGCCCAGGGCCCGGGCCTGTGCCCGGCCCCGCTCGGTGAGGGGACTGTCGGTCATGCCGCAGATCTTGTTTTCCACGTTCCACACGGTCTCGCCGTGGCGGGTAAAATACAGCTTGTGCATGGCAGCTCCTTACTTGCAGTAGCCCGCCTCGATCTCCTGGATGCGGGCATAGAAAAAGTCGTTGGCGGGGGTGGGCATGCCGTACTTTTTGGCCCGGGCGCGCACCACACCGGCAAATTCCTCCACCTCGGTGGGACGCTTTGCCAGCACGTCCTGCCGCATGCTGGGCATGCCGTCCGGGTTGAAGGTGGGCATGGCAGTGCGCAAAAACTGCTCGTCGTTGTCGCGGGGCAGGGGCACGCCCTCCAGATTGGCCAGCCGGATGACCTCCTGCATGGCCTCGTGCATCTTGGCCTGTGCCTCAGCCGACCGGCACAGCCCGCCGTAGGTCAGGTCAAAGGCGGCGGCTGCCTGATTCAGACCGTCGTTCACCATCAGCTTGTTCCACTGCTTGTACAGAATGTCGCTGCAGGGTTCGTTGGCGATGCCGCAGGCGTCCAGATAGTCGGCCACGGCCTGCACACGGCCGGTCATAGCACCGTCCCGCTCGCCGAACTGGATCTTGCCTGCCTGGTTGAACACCAGTGTGCGGCCGCTGCGGGTGGCATCCATACCGATGGCCACGCTCCACAGGGTGCGGCCAGGGTAGGCGGTTTCGATGTGCTCCTCGCTGGTGATGCCGTTGAGCACGCTGAGGATGACGGTGTCCGGGCCCACAAAGTTCTTCATGTCGGCAATGGCCTGGTCCAGCACGGTGGCCTTCACCGCCACCAGCAGCAGGTCCACCGGCTTGCCCTGGGCCGGGGTGACGTAGGAAAACCGGCATTCCTCGCCGTTGCACACCACCGGCTGGGCGGCGTAGCGGGCAATGCGGGCTTCGTCGGCAATTACCTGCACGCCGGGCATTTTGCGCCCGAACAGGATGCCAAGGGCCCCCAGACCGATGAGGGCCGAAGTTCTGATCTGATTCATAACAGTTCCTCCGAGATCTTCTGCAGGGTGCCGTCCGGCAGCAGGTGCACCCGGCTGCCCTCGTCGATGCCCAGCCGGGTGAGTTCTTTGTCCGGGTAGGGCAGGGTGCAGCAGGCACCGTCGGTGCCCTCCAGCACCACATCGCACAGCACAGGCTGCCCGGCGGGCAGTTCCTCACAGCCGTACATCTGCTCTTCAATGCGCAGCACACGGTATTCCGGCATGGCACAGCGCTCCTTTGCATTTATGGTAAGTATGATCGTATTATAGCGCAACCGGCTGCCGCCGTGCAAGAGGTTCCTTTGCCGGGTCTTTTCCGCCCCGGCGGCTTGACAGTGCGGTAGGGGAATTGATACAATAAACAGTATCACACAAAACGGGGGAACAGCATGAATATTACGGAACTTCGTTATCTGGTGGCCATCATGAAGTGGGGCTCGGTGAGCGCGGCGGCAAAGCAGATGTACGCCGCCCAGCCCAACGTGAGCAAGGCGCTGAAGAACCTGGAAGAGGAATACGGCATCCGCATGTTTGAGCGCTCGTCCACCGGCATGATCCCCACCGAACAGGGACGGCACTTCATCGAGCAGGCCCAGCGGGTGCTGCAGGAGGTGGACCGGCTGGACGCTGACGCCCGCCGTCGGCAGGGCGAGTGCGCAGAGCTGCGGGTGGCCCTGCCCCATGCCACCTATGCGTCCTATGCGGCGGTGGATTTTCTGCAGCAGGCGGCGGGCAGCGAGCAGCTGCGGGTGCACATCCGGGAGGCTGGTTCCATGGAGGGGCTGGACTTTGTGCTGCGCCGGGGCTACCATCTGGCCCTGCTGCGCTACGCCGAGGAGGACGAGGACTACTACAGCCGCTACTGTGCCCGGCGCGGGCTGCACCGGGAGCAGATCATGGAGTTTGAGTACCGGCTGCTGGTGAACCGCGACAGCCCTCTGGCCCGGCACGAGGTGCACGACCTGGCCGAGCTGAACCGCTACACCGAGGTGCTGCACGATGACTTCCAGCTGCCGGGCGAGGAAGGCAGCAGCCTGCGCTGGCAGGTGAACGAGAACCGCCGGGTGCATGTGTACGAGCGGTGCAGCCAGTTTTCCATTCTGCAGAGCCTGCCCACGGCCTACATGTGGGCGTCGCCCATGCCGCAGCGGGCACTGGAACAGTACCATCTGGTGCTGAAAAAATGCCCGGCCCAGAACCAGCGTATGCGGGATGTGCTGGTGTACCCGGACAAGGGCGGGCTGCGGCCGGAGGAGGAAAAGTTCATCGAGCTGCTGCGCCGTCAGGCGGCCCTGACCGTAAAGTAAGGGGCAGACCGGTTAAGAACTGGTAAAAACCAGGACCGCAAAAACCGCCGGGATCGGCAAAGAAATTTGACCCTACAGCCGGAACGATGTGTCGTTCCGGCTGTTTTTGTGTGCAGGTAAGCGCAAAAAAGAAACGGAGCTGCAACTAAAAAACTTTGCTGGTATATCAATTTGGATATGCCGGTATGCCGGAACCGGAGTATCGCTTTTATGAAAAATATGTTAACATGAGCACAGAAAGTTGGCTGTCCTGCATGGAAAAGATGGGATGATTTTCCAGACGGAACAGCAAAACCGAAAAGGAGGTTTCTGGTATGATCAGTTTCTTACTCTGTCTTGCGATCCTGATCGTGGGCTACTTTGTCTACGGTAAGATCGTGGACAACACCTTTGGCCCGGACGACCGCGAAACGCCTGCTGTGCGCATCAACGACGGTGTTGACTATGTCGTGATGCCTCAGTGGAAGCTGTTCCTGGTCCAGCTGCTGAACATTGCAGGTCTGGGCCCCATCTTCGGTGCCATGCAGGGCGCTTTGTGGGGGCCGGTGGTCTTTTTGTGGATCACCTTCGGCACCATCTTTGCAGGCGGTGTGCATGACTACTTCTCCGGCATGATGAGCGAGCGCAACGACGGCGCTTCCATTGCCGAGATCACCGGCAAGTACTTAGGCCCCGTGATGCAGAACGTCATGCGTGTGTTCTCGGTGGTGCTGCTGATCATGGTGGGCACCGTGTTCGCCGTGGGCCCTGCCGGCCTGATCGTGGAGCTGTGCAGCCAGAGCGGCGCTTCCGGCGTGCTCACTTCGCTGCTGTTCTGGCTGATCATCATTCTGGTGTACTACTTCATTGCCACCTTCATCTCCATTGATGCGGTCATCGGCAAGATCTACCCCATCTTCGGCATCTGCCTGATCATCATGGCCATCGGCGTCATCGTTGGCATCTTCACCAACCCCGCCTACACCATCCCGGAGATCTGGGATCACTTCGGCAGCATGCATCCGTCGGGCACCCCGATCTGGAGCTTCATGTTCATCACCGTTGCCTGCGGTGCCATTTCCGGCTTCCACTCCACCCAGTCGCCCCTGATGGCGCGCTGCATGAAGAGCGAGAAGCAGGGCCATTTCGTGTTCTACGGTGCCATGGTGTGTGAGGGCGTCATCGCTCTGATCTGGGCCGCAGCCGGCTGCAGCCTGTACGAGGTGACCGGCGGCCTGAACACCGGTCTGGCCGAAGCACTGGCCATGGGCCAGTCCAAGGCCATCTACGACGTGTGCTCCAAGACCATGGGCGGCGTGGGCATCGCACTGGCCATGATCGGCGTGGTGGTATGCCCCATCACCTCCGGCGATACCGCGTTCCGTTCTGCCCGTCTGACCCTGGCCGACTGGTTCAAGATCGACCAGGACAGCTACGCAAACCGCCTGAAGCTGTGCATCCCCGTGCTGGGTGTGGGCGCGTTCCTGGGCATCGGCAACGCACTGGGCTTCATCAACTACACGGTCATCTGGCGCTACTTCAGCTGGACCAACCAGACCCTGGCCATGATCGTGCTGTGGGCCGCCTCCATGTACCTCTTTAAAGAAAAGAAGAACTTCTGGATCACCGCTGTTCCCGCTACCTTCATGAGCGCCGTGTCCAGCACCTACTTCGTGCTGGCACCTGAGTGCCTGGGCGGCCTGCTGAACAGTAAGACCGCTGAGGGTGCCACCATTTACAATACCGCTGTGGCGTACCCCGTAGGCGTCCTCTTTGCCGTGGCCATGCTGGCCATCTTTATCCACGCGACCAAGAAGAGCGCGGCAAAAGCCTGATCTCCCCGGAAGGCAGCCGACACCTTCCCATTTTCTCCGAAGCCCCTCCACCGGTCCCATCCCGGTGGAGGGGCTTTCTTGTGCAACAAAATTGCACGAATAGGAGATTTTTGGACAAAATTGAACACCTTGCACAAAAACGGGCCGAAAACTTTGGCAGAGGGGATTTTGCACGATTCCGGAAAAGATCTTTTGCCATCGGATAAGAAATTTTGCCGTTGATTCGTTTAAAAACGGCTGACAATATTCCAACGAAGTATGGATGTATATACTTTTTGATATGGGAACCATACCAGAAAAATATTAACACATTTATGAAATAAGTGTTAACATGAAGCCAGAGATTGGTCAGAGCCCCGGTGAGGTCGCAAATACGAACACCGGCGGCTTGAAATCAAAAAGGAGGTTTCTAGTATGATTAGTTTCTTACTCTGTCTGGCGCTCTTGATCATCGGCTACTTTGTCTATGGCAAGATCGTTGACAACACGTTCGGCCCGGACGACCGTGAAACGCCTGCTGTGCGCATCAACGATGGTGTTGACTACGTTGTGATGCCCCAGTGGAAGCTGTTCCTGGTCCAGCTGCTGAACATTGCAGGTTTGGGTCCCATCTTCGGTGCACTGCAGGGTGCTCTGTGGGGCCCCGTGGTGTTCCTGTGGATCACCTTCGGCACCATCTTTGCAGGTGGCGTGCATGACTACTTCTCCGGCATGATGAGCGAGCGCAACGAGGGTGCTTCCATCGCTGAGGTCACCGGCAAGTACCTCGGACCTGTCATGCAGAACATCATGCGTGTGTTCTCGGTCGTGCTGCTGATCATGGTCGGTACCGTGTTTGCAGTGGGCCCTGCCGGCCTGATCGTTACCCTGTGCAAGAACGGCGGCCTGTCCGGCGTGGTGACCACCACCCTGTTCTGGCTGATCATCATCCTGGTGTACTACTTCATCGCAACCTTTATCTCCATTGATGCCATCATCGGCAAGATCTACCCCGTGTTCGGCATCTGCCTGATCATCATGGCTGTGGGCGTTATCATTGGTATCTTCACCAACCCCGCTTACACCATCCCCGAACTGTGGTCGAACTTCCACAGCATGCATCCGTCGGGCACCCCGATCTGGAGCTTCATGTTCATCACCGTTGCCTGCGGTGCTATCTCCGGTTTCCACTCCACCCAGTCGCCTCTGATGGCTCGCTGCATGAAGAGTGAGAAGCAGGGCCACTTCGTGTTCTACGGTGCCATGGTCTGCGAGGGCGTCATCGCTCTGATCTGGGCTGCAGCAGGCTGCGCTCTGTACACCATCACCGACGGTAAGATGACCGGTCTGGCCGAGGCTCTGAGCGCCGGTCAGTCTGCCGCCATCTACGACGTCTGCCTCAAGACCATGGGCAATGTGGGCGTGGCTCTGGCAATGATCGGCGTGGTCATCTGCCCCATCACCTCTGGTGATACTGCCTTCCGTTCCGCTCGTCTGACCCTGTCCGACTGGCTGAAGATCGATCAGGACAGCTACGTAAACCGCCTGAAGCTGTGCATCCCCGTGCTGGGCGTTGGTTCTTTCCTGGGCATCGGCAACGCACTGGGCTTCATCAACTACACCGTGATCTGGCGTTACTTCAGCTGGACCAACCAGACCCTGGCTATGATCGTGCTGTGGGCTGCTTCCATGTACCTGTTCAAGGAGAAGAAGAACTACTGGATCACCGCTGTTCCCGCTACCTTTATGAGCGCTGTGTCCTGCACCTACTTCGTGCTGGCTCCCGAGTGCCTGGGCAAGATGATCAACACCTATGCAGACGGCAAGCTGGTGGCTTACAATACCGCCGTTGCTTACCCCATCGGCATCGTCTTTGCCATTGCAATGCTGGTCATCTTCATCCATGCCACCAAGAAGCACACCGCTTCTCAGAAGGCATAAGGCTTTGACCGCACTGCTCAACTAAACCATCTGCGCCCGCCGCTGCCCGACCAAACAGCGGCGGGCGCTGTTGTTTTTGCAGCGCAGAAAGTTTGGGAAAACGCACAAACCTTTTTGGCAAATCTTAGCGGCCAAAGGGGTTGCATTTGCACCGGTAAGGTGCGAAAATAGAAGCAAATCTAAGCAAAGAAGGGAACGACCCATGATTTTCAGACCCGCACAACTGGGCATGGCAAAACTGGACCGACTGGAGCTGGAGCAGGACAAAAAGGCCTGCCGCAAGATCGGCCCCTGTGGTGTCGGCAAAAAGGCCCTGTACCTCAACAGCTTTTACATCGACCGCCGCTATTATCTGCCCTATGGCAGTATCTCCCGCGTGTTCAAGCGGGTGGCCATGAGTTCCGGCGGCTTTACCGGCAAGGGCATGTTTGCCTCCATGGCCTACCTTGTGGTGGAGTACGACGGCGGCAAGCAGAAGCAGTGCAATTTCAAGGATGAACGGGACGTGGACAAGCTGCTGGAGGTGCTGGCCAAAGAGCAGCCGCAGATCCCGCTGCTGAGCGAAGCCGGTGAGCAGGCCCTGCAGAAAAAGGAGGCCGAAAAGGCCGCCCGCAAGCTGCCGGAGCTGACCGACGAAGCAAAGTACAGCGTGACGGTGCTGCGCAAGGCCAAAGAATATCTGGAGGAAAAGCCGGAGCTGGCCGAAGAACTGAGCGCCGCCGAGCGCCGCAAGCGCGCGCAGCTGCAGAGCAAGCCGGTGTACCGCTATGTGGCGCTGGCCATCTTCGTGTTCGGCATCGTGTCGGCAGCCTACGGCCTGTATGCGGTGACGAACCATGTAGGCAACTACGGCATCTACTTTGCCTTGTTTGGTTTTGCGGCCGTCTTCCTGTTCTCCAGCTACAACATGCTGCCCACGGCCCGCAACAACAACAATGCCATCATGAAGCGCGCCGACAAGGCGGAAGCGGCCATGGCGGAGTATGTAAAGCACTACCCCAATGGTGCTTTCCCGGTGCCCAGCTGCTATGCCCATCCCATCGTGCTCAAGCAGATGACCGACGCCATTGAAGAGGGCCGTGCCGTGACCGTGCCCGAAGCACTGGACGCTGTGGAAAAGCGCCTGCAGGCCCTGAATGCGGACGTGCAGGTGGAGCAGGAGGAATACGACGAGGTGGTGGTCATCAAGGCCATGTTCCTGAACCACGACTATCAGTGAAATCTTTTAAGGGACGGCTGCATGGTTGATGCGGCCGTCCTTTTTTGTTGAGGCTAACTTCTTGCGCGGCCGACAGCGGCGGCCTATAATAAAAACAGGAATGCAAATTACCCCGGATGGAGGAAACAGCTATGGATATGGTCACCCTTGGCAGCACCGGCATCACGGTGAACAAAAATGGCTTCGGCGCACTGCCGATCCAGCGCATCTCGCAGGAGGATGCGGTCTATCTGGCCCGCAAGGCCTACCGGGCGGGCATCCGCTTTTTTGATACCGCCCGCGCCTACACCGACAGCGAGGTCAAGCTGGGCGAGGCCTTTGACGGCATCCGCACGGAGGTGTACATCGCCACCAAGACGGCGGCGCAGAATGCAGAGGACTTCTGGAAGGACCTGCACACCTCCCTGACCAACCTGCGCACCGATTACATCGACCTGTATCAGTTCCACAACCCGGCCTTCTGCCCGAAGCCCGGTGACGGCAGCGGCCTGTACGAGGCCATGCAGGAAGCCAAAGCCAAGGGCATGGTCCGGCACATCGGCATTACGAACCACCGGCTGGCGGTGGCCCACGAGGCCATTGACAGCGGCCTGTATGAGACGCTGCAGTTCCCGTTCAGCTACATTTCCGGTGAGCAGGAGCTGGAACTGGTCAACAAGTGCAAGGCCGCCAACATGGGCTTTATCGCCATGAAGGGCCTTTCCGGCGGGCTCATCACCAACAGTGCCGCCGCCTACGCCTTTGAGGCCCAGTACGACGGGGTGCTGCCCATCTGGGGCGTGCAGCGGGAAAAGGAGCTGGATGAGTTCCTCTCCTACATCGACAACCCGCCCCGCATGACCGGAGAGATCAAGGCGGTCATCGACCATGACCGCGCTGAGCTGTGCGGCGAGTTCTGCCGGGGCTGCGGTTACTGCATGCCCTGCCCGGCGGGCATTGAGATCAACAACTGTGCCCGCATGAGCCTGCTGCTGCGGCGCTCGCCCTCGGCCGAGCACCTGAGCCCGGCGGGTCAGGCCAAAATGAAAAAGATCGAGGGCTGCCTGCACTGCAACCAGTGCAAGGCAAAATGTCCCTACGGTCTGGATACGCCCGCTCTGCTGGCCCGCAATTACGAGGACTACAAGCGGGTCCTGGCCGGAGAAGTAAAAGTATAAGGCAAGCAAAAAGCGCCCCGTGTGAAACTTCACACGGGGCGCTTTTTGCTTGATGCGGTCAGGCCGCCTGCGGCTCTTTGAAGAGAGCCATGGACTGCTTGTAGCAGTGCACAAAGTACAGGATCTCGGCAAAGGCGGTCAGGGTCCAGCTGCAGGGGTACAGCAGGTACAGCGCCGGGATGGTGTGGAAGTGGGCAAAGATGGTGTACACCCAGATCACACGGAACACGCAGGAGCCCATCACCACGATGATGGTGGGCACCACGGTCTTGCCCAGCCCGCGGGAGGCGGCAATGGTGCAGTCCATGAAGGCGGAGATGCAGTAGGCAAAGGCCATCACGGCCACGCGCTTCATGCCGGCGTCGATGACAGCGCTCTCGGTGGTGAACAGCGCCAGGAAGGTGCGGCCGAAGAAGAACAGGGCACTGCCCAGTGCAAGCCCCACGCCGAAGGAGTAGCCCAGACTGATGAAGTAGCTTTTCTTGACACGGTCGGGCTTGCCGGCACCGTAGTTCTGGCTCATGAAGCTGGCGCAGGCCATGTAGAAGGCGGCCATGCAGTCGTAGATCATGTTGTCGGCGTTGGCGGCAGCGCTGTTGCCCTTGACCATGAGGGAGTCAAAGGAGTTGACGCCGGCCTGGATGAACAGGTTGGCGATGGCAAAAATGGCGTTCTGGAACCCGGCAGGCACCCCCAGGGCCAGGATGCTCTTGGTGGTGGCCGGGTCCAGGTGCAGCTGGTGTACATCCAGCGCGTAGCAGTCCTGTGCGCGGGTCAGTGCCCGCAGGATCAGCGCGGCCGAGACGCACTGGGAGATGGCACTGGCCAGCGCCACGCCCACCACGCTCAGGCGGCAGACGATGACGAAGAACAGGTTCAGCACGATGTTCAGCGCGCCCGCAAGGGACAGATAGATCAGGGGCTTTTTGGTGTCGCCGATGGAGCTGAACACCGCATTGCCGAAGTTGTACAGTGCCAGTGCCGGCATACCCAGAAAATACACCCGCAGGTACAGGATGGCACCGGGCAGCAGGTCATCCTTGGTGTTGAGCAGCCGCAGCATGGCAGGGGAGCCAAGGAGGCCGACGAACAGCAGCGCCACACCGGCGATCAGGCTGACGATGGCGGCCGAGTGCACCGTCTTTTGCACATCGGCGGTGTGCCGGGCCCCGTAAAAGCGTGCCACCAGCACGTTGATGCCGTTGCTCAGGCCGATGAGAAAGCCGGTGAACAGGGTGACCAGAATGCTGGTGGAGCCCACGGCACCCAGCGCCGTGGACCCGGCGAACCGGCCCACGACGGCCACGTCCGACATGTTGAACAGTACCTGCAGCAGGTTGGACAGGGCCAGCGGCAGGCTGACCAGCAAAATCTGCTTGGCCAGAGGGCCTTCCGTCAGGGTTTTGGTGGTTGATTTCATAGTCTCTTTTTCCTTTTCCGCTTCCAGACACCGTGCCCGCGCACACCGGGGCACAAGCTCTATTATAAAGCCCGGCGGCGCTTTTGCAAGATGAAAAATACAGAAAAACAGGGCGAACATTTCTGTTTGCATTTTTTGCGCGGCTGTGCTATACTACTTTATACTGATGAATGTATCAGCCCTCGTGCGATCGTAGCTCAGCTGGATAGAGCGTTCGGCTCCGACCCGGAAGGCCAGAGGTTCGAATCCTCCCGGTCGCACCAAACAATGAAAATCCGAACCTTTTCTCGATAGGAGAAGGGTTCGGATTTTTTGTTTTCTTTGGAGATGAAAATTTCGGCTCTGCCCTGACGGCTGTGTGTCCAAAACCTTATCAGAAAGACCGTATCACGAAAGTCACAACTGTAAAGGTGCCGTAAGGCAGAAAGGACACAAATATGAAGTACGATGAAAGAGCCTGCAAATTCAACATGGACACCGGCTGTATGGAACTGCTGCTCCGGGATGGGAGAAGGATTTCCATTGACTGCACCGGGGTCGAGGATGCGCTGAATGTGACCATGGCACAGCAGACGGAACTGAACTACCTTATCTATAATGACCCGCTGGGCTATGCCGATTTGATTCTGAATGGGGACCCGGAGGAATATTTGAAGAACGTGGCCGGGAGCCATGGGTTAGAAGATTGACCACACTATAAGAATTCCCTGGAAAACAGTTCCCATCTGTACGACAAAATTACAGATGAAAACGATTTTTATGTGCGTATAAAATGTTCGGTGCAACTTGCTCCCAGCTAAATGACGCCGGTCTTTTTGTCTGGGCTTGTGCAACAGCCCTTTTTGCTGCAGAGCAACGGACGCTCTGAGCATAATCTACAAATTTACGGTCAATTATTTGTGAAGATATCGAATAGACATTTCGAATCCTCTGCGGTATCATAAAAGCACAGGATTGTTACTCTCTGGAGGCATTACTTGTACATTTGCTTGCTGGTTTGACTTACTTGTTTGACTTGCTTGTGATCGTACTATCGTTGTTTGCCGCAGGGAGTTATTTTTTTGTAGGGCAGGGTCAGACATGGAAGTTTACAAGAAGATCAACAATAACGTTGCGCTTGCCCGCGATGCAAAGGGCCGGGAGCTCGTTGTCTTTGGCAAAGGCATCGGCTTTGCCTCCATGCCCTATGAACTGACCGATCTTTCCCGCATTCAGCGCACCTTTTACGATGTGAACGAGAAGTATTTTGCACTTCTCCGCGATGTGCCGGAAGCCGTGTTTCTGGCGGCGGACGATATCGCCGATACAGCCCGAGAAGAACTGGATTGCACCCTGAATGCAAACCTGACCTATGCCTTGGCCGACCATCTCAACTTTGCCATCCAGCGCAGCCGCGAAGGACTTAACGTTCAGGTGCCGCTTGCCTATGATATACAGCATCTCTACCCGCATGAGTACGCCATCGCAAAACAGGGGCTGCACGAGCTGTGCCGTACGCTGGCGGTGGATCTGCCGGACACCGAGATCGTGAGCATTGCCATGCACATCATCACGGCGGAAAACGAGGTGGGAGATATGCATTCCACCATCCTGACCGCCAAGGTCATTTCGGAGCTGTCTGCCATCGTGGAGCATGGCATGGAGATCCAGCTCAATAAGGAAAGCTTCAGCTACTCCCGGTTCTGTATGCATCTGCGGTATCTGGTACAGCGCATGATGCACGGCAACCCGCTCAACGCCGATAACGCCATGGACAGCATGTTCGTTACCATGCGCAACGAGTACCCGCAGGTCTATGCCTGCGTACAGCAGATCGACACCTTTCTGCACGGCACCTACGGGTGGCAGTGCAGCAAAGAAGAGCAGCTGTACCTCATCATGCATATCCACCGCGTCTGCGTTGAGCGCACCGCTGTGGAGGGGTGAACCCACAACTGAATATCCCCGGTCGTTTTACGGATCGTTACCCGCACACCGTTTGCGGGGCGTCACCCAGGACATCGAGCACCAGCTGTACAGGCCTTTTAGGGGCTTTTGTATTGCTGCAGCGGCTCATGCTTTGGGTGATTTTTCTTTTTTACTGATATAGCCGCGGCCCGGCGCGCGAGGGCTGCGTTTATATGTTTTTGGTTTGACACTATAACGGCAGAGCTTTGTATGCTCTGTGCAAGGGAGGCTTGAAATGATACAGGACGAACATGACCCGCAGGAGCTGCTGCACGCCCTGTATCCGCTGGCAGGCGGCGAGGCAAACGTCGCCGCAGCGGTGCGCCGCGGCGCAAAGCTGACCCTGACGCTCAAGGACGAAAGCCTTGCAGACGGTTCGGCGCTGGCGGCACTGCCGTACATCGCGGCAGTCAGCGTGAACAACGGCAGGCTGCGGCTGGAGTTGACCGCACAGGCATACGAAGAATGTAAAAAGGAGAATCGACTTATGGCTAGTAAATATGATGGTCTTGCGCGTATCATCATCCAGAATGTTGGCGGCAAGAGCAATATCATCTCGGTAGCACACTGCATCACCCGTCTGCGCTTCAAGTTGAAGGACGAGAGCAAGGCAAACAAGGAAGTTCTGGAGTCCACCGACGGCGTCATCAAGGTCATGCAGGCAGGCGGTCAGTATCAGGTGGTCATCGGCAATCAGGTCAACGACGTGTACGACGCCGTGCTGGAAGTGGGCCATCTCGCTGCAGCAGGCGCTGTGGATGAAGAGGGCAACGCAGTGGAAGAGACCTCAGGCGGCGGCAAAAAGAGTCCTGTCTCCCTGCTCATCGATGTGATCTCCGGCACTCTGCAGCCCACTCTGGGCGTTATGGCAGCGACCGGTATCATCAAGGGTCTGCTGGCACTCTTTGACTTCCTCGGTCTGATCCCCGCCGCTTCCGGTACCTATCAGGTGTGGTACGCAGTGGCAGATGGCTTCTTCTACTTCATGCCCATCGTTCTTGGCTACACCGCAGCCAAGAAGTTCAAGGTCAACGAGTTCATCGGCATGGCGATTGGCATCGCCCTGTGCTATCCTGCCATGGTCAACAGCACCGCAGGAACTGTGCTGGGCACCGTGTTTACCGGCACGGCGTTTGAGATGAGCTACTACCTCACCTTCTTCGGCATCCCGGTAATCATGCCTGCCTCTGGCTATACCAGCTCGGTAGTGCCCATTATTCTGGCAGTTGCTATTGCGGCTCCCCTTGAGCACTGGCTCAAGAAGGTGATACCCGATGTTATCAAGCTCTTTGTGGTTCCCTTTGTAACCCTCATCGTCATGGTACCCCTGACTTATCTGGTCATTGGTCCCATCGCAAGCATCCTGTGTAGCATCCTGTCCCTGTTCTTCAACGCCATCTACAGCATCCCCGTGGTGGGCGGTCTCATCGGCGGTGTCCTCATCGGTGCGTTCTGGCAGGTGCTGGTGATCTTTGGTCTCCACTGGAGTCTGGTACCTCTTGCCATGATCAACTACAGTCTGCTGGGCTATGACTTCATTCTCAGCCCCTACTTCTGCGTCTCCTTTGCACAGACCTTCGTAGTCCTCGCTATCGTCCTGAAGACTAAGGATGAGAAGCTCAAGAAAATCGCCATCCCTGCTTTCATCTCCGGCATCTTCGGCGTCACCGAGCCGGCGATCTACGGCGTCACCCTGCCCAAGAAGACTCCCTTCATCTACTCCTGCATCGCCGGTGCCATCGGCGGCGCATTCACCGGTCTCATGCGCACTCGCAGCTACTCCATCGGCGGTCTGGGGCTGTTCGGTCTGCCTAGCTTTATCGACACCACCGGTGTCATGGGTCTGACCAACATGATCTACATCCTCATCGCCATCCTCATTGCTTCCGTGGCTGGCTTTGCCATGACCTACGTGCTTTATAAGGATGAGCCTGCCAAGAAGTAAACGGCACCCCAAAAACAAAGGAATGTTCAGGCACCTGTAAAAAAGACCGGCAGATCAAGGCTGGTCAGAGAAGGTAAGAATTTACAACAGAAGGTAAATGCAGAAAGGTGAAATAGTATGAGCACTCGTAACGTTTATATCAGCCGTCGCAATTTCATGAAAGCAGGAGCCGTCGCAGCAGCAATGGCGTCCCTCAGCGTTCCCGCAATGGCAGCCTCCGCAGAAGAGGAAAACTGCCTGTGGACAAAGATCACCCCTCGCCGCTCCACCCAGTACGGACCGGTCGTGGGTCTGGATCAGGGCGAGAGCCTTGTGTGGTACGGCATTCCCTATGGTGCAGCCCCGGTGGGAGAGCTGCGCTGGCAGGCACCGCAGGATCCTGCCGTGTGGACGGAAGCCAAAGATTGCACTGCTCCCAGTGAGGTCGCCTATCAGTACGGTTCCGGTGCCATCGGCACCGAGGACTGCCTGAAGCTGGATGTTTATACCACCCCCAACGCTCATAAGCTGCCGGTGTTGGTGTTTATCCACGGCGGCAACAACCAGACCGGCAACACCAAGGAAATTCTGGGCAGCGAGCTGGTGGTTCGGGATAACTGCGTTTTTGTCACGCTGGATTACCGGCTGGGTCTGTTCGGCTTCAACTGCCTGCCTGCCCTCTGCCGGGGCAGCGATGACACCGGCAACTTCACCCTGCTGGACATCGCCAAGGCATTGGACTGGGTCAAGGATAACATTGCACAGTTTGGCGGCGATGCGGACAACATCACCATTTCCGGTTTCTCTGCCGGCGGTCGTGACGTAATGGCAATGCTGACCAGCCCTCTGTTTGCCGGACGCTTCCAGAAGGCAATTGCCTTCTCCGGCGGCATGACCATTGCCGACGAGGCAGCAAGCGTGAGCCAGATCGCATGGGCAATTGCGCCGCTGGCGGTAGAGGACGGTCTGTTTGCAGATACGGCAGCTGCCAAGGCGTGGCTCATGACCGATGGCGAGGATGTTCGGGATTGGCTGTACAGTCTGGACTCCGCCCGTCTGTGCCCGCTGATGAGCAATGCAGGTATCCGCATGAGCGTCTTCCCCCACCTGTACGGTGACGGGGTGGTGCTGCCCAAAGAGGGCTTTGCCACTACCCAGTACAACAATGTGCCCCTGCTGATGCTGACCGGCAGCACCGAGTTTAGCATGTTTGCAGCGTGGGATGCATACTTTGGCAGCGCTGAAATGAAGGCATACCCGGCAGCAGAGACTAATGCTGCAAAGGACTTTGCAGTCAAGTACGGCTCCGATATGTACCGCATCTTCAATGCAGAATGCAGCGCCGAGACCATGTACGACCATTATGGTGCGGATATCTACCTGTGCCAAATCGACTACGGCGACCCCGATGCACTGAGCCAGATCCCCGTTCTGGGCGCATTCCACGGTATCTTTGTGCCCATGCTGTCCACGGTGAACAACTATGCGGCAATGGTGGATTTCAGCGGCGAAGGCTATCAGGAAATGGCAGTGCTGTTCAACCGTTATCTCAAGAACTTCCTCACCACCGGCGACCCCAATGGCAACCTGTTTACCGGTATCCGGGGTCTGTTCTCCGGCGACAGCGCCCTGCCTAAGTGGCAGAACTGGACCCCGGACAACAAGGTCAGCATGGTGATGGATGCTTCTGCAACGGATGCACAGATCGGCTGCAAGGATGTCTCCACCACTTATGAGGAGATCATGGACCGCATGGATGCAGACACCACGGTTTCGGCAGAGCTGAAGCAGAAGATGATCCGCAATGTCATGAACGGTCGCTGGTTCAGCGCTGCGCTGGATGCACGTTACGGCAACCCCACTCTCTGGAAGTAAGAGAGCTCCCTAAAACTTCAAAGAACCGACAGATCGGGGCTGATCAGAGGAAGGTATCCTGAAAGGCTTCCTCTCGCTGTTCGCCGCGATTGGCGTACTGGACGACGCAGGTTCCACCTGCTCACGGTCGTTGCTGCATTCGTTATCACCTATATCGTGTACAGCGACGAGCCCGCCAAGGCAAAGAAGTAAACCGCAGTTTTAGCAGGGGTTTTATAGAGATCCGTATTCAGGGGCAGGCTCCGGCCACAGGCCGTGCAGGGCCGCAGCCGTAAAGGGCCTGCCCCGCTTTTTATATCAGATGAACAAAGGAGAAAAACACCATGAGCGTTTTCCGCGACGATTTCCTGTGGGGCGGCGCCTGTGCCGCCAACCAGTTTGAGGGTGCCTGGGATGTGGACGGCAAGGGCGCCAGTGTGCCCGATATGTGCACAAACGGTTCCCACACCGTGCCCAAGTGGGTGACCACCACCATCCACCCGGACCGGCTGTACCCCAGCCACGAGGCCATTGATTTCTACCACCACTACGAAGAGGACATCGCCCTGTTTGCCGAGATGGGCTTCAAGACCTTCCGCACCTCCATCAACTGGACCCGCATCTTCCCCAACGGCTGGGAAACGGAACCCAATGAGAAGGGTCTGGAGTTCTACGACCGCGTGTTCGACTGCTGCAAGAAGCACGGCATCGAGCCGCTGGTCACCATTAGCCACTACGAGCTGCCCTACGCTCTGGTGGAAAAGTACAACGGCTGGGCTTCCCGGGAGCTGATCGGGTTCTACATGAACTACTGCAAGACCATCTTTGAGCGCTACAAGGATAAGGTCAAATACTGGCTCACCTTCAACGAGATCAACGCAGGCATGATGGCCTTTGGTCAGGTGCTTTCCACCGGTACCGTGCAGGGCTACGAAGGCCCCGCCATGGGTGCACCGGATGACCCCCAGACCCGCCTGCAGGCTTTGCATCACCAGTTCGTGGCCAGCGCACAGGCCATCATCTACGCCCATGCGCACTACCCCCAGTTCAAGATGGGCTGCATGCTGGCCTACGGCCAGAGCTACGCCATGACTTGCGACCCGGATGACCAGCTGGCCAACCAGCAGGGCATGAACGAGCACAACTGGTACTGCGGCGATGTGCATGTGCGCGGCGAGTACCCCTACTTTGCAAAGCGCCTGTGGAAGGAGCTGGGCGTGGAGATCCGGATGGAGCCGGAGGACGCCGAGACCCTGAAGAAGGGCGTGGTGGATTTTTACACCTTCAGCTACTACATGACCAGCTGCGTGACCACCCACAAGGATGTGGAGGGCATTGGCGGCAACCTGCTGGGCGGCGTGAAGAACCCCTACCTGAAAGCTTCCGACTGGGGCTGGCAGATCGACCCCAAGGGCCTGCGCTATGCCCTGAACGAGATCTATGGCCGTTACCAGATCCCCCTGATGGTGGTGGAGAACGGTCTGGGTGCCTACGATGTGAAGGGCGAGGACGGCAAAGTGCACGACAGCTACCGCATCGACTACCTGCGCGACCACATTGCACAGATGGCCGAGGCCGTGAAGGACGGCGTGGACCTGATGGGCTATACCCCGTGGGGCTGCATCGACCTGGTTTCCGCCTCCACCGGCGAGATGGCAAAGCGTTACGGCTTCATCTACGTCAACAAGTTCGACGATGGCACCGGCGATTTGAGCCGCGAGCGCAAGGACAGCTTCTACTGGTATAAGAAGGTCATTGAGACGAACGGCGCGGAACTGTAATCCGGAGCAAAACAAAAAGGTGCGCCTTGAACAGGACGCACCCTGAAAAATCCACAGACCATAGCGATATGTACAACAGGGCGTTCCCCGTCGGGAACGCTCTGTTTCTCTTTGCTGAGGGCATGATGAGCCTGCTCTGCCTGCCATGCGGCAAATTCTCTTTGCCCCTCCTCGCTGTTCCAGCAGGCAAGGATAGCCGGGTAGAATGCCCGTGCCAGACGGTCAATGACTTCATCAGGATAAGGGGAAGTGTTTGTGGACTTTTTCTTTTTGTTCAAACGCACGCTCCTTTGGACATCTGTGAACAGCATACCATGTGCCTGATGTTATGCTGTCTGCTCCTTGTCATCTGCGAGTGCAGCTTCCAGAGAAGCAAGGTAGTCCTTGTGCTTCTGAATGATCTCCAGAATCACATCACGCTGCGCATTATCGGGCATCTGCTCCAACTGGTAGTTGAACGAAATGCGGAAACGAGTAGTGAGTTCTTCCAAAGCCACATACTCGTACCGTACATCCTCCGGGTAAGCATCGCTGTCGTAAATCGATTCAAACTTTCGGAATGGCATGACAGGCGCTTTGCCCGGAACGCGAATCACACCGTCAGCGTCAGGCTTCGGTTCCACCTTCAGCTCCGGGTGCAGAATATCCTGCAAAGTTTGTGCGCGGTCATGGTAGGCCGCTTTGGCAAGGCGGTGCATATCCGCTTTGGACACTTTCGTCTGTCCGGACAGAATGCTCTGCTTTAGGCCCGGTATCAGTTCTTCCGCAATCTCCACGCCTTTCATATACCTCGAGGCGCGGATAACGGTGTCCTTGCTCACTCCATTTTCTTCTGCGATTCGGTCGCAGGTCTTGGTGCTGTCAATCAAGTTCGCTTTTAGCGAACTTGATTTTGCATCGGTGCTCTTGCGGTTACCGCCGTGCGCAGCTTTTTCGGCTTCGTACTGTTTGCCAATCAGGTAGTACTTCTGCTCCGGCGTGAGATTGCGCCGCCCCAGCTGATTCTTGCAGATCCATGCGAGTGCTTCCTCACGATTTGCAAAGCGGAGCGGCATGGTAGAAAAGCAGATTTCGGGGTGTTTCTGAAGAATCGCATAACGATTGTGGCCGTCAACAAGTGTATTGTTCCACACAATCAAAGGAGAGAGCAGCTTGCCTTCTTTCAAGATATTTTCTTCAAGCTGCTTAAATTCATCATCGGTCAGAGGGGGAATCTGAGACTGGAACTCCGGGTCGATTTTCAAGTTGATCATACGCACACTCCTTTATCTCTCCTGCTGCGTCGGTTCTTCCTCCCGGAAAAAGGACGCAACATTCTGTCTTGCAGTTTTCAGTTTGAGCAGTTCCTCTTTGGCTTCCTTGTACTGCTCGTAGAACTTTGCCTTTTCGGATGCCAGCTGCGCATACTCGGCTTCCAGCTTTTTCGGGCTGG
>UQDV01000015.1 GCA_900539945.1 uncultured Faecalibacterium sp.
CTCCCGCTGCTGCCGCCGCCCTGCCCCAGACCGGTGCAAACTGGCTGGCAGTGGTGGGCAGCGCCCTGAGCGGTCTGTTCCTGCTGGCCGCGGGCTTTGTGCTGGACCGCAAAGGCCGGCGCATGAACTGATTAAAAGCCATCTTCTCCTGCTGTGCATTCCGCAAGCTGCACGGCAGGTTCCCCAAACAAAGGGGGCTGCTGCACAGCGTGCAGCAGCCCCTTTCTTTTATCGCTTTATTCCAGCTCGGTGTCGTCCGGGTGGGCGTCGGCTTCCAGCAGAGCCTTTTTGGTACTCAGCAGGTTCTGCGGGCTCACCGAGAAGCTGCGCAGGCCCATCTGCAGATACTGCACCGTATTCACCGGATTGCCCACGGCAAGGCCGCAGATGGTCACCGGCACGCTGCCGGCCTTTGCCGCCTCCATGACCATGGCGATGAGCTTTTTCATGGCCGGGCTGGCGGGGCGGTAATACCGCTCCGCGCTGGCCAGCTCCCGGTCGGCGGCGTGGGTGTACTGGGTCAGGTCGTTGGTGCCGATGACCAGAAAATCGCACCCGTGAGCCACGAATTCCTCCGCGGTCAGGCAGGCCGACGGCACGCTGAGCATGACGCCGAAGGGGGTCTTTTCGTTGAAGGGCACGCCCCGCTCCCGCAGGCTCTGGCGGCAGTGCTCCACGATGTGCATGGCGGCGTCCCAGTCCTCCACATCGGTCACCATGGGGAACATCACCCGCAGCGGGCCGCGGGCCGCGGCCCGCAGCAGGGCACAGATCTGGGTCTCGAACTGGCGGGGCTGGCGCAGGCTGTTGCGGATGCCCCGCAGCCCCAGCTTGGAGGACTGCACCCCCTGATAGGCGTCCGCCATGGTGCGGTCGGCGCCAAAATCGAAGGTGCGCACGGTCACAGGGCAGCCCTGTGCTGCGGCCAGACAGGAGGAATAGAAATAGAACTGTTCCTGCTCGTCCAGAATGCGGCCGGGCAGCATCATGTAGCTGCTGCGCAGCAGGCCCACGCCCCGGGCACCGGACTGCATGGCGGTGTCGATGTCCTCCGGGCCAAAGCAGTTGGCCAGCAGCTCAAAGGCTGCGCCGTCCCGGGTGTAGCCGGGCTGGCGGCCCAGCACCCGCATTTCTTCGTTTTCACGCTGCAGCTCACAGATGCGGGCCTCTGCCTGCTGGCGGGCCACAGCATCCGGGTCCAGGATGCATTCGCCCTTGGTGGCATCCAGAATGACCGTGCGGCCGTCGCAGTCGTCCAGGAACTCCGG
Organism: uncultured Faecalibacterium sp.; assembly: GCA_900539945.1. Classification (GTDB taxonomy): domain Bacteria; phylum Bacillota; class Clostridia; order Oscillospirales; family Ruminococcaceae; genus Faecalibacterium. The sequence goes on from UQDV01000015.1 coordinate 1,269, forward strand.
CCCCACCTGCACGATGCCGGGGATGTTCATGGCCCGGGCAATGATGGCGGCATGGCTCTGGCCGCTGCCCTCGGTGGTGACGACGCCCAGGATCATGCCGGAGGGCACACTGAACAGGTCGGTGGGCATCAGGCGGTCGGCGGCCAGGATCACCGGGTGGTCCAGTGCCAGCCACATGCGGGGCCGGTTGCCCAGAATGTTGATCACCCGGCTGGTGGCGTCCAGAATGTCCACGCTGCGCAGCTGCATGTAGGGGTTGTCCTTCATGTTGGCCAGCTGGTCGGCGTAACGCTGGCCCACCTTGTCCATGGCGGCCGCGGCGCTGATGCCTGCCTTGATGCAGAACCGCACCTCGTTCATCATGCCTTCATCGTCCAGCATCATGCTCTGGAACTGCAGGATGGCCTGCTCGGTGGAAGCAGCCCGCTCTGCCATGGAGTCCAGCTCGCTCTGGGCGGTGCGCACCGCATCTTCCAGCTGGCGCAGCTCCCGTTCCGGGTCAAAGGGCCCGGTGCTGAACGTTTCCACATGGCGTTCCAACCGGCTCACCTGCCCCAGCACAAGGCCCGGGGACGCAGAAACACCTTTACAGATCTTCATGTTCGGTCACCTCCGGCAGTTCCGGCGCGGTCAGGGCCTGCCAGACCAGCGCCTGCAAGAATGTATTGGGCAGCAGGGCTGCCAGCGCCGCCCGGCCCGCGTCCGCGCTGCCTGCAAACAGCGGGGCGAACCCGGCCATGCGCGCACGGTCGCATTTGTCCAGAAACGCCTGCCCCAGCGTCCGGGTGGTGTAGTACACCGTGGGGTCTACCCCTACGTCCTCGGCCACGGCTTCCAGCGGGGCAAGCTCGGCGTCCTTCATCCGGGCCAGCAGCAGGGCCGCGTCTGCGGTAAGGGTCACGGGGTATTTCTCCCGCACGGCCTTCTGCACCGCGTCGAACCGTGCCCGGAACGCGGCAGCATCGGCGCTGCTGTCCGGGCCGTTGTCCACGGCATAGGCGCAGCCCCGCACCCGGCCAAAGGCCCGCAGGGTGTCGTAATAACCCAGCTCCACATTGCGGCGGGCGGTATCGGGGTCAAAGTGCAGGATGTCGCCCAGCTCCCAGTAGCTGCGCACCATGGTGGTGGGCAGACCGGTGAGGTTGGGGCGGGTGATGCCCACCCCCTCCAGGTCCACGCACACCAGCTCGTCAGCCCCCATCTTTTTTGCAAGGCCGGTGGGCATGTTGTCGCTGTAGCCGCCGTCCAGGAACTTGACCCCGTCGATGTCCCGCGCCCGCAGGGCAGGGAAGCAGGCCGCCGAGGCCATGAGGTAATCCTTCACGCGGCCCTGCGGGATCTCGTCCAGCGTCAGCTCCCGGGGCTTCAGGCCCCGCTGCTCCACCGTGACAAGGCCAAAGCGGATGTTGGCGCGGCGCAGCGCGTCCTCGTCCAGCACCCGTTCCACGATCTCTTCCAGCGGCGAGACGTCCATACCGCCGGCCTTCACCACGCTGCGCAGAAAACTGTGCAGGGCCGACAGGTCGGCGTTTTCTTCGGGCAGCTCCATCACATCCTTGCTGCGGATGGTCAGCCACATATCCCGCGCCACCTCGTACAGGTCCAGCACGAACATGGCACCGTTCAGGCTGCCCACACTGGTGCCGGTGATGATCTGCGGGTGCCAGTCCAGCTCCATCAGAGCCTTCCACACGCCCACCTGATAGCTGCCGCGTGCTCCGCCGCCGGCCAGCACCAGCGCTTTGCACGGAATGGTTTGGTTTTCCATACTGCCTGCCTCCCTGTCTGTCTTTGCTGAAATTATACCATATTTTCCGGAAAATTTCTCCCCGTTTTTTGCCCTTACACGGCTTTTATGCGGCTAAGATCCGTGGTATACTGGGCAGGAATCATCTTGAAGGAGGAACTTTGCCCCATGCGCTGCAAGCAATGGATCTTTGATATGGACGGCACCCTCACCGACAGCATGACCGTGGTGTGGCGGGGTGCCCCGCTGGCGCTGCTGCAGCGCTATGGCCGCACGCCCAAAGCAGACCTGAACGACGTGCTGCTGACCATGGGCATGGCCGACGGTGCCCGCTACCTCATCCGAGAATACGGCCTGCCCCTGACCGAGGCGGAATATTACGACGTGATGCGGGACGTGATCGCCCAGCTGTACGAAACGGTGGACCTGAAGCCCGGTGTGCGCACCCTGCTGGCAAAGCTGCAGGCCGAGGGGGCCCGGCTGTGCCTGTGCTCCAACACCTGGTCCGACCAGTGCCGCACCGTGCTCACCCGGCTGGGCATCGCAGACTATTTTTCCTTCATCGTGGAGGCGCAGGGCGTGCTGCACAAGAGCCGCCCGGAGGTGTTCTTCGAGTGCATGCACCGGCTGGGCGGGGCCGACCCCGCCGCCTGCGCCGTGTGCGAGGACGCCATTTACGCCGCTTCCACTGCCCACAAGGCCGGGTTCACCGTGCTGGGCGTGCAGGACGCCGCCAGTGCCGCCGATGCCCCTGCCATGGCGCAGGTGTGCGACCAGTTCCTGCCGGACTGGACCGCACTGGACTGGACAAAGATCTGAGAAATTTTTCCGCAAAAAACACGCCGGTGTTCCCGCTGTGGGAGCACCGGCGTGCTGTTATTTCAGGCTGTATTTCTGCTGCTGCACCCATTGCTGGAAGGCGTCCCGCACGGCACCCTCCCGCCCGCGGGGGATGGAGATGCGGGCCCCGCTGCGCATGCGCAGCTCCCCGGCAGAAAGCAGGTCCGCCTCGGCCAGATTGACCACATAGGAGCGGTGGGGCTGCAAAAAGCGCCCATCCGCCAGCAGAGGCTGTGCCACCGCAGAAAACGGCACCCGCAGCGACAGGGTGGGCACGTCCTCCCCGCTGGTGAGGTGGAAGTGCACGATGTGGTGGGTGCACTCCAGATATTCGATGCCCGCATAGGGCAGCGCCCGCAGGCCCTCGGCGGTGTTCACCGTGACGGACGGGCCGTATTCCGGCTCGGTGGCGCGGGCCAGCAGGGCCGAAAGCTCCCGCTGGCGCACCGGCAGCAGCAGATATTGCAGCGCATCCACCTTGTAGGCGCTGTAAGCGTGGGCCGTGGTGCGGGCCACAAAGGCCAGCGGGGCCCGGCGGCCCCGGCGGCGCAGCTCCCCGGCAGCCGCACCGGCGTAGCCGAGCCGGAAAGCTCCAGCAGATACAGGTCGTACCGCACGCCCTCCCCGTCCTTCCGCAGCAGGGCGTCGGTGTCCGGCAGGTGTTCCACGATGCAGGCGTCCGCTCGCCGGGCAAAAAATTCCATGCACTGGCGTTCCAGCCCGCTGCGCAGGCCCGCGTCCGGGCTGCACACCGCAATGTGAAAGATCACAGGATCCCTCCTCTTCAAACCCGCCCTTGCATTTTGCGCGGTGCGGGGGTATAGTAATCAAAAAACAACAAAGGAGACGCCGCCATGTCAAAGCCCCTTGTCAGCATCATTCTGCCCGTGTACAACGCCCAGAACCACATCGCCCGCTGTCTGGAGAGCATCTGCGCCCAGAGCTGGCAGAACATCGAGGTCATCGTGCTGAACGATGGCTCCAAGGATCAGAGCCTGCCCGTGTGCGAAGCGTTCCGCGCAAAGGACGAGCGCATCGTGCTGGTGGACAAGGCCAACTCCGGCGTGTCCGACACCCGCAACCTGGGCCTGAAGCTGGCCAGCGGCAAGTATGTGCAGTTCGTGGACAGCGACGACTATATCGACCCGGACTTCACCGAGCATCTGGTCACCGCTGCCGAACAGAACAACGCCGACCTGGTCATCGCACCTTACAAGATGGTGATCCCCGCCGGGGCCACCAAGCCGGAACAGGTGCTGGACAAGCTCCAGGACGAGCTGGGGGTCATGACCGTGGCCCGGCCCCCGGAGGTACGGGAGTACGGCTTTCTGCCTGCCGGGGTCTACACCCAGGACGAGTTTGCCCGGCATCTGATGGACAAGCCTGCCTCTTATTTTTACGGGGTGCTGTGGAACAAGCTGTACCGCCGGGACCTGCTGGTGGACCACCAGATCCAGTTTACCAGCGAGGTGCGGTGGGCCGAGGACCTGGTGTTCAATATGCAGTACCTGGAGTACGCCAACGTGCTGGTGTCCATCCCGGAGGCAGGGTACTACTATGTCCAGAACCCCCAGAGTATCTGCCACACCCAGATCAACGCCGCCTCTCTGGTGCAGAACAAGATCCAGGTGTTCCACTACTACACCGAGCTGTACACCCGGCTTGGCATCTACGAGCAGGTGCGTCCGCAGCTGTACAAATTCCTGGTGGATATCGCGGAGAGCACTTACCCTTCCGGCCCCTTCAAGGAGGTCATCGACGAGGCCAAGGCCTACTGGAAGGATGCCCGCGAGGACGTGCAGACCCGCACCGCCGAAGCGCGCGAGCGCTGGAACGGCATGCGGGAGGAGCTGCGGGAAACGGCGCAGGAACGCAGTGCCGAGTGGAAGGCCCGGCACGACAGCGACCCCAAAGAATAAGCAAAAACAACAAACGGGAAGCCGCAGGAGCTTGCACGCTCCGGCACGGCTTCCCGCTTTTTTATGCGATGTTCAGCGGCCGGGTGCTCAGCAGCCGATGGCGGCGCACTTCTTGGCCAGCCACTCGCGCTCCTCGTCGTTCAGGCGGGGTGCCAGCTTCTCGAACACCTGACGGTGGTAGTTGTTCAGCCAGTCCAGCTCGTCCTTGGTCAGCACACCGGGCACGATGGGAGAAGTGGCGATGGGCACGAACATGATCGGCTCAAAGCCCAGGAAGGTGCCGTACTGGTTGTCGGCCTTGTGCACGCACACCAGCTCGTTCTCGATGCGGATGCCCACCAGATCGGTCTCGTACACGCCGGGCTCGTCGGTCACGATCATGCCCGGGCGCATCAGGGTGGTGTTGCGGCCGTTCAGGGCGTGGGGGCCTTCGTGGACGTTGCCCACAAAGCTGACGCTGTGGCCGGTGCCGCAGCGGTAGTTGATCAGGTGCTGCCACAGCGGTTCACGGGCGATGGTGTCGATCATATGGCAGTCGCAGTAGTCCAGCCAGACCGCCTTGGCGATGTCGATGTGGCACTGCAGGGTCCAGGTGTAGAACTTGCGCTCGTCCTCGGTCAGCTCACCCAGCGGGTAGGTGCGGGTGATGTCGGTGGTGCCGTCCATGTAAGTGGCACCGCTGTCCACCAGCAAAAAGCCCTTGCGCTGGAGCTTTGCGTGGTCCTCCGGGGTGGCGTGGTAGTGCATCATGGCTGCGTTGCCGCCGTAGGCTGCAATGGTGCCAAAGCTCTCCACGATGAACTTATCCGTGGTGCTGCGGTACTTGTGCAGGATCTCGTCCACGGTCAGCTCGGTCAGCTCTTCGCCGGCTTCCAGACGCTTTTCCAGCTCGATCTGGAACCGCACCATCGCCACAGCGTCGCGCAGGTGGGCTTCCTTGTCGTGGGTCAGCTCCACTTCGTTCTTCACGCCCTTCATGGGCAGCAGCGGGTCGGCCAGGTCCTTCACGGTGAGGGCGGCGTTGTTCTCCAGCACCTGATACACGGCATAGTTCACGGTGGCGCTCTCTGCCAGCACGGTCTGGGGCTCGGTCTCAGCGGCCATGAAGTCCAGCACACTGTCGTACTCGGCCAGGGTCACACCGTTGGCTTCCAGTTCTGCCTTTGCCTCCGGGGTCACGCGGGCGGTGTTGATGAACAGCACGGCGCGGTCCGGGGTGACATAGCAGTAGGCCATGGCGTAGGGGGTGCACTCGATGTCCATGGCGCGCAGGTTCAGCAGCCAGGCAAGGTTGTCCAGCTTGCCCACCAGCTGGGCGGTGCAGCCCAACTCGGCCAGCTTTGCACGCAGCTGGCCCAGCTTTTCGGCGGGGGAGAAGCCTGCATATTCCTTGGGCAGGATCCAGGCCGGGGTAGCGGGCAGAGCCGGGCGGCCCTCGGTCCACAGCTCATCCTCCAGGAACAGGGTCTTGATGGCGGCGTTCTTGGTTTCCAGCGCCTTCTTCACGCTGTTCACCAGCGCGCAGCTGGCGGTCAGACCGCACAGGCCCAGCTTGCCGCCCTCAGGCACCACCTTGGCGCAGTATTCCTCCACGGTGGGCACGCCCGGCTCACCCATCTTCATCAGCTGGATCTCGGTGCCTGCGATCTCCTTCTCGGCCTGCACAAAGTAACGACCGTCGGCCCAGACAGCACTCTCGGTCATGGTGACCACAAAGTTGGAGTTTTCACCATGGAAGCCGGAGAAGTAGGTCAGGGAGGTGTAGTGGTCGGGCAGGTACTCGCTGGAGTGGGGGTCGCCCACCGGGATCAGGTACACGTCCACACCGTTTGCCTGCATGGCGGCACGCAGAGCGGCCAGCCGTTCGGGAACTGTATTCATGCTCATAGAAAAGCCTTCTTTCTCATATTTGCCGGAAGAACGTCCGGCGGCGGTGGTTTGCTACTGCATATTGTAGCATTCCGGCGCAAAGAATGCAATGCGGGAGTGTCGCCTGCATCCTGCGGGGGCTGACCGCCTGCCGGTCGTTGACCGTCCGTTGGCGGGGTCTTGCCGTCCGGGGGGCGTCCGTCCCTCTGCCGGAGCCTGCCCCTTGCCGAATCGCTGCCCGCCGGGGCCGCCGGTTCCCCTTATTTGTCGTCCAAAACGCGAAAACGCAACCAAATTGCAAAAAATGTTACAATTTTTTCTTGAAAAAGGCCGTTTTCCCATTGACAGGCTTGCTATAATAGAGATGTAAGATTTTACGGGCCAGCGCTCTGCGGCTCTGTCTGCTAACAAAGAAAGAGGCATTCAAACTATGACCAAAATTGATATTTTTTCCGGCTTCCTGGGCGCCGGCAAGACCACTCTGATCAAAAAACTCATCAAGGAGGCCTTTGCCGGCCAGCAGGTCGTTCTGATCGAGAACGAGTTCGGTGAGATCGGCATCGACGGCGGCTTCCTGAAGGAGTCCGGCATCCAGATCAATGAGCTGAACGCCGGCTGCATCTGCTGCTCTCTGGTGGGTGATTTCCGCACCGCCCTGCAGCAGGTGGTGGAGCAGTACCACCCCGACCGCATCGTCATCGAGCCCTCCGGCGTGGGCAAGCTGAGCGACGTGACCCGCGCCGTGGAAGGCGTGGCCGAGCACCTGGATGTGCAGCTGAACAGCTTTGTCACCGTGGCCGATGTGAACAAGGTCAAGATGTATATGAAGAACTTCGGTGAGTTCTACGACGACCAGATCAGCCATGCAAGCTGCATCCTGCTCAGCCGCACCCAGACCGCCAGCGAGGAGAAGATCGCCGCCGCCGTGGCCATGCTGCGCGAGAAGAACCCCACCGCCACCATCGTGACCACCGCATGGGACGAGCTGACCGGTGAGCAGATCCTGAAAGCCATGTCCACCAAGGACGACTTCAAGGCAGAGCTGATCGCCATGGCCGCCAAGGCAAACGAGAAGCACGCCGAGGAGGACGAGGAAGAAGAGCACCACCATCATCACCATCACGACGACGAGAACGGCGTGTGCAGCTGCGGCCATCACCACCACGATGATGACGATGATGAGGACGAGCACGAGCATCACCATCACGACCATGACGAGGACGATGACCACGACGAGCATGAGCACCACCATGATCACGATGAGGATCATGACCACGAGGAGCATTGCTGCTGCGGCCACCACCATCACGATGACGACGAGGATGAGGACGAGCACGAGCATCATCATGAGCACGGCGACCACTGCTGCTGCGGCCATCACCACCATCATCATGACCACGACGCCGATGAGGTGTTCACCAGCTGGGGCGTCGAGACGGCCCGCAAGTTTACCAAGGCCGAAGTGGAGCACGCCCTCACCGAGCTGGACACCGGCAATTACGGCATGATCCTGCGCAGCAAGGGCATCGTGGACGGCGGTGCCGACGGCTGGCTGGAGTTCGACTATGTGCCCGGCGAGTGGGAAGTGCGTGCCCGCGGCGCCGACGTGGGCGGCAAACTGGTGGTCATCGGCTCCAAGCTGAACGAGAAGGCCATTGCAGAGCTGTTCGGCTGCTGAGATGTAAAAGAAGGAGAAACCATCCATTATGGCAAAAGAAATTCCGGTCTACCTGTTTGTGGGCTTTCTGGAAAGCGGCAAGACCAAATTCATTCAGGAGACCTTTGAGGACCCCAACTTCGACTCCGGCGACAAGACCCTGCTGCTGATCTGCGAAGAGGGCGAAGAAGAGTACAACCCCAAGAAGTTCGCCTTCCCCGGTGTGACCGTCAAGGTGATCGAGGACAAGGCAGAGATGAACCCGCAGAACCTGGCCAAGCTGGAAAAGGAATCCGGCGCAGGCCGCGTGGTCATCGAGTACAACGGCATGTGGCTGCTGCAGGAGCTGGCCGATGCCCTGCCGGAAAACTGGCTGGTGTACCAGTGCATCGCCACCGCCGACGGCACCACCGCCCTGACCTATGCCCGCGACAACTCCATGCGCAGCCTGCTGCTGGACAAGATCGCCCGCAGTGAGCTGATCGTGTTCAACCGCGCCGAAGCCGTGAACAACGACGAGGCCCGGCAGGAGCTGCACAAGCTGGTGCGTCAGGCTTCCCGCAAGTGCGACATCGCCTACGAGTTCGCCGACGGCAGCGTGGCCTATGATGATATCCCCGACCCGCTGCCCTTCGACGTGAACGCCCCGGTCATCGACATCCATGACGACGATTTCGGCATCTGGTACATGGACTGCCAGGACGAGCCCCAGAAGTACACCGGCAAGACGGTCAAATTCCTGGCACAGGTGTGCCAGACCAACCGCGCCGGCAAGAACAGCTTCGTGCCCGGCCGCTTTGCCATGACCTGCTGCGTGCAGGATATCCAGTTCGTGGGCTTCCCCTGCAGCTACGACGGCTACAAGGCTCTGGAGCAGCGCAGCTGGGTGCGGGTGACCGCCAAGGTGAGCTACAAGTTCCACAACATCTACCGCGGCAAGGGCCCGGTGCTGACCGCCATTTCGGTGGAGCCTGCCGAAAAGCCGCTGAATGAAGTCGTAACGTTCTCTTAACGTTCTGATCGATCTGTAAACAGGAGGTTCTGGCATGAAAACACTGTTCCGCATTCTGGGCACGGCCGCTGCCGTGGCCGTCACCGGTGCCGCCATCGTGGCACTGGACAAGATCCTGAACCAGAAAGACCCGCTCCATGTGGAGGAGGTCGAGTTCCCCGAAGAAGCCGAGCAGGACGCCGCCGAGGCCGAAAAGACCGCCGAGGCCTACGCCGAAGCAGAGGCCAAAGCAGCGGACGATGCCGCAGAGCAGCCCGCCGCCCCGGCCGAAGCCGACGCCCCGGAAGCTCCTGCCGAGCCCGCTGCCGAGGCACCCGCCGCAAACGAGCCGGTGACCCTGCCGGACCTGAGCGAAGAGCGCCCGGTATATGACCCCGAGGCCCCGAACCCCAACCCCGTGGAGGCCGGCCCCGCCGTCGCCCCCAAGGACGAGAACGGCAAGTTCGACGCCACCAAGATCGCTGACGCCAGCGATTTCGGCGACTGGGAAGAGCAGGGCTGCAAGGGCTGATCTCCCGTAACAGCAAAGAGGACGATGCATAACGCATCGTCCTCTTTTTTCATTCGCCTCTTGCCAACTGCTGCACCTTTGGCTTGTCCAGCACCTGCACCCCGCCGCGGTACAGCCGCACCCAGCCCTCCTGCGCGAAGTATTTGAGCATCCGGCTCACCACCTCGCGGGCAGAGCCCATGTACTTTGCCATCTGGTCGTGGGTCATGCGCACCTCGTCGCCGCCGGTCTTGGCCAGCTCGTCGGTGAGAAAGATGGCCAGCCGCCGGTCGGCGCTCATGAACAGGATCTGCTGCATCGTCCACATGGTGTCGGAAAAGCGCTCTGCCGTGAGCTGGTAGGCGTAGCAGCGCACATAGACATTCTGCTGCATCAGACGGCGGAAGATGCCCGCGCTGATGCACAGTGCCTCGGTGTCCTCCTCAGCGTCGATGTACAGGTCCACATTCACCGAGTCCATCACGCAGGACGCCGACAGGATGCACACTTCCCCGCCGAACAGGCGGTAGAGGGTCACGTCCCGGCCGTCCTCCGACAGCAGATAGGCCCGCAGCTGGCCGGTGCGCAGCAGCAGGATGCCCACACAGCTTTCCAGTGGGCTGTGCACCCGGGCCCCTTTGCGGTAGTGCACCGGGCGGGTGTAGCGGCAGAGCATCTCCTGTTCGTCGGCGGTCAGCTGCGCCCAGAAGGGGAACGCGCAGGCCAGACAGTTGCGGTGATCCGAGGTCTTTTCTTCCATGATGCTCATCCTTTCCGCAGGGCCTTGGCGGCCTCCGTGCCGGCCTGTGCCCCCTCGTATACAGCCTTTGCCACCTGCAGCAGGCCGCCGGTGCAGTCCCCGGCAGCGTACAGGCCGGGCACGGTGGTCTGCATCTTCTCATCCACCACGATGCGGCTGCCCTCCACGGCGGCCCCGATCTTGCGGGCCAGCGCAGTGCTGCCCGCCACGCCCAGCGCCACGAACACACCGGACAGGGCAACCTCCTGCCCGTCGGACAGCTGCACCCCGGTGACCACCTGTTCGCCCAGAACAGCCTCCACCTTCTGCGGGTATACGGTCACCTCCGGCGGGAATTCTGCGGTCAGCGGCATGCCGTTGGTCAGCAGGCTGACGCTTTTCACCACCGGCAGCAGGGCCTGCACCTCGTGCAGGGCATAGGCTCCGCTGCCCAGCACGGCCACATCCTTGCCGCGGTAGAAAAAGGCGTCGCAGACGGCACACCAGCTCACGCCGTGGCCCTCCAGCCCGGCAAGGCCCGGAATGCGCGGCACTGCACGGGAGGCCCCCGTGGCCAGGATCACCGCGTCCGCCGGGTAATCTTCCCCTATGGTTTCTACCGTGAGTTTATCCGTATAGGTCAGCCCCACGGCTTCGGCGGTCACAAACCGCACCCCCAGGCGTTTGGCGTTCTCGATGCTGCGGCGCTCCAGCTCCGCGCCGGAAACCGGCTGAGCAAGGCCGTAGTAGTTTTCGATCTTCTCGGCCCGGTCCAGCGCACCGGGGCCTTTGGTCAGCACGGTGGTGTCCACCCCCGCGCGGACCGCGTACAGTGCGGCAGACACGCCCGCCGGGCCGGAACCGACGATCACAATGTTGGGCATGGTGGTTCTCCTTTTTAAGTTGACGGTTTGAAATGGCCTCCGCTTCGCTCTGGCCATATTCAGCGGAAATAATATTTTTTATTCGCAATTCCGGCAGGGCTGCGGCCCTGCCGGAATTGCCTTTTCACGGAGTGGGGGTCGTGGCGGATAACGGCATCGGCTGCTGTCGGGCTGCGCCCGAAGCGCAGCGGGTGAACCCGCTTTTTATGGAAAGCGCTCCCCACCGGGGAGCTGTCGCGCAGCGACTGAGGGGCCTTCCAATCGACGGAAGCCCCTTTCCTCATATAGTATACACCTTTTTCCGCAAAACTTCTGTGACCGGGTCGCAAAAAGCAGCCTTTTGCCGCTGCGGGGCACTTTTCAGCCGGAAAAGAGTGTGTTATACTGGGTTTGTTTCTCTGATTTTCTGCCATGGAGGCTTTTTATGACCAAACAGCGCATTCTTTTCATTACCACCGGCGGCACCATTGCCAGCGTACATACTCCGCAGGGCCTCCGACCCGTGCTCAGCAGCGACGAACTGCTGGCCCATCTTCCGGAGCTCAACGACCTGTGCATCCCGGAAACGCTGGCCCTGTGCAGCATCGACAGCACCGACCTCGGCCAGGAACACTGGCTGATGATGGCCCGCGCCATTCAGGAAAACTACGCCCTGTACGATGGTTTCATCATCTGCCACGGCACCGATACGCTGGCCTATTCCGCAGCGGCACTTTCTTACCTCATCCAGAACGCGGACAAGCCCATCATCCTCACCGGTGCCCAGCAGCCCATCTCCAACGAGATCACCGACGCCAAGAAAAACCTGCGCGACAGCGTGATCTGTGCACTGGACCCGGGCAGCCGGGGCGTGATGGTGGTGTTTGGCGGGCACGTCATTGCCGGCACCCGTGCCAAAAAGAACAAGACCATCAGCTACGACGCCTTTGCCTCGGTCAACTTCCCGGAGCTGGCACTGGTGCAGGGCGACCGTCTGGTGCGCTATGTGCCTTCGCCCTGGCCCACCGGCCCGGTGGAGTTCGGCCGCGCCATGAACCCCCGGGTGTTCCTGCTCAAGCTCATCCCCGGCATGGACCCCGGCATGATCCCGGAGATCTTCCGCCTGTACGACTGCGTCATCGTGGAGAGCTTCGGCGTGGGCGGCATCCCGCAGCGGCTCATGGACGCCTTTGCCGAGGGGCTGGGCCACTACGAGCAGACCCACAAGGTGCTCATCCTGACCACGCAGGTGACCTATGAGGGCAGCGACGTGGGCGTGTACGAGGTGGGCAAGCGGGTGAAGAACCGATTCCGCTTCCTGGAAGCCCATGACATGACCATCGAAGCCGTGGTCACCAAGAGCATGTGGCTGCTGGCCCAGAACTGCGACAGCTTCGACCAGCTGCAGCAGCGCTTCTACCGCCAGGTGAACTTCGATACCTTCTATCACTGAGGATAAAGCCGCCGGGCAGGCCAGTGCTTGCCCGGCGGTTTTGCCTGTGCACCCTTGCGCCGGGAGGGCTGCGGTGTTACACTGGACAAAAAGGGAGGCGCATCTTACTATGTGGTTCGTGTTTGCACTGGGCAGTGCCGTGTTTGCGGCCCTTACCTCCATCCTGGCCAAGATCGGCATCCAGGGGGTCAACTCCACCCTGGCCACCGCCATCCGCACGGTGGTGGTGCTGGTCATGAGCTGGGGCATGGTGTTCCTCACCGGGACCCAGGGCGGCGTGGGGGATATCTCTCGCCGCAGCTGGCTGTTTTTGATCCTTTCCGGCCTGGCCACCGGGGCCAGCTGGCTGTGCTATTACCACGCTTTGCAGATCGGGGCCGCCTCCAAGGTGGTTCCGGTGGACAAGCTCAGCGTGGTGATCACCCTGGCTTTGGCCTTTGTGATCCTGAAGGAACCCTTTACCGCCAAAAACCTGGTGGGCTGTGCCCTGATCACCGCCGGCACCCTGTTTATGGTGCTGTAAAGCCGCCCTACCAAAAATGCGCCCTGGATACTCCCGGGCGCATTTTTTATTCCGACAGCCGCTGCCGGGTCTTGTTCATCAGGTCCAGCTCCGGCATCAGCTCATCGCTGATCACCGTGAGCATCTGCTCCAGCTTGTCCACGTCCTCTTCCGGGAAGCGCTGGCGCACTCGCCGGACCACCGTGCTCAGGTAGGAGTAGCTGATGTTGTAGTAGTCGATGTACTTCTGGGTGGGGCGCAGGTGGTACTCGCGCCGGTCCACGGTGGACTGGATCTTTTCCACATAGCCCTTTTTGACCAGACTGCCGATCTTGTAGGCCGCATTGGGGGTGGAGATCTGCATCATGCGAGAGAACTCCGCAATGGTGGGTTCGCCCATGGCCATGATGCCCTCCATGCAGAAGGACTCCACCGTGGTCAGGGTCGCTTCCCGCGTGGCAAAACGCTGGAATACGTTCTGATAAAAATGCAGCTTGAATTTGGTGTATACATCCTGAAAAGCCTGTTCCAGCATGGATCGCGCCTCCGCTCGTTCGTTTTCTTTCAGTTTATCCAGTTTATCACAAGTTGCCCGCGACGGCAAAGCCCAATCATGCTTTTGTCTTTTTGATCGTGCGGGCGCGGATGATGCTGAGCACCACCAGCTCTACGACGATGGCCACGGCCAGCAGCACCAGCGAGGTGAACAGGCTGGCCCGGCTGCCCAGTACCGCCTGTGCCAGGCCGGTGATCACATAACACACCGCCGCGCAGGACGCCGCCGTGATGGCATAGGGCAGCTGGGTGGACACATGGTTCACATGGCTGCAGTGGGCACCCGCCGAGGCCATGATGGTGGTGTCGGAGATGGGGGAGCAGTGGTCGCCGCACACGGCGCCGGACAGGCAGGCCGCGATGGAGATGACCAGCATTTCGCCTTCCGGGAATGCGTGGCACACGATGGGGATCAGAATGGAGAAGGTTCCCCAGCTCGTGCCGGTGGCAAAGGCCAGGAACACCGCCACCAGGAAGATGATCACCGGCAGCAGATACTGCAGCGCCGCAGCGGAGCCGCCCAGCAGGTTGGCCACATAATACTTGGCACCCAGCAGGCCGGTCATGCCGGACAGGGTCCAGGCCAGCGTGAGGATGAGCATGGGGCTGACCATGGCCTTGAAGCCCTCCGGGATGCAGGCCGCAAAGTCCTGGAAGGTCATGACGCTGCGCACCCGGTAGAACACGAAGGTGAACAGCAGAGCAATGCTGCTGCCCATCACAAGGCCGGCAGAGGCGTTGCAGTCCGCAAAGGCGGTGACGAAGTCCACCCCGTCAAAGAAGCCGCCGGTGTAGATCATGCCGAAGATGCAGGCCGCGATCAGCACCAGCACCGGTGCGATCAGGTCCACAACATGGCCCTTCGTCTCGGTGCCGTCGTCCACGTCGTCGCCGTAGGGGCGGTCCTCGGTGGTGAACAGGTCGCCGTTTTTCGCGTTGTCCTCATTGAGCTTCATGGAGCCGAAGTCCGTGCCGGTGAAGATGAGGAACAGGCTCATGACGACGGTAAGCAGGGCATAGTAGTTGTAGGGGATGGTGCGCAGGAACATGGTGAAGCCGTTGATGCCAGCCCCCTCCGGCACGCTGGAGGTGACCGCCGCCGCCCAGCTGGACACCGGCGCAATGATGCAGATGGGGGCCGCCGTGGCGTCGATGAGGTAGGCCAGCTTGGCGCGGGACACCTTCTGCCGGTCGGTGACCGGGCGCATGACCGAACCCACGGTCAGGCAGTTGAAATAGTCGTCCACAAAGATCATCACACCCAGCAGCAGGGTGGCAAACTGTGCGCCCGCCCGGGAGTGGATGTGCTTCGATGCCCAGCGGCCAAAGGCGGCCGAGCCGCCGGCCTTGTTCATCAGGGCCACCAGGATGCCCAGCATGACCAGGAACACCAGGATGCCCACATTGCTGCTGTCGGACAGTTTGGCGATCATGCCGCCCTCTTCGTTAAAGAAGAGGGTATTCAGGGCCAGTTCCAGGTTTCCGTTGGCATACAGCAGCGCGCCCGAGGCGATGCCCACCAGCAGGGAGGTGTACACCTCCTTGGTGTTCAGGGCCAGCACAATGGCGATGACCGGCGGCAGCAGCGAGAAGAAGGTGCTGTACACCGCACAGGTGTAGGTAGACGGGTCGGCGATCTTGCCGGGAGTGGCTGCCGTGCACCACAGCAGCAGGGCAAACACGAACAGTGCCGCTACCCAGGACAGATTCTTGTTTTTCATAATGATTCCTTTTCCTTTCAGGCGATTCGTTCCGGCAGCGTATCAGGCCCCGTGCTGCGGGGCAGACTATCCCCACGGAATGCAAAAGGGGAGTGGGGCCGTGCCGGATTATAAAGCGATGTATTTTGAGCTGTTCCGCGCCAGCGTGCAGGCCGTACAGCTGCTGCAGGACGCACAGGCCCACGCCGAACAGCAGCTGCTGGCCGAGGACCCGCCGCCGCTGCGGCTGGAGCAGGAAGAACTCCCTCCGTCAAAGAGGGAGCCTTAGCCTTCCCCCTTGGGGGAAGGCTTTTTCAGTTCTTCTTTGCCTCCGCCTTGGCCGCAAACTTGTCGTTGTGGATCACAAAGCGCTCGTGGGTGCCGCCGCCCACCGGGCCTTTTTCGTCGTGCAGGCTCACTTTGAAGGTGAGCTTGCGGCCTTCCACAGCCACCAGCTCGCTCTCGCAGGTCACGGTCATGCCCACGGGGGTGGGAGCGGTGTGCTCCAGCTCCAGCTTCGTGCCCACGGTGCCGTCGCCCTCGGCCAGGGCCGGGGCCACGCTCATCCAACAGGTCTTTTCGGCCAGGGCCACCAGGGCCGGGGTGGCAAACACGTCCAGCGTGCCGCTGCCCATGGTTTTTGCAGTGTTTGCAGCAGTGACAGACACGCTCTGCTCACCGCGGATGCCAGGTTCCAGTGTCATAAAAAATTCCCTCCTGTGCGTTTTGCGCAGTTTGTTGTTTTATACTTTTATAAGATACCACAGCTTGGCAAAGAATGCACCCACTTTGGCGCATTTTGTAAAAAATACCGTTTCGGTTTCCGGCTGTCTGTGCTATGATAGGCTCTGAAAGAGAGGGGACCTCCATGTCTGACTTCTGGAAATCCTATGACATCACCGCCGCCGAATACGGTGCGGGCTATGAGTGCTACCCGCTGTTCGGCACTGTCCATCTCATAGAGCTGGCTCTGTCGGCTTTGTTCCTTCTGTGCATGGTGTGGTGGTACCGCCGCAGCACGCCGCGCACCCGGCGGCACATTCTGGTGGGGGTCACGGCGGCCCTGCTGGCCGACGAGGCCGCCCTGCTGCTGGGCATGGCCTGCACCGGCCAGTGGAACTGGAGCTATCTGCCGCTGCACCTGTGCAGCATCAACGTGTTCGTCTGCCTGTACAACACCCTCACCGACCGCAGCTGGTGCAAGGAGGAGCTGTACGCCCTGTGCATCCCCGGCGCGGCACTGGCTCTGCTGTGCCCCAGCTGGCGGGATGTGCCCGGGTGGTTCACCCTCATCAACCTGCACTCGGTCAGCATCCACGCCCTGCTGGTGCTCTACCCTGTGCTGCTGGTGGCGGGCGGATACCGCCCCAGCGTGCGCCGGGTGCCGCAGGTGCTGGCCTTTTTGTTCGGCTCGGCCCTGCCCATCTATTTTCTTAACAAACCCCTGCACACCAACTTTTACTTTTTGAATAACCCCTATGGCAACGTCATCACCAGCACCTTTACCGCGTGGTTTGGCGAAAAATTCTACATTCTGGGCTTTCTGCCCGCCATCGCGCTGGCCCTTGTGCTGATGTACGCCCCCTGGGCAGCAGCCGGGAAGAAGCGTTGAGCCGCTCCGCCACCCGTCCGCTCCCGGTCCGCTTTCCAGCGGGCCGGGTTTTCTTTTTTCAATTTGCATCTTTTTGGCGTTTTGCGGTGTTTTTTCATCAATGCAGCGGGAATGTCAAAATTCTTCTGCAAAGGGCTTGACAGGCAGGCATGTGCGTGATATCATGAACACATGAACAGACGTTCATGTGATTTCATCCCGAAAGGAGATGCTTCCATGGCACAGCAGAACGAACCCCTTGTGCAGCCGGAAGAGCTGGACATGCCGGATGACGAAGTGCTGTACGAGCTGGCCGACCTGTTCCGGGTGTTCGGCGACTCCACCCGCATCAAGATCCTATACGCCCTGCACGACAATGAGCTGTGCGTGCAGGACATTGCCAACGCCGTGCAGCTGAGCCAGTCGGCCGTGAGCCACCAGCTGCGGGTGCTCAAGGATTCCAAGCTGGTACGCTTCCGGCGGGAGGGCAAGACCGTGTATTACGCACTGGACGACGACCATGTGCGCAGCATCCTCTCTCTGGGGATGGACCATATCGAAGAATGATTTTCCGGGCTGCGGCCCGCACAAAAACAGAAAGGCTGGTATCTACGATGAAAAAGACCTACAAGATCGACGTGGACTGTGCAAACTGCGCCCAGAAGATGGAGGACGCTGCCAACACCGTTGCCGGTGTGGAAAAGGCGACTGTCAGCTTCATGACCCAGAAGATGAAGGTGGAGTTTGCCGAGGGTGCTGACCCCCACGCCACCATGGAGAATGTGCTGTCTGCCTGCAAGAAGGTGGAGGACGACTGCGAGATCTTTGACATCTGACCTCTTCCGGTCCGGTTCCCGGCATCGCTGCCGGGCGGCAGCTCTCCCCCTGTGGGAGAGCTTTTCTTTCCTCTGCCGCCGGGCAGCGGAAAACTCCTCTTTTTCGTGGAAAAAACGGGCAGTTTTCAACACTTTCCACGCACTTTTCAACACCCTTCGCGGAAAACTCCAAAAAGAAACGTGGAAAAGCAAGTTTTCTGCGGGAAAACCCCGTGGAAAACACGGGGGAAAGGGTGGAAAATCCATTTTTGTGGGGAAAACCTGTTGAATTCCACTGCGTTTTCCCGTTTTTTCTCAGAACCGCCGCAATCCGACAAAAGGAGCGTTTTGTATGACCAAAAAGCAAAAAAAGAGCCTGCAGCAGATCCTGATCGCGCTGGCCCTTGTGATCCTGCTCAAGCTGCTGCTCCGTGTGCTGCCGGCACTTCCCACCCCGGTGGAGCTGCTGCTCTACCTCATCCCGTACTTTGTGGTGGGCAAGGACGTGCTGCGCAAGGCCATCAAGGGCATCAAGAACCGCCAGCCCTTTGACGAGTGCTTCCTGATGGCGGTGGCTACCGTGGGTGCCTTTGCCCTGGGCGACTATGTGGAAGGCTGCGCCGTTATCCTCTTTTACCAGATCGGCGAGCTGTTCCAGAGCGTGGCCGTGGGCAAGAGCCGCCAGAGCATTTCCAGCCTGATGGACATCCGCCCGGACTACGCCAACGTGGAGGACGAGGACGGCAAGCTGGAGCAGGTGGACCCCGATGACGTGGAGGTGGGCACCGTGATCGTGGTGCAGCCCGGCGAGCGGGTGCCCATTGACGGTGTGATCGTAGAGGGCACCTCCGCCCTGAACACCGCCGCCCTGACCGGTGAGAGCCTGCCCCGCGACGTCCAGACCGGAGACGAGGTCATCAGCGGCTGCGTGAACATGACCGGCCTGCTGAAAGTCAGGACCACCAAGGAATTCGGCGAGTCCACCGTCTCGAAAATTCTCGATCTGGTGGAAAATTCCAGCATGAAAAAGGCCCGCGCCGAAAACTTCATCACCCGCTTTGCCCGGGTATACACCCCGGCTGTCTGCTACGGTGCGCTGGCGCTGGCCTTCCTGCCGCCCATCGTGCTGCTGATGATGGGCCAGCCTGCCCGCTTTGGGGACTGGATCTACCGCGCTTTGACCTTCCTGGTCATCAGCTGCCCCTGCGCACTGGTCATCAGCATTCCGCTGAGCTTCTTCGGCGGCATCGGCGGTGCTTCCGCCTGCGGCATCCTGGTCAAGGGTTCCACCTATCTGGAGGAGCTGGCCCGCACCGGCATCGTGGTGTTTGATAAGACCGGCACCCTGACCCAGGGCACCTTCAAGGTCACCGGCGTCCACCCGGCCGACGGCATCACCGACGAACAGCTGGTGGAGGCCGCCGCCCTGGCCGAAAGCTGGTCCAAGCACCCCATCTCCCTGAGCATCAAGGCCGCCTACGGCAAGGAGATCGACACCTCCCTCGTGACCGACGTGGAGGAACTTGGCGGCCACGGCGTGACCGCCAAGGTAGACGGCAAGCCCGTTGCCGCCGGCAACGCCCGTCTGATGGAGCGGCTGGGCCTTTCTGCCCCCGCCGTGAGCGAGACCGGCACCGTCGTGCACGTTGCCATCGACGGCAGATACGCCGGTTGCCTGCTCATCGCCGACGTGGTCAAACCCCACAGTGCCGAGGCCATCCGGGCCCTGAAGGCCGCCGGAGTGCGCAAGACCGTCATGCTCACCGGCGACGCCGAGCCGGTGGCCAAGGCCGTTTCTGCCCAGCTGGGTCTGGACGAATACCATGCCGGTCTGCTGCCCGGCGACAAGGTGGACCAGATCGAAACACTCATCGCCGCCAAGAAGTCCAAGGAGAATCTGGCCTTTGTGGGCGACGGCATCAACGACGCCCCGGTGCTGTCCCGCGCCGATGTGGGCATCGCCATGGGTGCCCTGGGCTCCGACGCCGCCATTGAAGCCGCCGATGTGGTGCTGATGGACGATGACCCGGCCAAGATCGCACTGGCCATGCGCATCGCCCGCCGCACCCTGCGCATCGTGTACGAGAACATCGTGTTCGCGCTGGCGGTCAAGTTTGCCTGCCTGCTGCTGGGTGCCATCGGTATGGCCAGCATGTGGACAGCCATCTTTGCCGACGTGGGCGTCATGGTCATTGCCGTGCTCAACGCCACCCGCGCCCTGTACACCAAAGATCTTGTCAAGAAGAGCCAGCCGTAACGCTGCTGCTTTCCATAAAAAATGCCTGACCGCCAACGACAGCGGTCAGGCATTTTTGTGTTTTCCGGGGTTCAGATGTCCCACAGCTCCGGGGCAGAGGTGGACACCGCCGAGGCACCGGCCCGCATGGCGGCCATGACGTCGGCCTTGTCCCGCAGCAGACCGCCCGCGATCACCGGCACCCGGGTGCGGGTACTGATCTCGGTGATGACCCGGGGCATGATGCCGGGCAGGATCTCCACAAAGTCCGGCTTGCCTTGTTCCAGCTGGCCGGAAAGATTGTTCAGGGAAAGGGAGTCCAGGATGAACGCCCGCTGGATGGTCAGAAGGCCCTGATGGCGCGCCCGCCGGATCAGGGACGGGTGAGTGGAAATGATACCATCCGGGTGGCACAGCGCAATGAGGGAATTCACGGCAACTTCCCGCGCCGAAAGGCCGTCCACAAGGTCGATGTGCACGACGGCCAGCTTTCCGGCCGCGTGGATGCGCCGGACCAGCTCCCCCACATTGAGCAGGGTGCTCGCCAGCAGAAAGACCGTGCTGCAGGGCGAGGCCAGGGCGGCCGTCAGAGCGTCATCCGTCTTGACGGCTGCGATCACCGGCTCGTCCAGCAGAGTTTCAGCAAGTGGATGCATCGGGCAGGACTCCTTTTCTCTCAGATGGTTCTCATTATCGCACAAAGGGGCCGCACTGTAAAGTGCAGCCCCAGTCTGCGGTTGTGCTTATGCCTGGAAATAGATCGCGGTGTTGGCCACGGTCATCATGGTCATCAGGATGGTATTCAGGAAGGCCGCAACGTACACGCTGCCGGTCTTTTTGTACAGGTACTTGGCCAGGCAGGATGCAATGGCCAGCGAGGGCACCAGCGCAAACAGCAGGATGCCGCCAAGGGCCTGTCCCGGGTAGAAGGCAACGCCGGTACGGAACAGGGTGCCGTACTGCAGCACCAGCCAGAGGAGGATGCCGCCCATGTTGGTCAGAGCAGCCAGCAGGTAGCCCCAGCCGCCCTGCAGCTTTTCGCTGCTGGTGTTGGAGATGGCGGCGGCGCCGCTGACAAAGTAGTACACAAAGAAGAACGGCATATACTTGACCGCCGCCGGGATGGCGCTGGCTTCAAAGGTCTTGAAGGCGAAGGTCCAGATGCGGAAGTCGGTCTTGAAGATGGCATCCACGGCAAACAGGCAGGCGTAGGCGATCACGCTCACCAGCAGTGCCACGCAGAAGGCTGCGGCCACAGACACCGGCTTTGCGGCAATGCCGTACTGTTCCAGCGTGATGCCCTTCTGCTTGCGACCGCCGAACAGGTAGACGCAGACCATGGTCACGATGGAGATGCAGGCGCAGATGAGAGCCCAGGTCACGATGCTGTTGACGGTGGGGCCCTGCCAGGTGGCATTGGTCTCGAAGATGTTCTTGGTCACCAGCACACGCAGGACAATGGAAGCGATCAGGACGCACACCGAGCCGGACAGCCAGGTCTTGCGGTCGTCCTCGGTGCTGCGGGCTGCCAGAACGATGCCCACCACCGACAGGAGCAGGGCAATGTCACTGGCGTAGCGCATCCAGCGGATGGGCTCTGCGGTCAGACTGCCGTCGTACACGGCGGGGAAGATGATGGCCGGGATCAGCATACCGACCACGAACAGGCTGATCGTGCCAAGCTTGCCGGACAAGGTGCCGACGGCCGGGGTGGGTGCTGCGACGGCCTGCTTTGCATTGGACAGGAAGGGCAGCTTCATCAGCAGCAGGGCAAGAGGTGCCAGCATGAGCAGGAAGCCCACCAGAGCGACCAACTCAAAGACTTCTTTCCAGTACCAGATCTGGCTGGTGGAAGCAATGTTCTGCACCAGACCGGACTGGTCGGCAAATGCAGTGGCGTAGAACTCGATGGCATCCTTGGTGGAAGCGGTGGAGAAGTGGTTCCAGGGGTGGATCTCACGCGGCTGGTAAATGATGCGCTGGCCGCCATCCGAGCCGGTGTACCAGGTGTCAGCCTGCGGAGCTTCCTGCTCCAGCAGGGTCTTGCCAGCGGTGGTTGCAACATAGTCCTTGTGGTAGACGGTGCCGCTCTTCGTGGGAGGCTCGTCGGCCGCAAAGAAGAACTCGTCGTACTGGCCGCAGATCTTGCCGATGGTGCGTCCGCCGAAGGTGGCAACTGCAGCCTCTTCGTCCAGGCCCAGGTAGGAGGTCCAGGAGTAATCGGCACCCATGCTCAAACCGGCCTTGATGATGCGGTAACCGGCGGCAGCGTAGTTCTGCTCATCCAGATAGATGGCCATCTCGGAGGAGAAGCCGCCCATGGAGTGGCCGCTGACCGCGATCTGACCGTTGCCCTGTGCATCCTTGGCAACGTAGTCCTGGCTGTACATGTACTGTGCGGCATCCCACAGCGAAGTGGGCCAGAAGTTGAAGAAGCCGCCGGTATTGTCGGCGTTCCCGTGGGAATGGCCGTGGTCATACATATCCAGTGCCAGCACGACATAGCCGCGGCGGGACATCTCGATGGCGGTCTCGTCCTGCATCTCGGCACTGTTCAGGTAGCCGTGGGTGGTCACGATGGTGGGGTGCGGGTTGGAGGCGTCCACGCCCTTGGGCATGTACAACAGGCCCGAAAGGGTGCCGGAGTCGGTATCAAAGGAAATGCGGGAGACCTTGACCTTGTAGAATGAGGTGTTGAACATCTGGGCAAAAATGCTGCCCAGCAGCATCAACGCCACAGCGATCGCCAGCACAACGACCGTGCGCGAACGCTTTTCGGTGGCCTTTGCGGTGCTTTTCATGGGGATCCTCCTTCTTTTTTTCAGGGACGTGCCCGGCGGCTGCACTTCCAGAACCAGCCCCCGGAACAGATGTGAACGGGCGGACAAGGGGTGCGATGGGAACAAAAAATGGGGACGCACTGCGGTCGTGTGGCACAGTGCATCCCCATCTCAATTCTCTTGGGATGCTTTCAGTATACCATTTCTCAACGGTTTGTCAACAGACAATTCACAAATTCGTTATTTTTTGTTGGAAGCAGTCAAAATCCAGACAAATTCTTTTAATGCTCTGCCCAGTCACTGCTGCGGCCCACGGCCTTGTGCCAGCCGGACAGCAGCCGTGCGCGCTCGGCCTCCGGCATAGCGGGGGTAAAGGTCATGTTGCAGTGCCACAGGCTGCGGATCTCGTCCCGGTCCTTCCACACGCCGGTGGCAAGGCCTGCCAGATAGGCAGCGCCCAGGGCCGTGGTCTCCCGGATGGCCGGGCGCAGGACGTCCTTGTTCAGGATGTCGGCCTGGAACTGCATCAGGAACTGGTCGCGGGAAGCACCGCCGTCCACCTTCAGGGAGGTGATGGGCACACCGGTGTCCTTTTCCATGGCGGCCACAAGGTCGGCGCTCTGGTAGGCGATGGACTCCTCCGCCGCCCGGATGATGTGGTTCTGGGTGGTGCCGCGGGTGATGCCTACAATGGCACCGCGGGCGTACATATCCCAATAGGGCGCACCGAGACCGGTGAAGGCGGGCACGATGTAGATGCCGCCGTTGTCCGGCACCTTCTGGGCATAGTATTCGGCGTCGCGGCTCTCCTGGATCATCCGCAGGCCGTCGCGCACCCACTGGATGACGGCACCGCCCACAAAGACGCTGCCCTCCAGGGCATACTCCACCTTGCCGTTCAGGCTGATGCCGATGGTGGAGATCAGACCGTTCTGGCTGCGGCAGATGGTGTCACCGGTGTTCATGAGCAAGAAGCAGCCGGTGCCGTAGGTGTTCTTGGCCTCACCCTTGGCAAAGCACCCCTGCCCGAACAGTGCAGCCTGCTGGTCCCCGGCAATGCCGGCCACCGGCACCTGCACCCCGCACAGGTCTGTGGTGCCGTAGACCTCGCTGGAATCCGCCACGCGGGGCAGGATGCAGCGGGGGATATCCAGCGCTTTGAGCAGGGTGTCGTCCCAGTCCAGGGTGCGGATGTTGTAGAGCATGGTGCGGCTGGCGTTGGTGCGGTCGGTCACATGCACCTTGCCGCCGGTGAGCTTCCACACCAGCCAGGTGTCCACGGTGCCGAACAGGATCTCGCCCGCCTCGGCCCGCTCCCGCGCGCCGGGCACGTTATCCAGGATCCACTTGATCTTGGTGGCGGAAAAATAGGCATCCGGCATCAGGCCGGTATTCTCGCGGATGTATTCCGTCATGCCGGGCTGCTGCACCAGCTCGTCCACCAGCGGAGCGGTGCGGCGGCACTGCCAGACGATGGCATTGTAGATGGGGCGGCCGGTGGCCTTTTCCCACAGGATGGTGGTCTCGCGCTGGTTGGTGATGCCGATGGCGGCAATGTCATGGACATCCACGCCGCTCTGGGCCACCACCTCGTTCATGACCCCGTACTGGGTGGACCAGATCTCCATGGGGTTGTGCTCCACCCAGCCCTGCTGCGGGTAGATCTGCTCAAACTCCCGCTGCTGCACCGCGATGATGTTCTGCTCGTTGTCAAACAGGATGGCGCGGCTGCTGGTGGTTCCCTGGTCCAGTGCAAGAACATACTTTGTCGACATGGTTCAACGACCTCCGTTTCGCTCAGGGGCGGTTTTACAGGTCTCGTGTGGCTACGACATCCACACCGGTGCCGCAGACGTCGGTCAGCACGACCTGCCCGGTGCGGATGGGTGCGTGCAGCGTGACGCCGTCCAGCGCAGCCATGACCTGCATGATCTTTTCTTTGGGCACCGCCTGCGCGGTCTTGACCGGGCAGCGCGGATAGCGCCCGCCCTCGGCCCGCACCGTACTGGTCAGGATACGGGTGGGGTGGGTCAGTTCTTCCTTGCCATAGGCGGCACCGTTGGGGCAGGCATTGCCGGTTACATTATAATCGTTTTCCGGGTCCACCTGCAAGTGGCAGCCACGGGGGCAGCAGATACAAATGATCTCACACTTTTTGTTCATTTTGCTACAACCTCCTCTACTGCAACGGTCAGCGGGCCGTCGGCCTTTGCCAGCAGGACCCCGGGCAGGGTGATGTGCTCCATCTCGCCGGGTGCCATCCGCCGGCGCTTGAACCGGGCCAGCTGCTTCTCCCCGCAGGTGATGGTGATCTGGCTGGGGCCGTAATTCTGCCGCACCCGGAACGAGATCTCCACGCCCTTGTCCACGTCCGCCGGGCGCACCCGCTGGGGGACGGTATAGCCCACGCCATTGCCCGGGACAAGGTCCAGCACGGCCGCGTCCGGGGTCTCACCGTGGAGCACATAGGCGGCGGCTGCGGCTCCGGCCCGGTCGCTCTCGCCGGAAACAAAGTCCACCAGATCGTGCACATGCACCACGTTGCCGCAGGCAAACACGCCGGGAATGCCGGTCTCCATGTTCTCGTAGACCACGGCCCCCTTGGTGTGGGGGTCCATCGGGATGCCGGCCTGCCGGGTCAGCTCGTTTTCCGGGATCAGGCCCACACTGAGCAGGATGGTGTCCACGTCAAATTCCATCTCGGTGCCCGGAATGGGGCGGCGGTTCTCGTCCACCTTGGCCACAATGGCCTTTTCCACCCGGGTATCGCCCTGAATGTCCACGATGGTGTGGGACAGGTACAGCGGGATGTCAAAATCCTGCAGGCACTGCACAATGTTGCGGGTCAGGCCGCCGGAATAGGGCATGACCTCCACGCAGGCCAGCACCTTGGCCCCTTCCAGCGTCATCCGCCGGGCCATGATCAGTCCGATGTCGCCGCTGCCCAGAATGAGCACCCGTTTGCCTACCAGATAGCCCTCCATGTTGACATAGCGCTGGGCGGCACCGGCGGTGTAGATGCCGGCCGGGCGGGTGCCCGGGATGCCGATGGCCCCGCGGGTGCGCTCCCGGCAGCCCATGCAGAGGATGACGCTCTTTGCTTCGAGGATCTGGTAGCCCTTCTCCTTGCTGACACAGTGGATCTTTTTATCCGGCGTGACCTCCAGCACCATGGTGCCCAGCTCCACCCGGACGCCGGTGGAGCGCAGCATTTCAATGTAGCGCCCGGCGTACTCCGGGCCGGTGAGCTGCTCGCCGAAACGGTGCAGCCCGAAGCCGTTGTGGATGCACTGGTTCAGGATGCCGCCCAGCTCGTTGTCACGCTCCAAAATCAGAATATCGCGCAGGCCGTGCTGCCATGCGCTGTAGGCTGCGGCAAGGCCTGCAGGGCCGCCGCCGACGATGACCAGATCAATCATGGTTGGTTCCCTCCTGCTTGGTTTCGCACAGTAAGACGTTGCTGCCTGCCTTGTCCTGCAGGACGTCCAGCGGGTCGATGCCCCGCGTCCGGCTGATGAGCTCCAGCACCCGGGGCCCGCAGAAGCCGCCCTGACAGCGGCCCATCCCGGCGTTGCAGCGGCGCTTGACGCCGTCGATGGTGGTGGCCGGGATCTCGGTGTGCAGGGCGTCCAGGATCTCGCCCTCGGTGATGGTCTCGCAGCGGCAGATCACCCGGCCGTAGGCGGGGTTCCGGGCAATGAGCTTTGCCTTTTCTTCCGGCGGCAGCTCCTTGAACCGCACCCGGGTGCGGCCGTCCCGGTAATCCGTTTTGGCCGCAGGCAGATCCCCGTGGCCTTCCAGAATGCGGACCACCTCTTTGGCAACGGCCGGTGCGCTGGACAGGCCCGGCGATTTCATACCGGCCAGGTCGATGAAGCCGGGTGCACCTTCCGCCTCGCCGATGACGAAATCCCCGGTGTCCACATTGGCGCGGACGCCTGCAAAGTTGCGGATGGACTCGCCGAAGCGGATGTCCGGCACGCTGCGGCGTGCGGCCGCGCTGACAAAGGCCAGCCCGGCGGCGGTGCAGGCGGTGTTGTCGCCCGCCACCGGCTCGGCATTGGGTCCGACGATCAGGTTGCCGTGAACGGTAGGTGCCACCAGCACGCCCTTGCCGTTTTCGTTGGGGCACTGGAAGATGACATGCTGCACCCGCGTGCCTTCCGATTTGTCCAGAAGGTAATATTCGCCGCGGGTGGGCTGGATGGTGAACCGGTGCGGAGCGGCCATGTCGTGCACGGCATCGGCCCGGACGCCGGCGGCGTTGACAACGTAGCGGGCCTCCACCACGCCGGACGGCGTAGTCAACGCCCATCCGGACGCGGTTTTCTGAATGCCGGTGACCGGGCTGCTGAGGTGGAGTTCCACCCCGTTGCGCACCGCCACCTCCGCCATGGCCAGCGCATATTCCCACGGGCTGACGATGGCCGCGCTGGGTGCATACAGCGCTCCGGCCACCTCCGGCGAAAGACCGGGCTCCATGGCCCGTGTTTCCTCTGCCGACAGCAGCCGGATGCCCGGCACCCCGTTGGCAAGGCCGTTTTCGTACAGCTTCTGCAGATGCGGCAGCTCCGCCGGGCTGAGGGCCAGCACCAGACTGCCGCACTGCCGGTACGGCACATCCAGCCGGGCGCAGATCTCTTTGGCCAGTGCAACACCCTCCACATTGAGCCGTGCCATCCGGGTGCCCGGCTCGGGGTCGTACCCAGCGTGCAGAATGGCACTGTTGGCCTTGGTGGTGCAGTCGGCCACATCGTTCTCGGCCTCAAAAATTGCAGTGTGCAGCGGATAATGCGAGAGCTCATAGGCGGCAGCCGCGCCAACGACACCGCAGCCGATGATTGCTACATCCAGCATAAAAACCTCCTGATCTTCTGCCTGTCACAGCATGCTCGTTTGCGTAGCGGGAACAAAAAAGAGCAGAGCAAACAAAAGGGAACAGGCTCCCTCTTGTTTGTTCTGCTCACTTCTCTGAACAAACACTTGATGGCTTTATGATAATGCAGATTGCACAAGATGTCAAGCATTTGTGGAAAATAAATGCATCTTTCGTGTCGGAACGGTTCAGGACTTGCGCAGCAGGTCGGTGAACCAGGCACTGATCTGACGGTAGATTTCCGGGTCTGTGACCGACAGGTCGAACGGATAGGTCCCGTCCTCGGCCAGCACGGCACAGGCCGCCCGGACCTTCTGCATAGCCTGCGGATCAAAGGCCTTATCCCGCCGCCCGGAAAGGCAGTTCATCAGGACGTCATCCTTCCAGCTCAGCAAGAACTCAAATGCTTCTGTGTTGTTCATTCCAAAATTCCTCCTATTCCATTGCCCGGCATGGTTTCTGTTCCCATTGTAAGGGTTTCTTCCAGCGGATGTCAACCGTTTTTTCGTCGATTCTCTCATACTGAAATGCAGGAAGTCCCTGCAGAGCGTGCCGCACATCCGGGCTTCTTGTCTCTCCGCCCGAATATGCTATAATGGAAGCAGCCAATCTCCTCACGCCTTTTTCTCATGCCGATCAATGGGAGGTATTTTTTCGATGAACTATAAAACCGGAAGGGCCCTCGGGCAGGTTTTGTTTCTTCTGAGCATTTTCCTGCTGTGCATCGCCGTTTTCTTTTCTCTTCCAGAGATCCTCGTCCCGATCCTTGTGATCGCCGGCATCCTGACGGCCCTGGCAGGCCTGATCGTCTATTTTCTGTTTTGGCGATGTCCTTTCTGCCACAAAAATCTTCCCACAAAATCAATGTACGACGTTGATTTTTGCCCGAGCTGTGGAAAAAAGCTCCCGTGAAAAGGCGCCTTTGCCGAAACCGGGAACGCTTTTCGCTCCTCATCTGCACCATCTTGGCCGCAAGCAGTTCCACAGCGTAAAACATCAGCGCACTGTCTCTGCGTCAAGAAAAGCCAAGGCATCCCTGTACAAAAAGGTACGGATGGATTGGCTCTTCTCTTTTTCGACACCGTCGAGCTCTTTTATTCTAATTCTCGCATATCAAAATTTTTTCAGGAGGCTGCTGCCGTGACCGCAAAGCAAGTTCAAATCGGAGATAGACCCTGCCGCATTTACGGCGAAGCCCATACAGAATACCTGCTTCTCCAAATGACCGGCGAACATGAATTACAGAACATGGACAGCGAAGTTAAAGCCATTGCACAGGGTTCGGCACATTCGTTTTTGTTTGCCGCTGTTCCGGTAAAAAGCTGGAACGATGAACTTTCCCCGTGGGAAGCTCCTGCGGTGTGGGGTAAAGAAAGTTTCAGCGGCAAGGCAGCGGACACGCTGCGCTTTCTGACCGAACAGGTGATCCCCACCCTGAAACAGCAGTTTGCACTGCCGGAAAACGTCCGGATCATTCTGGGCGGCTACTCGCTGGCCGGACTGTTTGCTCTGTGGGCATCCACACAGACAGCTCTGTTTTCCGGTGTTGCGGCTGCTTCGCCTTCCGTATGGTTTCCGGGATGGATGGAGTTTGAACAGCAGAACTCCATTCAGGCGCAGTGCATTTATCTGAGCCTTGGCGACCGGGAAGAGCGCACAAAAAACTTGACAATGGCCGCTGTAGGCGGTAACATCCGCGCCCTGCACCGTGAACTTGCCGGACGTGGCAAAGACTGCACCCTCGAATGGAACAACGGCGGGCATTTCAAGGATGCCGACCTGCGCACAGCAAGGGCGTTTCGCTGGGCGATGGAGGATATGCAATGAATATTCTGATTGATGCAGATGGCTGTCCTGTGGTTGACCTAACTTTGCAGATTGCACAGCAGTTCGGCATCCCGGTCGTCATCTTGTGCGACACCTCGCACCAGATCGAGCGTGAGGGTGCGCAGACGCTGGTATTTGACAAGGGTGCTGACAGTGTGGACTTTGCGCTGGTCAACCGAGTAAAGCCGGGAGATATTGTCGTGACGCAGGACTACGGACTGGCGAGTATGTGCCTTGCCCGGTGTGCCAGAGTGCTGAACCAAAACGGCTTGGAGTACACCGCCGACAACATGGATGCCCTCATGCTGCGGCGGTACGAAAACAAAAAGCTCCTTTGTGCCGGCAAGCACCCGAAAGGGAGTGCGAAACGGACAAAGGAACAGGACATGAAGTTTTCAGAAACACTGAAAAAGATTTTGAATTGCAAACTTTGATTGATTTTCATAGGATGCTTCAGGGAAGACCGGCTGAGTTCGGTCTTCTTTTTTCTTTCATCGTGAATTTTCTGTTACTTCTCAGGAAAATGGGTGCAAAAAGGCCTTTCTCGATGGCTCATATATGGGCCGCTGCCCTGTTCTCATCCTCACCATCTTAGCCGCAAAAAAGGCACCGGCCTGAGCCGGTGCCTTTTGTTGGCGGAGATGGTGGATATTCTCCCGCGGGCTAAGCAACAGCCCGCAGGGCTGATTGCTTGCGGCCTGCGGGCCGCCGCCCTGTTCTCATCCTCACCATCTTAGCCGCAAAAAAGGCACCAGCCTGAGCTGATGCCTTTTGTTGGCGGAGATGGTGGGATTCGAACCCACGTGCCCGGTTAAGGACAAAACGATTTCGAGTCGTTCTCGTTACGACCACTTCGATACATCTCCATATTGTAGCCTTTATAGTATAGCAAAAAAGCGATTTTCCGTCAACTGTTTTTTATAGAGTCTGCGTGCAGGGAGTTTGCTCTCTGCACGTTTTTTGCAGCGTGCCAACGGACGCCGCACGCTTCCAATTTTTGCACTTCTTTGCGAAAAAGGTCTATCCTTTTGGACTGATTTCGATTATAATAGAAAGGACATCGTTCAAATTTGAAGCAAAAGGAGTTTTTGTTCTATGGCACAGGCAAAACAGGACATGGGGTCCGGCAGCGTGAAAAAGCTGATGCTGCAGCTGATGATCCCTGCCGTGGTGGCGCAGGTGGTGAACCTGCTGTACAACATCGTAGACCGCATTTACATCGGGCACATTGAGGGCATCGGCGCAGCTGCGCTCACCGGCGTGGGACTGTTCACCCCCATCCTCATGCTGCTGAACGCGTTCGCCATGCTGGTGGGCGCGGGTGGTGCACCGCGCACCGCCATTGCACTGGGGCAGGGGGACCGGCAGCAGGCCGAAAAGATCATCTCCAACAGCTTTACGGTGCTGATGCTCTTTGCAGTGGTGCTGACCATCGGCTTTTATGCGGGTGCACCCGCGCTGCTGCGGCTGTTCGGTGCCAGCGACGCCACCCTGCCGTATGCGTTGAGCTACAGCCGCATCTACATTCTCGGCTCGGTGTTCGTGCTGCTGGTGCTGGGCATGAATCCCTTCATCACCACCCAAGGCTTTGCCAAGACCAGCATGCTCACCACCGTGATCGGTGCCGTGATCAACATCATTCTGGACCCCATCCTCATCTTCGGGTTTGGGCTGGGCGTGCAGGGCGCAGCCATTGCTACGGTGCTCAGTCAGGCTGTGGGCGCGGCGTGGATCCTGCAATTCCTCACCGGCAAAAAGACGATCCTGCGTCTGCGCAAGGACTATCTGCGCCCGGAAAAGCAGGTCATCCTGCCGGTGCTGGCACTGGGCATCTCCACCTTTGTGATGCTTTCCACCGAGAGTCTGCTCTCCATCAGCTTCAGCTCCAGTCTGGCCCGCTACGGCGGCGACGTGGCTGTGGGTGCCATGACCGTGATCACCAGCGCCTCCCAGTTGTGCACCCTGCCCATTCAGGGCGTGTGCCAGGGCGGCCAACCGGTGATGAGCTTCAACTTCGGGGCCGGCAAAAAGCCCCGCGTAAAGGAGGCCTTCCGCTTTCAGCTGACCCTGTGCGGCGCATACACCTGCCTGTTCTGGCTGGCCATGATGCTGGTGCCCGGGGCCGTGGCAGGCATCTTCACCTCCGATTCCGCACTCATTTCCTACACCACCTGGGCCATGCGCATTTACATGGCCGGCATTTTTGCCATGGGCTTCCAGATCGCCTGCCAGCAGAGCTTTATGGCGCTGGGGCAGGCGAAGGTGAGCCTGCTGCTGGCCTGCCTGCGCAAGATCATCCTGCTGATCCCGCTCATCTTTCTTCTGCCGCATCTCGTGGCAGACCCGGTGTTCGGCGTATTTCTGGCGGAGCCGGTCAGCGACATTCTGGCGGCCACCATTACTACCATCACCTTCTTTGCCCGGTTCGATAAAATTCTGGATCAGGGTGCGGCGCGGGTGTAACCGCTGCTTCCAGAGCCTGCAAACGTGCTGCGTGCGTTTGCAGGCTCTTTTGTTTTGCCGGGAGATGCTCCCTCCTCCGCTTGCCTGCATTCCGCAGGGCGGTGCCCCTGCCCGAAACCTTTTGAAACTGCTGTAAAGTCGTTCTTTTTTGTGTACGGGTTTGACAGATTTTCCGTCTACTTCCGGTTTTTGTGCAGTTTTGCCCTGTCATTCTACCTCAAATTCTCAGCTGTTTTTGTGCTCGTTCCACAAAATTGCATACCCCCCCCCCGAAAATTCAGCATTTTGTTTTGACATTCTCCACGGCACAGCACTATACTTGTGCCACAAAGAGACGCCGGGCATGAAAATGCACGGCTATGTGTTTTTCTGCCCCGAAGTTCCGGGTTTTGCCGGTTTTTGGTATCGTTCCCGGTAGCATTCACGTCTCTGCAAGTTTTTTTGTTTGGAGGGTTTTGTAATGCGAAAAAGCGTGAAACAACAGCTGGCCTTGCGGGTACTTTCTACAGCTGCGTTGATGGCAATGGCCTCTTCCATCGCCACGGCGGCCTTTGCGGACACTTACGATTTGAACAAGGGCAGTGTGGACATCCTTGCCGAGGACGGCAAGCAGTATATCACCCAGTGGGCGGATAAGGATAAGAGCACCTATGTGACGGACGACAAGGGCGAAGAAATCAAAAAACGTCAGGATGATGACATCATCCTGACCACCAAAAATAAGACCACCGGCGAGACCGAGACCACCGACGAGACCGAGACCACCGACGAGACCAAGCCCACCTCCAACACCGTCACCATTGACGCCAAAGAGGGCAACACCGCCAATGTGACCTTGCAGGATGTGCACATTGAAGTTAATACCACCGATGCCAAGTCCGGTGCAATCGAAATAAAGGGCGATGGCGACACCAACCTTGAGCTGAACGGCGACAACACCGTTCTGGTTGAAAACGAGTGGAGTGAAGAACACGCCGCCATCGAAAAAGCGGACAAATACGGCAAGGGCACCCTGACCATCAAGGACGATTTGAACGATGACGGCTCTGCCAAAGACAAGGACGAAAACGGAAATGCCGCTGGCGGGGACACCGGCAAACTGCTGGCTGGCGGTTCCGGTCGAGACCTTTGTGATACATCCAACATTACCATCACCGGCGGTGAGATTACGGCAATCGGCGGAAACGATGGCGGCTGCGGTATTGGCGGCGGCGGCAGACCCGGCGGTACCGGCAAGAACATCTGCATTAAGGGCAATGCACATGTTACTGCTGCTGGTGCAGAGGGCGCTGCAATCGGCGGCGGTGCCAGCGGCGGAAACAGCATCACCATTACGGACCATGCCGTTGTTGATGCTTACGGTGCTTGGGGTTCCGCCATTGGTGATGGCGGTCTGTACAGCGGGAATGGCTCTGCTACAACCATTACGATCTCCGGGAATGCCACT
Source organism: uncultured Faecalibacterium sp. (assembly GCA_900539945.1). GTDB lineage: Bacteria > Bacillota > Clostridia > Oscillospirales > Ruminococcaceae > Faecalibacterium. The sequence goes on from UQDV01000015.1 coordinate 34,650, forward strand.
GTAAAGGCCGAGACTGTTCAAGGCGGCAGCGCCATCGGTGCCGGTCAGCACGGCGATTCCGGGGATCTCACGATCAATATTGAAGAAAATGCCAACGTTACCGCCATCGGTTCCTATGACGCTCCCGCGATTGGAAATCGTTTCGGTGAGGACGGTACAACAACCATCAACATTACCGGCGGCACCGTAAATGCGATCAATTCCTTTGGCTCCGATATGTATGCCGACAGGGATGGAACCGGTGACTCCCGCCCTGCGATCGGTGCCAAGATTTACAAGAACGAATACCATGATGGCGCCACCTGTAATGTTAACATCAACAGCAGCACCGGCGATACCGTTGTCAACGCATACATTTATGGAAAAGGCTCCGGCCCTGCGATCGGTTCCACAATTTCTTCTTACAATGATATCACGCACAAATATGAGAATCAGTATGTCCCTGCCGACAGCGTCAGCTACAATGCAGACGGTTCCTCCAACTTTGGCGAACGCAACTCCGCCATCGTCAATTGCTATAATAATGGTACTGTTGCCAAAGAAAAACTTGAACTGCCGGACACAATGGATCCTTTAGCTCCTGGTTATCACAAGTATCGCCACACCATCACCGGCGGCACCCTCACCAAGGTCGTCCACAACCGCACATACATGGAGGAGAACCCCAACATTGACACCAGCAAGCTGAAGGACGAGGACCTGCACGACTGGAAGCTGGTGGGCGAAGTCGTAAAGCCTACTACCGAAAAGGACGGCTACGCCGACTACATCTGCTCCATCGACAAGTGCGGGCAGACCAAACATGTGGTGCTGCCCAAGATCGTGCCGGACACGCCCAGCACCCCCGACACCCCCAACACGCCCAGCACCCCGGACACGCCCAACAAGCCGGATACCCCCAACAAGCCGGACGTCCCGTCCACCCCGGAGGTGACCCCGGCAGACCCCGCCGTGACCCCGGACGCCGTGCAGGCTGACACTGCCCCGGCAGATGCCGCTGTGGCCCCTGCGGCTGCCCAGAACGTCGTGCAGGACGCAAAGCCGGAAGCTGCTGCCACAACTGCCGTTTCTGCCGCCGCCCTGCCCCAGACCGGTGCAAACTGGCTGGCAGTGGTGGGCAGCGCCCTGAGCGGTCTGTTCCTGCTGGCCGCAGGCTTTGTGCTGGACCGCAAAGGCCGCCGCATGAACTAAAGCCACCCCCGCCTACCGTGCGGTTCCGCAAGCAGCACGGCAGTTCGATACCCTTTCATAACAGAACCCCCTCGGGCCCGATGACCCAAGGGGGTTCTGCTTTTTTCAGGGTTTTACTTGCCCGCCAGCAGAATGGCCAGCACGGCTTTCTGCACATGCAGGCGGTTCTCGGCTTCGTCGAAGATCTCGTCGGCGTGCTGCTCGAACACGGCGGTGGAGATCTCCTCGCCCCGGTGGGCGGGCAGGCAGTGCAGCACCATGGCGTCGGGCTTGGCGGCTTCCAGCAGCTTGCCGGTGAGCTGGAAGCCCACAAAATCCCGCAGGCGCTGCTCGCTCTCGGCGGTGCCGGGGGCGGCAGTGTTCCACACGGCGGTGGCCACCACATCCGCGTCCCGCACGCCCTCGACGGGGTCGGAGGTGAAGTGGAACTGACTGCCGTACTTGTGGGCAAGCATCAGTACGTCGGCGGCGGGGCGGTAAGCCTCCGGGCAGACGCAGGTGACCTGCATCCCGGCCAGCAGGCCGCCCACGATGAGGCTGTTGGCCATGCTGCCGCCGTCGCCCACAAAGCAGAGCTTCCGCCCGGCCAGGGTGCCCCGGCGCTCCCGGATGGTCATCAGGTCGGCCAGCACCTGGCAGGGATGCGCGTAGTCGGTCAGGCCGTTGATCACCGGCACACCGGCCTGCTCGGCAAATTCTTCCAGATCCCGCTGGCGGTAGGTGCGCCAGACCACGCAGTCGTAGTAGCGGCCCAGCACGCGGGCGGTGTCCTTGAGGGGCTCGCCCCGGCCGGCCTGCAGCTCGGACGTGTTCATGTAATTGCCCAGGCCGCCCAGCTGGTACACACCCACCTCAAAGCTGGTGCGGGTGCGGGTGGACGCCTTGGAGAACAGCATGGCCACCGTTTTACCGGCCAGCAGGGGGGCGGTGCCGCCCAGTTTCTGCTGTGCCTTGAGCTGGTCGGCCACATCCAGGATGTGGGTCAGCTCGCCGGGGGTCAGATCGCTCATTTTCAGCAGATTTTTCATGCCTGCTCCTTCGGAGCCGTCGGCTCCATTGCACCCAGCACCTCGGCCAGGACCTCCAGTGCCATGTCCACATCGTGGGCGGTGAGGGTGAGCGGGGGCAGCAGGCGCAGGCGGGTCTTGGCGGTAAGCACCAGCAGGCCCTTTTCGCGGCAGGCGGCCAGCACATCGGCGGCGGTCACATCGTAGAACTCGATGCCCACCATCAGGCCGATGCCGGAAATGCTCTTGACATGGGGCAGCTTGGCGATGCCGGCACGCAGCTGCACGGCGCGGTCGTTGACATTGGCCAGGAAGCTGGTGTCCATGCGGTCCACCACCACGTTGGCACCGGCGCAGACCACCGGGTTGCCGCCGAAGGTAGAGCCGTGGGTGCCGGGGCCCATGCCGCCGGCCACTTTTTCGCTCAGCAGCACGGCGCCGATGGGCAAACCGCCGCCCAGGCCCTTGGCCAGGGTAACGATATCCGGCTTGAGGTTGTAGTGCTCGCAGCACAGGAAGGTGCCGGTGCGGCCCACGCCGGTCTGCACCTCGTCCACGATGAGCACCAGATCTTTTTCATCGCAGAGCTTGCGCACAGCCTGCACATAGTCGGGGTCCAGCGCCATGACGCCGCCCTCGCCCTGGATGAGTTCCAGCATGACGGCGCAGGTGTTGCGGTCCACCAGCTCCTGCAGCGCCTCGATATCCCCCGCCGGGGCGTACAGGAACCCCTCATTGAAGGGGCCGAAATAGTTGTGGAACACCTCCTGACCGGTGGCGGTCAGGGTGGCGATGGTGCGGCCATGGAAGCTGTTGACCAGCGTGATGACCGTGGTGCGGTCCTTGCCGTAGTGGTCCACGCTGTACTTGCGGGCGGCCTTGATGGCACCCTCGTTGGCCTCGGCACCGGAGTTGCCGAAGAACACTCGGCTCATACCGGTGCGCTTGCACAGCTTTTTGGCCAGCTTGCCGCAGGGGGCAGTATAGTACAGGTTGGAGGTGTGCTGCAGCTTGTGGGCCTGGTCGGACACGGCCTCGGCCCAGGCCAGGTCACAGTAGCCCAGGCTGTTGACGCCGATGCCGCTGGTGAAGTCCAGATACTTCTGGCCCTCGGGGCCCTCGGCATACAGGCCGTGGCCTTTTTCCAGCACCACGGGGTTGCGGTTATAGGTGTTCAGGACATACTCGTTGTCCCGCTTGATGACTTTTTCAGAATCCATGTTGGTGTACCTCCTGTCGGGTGGAGTCAGGCTTCCCCCTTGGGGGAAGGCTTTTCATGCTCTTATTATAAGTCCATCTCCGGTTTTCCGCAATGCTTATTCCCGGTGGCTGCGGCGGTAGAAGCGGGTGCCGGAGCCCCGGTCGGAGAACAGCTCCAGCAGGATGGAATGGGGCACGCGGCCGTCGATGATGACCGCCTCGTGCACGCCCTGATAGATGGCATCGGCCATGCCGCCGATCTTGGGGATCATGCCGCCTGCGATGATCCCGGCGGACTTGTAGCCCTCGATCTCGGACACTTCCACCTCGGGGATGAGGGTGCTCTCGTCGTCCTTGTCCCGCAGCAGGCCCGCAATATCGGTCATGGACACCAGCTTTTCGGCCTTGAGGGCAATGGCGATCTGGGCCGCTGCGGTATCGGCATTGACGTTGTAGGCCTGGCCCAGGTCATCCATGCCGACGGTTGCGATCACCGGGATGAAGCCGCCGTCCAGCAGGCTGGCGATCAGGGTGGCATCCACATGGACGATCTCGCCCACATGGCCCAGCTGGGGGTCCAGCTCGGTGCAGCGCAGCATCTGGCCGTCCATGCCGCACAGGCCCACGCCGCGGCCCCGCAGCTTTGCCACCAGATCCTTATTCACCTTACCGGCCAGCACCTGCTGCACGATCTCCATGGTGGCGTCATCCGTGACGCGCAGACCGTTGGCGAAATGGCTCTCCACGCCCACCTTCTTGAGCATCTCATTGATGGCCGGGCCGCCGCCGTGCACCAGCACCACCCGCACGCCCAGCAGGGTGAGGGTGACCAGATCGTTCATGACGGCGTTCTTGAGTTCTTCGTTGATCATGGCATTGCCGCCGTACTTCACCACCATGGTCTTTCCGTGATATTTCTGGATGTAAGGGGTGGCCTCGGAAAACAACCGGGCCATTTGTTCGTTTTTCATAAGTCGATTTCCTCTTGACCCTCTCAGTCAACACCTTTGGTGTTGCCAGCTCCCCCGAAAGGGGGAGCTTTTGTGCGGAGGGGAACCTTTATCGTTTTATCCAAAGCTCTCCCTCTCGGGAGAGCTGGCGCACAGCGCCTGAGAGGGTCATCAGGTTCTGTAATCGCCGTTGATCTTGACGTAATCGTAGGTCAGGTCGCAGCCCCAGGCCTTGGCGCTGGCGTCGCCGGTGCCCATATCCACCCTGACCAGCACGTCGTGCTCGGCCAGCACCTTGGCGGCCTCGTCCTCGCTGTAGGGGTGGTAGGCGGCATTCTCGCACACATACACCTCACCGGCGGCGCTGGACAGCCAGACACACACCTTGTCGATGGAGAAATCGCCGGGGGTGTAGCCGATGGCACACAGGATGCGGCCCCAGTTGGCGTCGCGGCCAAAGACCGCAGCCTTGAACAGGTTGGAGCACACCACACTGCGGCTCACCGCACGGGCAGTTTTCAGGTCGGGGGCGTGGGTCACCTCGCAGGTGATGAGGTGGGTAGCGCCCTCACCGTCACCTGCGTGCTCGGCGCACATGTGCTCGGCAATGGCGGTCAGGGCCGCCACAAAGGCATGGTAATCCTCGTTTTCCTTGCAGATCTCCGGATTCCCGGCCAGGCCGGAAGCCATGATGATGAGGGTATCATTCGTGGAGGTGTCCAGATCCACGCTCATCTGGTTGTAGGTGCCGGGCACCACGGTCTTGAGGGCCTTTTCCAGCAGGACAGGGGACACCGCCGCGTCGGTGGTGTAGAAGGCCAGCATGGTGGCCATGTTGGGGGCGATCATGCCGCTGCCCTTGCCGATGGCACCCACGGTGCACATCTTGCCGCCCAGCTCGAACTGGATGGCGTACTCCTTTTTATGGGTATCGGTGGTCATGATGGCGGTAGCGGCATCGGTGCTGCCCTGCTCGGTGGCGGCCAGCTTGGCGGCGGCGGCAGGGATGCCCCGGGCAAACGGGTCGATGACCATGGGCTGGCCTATGACACCGGTGGAAGCGGGCAGAACGTCCATGGCGTCGATGTCTAGCGCCTTGCCCACCAGCTCACAGCATTCCTCGGCCAGCGCCACGCCGTTGGCGGCGCAGGTGTTGGCGTTGCCGCTGTTCACCACGATGGCCTGGGCATAGCCGTCGGCCAGATGGGCGCGGTCCACCTTGATGGGTGCGCCGCACACCTTATTGGTGGTGTACACACCGGCGGCGGCACAGCGCACATCGGCCTTGATGAGTGCCAGGTCGTATTTTTCGGTATGATTTGCACGGATGCCGCAATGCACGCCAGCCGCTGCAAAACCCTTGGGCGCACAGATGCCGCCCGTAACTTCTTTATACTGCATAAAGATTCTCCTTTCCCACAAACACTCCCTCAGTCACAGCATTCGCCGTGCCAGCTCCCTCATGGAGGGAGCCTTTGCGTAACCATCAGCTGCAAAAGCCTCCCTCTTTGAGGGAGGTGGATGCGAACACCGTGAGCAGACGAAGGGAGTTTTTTATTCCAACCCCTGGGTCTCCGGCAGGCCCAGCATCAGGTTCATGCACTGGACCGCTGCGCCGGAAGAGCCCTTGCCCAGATTGTCGAACAGGGACACCAGCATCATCTGGTCACCTGCGGCGTTCACGGTCAGGTACAGCTCCATGCGGTCGGTGCCGGCCATGGCGTTGGAGTACAGGCCGTTTTCCGGCAGAGGTTCGTTCAGGGCGTGCACCTTCACGGTGGCGGCATCCTTGTAGTAGTCTGCCAGACCGGCGGCCACGGCTTCGGCGGTGGTACCGGCCACGGTCAGGTCCAGCGGCACCAGCACCTGCATCCCACTGTAGTAATCGCACACCACCGGCACGAACATGGGCGTATGAGCCAGCCCGCTGATCTCCTTCATCTCCGGCAGATGCTTGTGGGCAAGGCTCAGGCCGTAGCTCTTGGGTGCATCCAGCTTGCTGTGGGCCGGGCGGTCGGCGCTCTCATACTCGGCGATCATCTTCTTGCCGCCGCCGGAATAGCCGGAAATGCCGGTGCAGCTGAAGGGATAGTCCTTCGGGGCCAGCCTCAGCTCCACCAGCGGGCGGGCGATGCTGATAAAGCCGCTGGCATAGCAGCCGGGCACCGCCACACGATCGGAATTCTTGATCTTTTCCTTCTGGCCCTTCAGCTCCGGGAAGCCGTAGTCCCAGGCGGCATCGGTGCGGAAGGCGGTGGAGGTGTCCAGCACCTTCACGTCCGGGCGCAGCAGGGGCATGACCTCTCTGGAAGCCGCATCCGGCAGGCAGAGGAAGGCAAGGTCCGCCGAGTTGATGACCTTTGCCCGCTCGTTCACGTCCTTGCGGCCCTCAGCCGAGATGGACAGCAGCTCGATCTCCGGGCGTGCAGCCAGCCGGTCGGCGATGCGCAGGCCGGTGGTGCCGGAGGAGCCGTCAATGAATACTTTTACACTCATGCGTTCTTTTCCTCCCAGGCGGTCAGCTGTGCAGCCGCCAGTGCGATCTGGTTCTTCACGCTGGCTTCGCTGGGGCCGCCGTAGCTGGTGCGGCCCTCGCAGCACTTGACCAGATCAATGGCTTCGTAAATATCGCCCTCGAACAGGCCGCTGTAGCCCTTGAACTCGTCCAGGGTCAGTTCCTCCAGCGTCTTGTCCTTGGCAATGCAGTCCGACACCATGCAGCCGGTGAGCTTGTAGGCATCCCGGAAGGGCATGCCCTTCTTGGTGAGGTAGTCGGCGCAGTCGGTGGCGTTGATGAAGCCCTTGGCAGCGGCGCGGCGCATGTTGGCCGGGATGGTTTTCATGGTGTCCAGCATGGGGGTCACCGTTTTCAGGCACAGTTCCAGCGTGTCCACGGCGTCAAAGATGGCTTCCTTGTCTTCCTGCATGTCCTTGTTGTAAGCCAGCGGGATGCCCTTCATCATGACCAGCAGGGTGTTCAGGTCGCCGTAGACGCGGCCGGTCTTGCCGCGGATGAGCTCGGTAACGTCGGGGTTCTTCTTCTGGGGCATGATGGACGAACCGGTGGTGAACGCGTCGTCCAGCTCGATGAACTTGAACTCCCAGCTGCACCACAGGATAATTTCCTCAGAAAGGCGGGACAGGTGCATCATGCAGATGGAGATGGCGTTGGCCAGCTCGATGCAGAAATCACGGTCGGACACACCGTCCAGACTGTTGGCGCAGGGGGCTGCAAAACCCAGCTTCTCGGCGGTAAACTGGCGGTCCAGCGGGTAGGTAGTGCCGGCCAGGGCGCCGGAGCCCAGCGGGCACTGGGCGTCCATGCGGGCGGTGGCATCCTCAAAACGCTGCAGGTCCCGCAGCAGCATGGAGGCGTAGGCCATGAGCGCATGGCCGAAGGTGATGGGCTGGGCGCGCTGCAGGTGGGTATAGCCGGGCATGACGGCGGTGGTGTTCTCGCTGGCCTTCCTGCAGATGACCTTGATGAGCTCCACGATGTAGGCCTGCAGGGTGTGGCTGTAGTCCCGCAGGGTCAGGCGGATGTCCAGGGCCACCTGATCGTTGCGGCTGCGGCCGGTGTGCAGGCGCTTGCCGGCATCGCCGATGCGGGCGGTGAGGGTCTGCTCCACAAAGGTGTGCACATCCTCGGCATTGGGGTCGATCTCCAGTTTGCCGGAGGCCAGGTCATCCGCGATGGAGGCCAGACCGTTGAGGATATCCTCACAGTCCTTTTCCGAGATGATGCCCTGCTTGGCCAGCATGGTGGCGTGCACGCCGCTGCCGCGCATATCCTGCGCGATCATGCGCTGGTCGAACCGGATGGAGGAATTGAAGTCGTTCACGCGGGAGTCCACCGCCTTGGAAAAGCGGCCCTTCCAGAGTTGTTCTGCCATAAAAATAAACTCCTTATAAAAACGGCAAAGCCGCCGCAGGGGAAAACGCTCCTGCGGCGGTGCCGCCGGCAACGATGCCGGTTGGATGAAACTTCTGCGTGAAAGTGTGAAAACACGCAGAAGGGAAGATGTTATTGCCGAATGTTTACTTGATCTCGGGCCAGTTCTTGCTCAGCTTTGCGCGCTCCTTGATGGACAGGCCGAACAGGTTGATGAAGCCGGCGGAATCTGCCTGGTTGTAATCATCATCCTCGCCGAAGGAAGCGGTCTGCTCGTCGTACAGGGTGTACGGAGAGGTGACGCCGGCGTTGATCATGTTGCCCTTGTACAGCTTCAGCTTCACGTCGCCGGTCACGGTCTTTTCCAGGCTGTCGGCGAAAGCGTCCAGAGCCTCACGCAGCGGGGTGAACCACTGGCCGTTGTAGACGATGTCGGCGTACTTCTGGGCCAGCTGTGCCTTGAAGTGAGAGCTCTCCTTGTCCAGGGTGATGGTCTCCAGCACGTTGATGGCCTTGTACAGGATGGCACCGCCGGGAGTCTCGTACACGCCGCGGCTCTTCATGCCGACCAGACGGTTCTCAACGATGTCCAGCAGGCCGATGCCGTTGGCGCCGCCCAGCTGGTTCAGGTACTCCACCAGCTCCACAGCGCCCATTTCCTTGCCGTCCACGGCGGTGGGGATGCCCTTTTCAAAGTGGATGGTCACATAAGTCGGGGTGTCGGGAGCCTGCTCCGGGCTGACACCCAGCTCCAGGAAGCCGGGCTTGTTGTACTGGGGCTCGTTGGCGGGGCACTCCAGGTCCAGGCCCTCGTGGCTCAGGTGCCACAGGTTCTTGTCCTTGGAGTAGTTGGTCTCACGGTTGATCTTCAGGGGGATGTGGTGAGCCTCAGCGTAGTCGATCTCTTCGTCACGGCTCTTGATGTCCCACTCACGCCACGGAGCAATGATGGCCATATCCGGGCACAGGGCCTTCAGGGTCAGCTCAAAACGCACCTGGTCGTTGCCCTTGCCGGTGCAGCCGTGGCAGATGGCGTCCGCGCCTTCCTTGATGGCGATGTCGGCCAGAGCCTTGGCGATGCAGGGACGTGCAAAGCTGGTGCCCAGCAGGTAGTCCTCGTACTTGGCGCCGAACTTCAGGGTGGGGAAGATGTAGTTCTCCACAAAGTCCTTCTTCAGGTCCAGCACATACAGCTTGGAAGCGCCGGTCGCCTTGGCCTTCTCTTCCAGACCGTCCAGCTCGGTGCCCTGGCCCACATCACCGGAAACGGCGATGACCTCGCAGTTGTTGTAGTTTTCCTTCAGCCAGGGAATGATGATGGAGGTGTCCAGACCGCCGGAGTATGCCAGAACAACTTTTTTGATATCCTGCTTTTTCATAATGAACGCTCCTTTATAAAAATACACTTTTGTTCCCTGATGCAAGCATCCCTCTTGCACCCTCTATCTGCGGTTCGCTTTGGATGGTTTTATTATACACCATGCGGCTTTTTCGTCAATGACAAAAACCGCCAAACCTTGGGCGGCTTTGCACGGCGTTTTGGTTCAATTTGCATCTTTATGCAATTTTAAGATAATATATTCGCATATTATGCAATGCAGGTGTATATTCTCATGCAGTCTGCCGGGGTCCCTGCCGGGCCTTTTGGGCAGGCCGCCCAAAACGCAGACGAGCGCCGCCGGGCAGTGTGCCGGGCGGCGCTCAGGGTCAGTTCCGTTTCAGGGGTCGGTGCCGCCGTCGGCGTGACGGAGAGGGCAAGGCTCCCTCATTGAGGGAGCTGGCAAAGCCGTCAGGCTTTGACGGAAGGAGTTTCTTCCGCACACAAAAAGGGAGCGGCTCCCGTTTTTGGGAGCCGCTCCTTGCGGTCATATCAGGGGTATTTGTTGCACAGGGCCTTAGTACAGGGGCTTCCAGGCCAGAGCCACGATGGACTGGCTGTAAGCGGTGAACTTCAGGCCGTTCTTATCGTAGGTATCCATCCGCACCGGGGTGACGATGATGTCACCAGCCTTGCGGAACCGGCCATCGGCAGTGCACATCTGCACCAGGTAGTACTCCTGTGCCATCTGGCCCTTGGTGGCCTGGGGCAGGGTGAGCTTGCAGGTAACGCCATCCTCCGGGTAGCGGTCGTTGGGCAGCACGCCGATGCTGCTGTTGACCTGCACCGTAAAGTGCTCGGCCTGGATGGGGCTGAAGCCAGCCTTTACCAGGGCGGCGTCCAGGGCGGCATTGGCAGCGTCCACGCTGTCGTAACCGGCAGCCTTGGCGTCGGCCTCGGTGGTGGCGGCACGGCTGAACCAGGGATCAATGGTGGGGTCCAGCATGGGGATGACTTCCTGCGCCTGGAGCACGACACCGCAGACGCCGCAGTGGCTGCCCTCGGTCAGGCCGTCGCTGGTCTCGGTGGGAGCCACAGCGGGGTCGGTCACCGGAGCATGGCCGGTTTCGGGGATGTCCGCCTTTTCGGTGATCTTACCGCACTTCTTGCAGATCTTGCCCTTCTGGCCCTTCTCGGTGCAGGTGGGGTTCTTCAGGATCTCGAAATCACCATACTCGTGCTTACCGCAGGTGAGCTGCTTGATCGTGCTGCTGATCAGGTCGGTGACCTGCTTATTCAGGTCATCCACCTTGCCCGTCACGGCATCGTTGACCTTACCGCCGATCTTATCACTGACCCAGTCGCCCAGCTTGCCGGGCAGGAACTTGTGCACGGTATCGGACACCTTGTTGTCCGCGATATCGCCGGCGCTTGCACCCAGCTTGCTGACCTGATTCGAGACCAGATCGGTCACGCCGGGCAGCAGGTCTTTCTGCAGGCCGTCCATGATCTTCTCGGTCGGCCAGCCGCCGTTCACGCGCTTCTGTGCATTGGAGGCTGCATTTTCCGCAATCTTGCGCACCTGGTTCATGAAGGTCGGGTCATTCACCAGCTGGTTCCTGACCTCCGCACGGACTTCCTCCATCGTGGCGGCACCCAGTTTGGTCTTGAGGAGCTTTGCGTAGGTCTCATCCTTCATGAGCTCATCCACGGCCAAGTTCATGGCGTCATTCACCAGAGAACCGGTCAGGGCATTCCATTTTTTATCATTATCTTCATACCCTTCACCCGTCTTACTGGTATCTACAACGTCCTTTACCAGCTGCAGCACCATATCACTGATGACCTGCGTATTGTCCGTTGTCTTTTTCTTGTCATCCGACACACCGATGTTATAGATTGCATCGTACACGGTGTTGTGCAGGATCTGCTTGATGCCCGCCTGCGGGGCCTTGCTGCCCTGTACGTCGCCTGCCAGCTTGTCCACCACATTGGTGATGGTGTCCTGCGACAGGAAGCTGTCGTTCAGGCTGCTCTTCAGGTCGGCCACGGTATCGTCCAGCGGCTTCAGGGCCTCGTTCAGATCCTTCTCGCTGATGGTCACATCGGTACTAAGATTGCCCACACTGATCTTGATACCCGACAGCTCCGACTTCACGGTGCTGGAGATCTGATCCAGCGCATCAAGGGCTTCTTCCTTGGTCTTGGCATTCTTGACGGCTTCCTGTGCATTTGCCAGAGCCTTGTTGATGACTGCATCAACATACTCATCTGCCGTCTTGCCGTCCAGCTTGACGTTGTTCAGGGCCGTCTTGGTTTCCGTATCAACACGCGCATCCTTGTCGGCCACTGTAAACTCTTTGCGTGCGCCATGGCAGTAATCACAGTAGCTCTCGTAGGTAAGGGGCACACCAAAAGCTTCTGCCGTTACCGTGTAGTTTGTATACTTATGCGGCAGGGGGTTGCCGTCGGCACCAAAGTTCGGCAGATTCTCCGTATCGGTCGCCGTACAGCCCTCACGGGTGCAGTGTGCCGTCTTGGTCTGCTGCTGACAGGCGGGCTGGTTGTCGTTCACATACTTGCCCCAGACATGGTTCAAAGCCGGGGGCTCTTCCGCATAGGTCACGTCAATGTTCTTCTGGTTGCAGCCATCCCGCTTGCACACCTGATACCGCTGGCCGGGGGTGGTGCAGGTGGGAGCTTCAATGACCCACTCTGCGCCCTCAAAATCGTGGTCCAGGGCAGGGTGGGCTTCTGCATAGCCTTCCTCTACCACCTTGTAGGTGCAGCCGCTGCGCTGGCAGGCCTTGTACTTTTCTCCGGCAGTGGTACAGGTAGCCTTCACCACGATCCAGTCGCTCATATTGTGGTCCAGGGCAGGTTTGAAATCATCTTTTTTTGTTGCCGTGCAGCCGTACCCGAAGATGTTATACTCACACTTGTAAACGGTATATCCCTGCTCCGTGCAAGTAGGGGCAACTGTTTTTTCTTTCTTCCATTTATGCTTATGTTCCTTTAACAAGGCAGCCTCGTCTACAGCCCAATCCTCGTCCAGTTCCGGCAGAGCAGCGGCCTCGTCCTCCTCTGCCACCTCCCGGTCCTCAGACAGCTCCGGCAGGGCAACGGCCTCGTCCTCCTCTGCTACTTCCCGGTCCTCAGACAGTTCCGGCAGTGCAGCAGCTTCGTCAGCCTCGGTATCGACGTCGGCCTCGTCAGCCTCCGTGTCGGTTTCCTGCTGCTGGGTCTGGGCTGCAGGGGTCTGCACCTCGTCGGCGTCCGCCGCCAGTACGGGAGCCGCCGTAGACAGGGTAAGACCAACGGCCAGCACCAGAGCGGCCGCACGTCTGCCCAGTTTGTTGATTTTTCTCACGTTCCATCCTCCTTTAATTGTTGCAGGGTGTCAGGCTTTGCCTGCCGCCCCTGAAAACAGACACGTTCACACTTTATGTCTATCACAATTCTAACAAAATTGCAACACAAATCAAGCCAAAAGGCAATATTGCGTCCAGAATTTACAATTTTGGACGGGATTTAACCGGCACTGCCCGCGCCGTGCTCCGCAAAGGGGCGTCCGGCGGCCTGCCACGCCGTGCACAAAAGCTCCTTTTGCGCCTTGGGCAGCTTTTTGAGGGCGGCTTCCCGGCGCAGGGCGGCACAGCGGTCGGCGCAACGCTCCAGATAGGCAAAGCCCTCGGCCCCGTGGGCGCGGGTGTAGCGGGCCCCTTTGCCGCTGCGGTGGGCCCGCAGGCGGGCGGCGGGGTCGTTGGTCCAACCGGTGTACAGCTGGCCGCCGGTGCAGCGCACCATATACACAAAAGCGGCCTTGGGCCGCGCTGTGCGGTCAGATGCGGCCATTGTTGCGCAGCACCTGACGGCAGGCGGCAATGGCGGTATCCTTGTCCTTGGCCGTGATGAGGAAGCGGCTTGCGTGGCAGAAGCTGATGCCGGGGATGCCGCTCTTCTGCTCGATGACTTCCTGCGGCTGGCCGGCCCAGCTCTGGGGGAAGGGCAGCTTGGAGCGCTTGGTCTTGTGGTCGGTCACGCACTGGGCGCTCCACCCGCCGCGCTGGCTGGGGTACACCACAAACAGGGCGTCGGTCTTGTACAGGCCGTTTTTCCACGGCAGATAGCAGGGCAGCACCACGATGCCGTCGCGGGAGTTCCGGTAGGCCTGCTGCACCTTTTCGTCGGCACGGTTCACGGCGTTGGCGGCGTCGATCTGGTGTTCCAGGATCTGCTTTGCCACCGCCACAGCCTGGAAAAAGCAGGCGTCCTGATCCTCCTTGGAGTCCCACACGGGGTTGAAGAAGCCGATGGCGTCACACAGGCTGTTCTGCTCGCCGGTGTTGTCGTTCAGGTCCAGCGGCTGGATGAAGTTCTCGTCGATGAGCCGGGCCTGCCGCTCACCCACTAGGCCGGGGCCCAGCACCCGCCACAGCAGGCCGAAGGCCGCATAGGGCACGCCGTTGGCGCGGTACTCCCGCGGCTCCTGATGGTGGTCGAACATGCCAAAGCCGATGTCGTACACGATGCCGTCAAAGTCATCGGGCACGGTAAAGCCGCGGGTGATCTTGATGTCCGGCCGCAGGATCTGCAGCAGGGCCGTGGCAAACACATCGTCGGCGTGGAACTTGCCGGCATGGGTAAAGCCGTTTGCAGGAATTTTCATAGATGATACCTCATTTTTTATTTTTTCCGGTCCAGTATACCACACTTTGGCGCAGGGGACAACAAAGCCCGCCGCCGGAGTTTCCCCGGAGGCGGGCTGCTTTTTGTCGTTTATGCGGGAATTACTTGCGTGCCTTGCGGGCGGGCTTGGCGGTGGGCTTGGCGGCAGGAGCAGCCGGGGCGGCATCGGGCTCACCCAGAGCCAGCACCTGTGCCAGCTCGGCCTGTGCGGCGGCGTTGGTGTCGTCGGTCACGGCCAGCACGTCCGAGTAGAACTGCTCCATCCCCTCGCGGGTGGAGAAGTTCGCCACATACATCTGGTTGCCCATGGCACCGGACAGTGCGTCGGGGATGCGGTCCACCATGCGCATGTTGTCCTGATACTTCTGCATGATCTGCTCGTGGCTGTACACAAAGTGTTTGCCGTCGCGGCGGCCGGCAAAGGCACAGTAGAAGTGCTCGCCCACCGGCAGATCGGTACCGCCAAAGGCGATCATATCGGCCCAGATCTTGTACACGTTGGTGGAGCGGGCAAAGTTGATCATATCCGGGGTAAAGCCGCCGCAGGGGCGCATGTTGACTTCCAGAGCCACGATCTGGCCCTTTTTGCCCATGCTAGCCTGATCCTCGGTCATGCGGAAGAACTCAAAGTGGACAAAGCGGCTCTTGACGCCAAAGCTCTTGACGGCGGCACGGCCGGCGGCGCGGGTGTCCTCGGGCAGGTCCTTGATGATGTAGTAGATGGAGTTGTCGTCGTTGTTCACGATGTCCATAATGGACATGGGGCTGACGTTGCCGGCCTCAAAGATGGGGTTGCCGCTGCCGTCGATGATGGCGTCGTAGCTGTTCACCTCGGCGCGCACAAACTCTTCCATGATGTAGGCAACATCCGGGTGCTCCTTGGCCTTGTAGGCCAGGAAGGCCTCCAGCTCGGCGTCGCTGGCCAGCTTGTGGGTATCGGAAGCGCCCACACCGTTGTCCGGCTTGACCACCACCGGGTAGCCCACCTCGGCAATGAACTTCTTGCAGCCTGCCAGATCGTCCACCATGTGATAGCGGGCGGTGGCGATGCCAGCCTTCTGGTAACACTCCTTCATCTTGCTCTTGTACTTGATGCGGGGCATATCTGAGGTCTGGAAGCCGGAAGTGATGTGGAAGTCGGTGCGCAGGGCAGCGTCCCGCTCCAGCCAGTATTCATTGTTGGACTCCAGCCAGTCGATGCGGCCATGCTTGAAGGTGAGGAAGGCCACGGCGCGGTAGACCTCGTCGTAGTTTTCCAGGCTGTTCACCTTGTAGTATTCGTTCAGGCTGTCCTTCAGCTCCGGCTTCAGCTCATCGTAGGGCTGGTCGCCGATGCCCAGCACGTTCATGCCGTCGTTCTTCAGCTCCCGGCAGAACTGCCAGTAGTTGGTGGGGAAGTTCGGCGAGATAAAAATAAAATTCTTCATGATTTTCCTCTTTCCTCTATAAAAACGAAACCCTCTCAGTCAACGCCTGCGGCGCTGCCAGCTCTCCCGAAGGGCGAGCTTCTGACGCTTTACCGGAAGGTATTGCAAAAGCTCCCCCTTTCGGGGGAGCTGGTGCGAAGCGCCTGAGAGGGTTCGTCCCATTTCGCTTTACTGCTGTCCCAGGATATACGGCATGTAATACACGACCTGTTTATACCACCAGTCCCAGTCGTGCTTGACGTCGTGGCCCCACAGGTCCACCCACACGGGGATGCCCTTGGCCTCGAGGATGCGCTTGAGGTACCAGGTGGTGTCCGGCTGCTCCCAGGCGCCCTGACCGCAGCAGATGACCGCCTTCTGGTTCCGGTACAGCTCCATATAGGGGTGGTCGGTGGGGAAGTTCCGCATATAGTCCACGGGAGAGTTCTGGTACACCAGCTCGTCCATGTAGTCGCCGAAGCCATAGTGGGCGGTGTAGATGCCGCTGAGGGCCAGACAGCCGCAGAAGATGTCCGGCCGACGCAGGTACAGGTTGACCGCGTGGGTGGCACCCAGACTGCAGCCAAAGGCGATGACGCCGGGCAGGTCGTCCCAGCCGTTGCGCTCCTGGGACAGACAGCGGATCTTGGGCACAGCCTCGTCCACGATGTAGTGCAGCCACTGCTCATAGCGGCGGATGCGCCAGTAGGGGTCGCCGTTGGTGTCGGACCAGGTCTCCTTGTCCAGCGTGTCGATGGAAAGCACCATGATCTGGCCGGACTCGATCCACGGGGCCAGAGTGTCGGCCATGTGGAAGTCCTCAAAGTCAAAGAACCGGCCGTCCTGACAGGGGATGTACAGCATGGGGCGGCCTGCATGGCCGTAGATCTTGCACTCCATATCCCGGCCAAGGGCGGGGCTGTAATCCTTGAAATACTGCATTTCCATAGTGGTTCCTCCTTCTTGATTCAGGCTTCCCCCTTGGGGGAAGGCTTTTACGCTTCCTCCAGCTCGTACATCAGCGTATGGAACACGAAGGGCAGCTGCTTTTCCCAGCTGGCTTCGCTGTGGGTGCCGCCGGGCACGATGCGGCTGGTGAGGTGGATGCCGCGGGTGAGCACCTTGCTGCACATCTCCGCAAAGCCGCAGCGCATGCCGTCGTGGTTGCCCATCTCCCGGGAGCCGTAATCCATGTACAGCACGGTGCCCGGCTCCAGCTTTGCCCGGCCCACAAGGCCCGCCAGCTTGTCCGGGGCCACCCAGATGGAGGGCGACAGGGCCGCCGCCCGGCTGAAGGTGTCGTTGTACTGCAGCAGGGCGTACAGGCTCATCAGGCCGCCCATGCTGCTGCCGCCGATGAAGGTGTGCTCCCGGTCGGGCAGGGTGCGGAAGCTGCGGTCGATGAAGGGTTTGAACCGGTGAATGTACCAGCTCATGGTGGCCTGACCCTTGCCGTCGAAGTGGCCGTAGGTGGGGTCGTCGAACCGGTAGGGCGAATACTCCACCAGACGCTCATTGTTGGGGCCTGCGTTGCACTCCACCGCCGCCACGATCAGCGGCGTGTCGGTGTAGTCCAGATAATCGGCCACGCCCCAGCTCTTGCCGTAGGTGGCATCTTCGTCAAAAAACACGTTCTGGCCGTCGAACATGTACAGCACCGGGAACCGGCGGTCCGGCTCGGCCTCATACATGGTGGGCAGATAAACGTACGCTCTGCGCTGCTCGGTGCCGTTGACGGCCGGGTAGCTCACGCTCCATTTTTTGATCATGGTGCTTTTCCCTCTCAATCTTTCTCCTGCACGGGCGCCTGCCGCCATGCAGGGCTGCCCTTTGTCTGGAATCAGTTTAACACTGTGCAGGAAAGAAAGCAATTGCGCCGGAAAATTTCGGGAATTTGACGGAAGGGCTGCCGCCATGATACAGCAAACGCCGCCGAGCGGATGCCTGGCGGCGCTTGCTAAATTCTGAATGGAGAATTGAGGATATCAATACTTCTTCTCGACCGGAACGATCCAGCCCTTGGTGTCGGGGATCTTGCCCCACTGCATCCCGGTCATGGTGTCGTACAGCTTCTGGGTGACAGGGCCGATCTTGCCGTCGCCGATGTAAGCGTGCTCGCCCTTCCAGACCAGCTCCTTGACGGGGGACACGACAGCAGCGGTGCCGGTGCCGAACACCTCTTCCAGCTTGCCTTCGCGGGCAGCGGCCATGATGTCGGCAATGGCGATCTTGCCCTCAACGACCTCATAGCCCCAGTCCTTCAGCAGCTCGATGCAGCTGCGGCGGGTGACGCCGGGCAGAACGGTGCCCACGGTGGCGGCAGTGTAGACCTTGCCGTCGATCTTGAATAGGATGTTCATGCTGCCGACTTCCTCGACGTACTTCTTCTCGACGCCGTCCAGCCACAGCACCTGTGCGTAGCCCTGCTCCCCGGCCAGCTCACCGGCCTTGATGGAAGCAGCGTAGTTGCCGCCGCACTTGGTGAAGCCGGTCAGGCCGGGAGCGGCACGGATGTACTCGTCTTCCACATAGATGCGCACGGGGTTGATGCCCTCGGCGTAGTAAGCGCCCGACGGAGCCGCG
The DNA here is from genome assembly GCA_900539945.1 of uncultured Faecalibacterium sp. GTDB lineage: Bacteria > Bacillota > Clostridia > Oscillospirales > Ruminococcaceae > Faecalibacterium. The sequence goes on from UQDV01000015.1 coordinate 52,886, forward strand.
ATGATGCAGAAGATATAGTGCTTGGAAGCGTGCACGCCCAGGCCCACATCGTTTGCAAACACGAAGGGACGGATGTACAGGGAAGCGCCGTCAGAGTGGGGCACCCAGTCACGGTCCACATCCACCAGAGTCTCCACAGCCTGGATGTAATCTTCCACGGGGATCTTGGGGATGCACAGACGGTCGGCGGAATCCTGGAAACGCTTTGCGTTGCAGTCCGGGCGGAACAGCTGGACGGTGTCATCCGCAGTCCGGTAAGCCTTCATGCCCTCGAAGATCTCCTGAGCATAGTGGAACACGACGGTAGCCGGGTCCAGCTCAAAGGGGCCGTAGGGGACGATGCGGGCATCGTGCCAGCCCTCGCCCTCGGTGTAGTCCATCACGAACATATGGTCGGTGAACTTCTTGCCAAAGCCCAGGTTGTTCTCGTCCGGCTTCTCCTTGGGAGAAGTGGTACGGGTGATCTTGATATCCAACATGATAAATTTCCCTCTTTCCTGATCACGGGCGCTGCACAGTTCCTGCGCCCGAAACGCCGAATGTTGTTTTCTATTATAATAGGATGACCAGCTTTTGCAAGGAATCGCAAAATCTTTCATCTTTGAGCCGGGTAAGTTGCGCCAAATTATGAGCAGATGTGTGTGCAAACTGCTAAAAAAATGATACAATAGGGGTACAAACTGTGTTTTTGACCCGGAAAGGAGTTTTGTTTTATGATCCAGGGCGTCATTTTTGATATGGATGGCCTGATGTTCGACACCGAGCGCATCTGGGCCACCCTGTGGGAACCCGCACTGGCCGGGCTGGGCCTTTCTTATAAGGAGGGGCTGGACGAAGCCGCCCGCGGCACCGCAGGCGACTCCATGCGGGCGGTGCTGCGCCGGTTCTATGGGCCGGACTGTGATCCAGACCGCATCATCGAGGCCCTGCATGAGCAGGGTGAGACGGCCTTTCAGGCCCCGCCGCCCAAAAAGCCCGGCCTGGACGAGATCCTGGCCTGGCTGGAGCAGCGGCACATCCCCATGGTGGTGGCCTCGTCCAGCCGCATGGCCTCCATCCGGCATCATCTGGACGGCTGGGGCCTGACCCACTACTTCAAGGCCGTCATCAGCGGGGAGCAGTTCGTCAGCTCCAAGCCGGACCCGGAGATCTTCTACCGGGCCGCCGAGATGCTGGGCACCGCACCGGAACACACCCTGGTGCTGGAGGACAGCTACAACGGCGTGCGCGCCGGGGCCGCCGGCGGTTTTGTGA
>UQDV01000016.1 GCA_900539945.1 uncultured Faecalibacterium sp.
CCGCCGCTCCGGCTCCAGCAGGCGGTGAACGGCCCGGACCAGCGGCAGGGTCAGGGCCGGGTCGGCGTAGTGGGCGGCGTTGGGGTGCTGCGGTGCGCCCGGTGCGCACAGAAGGTAAAACCGGTCCGGGCGGTCCACGGTGCCCTCGCCGATGAAAACGGTGCCGCCTTCTGCATCGTCCCAGGGGTCCAGCACCACCCGGGTGCAGGCAAAGCAGGCAGGGGCGTCGGGCAATTGCAACGGAAAGTCGGCGCAGAGCCGGGCACAGAGTTCGGTGGTGAGCATGAGGGTCTCCTTTGGTCAAATGCAAACAAAATACGGGCGATGTTTGTATCAAGAATACAATGTACAGCCAACGGTGTCAATGTTAAAATAGGAACGAAGTGAATGTTTCTTTTTTAACAAAGGGGCGTTCCGTCGCAATGCACGAAGAGAGAAAAAAGAAAAAGATGTAAGGAGAAACTACCATGTCGAAACTGTCCCGTAGATCCTTCCTCAAGGGCACCGCAGTCAGCGCACTGGGTGCCGCTGCTCTGGGCATGACCGCCTGCAGCAACAACACTGCCGCAAGCAGCACCGCATCCTCTGCCGCTGCTTCTGCACCCGCTTCCGGCACCCCGGCTCAGCAGCCCGCTGCTGCCGAGACCGGCAAGCCCAGCTTCTTCACCGACCCGTATCAGTACAAGGATACCGATGCCGTGCAGGTCGTGACCACGGAGGTGGTCGTCGTGGGTGCCGGCAACGCCGGCTGTACCGCTGCCTGCTCCTGCGTGGAGAACGGCAGCGAGGTCGTGGTCATTGAGGCCCAGAACGCCATCCATGGCCAGGGCGGCGGTGTTGGTCTGTGCAACACCAAGTACGTCCAGTCTCTGGTGGATGAGGGCAAGCTGCCCCACATGACCGACGTGGTGGAGCACCAGAACATCTGGGTCCAGCGCTGCGGCAGCCGCGTGAACGAGGCTCTGGTCTCCATGTGGTTCAACAACTCCCCCGAGGCCGGCAACTGGCTGATCGACAAGTGCGCGGAGTTCGGTGTGGTGCCGGTGTCCTTCCGTGCACATGCCCCCAACGCCATCATCCCCGAGTCCTACGACTACCACATGTTCGTCAACGTCGGCGACCATCAGTTCGACTCCAAGTGCGGCTACTTTGCAGCCACCAACGTCCTGTACGAGGACAGCCAGAACGCAGAAAAGTACGAGCACCCCGCCACCTACTTCTTCAACACCAAGGCTCAGGAGCTGCTGGTGGAGGACGGCCGCGTGACCGGCGTGTTCGCACAGCGTGACGGCGAGCTGTGGCTGTTCCGTGCCACCAAGGGCGTCATCCTGGCCACCGGCGGCATCCACGAAGATACCGAGATGACCGACTACTACTGCGACGAGAACATCAAGCGTGTGCAGCGCTGCGAGCACGGCCCCGCAGGCTTCTCCACCGGCGACGGCCACAAGATGGGCCTGTGGGTCGGTGCACACATGCAGGATGGTCCGTTCCCGCTGATGCTGCATCCGCAGGCATGCTCCATGTTCCACGGCTGCTTCCCCTTCGTCAACCAGGAAGGCCACCGTTTCATGAACGAGGGCACCTGGGTGCAGGGCAAGAGCATGAACGTCATGCACCAGACCGGCAACGTTGCATGGTCCATCTTTGATGCAGACTACGGCAAGTACAACCGCATGTCTCTGGAGAACGGCACCGGCGGCGGCATGTTCTGGGACACCATGAGCGCAGCCATCGGCCAGGAGTTCACCGATGACGATGTGACCTCCATCGTGGAGAGCGACATCGCCGTGGGCAACACCGTCAAGGCAGACAGCATCGAGGAGCTGGCCGCTCTGATCGGCGCACCCGCCGATGTTCTGCAGGAGACCATCGACCGCTACAACGAGCTGGTCGCCAAGGGCGCCGACGATGACTTCCACAAGCCGGCCGACTTCCTGTACCCGGTGGTCAAGGCTCCGTTCTACGCTGCCAAGGTGGGCGTTGCCCTGCTGGCTGTCGTGGGCGGCCTGTCGGTCAACACCGACCTGCAGGTCCTGGACGACGAGAAGAAGCCCATCGAGGGTCTGTACGCCACCGGCAACACCTCCGGTGACCTGTACGCCATCGACTACCCCATCAACATGGCTGGCAACTCCAACGGCCGCTGCGTGATCTGGGGCTACCTGCTGGGCAAGACCATGGCCAAGGTCACCGCTTCCGGCGAGGCTCTGACCAGCCGTGATGAGCTGGCCGACCTGGCAAAGGACGAGAACAGCATCGTGGCATCCGACACCGTTTACAAGGACGGCAGCTACACCGGTACCGGCAAGGGCCGCGGCGGCGACATGGAAGTGACCGTGACCATCACCGACGGCAAGATCTCGGACATCGTGGTCAACTCCCACGCCGAGTCCTCTGACATCGGCGCACCGGCTCTGGACAAGCTGATCCAGAACGCCATTGCTGCCAACAGCGCAGAGATCGACGGCGCTTCCGGCGCTACCATGACCTCCGACGGCTTCCGTGAGGCTGTGGCACAGGCTCTGGCAAAGGCACAGTAAGGCTTTATAAAAAAGAACCCCGGGGACGGGCAGCGCAGGACGCTGCCCGTCCCCTTTTTGCGCAAAAAAAGCGGCGTCTGCAAAAAGCAGACGCCGCAGGAAAAAACAGGGAATGCCGCGCAGAAGGATCAGTTCTTGCGGGCGATCATTTCGGTGTAGGCCAGCACCAGCGGGCCGACGCCCTTGGCGTCGTTGCACACCACTGGCTCGCTGAAGTAGTAGGCCAGAGAGCCGTCGCGGTGGTCCTTGCCGCCCAGACCGGCCACCAGGCAGATGCCGCCCAGCTGCAGGCTGCCGTCGGGGTTCTTGGACAGGTACTTGTCGCAGGTGCCGTAGAAGGCCTTTTCAGCCCAGGCTGCCATCCGTTTGGGCAGGTAGCCCAGGCGCACGCCCTTGAGCACCGCGTAGGCAAACAGGGCAGTGCCGCTGGTCTCCAGATAGTTGCCCTCCACGCCGGGGTGGTCCATCACCTGCCAGAACATGCCGGTCTCCTCGTCCTGGAACTTGTGCACGTCCTCGATGGTCTGCTTGAGCATGGCCATGATGCCGCGGTACTCGTTGTACAGCTGCTCGTCCATGCGCTCCAGCACGTCCACCATGGCCACCATGAACCAGCCCATGGCGCGCAGCCAGAAGTTGGGGCTGCAGCCGGTGACGGGGTCGGCCCAGTACATCTGGCGGCTCTCGTCGTAGCCGTGGTAGTACAGGCCGGTGGTTTCGTCCCGCATGTGCTTTTGGATGTTCATGAACTGCTTGTAGCTGTCGATGCAGCCCTGCATCTTGTTGTAGCGGGTCTCATACTCCATGTAGAAGGGCTGGGCCATATAGGTGCCGTCCAGCCACACCTGCCAGGGATAGATGTCCTTGTGCCAGAAGTTGCCCTCCTTGGTGCGGGGCTGGGTGAGCAGCTGGCTGCGGATGGTGTCGATGGCCTTGCGGTACTTCTCGTCCCCGAAGATGTCGTACAGGATGAACAGGTTCTTGCCCTGATTCACGTTGTCCAGGTTGTACTCCTTGGGGTCGTAGGTTTTGATGGAGCCGTCCTCCTGCACAAAGTAGTCGATGAAATCTTTGGAAAAGTCCAGATACTTTTTGTCTCCGGTGGTGTGGTACAGGCTCAGGCAGGCGGTGATCATGCAGCCGTCGATGTAGTTCCACTTGTTGGGCTTGCCGCTGCGCACCTTCTCGATGTTCCACATGGGTGCCTCGGCGCTGGAATTGGCGATCAGGTAGTCCACATAATCGCCCAGCATGGACAGGATCTCTTCATGGGTCATGGCATTAGTCCTCCTCAAAATGGCCGACGTTGACAAAGTGCAGGCGCTCGCCCTCGTAGCCCTCGATCTTCACGTTGTGCAGGTCGATCTCCTTGACGTTCTCGGCGTAGATGGCCAGCTTCTTCACCAGCGGGCGGTTGTCGGCCATGGCGGCCTGGCCTTCCACAGCGTTGGGGTCAAAGGTGATGGTCACGTTTTTCATGGAAACGCGCTCGATGGGCTGCTCCGGCAGGCCGTCGAAGTAGCAGCCGGCAAACTGTGCGTCGGTGGCTGCGATGTCCTCCATGGTCAGGCTGCCCAGTTTGGGGGTGTACTCGTCCACCGGCATGGCGTCGCGGCACTGCACATAGGGGCCGTGGCCGTCCGGGTCGCAGAAGTAGAACATATTGATGACGAAGGGCGCCTTGACCCCACGCATCTCCACGTTGCGGAACACCAGCCCGTCGATGACGGCGGTGTTGCCGCGGCCGCGGCGGGTCTTGACCCGCAGGCCGCGGTCGGTGTGGTCCATCAGGCACTGGGTGACCACCATGTCCTTCACGCCGCCGCTCATCTCGCTGCCGATGACGATGCCGCCGTGGCCCTTGTCCAGCAGGCAGTTGCGGATGATGGTGTGCTCGCAACTCTTCTTGAGCTTCATGCCCAGGAACACCTTGCTGGCCTTCATGGCAATGCAGTCGTCGCCCACATGGATGTTCACGCCGATGATGCGGGTGTACTCGCAGCTTTCGGGGTCGATGCCGTCGGTGTTGGGAGCGTTGTAGGGGTTGTTGATGTTGAAGTTGAGCAGGTCGAGGTGCTTGACGAAGATGGGGTGGATGGTCCAGGAGTAGCTGTTCTGCACCGTGATGCCATGCAGGCAGACCTTTTCGCTGTCCACTATGGCCACCGCGCGGGGACGCCAGGCGATGCGCTTGACCTTGGGGTCCACCCACCAGTCGCCGTTCTGGGCGTCACAGTCCAGGGTGCCCTCACCGGTGACCACGACGTCGTGCACCTGGGTGATGTTCAGCAGGCCGGCAAAGCTGTTCAGCGGGTTGCCCTCCCAGCCGGTCAGGTAGTACTCGTCCACCTCGTTCTCGCTGGGCAGTACGCCGGGCAGGATGGGGTAATGGGTGCGGTCGTTGTCGCCCAGCAGCACGGCACCCTTTTCTAGATACAGGGTGGTGTTGCTCTTCAGGAACAGGCTGGCAGTGCGGTAGCGGCCGGCGGGCACATACACGGTGCCGCCCTTGGGGCAGGTGGACAGAGCGGCCTGCAGCTTGCCGGTGTTGTCGGTCTCGCCGTCGGCCACCAGGCCGTAGCGGGAAGCATCCACAAAGAAGCTCTCGGCCTCGGTGACAAAGGTCAGGCTCAGGGTCTCGCCCTCGGCCTGCACGCCCACGGTGTACTCGGTACCGGGCAGCAGGGAGAACAGGGAGAACACATTGGTATTGCATGCTTCGTAGACAGTCTTGCCGTTCAGGGTAACGACGAACGGGTGGGCCGGGCGGAAGCACAGGCCGTTTTCCAGCTCGAATACGGCACTGCGGGTCATGGAACGGATAAGGGACAGGTTCATGAGAAAACCTCCTGATCAATGGTTTTGGCTTGCCCGCACCGGGCGGGCATGGTATGATAAAAAGAAAAGCGGATGTGCGCGGAGGACGTTAAAGAATGAAGGCAGAACAGGAAAAGATCAGTGCAAAGGTCCGGGCAGTGTCGATGCACCTGAACGGCGGCAAGCTGCAGCTGCCCGCCGAAGAGGAGAGCTGCTACGTTGTGCTGGTGGCAGAGAGCGGCTGTACCCTGCAGTACGCAGAGCAGACCATGCTGCTCAACCCGGGCAGTGCGCTGTTGCTGGGACCCGGCGGCGGCTGCATCCAGCAGACGGGCAGTGCGGCACCGGAGCTGGTGGGCTGCAGTTTCCCGCTCAGTGCCCTGCACGAGCTGCGCACCCAGACCCAGCGGGATTTTTCCCGGCTGTTTGAGCCGGAGCAGTCTGCTGTGCTGTACGGTTCCGTGCAGTGGAACAGCCGCCTGCGCACCCTGCTGGAGCTGATGCGCACCGCCATGGAGGAGCCGGATTACCCGGGCGCGCTGTACCTGCTGCTGGTGCTGCATTACATCGAGCAGGAATGCATCGCGGAGAGCAGCGCGGTGGCCCGGCCCCACAATAAGACGGTGGAGCACATCTGTGCGTATCTGGCCGCCAACTACCGCCAGAAGTTCTCCCTCAGCGAGGTAGCAGCGCGGTTCTACCTGTCGCCCTACTACCTCAGCCGCCTGTTCAAGCGGGTGACGGGGCAGTCCATCGTGGACTACATCAACAACCGCCGCATCGAGGCAGCCCAGAAGCTGCTGGAGACCACGGAACTGAGCATCAGTGCGGTGGCCGAGCAGACCGGTTTTGCCAGCGCGGCCCATTTCCGCCGTGTGTTCCACGAGGTGATGGGCACCGGGCCGCTGCAGTACCGCAAGGCACATAAGAAATGATGGGTTTTCCTGCGGAAAACAGGATGCAGCCCAGCGGGCTAGGATGTCTGCCTGTGGCAGAAGAGGTGTGCCTCACGGCACAATGTTGTGCAGCGTGCAGCATGTTCCGGAAGGGGATACATCATTCACAAATAAAACACCCCCTGTGCCCTCTACGGGAACGGCACAGGGGGTGTTGTTTGCGTCAGATGCTCTTTGCGCAGCGGGACAGGGGCTTAGCCCTTGACGGCACCAGCAGAGATACCTTCAACGAACTGGTCCTGTGCACAGAAGAAAACGATCAGCTGCGGCAGGATGGAGATCAGGGACAGCGCCAGGATCTTGTTCCAGGCAAAACCGGTATCACCGTCCATGGACAGCTTCACGAACAGGGACATGGGGTACTTGCCGGGGGTGCTGACGTAAAGCAGCGGGCCCATGAAGTCGTTGCAGCTCCACATGAACTGGAACAGTGCGCAGGACACCAGAGCGGGTCCCAGCATGGGCACGATGACCTTGTACAGGGTCTGGAAGGAGGAGCAGCCGTCGATGGCTGCGGCCTCGTCCAGGTCACGCGGGACATTGCGCATGAACTGGATCAGCTGGTAGACGAAGTAGGTCTCCGTAGCAAAAGCGCAGTGGACCCAGATGGCCAGGTAGAAGGGGCTGTCCAGCCAGCCGAACTTGTTGTACAGCAGGTACTGCGGCACGTTCAGAACGACCTGGGGCAGGAACAGGGTGGCCAGCATGATGTTGAACAGCAGCTTACGGCCGGGGAAGTCGAAACGGCCAAAACCATAAGCGGCAACACAGGCGGACACGACGGTGCAGATCACCTTGGGCAGCACATAGCTGTAGGTGTTGAGCATGGCCTGCAGGATGTTGATGGAGCCGCCGAAGTTGTTCAGCGCGTTCCGATAACCATCCAGCGTGGGGTTCTTGATCCACAGGCCGATGCCTGCAAAGATCTCGCTGTTGTCCTTGAAGGTGGCACTGATCATCCACAGCAGGGGGTAGATCATAATGATGCCGACCAGGATCAGGACGAAATACTTAAAGAAGGTTGCGATTTTGTTCGATGCGTTCATTCCCATACTGGTCACCTTACCTTTCGTCAGAGTAGTAGACCCACTTCTTCTGGCTGGTGAATGCAATGATCGTCAGGACGCAGACGATGATGAACATGATCCATGCCAGAGCGGATGCCATACCCATGTCATACGACTTGAATGCGTAGTTGTAAACCAGCAGAGAGATCAGCGTGGTGGAACCACGGGGGCCGCCGTTGGTGATGATGTACGGGCCATTGAACTCCTGGAATGCCTGGCAGATCTGAGTGACCAGGTTGTAGAAGATGATGGGGGTGATCATCGGGACGGTGATGGAGAAGAACTGACGCCACTTGCCGGCACCGTCGATGGTGGCAGCCTCGTACAGGTCTGCGGGCACGCCCTTCAGAGCGGCCAGGAACAGCACCATGGCGGAGCCGAACTGCCAGATACGCAGGAAGCAGATGATCCACAGCGCGTAGTGGGGGTCGCTCAGCCACTCCGGGCCCTGCACCAGACCGAAGGTCACGGCACGCAGCACGGTGTTGAGCAGGCCGTCCTTGCTGAACACAGCCTTCCACAGCACGGCGATGGCAACGGAGCCGCCGAGGATGGAGGGAATGTAGTACACGGTACGGAACAGGTTGACGCATGCGATCTTGAAGTTCAGGATGTATGCGATGAACAGGGCGAAGATCAGCTTCAGGGGCACAGTGATGAAGGCGTACTTGAAGGTGATGATCAGTGCCTTGGTGATCTTGGTGGTGGTAAAGGCGGTGATGTAGTTCTGCAGGCCGACGAAGGTGGTGCCGGACTTGAAGAAGTTCATATCGGTGAAGCTGTAGTACAGCGACTGACCGAAGGGGAAAGCCTTAAAGACCACAAAGCCGATGATCCAGGGAATCAGGTACAGGATGCCCTGATACTTGTCCAGCCACTTCTGGAACGGAGTGCGCCCGGTAACCGGGACGTTGCTTTCTTTCATCTGGGAAATCCTCCTTTTTAAGGAATTTCGGAGCAGGTCTGAAAAAGATCTGATACAATTTTGTCAGAAATTTGTAACACATCTCTGATGAAAAAAGGGGCATCTGCCGTTTGGGCGACAGGTGCCCCGGGGATCAGATCAAAGCGTTGGGGAGAAATCAGGCGATGGTGTAGCCGACAGACTCCATGCCGTCCAGCAGGCCGTTGACAGCCTCTTCGGGGGTCTCGTCGCCGTAGTCGATGTTATCGAACACTTCCTGATAGATGCCGGTGCCGGAAGCCTTCAGGTCGTTGTTCTCGAACAGGGGATCCAGCTTGTTGGTGGTGAAGGCCATGACCTTGGCGTTTGCATCAGCAACCAGATCCTTGACAGCGCCGGCAGCCTGAGCGTAACCCAGACCAGCCTTGGAAGCGGGGATGCCGCACTCAGAACCCATGATGGAAGCGCCCTTCTCCTCGTTCAGCAGGAACTGGATCAGGGTAGCAGCCTCAGCAACATGCTCGCAGGTCTTGGTGATGGCCAGGCCCATAGAAACCTTGGAGAAGCCGCCGTTGTAATCGCCGAACTTGATCTCCTCGCCGACGGTGAAGCCGTCTTTGTTGTCGTCATCCAGAGCGGAAGAGTACTTGGTAGCAGCGGAATCCCACTCGAAGATGCCTGCGATCTTACCGGTGATCCACTCGTTGGACTGGTGGGTCGCGGTGTCGGAGTTTGCGGAGTAGTAGTCCTTCAGGTTCATCATGACGTGGCCGTCGACCAGGCTCTTGATGAAGGCCAGACCCTCAGCGATCTCTTCCTCGGTGTAGTTCAGGGTAGAGGTGACGGGGTCTGCCCAGTCCTTGCCGTACTTGGACTCGAGGTAGAACACCATCAGGATCATACGGTCGTAAGCGCCCAGGTGCATGGGATAGTAGTCAGCGCCCAGCTTGTCCTGGAAAGCCTTGCCGGCTGCCATCAGGTCATCCAGAGTCTTGGGGACTTCGGTGATGCCGGCCTTATTAAAGGTGGTCATGTTCCAGAAGAAGATACGGCCGGTCATGGAAACGGGCACGCACTGCTGGGCGTTTGCAACGTAGCAGGCATCCATGGCAGCCTTGTCCCACTGGGTCAGATCCAGGAAGTTGGACACGGTGTTCAGGTCCACGAACTTGCTGCCGTCAGCAGAGTAGTTGTACAGCCAGTTCCAGTTCACCTGGCACACATCCTGTGCGTTGCCGGCGATGAAAGCGGCAGCCATCTTCTCTTCCCAGCCGGACCATGCGGCGAAGGTGGGCTCGATGGTGATGTTGCTGTGCTCAGCCTGGAACTCCTTGATGGCGTTCTGGTAAGCCTCGTGACGGCTGTCACCGCCCCACCAGCTGATGGTCATGGAAACAGGACCGTCAGACAGGGCCAGGCTCTCGTCTGCGGAAGCAGCGGGAGCGGATGCCACGGAAGAAGAGGCTGCAGTGCTGGAAGAATTGCCGCCGCAGGCAGCCAGCAGACCAGCTGCGCCCACAACGCCAGTGACCTTCATGAAATCACGACGGGAAATTGCCTTGCTCATTTTTGTTCTCCTCCTAAAGATGATCAAAAACATCGTCTTGCACGGGGGTTCTGCACACACCCCGTTGTATACAATTATGATAACAAAAGGCGGACAAAAAAGAAAGACGCAAATTGTGGTTATGCAACTCAAAAACGTACAAATATTGCTCTGTTTTCCGCGCCGGATTTGACGCCATTGCTGAAATGAATAAACTTCGGACGAAAAACTGTGCAACATGTATACTTCAACAGGTTGCATAGAAAACGGGGACGCAGGATGGAAAGAACAGCAAAATTTGCAATAATTCTGTAAACATTTGCATCCTGCGCCTGAGAAAAAGCAGAGCATGTCCCAGCGGCGGGGGTGCAAAAGGCCGGTGTCGGACGAAAAAATGACTGATATATCAATTGCGCAAAAAAAGTGCGCCGGTGCCCTTGGGTGATATATCAGTCCGCACCGGAGCCGGGCAGCTTTGCGGGAGAAATAAGAGCAGCAAATATATGACGTCGGATGTCTGATAAATCTAAAAAACCGCCGCACAGAAGTCTGTGCGGCGGCTGACGGAACAAAGTGTGTTATTTGCGGCCTGCGTAAAAAGCCCGCCGCGCGCGGAAGTAGCACTGCGGGCACATGCTGACGTACTGAACGTCGTTTTCCAGGTCGATGGCCACCTGTTCGCCCTCAAAGACGAACTGGCCGTTCACCTTGCGGCAGTTGCAGATGGCCTTGCGGCCGCAGGTGCAGATGGTTTTCATCTCTTCGATGGTGTGGGCCAGCTCCAGCAGGCGGGTGGAGCCGGGGAAGCCCCGCAGCGAAAAGTCGGCCCGCAGGCCGTAGCAGATCACCGGGATGTTCAGGTCTACGGTGACCATGAACAGCTGCTCGGCCTGCTCTGCGGTAAAGAACTGGCTCTCGTCGCACAGCACGCAGGCCAGCTTGGTGGCCTGGCTGGCTTCGCGCACCACCTCGAACACATCCATGTCCGGGCGGATCAGGCGGTCGGCCTTGCGGTGCACGCCCAGGCGGCTGACCAGTTCGCCGCCGCCTTTGGTGTCCACCTGCGGCTTGAGGATCAGCACCTGCATGCCCTGCTCTTCATAGTTGTGGGCCACCTGCATCAGGGCCGTGCTCTTGCCGCTGTTCATGGCACCATAGCGAAAATACAGTTTTGCCATGGCGTCACTCCTGGTTGCGCAGGCGGTAGCCCAGGCTCATCAGGCTGTCGCCTAGGTGAACGTTCTCCACTACCACATCGGGGTAGGGAACGGAGAGGTCGTAGTGGGAGAAGTTCCAGAAGCCCTCGATGCCCAGGTCCACCAGACGGCCGCTGACCTGCTCGGCACCATCGCGGGGCACACAGAGCACGGCCACCTTGGGGTGGTGCTCGGCGCAGAAGGCCTCCAGCTCGTCCACATGACGGATCTGGATGCCGTTGATCTCCTTGCCCACCTCGTTCTGGGCCACATCAAAGGCGGCGATCAGCTTGTAGCCGTTGGCGTCGGTGGTGATGAAGCGGCTCACGGCCTTGCCCAGACGGCCGCAGCCGATCAGGATGGTGGGCAGGCGGTCGCCGTTGCCGAACAGCAGGCTCTCCAGAATGGAAAGCAGGTTCTCCACCGAGTAACCGATGCCCTGTCGGCCGTTCACGTCGCCGATGCAGTTGAAGTCCTGCCGGACCTGGGAGGCCGTGGTGCCCATCTGGGCGGCCAGCTCCCGGGAGGAGATGCTGGTGATGCCGTCAGCCTGCAGAGAGCGCAGGTAGCGGTAGTATTTCGGGAGGCGCTTGATCACGGGGAGCGAGGCTTTTGCGGGGGTATTCATGAGAAAAATTCTCCTTTCAAGCAAAAAATCGCCGCGTTTGCCCTGCACGAAAAAACGCCGGCGTGTGCAGCGCGGTGGGTACGACACCGCGTATTGTCAATTCCATATCATTATAAAGTATACTGCACGGGAGACGAATGTCAAATACCAGACGAAAAAAAACAAAAAAATTACAAAAAATTAAGTGGTATGACCCTGCCGCAGAGGGATAACCGCCGGCCGGATGGGGCATGATGATGCAAAACAGAGCAAAAGGAGAACACAGAATGCCGGATACACACACCACCTCTGTGGACCAGCAGCGGCTGGAAAAAGAACGCATCGAGGACGACGGTACGGTCACCCTGACCCGGGGCGGCCATGCCATCCACTGCCTGACCGTCATCGGCCAGGTCGAGGGGCACACGGAAGCGCCGCAGGGGCAAAAGACCACCAAGTATGAGCATGTGATCCCCCAGCTGGCCGCCGTGCAGGAGGACCCCCGGATCGAGGGCCTGCTGGTATTGCTGAACACCGTGGGCGGGGATGTGGAGGCCGGGCTTGCGCTGGCAGAGCTGATCGCCAGCGTGTCCAAACCCAGCGCCACGCTGGTGCTGGGCGGCGGGCACTCCATCGGCATCCCGCTGGCCGTGAGCGCACAGCGCAGCTTCATCGTGCCCACCGCCACTATGACGGTGCACCCGGTGCGGCACTCCGGGGTGATCCTGGGCGTGCCCCAGACCATGCACTGGTTCGACCAGATGCAGCAGCGCATCACCGGCTTTGTGGCGGCCCACAGCGGCATGACCGAGAAGCGCTACACCGAGCTGATGCTCCACACCGGGGAGCTGGTCATGGATATGGGCACCGTGCTGGACGGCCGCCGCGCCGTGAAGGAAAAGCTCATCGACGAGCTGGGCGGCCTTTCGGATGCACTGGACTGGCTGCACCGTGCAATCGAAACCCGAGAATAACACAACAATAGGTTTGCCATTTGCCCCGGTGCGTGGTACAATAATAAAATCAAGAATTGTGTCTATGCGAACTGCGGGGAATGGAGAAGAATGGCAACGAAGAAACGAAAAACAACGACACGGCGCTCAACATCGCGCAAAAAACGCGCGGAACAGCGCCTGCCGGCAGGGCTTGGGACCCTGTTTGCGGGGCTTTTGCTGGTGGGCCTTGCCTTTGTGGAAGGCGACTCGGTGTGGAAAACGCTGCATCAGGTGCTGTTTGGCCTGTTTGGCTGCGGCAGTTTTGTGCTGGGTGCAGCGGTGTGCTGCCTGGCCGTGCTGTACACGCGGGGCGAGGATCTGCTGCCCCACATCTGCAAGCTGGCGCTGGGGCTCGTGTTTGCAAGCGGCACGGTGATCGTGTTTTCCGACATCCAGCCCCAGGGGCTGTCGGCCTTCCAGATGGTGGCGGCCTGCTACCAGAACGGTTATCAGGCGTGGCTGTCCGGCGGCGCACTGGGTGCGGTGCTGGGCGGCAACCTGCTGCTGCTCTGCGGCCGGCCGGCGGCAAACTTCATCATGCTGGTGCTGGCGCTCTGCGTCAGCCTGTACATTTTTGACCTCACTCCGGCTGAGGTCTGGCAGTGGCTGTGCGACGTGTCCGGCGGGGTGCACGCAAAGGGCGTGGCCGTGTACGAGCAGGGCGCAGCCCGCCGTGCCGAGCGCCGCGCCGAGCGGCAGGCCGCACAGGAAGCCGCAGACGAGTACGACGAGACGGAGGAGCTGGAAGAATACGAAGACGAAGCCGAAGCGGAAGAGCCCTTCCGGCTGGGTCTGCCGGACTGGATGTCCGGTGTGCTGCACTGGGGCCATAAGGTGACCCAGGAGCTGGAGCAGGCCCCGGACAGCCCGGCCGGAGCGCCGGACCAGCCCGTGCAGCCCCAGCCGGAACCGCAGGCGGCCCCAGCTGTGACGCCGGTGCGGGTGCGGGCATCCCGCCCGCGCGCTCCCTTTGATGTGGACCTTGGCCCGGACAGCACCGAGGTGAAGGAGGGCGGCAGTGAGCCCATCGAACCCTTCATCCCGGGGCCGGGCGGCACCTTTGGCATGGACCCGCTGCGCGCGGCACCCAAGCCCACCATCCGGCCCATCGTGCCGGATGCCGTGGAAACGGCGGCTGAGGACTTCTTTGCAAAGCCGGAGGAGACCCCGGCGGCAGAGACTACGGAACAGCAGCCCCGGCCGGTGCCCGGCAATCCCTTTGATACGCCCATCGCACGGCCTGCGGCTCCGGAGGAACCAGCTGCCGCGGCTGCGCCCATCCAGCCCGTGATGCCCACGCCGCAGCCGGACCAGCCGACCCGTGTGAGTGCCGAACATGCCGTGGCCCAGCGCAGCGACCCGGATGCGGACGGCTGGATCAGCATCACCGCCGAACCGGTGGAGGAAAAGGATATCAACTCGCTGGTGGCGGCAGCCATGGAAAAACCGGCGGCCTCCGAGCAGGCAGCCGCTACGGCCCCTGCCGAGGAAGCCGAGCCGGTGGACACCTACCAGTATCAGTACCCGCCCATCGAGCTGTTTGAAAAATCCAAGGAGGAAAGCGACCCCAACGCCGAGGATGAGCTGAAGGCCAACGCCCAGAAGCTGGTGGACACGCTGGAGAGCTTTGGGGTCCGCACCCGTGTGCTGGATATTTCCCGCGGGCCGTCGGTCACCCGGTATGAGGTGCAGCCCATGGCGGGCGTCAAGATCAGCCGCATCACCTCGCTGGCCGATGACATCGCCCTGAACCTGGCCGTGGCGGATGTGCGCATGGAGGCCCCCATCCCCGGCAAGCCCGCCGTGGGCATCGAGGTGCCCAACCATAAGCGCAGTGCCGTGTCCATCCGCAGCGTGTTCGAGAGCCAGAGCTTTCTGCGCATGACCTCGCCTTTGGGCATTGCCCTGGGCAAGGACATTGCGGGTGTGGCCCAGGTGGCAGACCTGTGCAAGATGCCCCATCTGCTCATTGCGGGCAGCACCGGCAGCGGCAAGTCGGTGTGCGTGAACAGCATCATCATGAGCCTGGTGTTCCGCTCCAGCCCGGAAGACGTCAAACTGCTGCTCATCGACCCCAAGGTCGTGGAGCTGGCCGAATACAACGGCATCCCCCATCTGCTCATGCCGGTGGTCACCGAGCCCCGCAAGGCGGCCGGAGCCCTGGGCAGCGCCGTGCAGGAGATGGAGCGCCGCTACCGCATGTTTGCCGAGAACAACGTGCGCGACATCAAGTCCTTCAACAAGCTGGCGGTGGAGCGGCCGGATCTGGAAAAAATGCCCTACATCGCCATCGTCATCGACGAGCTGGCCGACCTGATGATGGTGGTGGGCAAGGATGTGGAAGATTCCATCTGCCGCATCGCTCAGAAAGCCCGCGCCGCCGGCATGCACCTGATCGTGGCCACCCAGCGCCCCAGCGTGGACGTCATCACCGGCCTGATCAAGGCCAACATCCCCAGCCGCATCGCCTTTGCTGTGTCCAGTCAGGTGGACAGCCGCACCATTCTGGATGGTGCCGGTGCCGAAAAACTGCTGGGCCAGGGCGATATGTTGTTCATGCCGGTGGGCGCACCCAAGCCCACCCGCATCCAGGGCACCTTTGTGCGGGATGAAGAGATCAGCCGCGTGCTGGACTTCATCAAGTCCAGCGCCACCGTCCAGTACGACGAGGCCATGATCGAGGCCATGGAAAAGCACGCCATCCAGGACGGCAAGAAGGGCAGCAGCGGGGCCGATTCCGATGACGAGTCGGACTCCGACCCGATGTTCCAGCAGGCCGTGGAGGTGGTCATTGACGCCGGTCAGGCCTCTACCAGCCTGCTGCAGCGCCGCTGCAAGCTGGGCTATGCCCGCGCGGCCCGCATCATGGACGAAATGGAGATGCGGGGCATCATCGGCCCCCACGAGGGTGCCAAGCCCCGGGCCGTGCTCATCAGCCGTCAGCAGTGGCTGGAAATGCAGATGAACCAGCCGGAGGAATGAAACCCTCTCAGGCGCTGACGCGCCAGCGCTCCCGAAGGGAGAGCTTTATGAGTGGGTAAGATATCGTCTGCCTTTAAAGAGAAACTGGATGAAAAGATGCAAAAAGCTCCCCCCATCGGGGGAGCTGGCAACGCCGTAAGGTGTTGACTGAGAGGGTATTGAATCAACAAAAGGAGCATTATGGACAACTCTTCCCCAAAGATCTACACTGAATTTCTGCCCATCAGCCGGGCAGACATGGAAGCCCGGGGCTGGGACCAGCTGGACTTTGTGGTGGTGGGCGGCGACGCCTATGTGGACCACCCCAGCTTCGGCACTGCCATCATCAGCCGCCTGCTGGAAGCCGAGGGCTACAAGGTGGGCGTGCTGGCCCAGCCCCGCTACACCGACTGCGAGGACTTCAAGCGGTTCGGCAAGCCGAAGTACGGCTTCTTCATTGGCGGCGGCAACGTGGACAGCATGGTCAGCCACTATTCCGTGGCCAAGATCCCCCGCGCCGAGGACGAATATTCTCCCGGCGGCAAGGGCGGTGCCCGCCCGGACCGCAGCGCCACCGTGTACACCAAACTGGCCAAGGAAGCTTACCCGGACCTGCCGGTCATCCTGGGCGGTCTGGAAGCCTCCCTGCGGCGCTTTGCCCACTACGATTACTGGATGGACACCGTGCTGCCCAGCATCGCTGAGAGTTCCGGTGCGGACATCATCAGCTTTGGCATGGGCGAACACCAGACCGTGGAGATCGCCCGCCGTCTGGCCGCCGGAGAACCGGTGGAGCAGATCACCGATGTGGACGGCACCTGCTACCTGACCGACTTCGACCACCTGCCGGAGCGGTATGTGGAGTGTGCCGGCTTCAAAAAGGTGGCCAGCGATAAGACCGCCTACGCCAAGGCCTGCCGCATCCAGATGGACAATCAGGACGTGGTCAGCGGCCAGATCATCGTGCAGAAGCAGAGCGAGAAGTATCTGGTGCAGAACATCCCGGCAAAGCCGCTGGTGCGCTGGGAGCTGGACAAGGTCTACGCCCTGCCCTACACCCGCCGGTATCACCCCATCTACGAGGCCATGGGCGGCGTGCCTGCCATCCGGGAGGTGCAGTTCTCCATCATCCAGAACCGCGGCTGCTTCGGCGGCTGCAACTTCTGCGCCATCCAGCTGCATCAGGGCCGCCGGGTCACCAGCCGCAGTGCGGACAGCATCGTGGAGGAAGCCGAGCGCATGACCCACGAGCCGGATTTCAAAGGCTACATCCACGATGTCGGCGGCCCCACCGCCAACTTCCGGTTCCCGTCCTGCCGCGAGCAGATGCTGCGGGGCATGTGCAATGGCGGCAAGCACTGCCTGGCCCCCACCACCTGCTCCCACATGATCGTGGACCACAGCGATTACCTGAAGATCCTGCGCCGGGTGCGGGAGCTGCCGGGTGTGAAGAAAGTGTTCATCCGCAGCGGCATCCGCTTTGATTACCTCATGGCCGACCCGGACGACACCTTCTTCAAGGAGCTGGTGGAGTACCACGTCTCCGGCCAGCTGAAGGTGGCTCCGGAGCACTGCGCGCCCAACACCCTGGCCTACATGGGCAAACCGCCCATCGAGACCTTCAACAAGTTCAAGGACAAGTTCTATGAGCTGAGCAAGAAGGCCGGCAAAAAGCAGTATCTGGTGCCCTACCTCATGTCCAGCCACCCGGGCAGCACCCTGAAGGATGCCGTCTATCTGGCCGAGTACCTTTATAAGAACCACATGCGCCCGGAGCAGGTGCAGGATTTCTACCCCACTCCCGGCACCGTGAGCACCTGCATGTTCTACACCGGCCTCGACCCCTACACCCTCAAGCCGGTGTTCGTGGAAAAGACCCCCGAGGGCAAGGCTCTGCAGCGTGCATTGCTGCAATACTATGAGCCCCGCAACGCCGAAAAGGTGGTCAAGGCCCTGAGGATGACCCACCGGGAGGACCTCATCCCCCTGCTGGTGCCCGCCGAGGGCCGCCGCGCGGTGCAGCGCTCGGCCCGCCGCGCCGACAGCCCGGAGGTGACCATCCACAACGACGGCACCTACACCGTGCGCCCCAACCAGAAGGGCAAGGGCAAGCCTGCCCACGGCCCGAACCGCACCGCCGCCCCTGCCGGGCGTCAGCCCAGCCCGGGTGCCCGCTTTGCGCCGCACTCGGCCCCCGGCCACAAACCCAAAAAGAATCAACAGAAAGAGAATACATCGTGGAAAACTGGAACAAAGAAAAAGTGACCCCGAAAAAGAAAGCCGGCCTGCTGCAGCGGCTGCTGTCGCTGGCCGCTGCGGCCGCACTGGCCCTGAGCCTTGTAGGCTGTGGCACCTCGGCTGTGGTGCCGGGCGGCAGTGCCGACGTGGTGCCCAACCCTTCCTCTACGGCAGCCAGCGTGGATGCCCCGTTCGAGATGCACTTCATCGACGTGGGGCAGGCGCTGAGCGTGCTGGTGGAATGTGACGGCCAGTTCATGCTGTACGACGGCGGCAACGTGGACGACGGCAGTCTGGTGGTATCCTACCTGCAAAAGCAGGGGGTGGAGCAGCTGCAATATGTGTTCTGCTCCCACGCCCACGAGGATCATGTGGGCGGGCTTGCCGCCGTAATGGCAAAGTTCCCGGCGGGACACGCTTACAGCCCTGTGACCGAGGGCAGCACAAAATGCTTCAACGATTTTGTCAAGTATACGCAGCAACAGGGCTTGCAGCTGGAAGTGCCCTCCGTGGGCACGGTCTGGCCGCTGGGCAGCGCCACCGTTACCATGCTTGGCCCGGTAACGCAGTACAGCGAGACCAACAACACCTCGCTGGTGCTGCGCATCGACTACGGCAACACCAGCTTTCTGCTCACCGGCGACATGGAAAATACCGCCGAGACCGACCTTGTGAACAGCGGCGCCAACCTGAAAGCCGATGTTTTACAGGTAGGGCACCACGGCTCCAGCACCAGTACCAGCTACCTGTTTCTGAACGCTGTTCTGCCGGAAATGGGCGTCATCTCCTGCGGCACGGGCAACAAGTACGGCCACCCCCACGAGGAAACGTTAAGCATCCTGCGGGACGCAAAGGTGGACGTCTACCGCACCGACCTGCAGGGCACCATCACCATTAGCAGCGACGGCCAGAACTTCACCGTGGGCACCGAGCGCTTTGTGCCGGACAGTCAGCTGAACCCAACCGACCCGTCGTCCTCCAGCACCGCGCAGCAGGCGTACATCGGCAACGTGAACAGCAAAAAGTTCCACCTGCCCACCTGTCCCAACCTGCCTGCGGAAAAGAACCAGGTCCTCTTTTCCAGCTATGACGAAGCCATTGCCGCAGGCTATACCCCCTGCGCAAGCTGCATCAAATAAGAGTACTCCCTCAGTCAAACCCTTCGGGTTTGCCAGCTCCCTCTGAGATGGAGCCTTCTGACGGAACCGGGATGTTTCCTGTTGAAAGCGGAACGTTTCCGGACCGTCAAGGCCCCCTCCCCGAGGGGACTGGCACGGCGTGAGCCGTGACGGAGGGATTTTTTGCATTCTCCGGGATTGATAAAATCCCATAGCTGCGGTATACTTAAAATCACTTTATTTCAAAAAAGCAAGGAGGAACCGCAGATGCAGCTGGGGCAGAGCAGGACCCTGCCGGTGGAAAAACCGGAGCTGATCGACCTTGCGCAGGCAGCGCGGTATTTCGGCGCGCGCGGGGAGGCGGACACCGCCACCATGGCCCTGCTGCAGCGCTGCGCCGTACCGTTGCTGGCCGCTGCGACGCCCCGCGCCGTCTGGCTGCGGGCGGAGGTGAAGGCGCTGGCCGAAGCCGGCATCCTGCGGGGCAGCGATGTGATGCGGCATCTGGAGGGCTGCGGGCAGGCCATTCTGCTGGCCGTGACCCTTGGCCCCGGGGTGGACGCCCAGATCCGCCGCGCCGGGGTGGGGGATATCGCCGCCGGTGTAGCGTCCGATGCGCTGGGCAGCGCCCTGGCTGAACAGACCGCCGACGCGGCGGAAGCCGAGCTGCGCCAGCTGGCCGCAGCCGAGGGGACTTACCTCACCGGGCGGTTCTCGCCGGGCTATGGCGACTGGGACATCGCGGTGCAGCCGCTGGTGGCCGCCGCGCTGGACACGGCGCGCCGGGCCGGGCTGTGCGTCACCGATACCAACCTGATGACCCCCCGCAAAAGCGTGACCGCCATTCTGGGGGTCAGCGACCATCCGGTCAAGGGACATCTGGCCGGGTGCGGGCACTGTGTGCTGCGCACCCGCTGCGAATACAGAAAGAGGGGAAAGACCTGTGCAAGTGAGTGAACTTTTCAAGCAGAGCAATACCATCCTGCTGGACGGCGGCATGGGCACCATGCTGCAGGCGGCCGGCCTGAAGCTGGGCGCCCGGCCGGAGGAACTGAACATCACCGACCCGCAGCTCATCGAGGGCATCCATGCGCAGTATGCCGCAGCGGGCAGCCGCATCATCAACGCCAACACCTTTGGTGCGTCGGCCCACAAGCTGGCGGGCAGCGCCTACAGTCTGGAAGAGATCATTGCGGCGGGCATTGCCAACTGCAAGCGGGCCTGTGCGCCCTATGGTGCGCTTGCAGCGCTGGATGTCGGCCCGCTGGGCGAGCTGCTGGAACCCAACGGCACTCTGGCCTTTGAGGATGCCGTGGAGGAATACGCCCGCATCGTGCGGGCCGGTGCGGCGGCCGGGGCCGACCTGATCTTTTTTGAGACCTTTACCGACCTGTACGAGCTCAAGGCCGCGCTGTTGGCCGCCCGGGAAAACTCTAGCCTGCCCATCCTGGCCAGCATGAGTTTTGAAGCCGGCGGCCGCACCTTTACCGGCTGCACGGTGGAGAGCTTCGGCGTCACCGCCCGGGGTCTGGGGGCCAGCGCCGTGGGCATCAACTGCTCGCTGGGCCCCAAGGAGATCTTCCCCATGGCAAAGCGCCTGACCGAGGCCGTGCCCGGCAACTTCCCGGTGTTCGTCAAGCCCAACGCGGGTCTGCCCCGGGCCGACGGCAGCGGCTACGACATTACCCCGCAGCTGTTTGCGCTGGAAATGAAGCCCTACCGGGAGCTGAATCTGTTTGCCGCCGGAGGCTGCTGCGGCACCACGCCGGAGTTCATCCGGCTGCTGAACGGGGTGTTCAAGGGCTGTGTGCCGGGCCGCCCGGCCCACGCCATGCCCTCGGTGCTGTGCACCCCTATGAATTATGTCAACGTGGACGGCATCACCGTGGTGGGCGAGCGCATCAACCCCACCGGCAAAAAGCGCTTCCAGCAGGCACTGCGGGAGAATGATATGAACTATGTTCTGGAACAAGCCGTGAGCCAGGTGGAAGCCGGGGCGCAGGTGCTGGACGTGAACGTGGGTGCCCCCGGCGTGGATGAACCGGCCCTGATGCCGCAGGTGGTCAAGGCTTTGCAGAGCGTGGTCAGCCTGCCCCTGCAGCTGGATTCCTCCAACGTGCAGGCACTGGAAAACGGCCTGCGGGTGTACAACGGCAAGCCCATCGTCAACTCCACCAACGGCGAGCCGGAAAAGCTGCGGGCCATCCTGCCCCTGTGCAAAAAGTACGGCGCGGCCATCGTGGGCCTTGCCATCGACGAGCGGGGCATCCTGTCCGCCGCAGAGGACCGCGTGGCCATTGCCCGCCGCATCACCGAGGCGGCACTGGAAGCCGGAATCCCCCGCGAGGACATC
Organism: uncultured Faecalibacterium sp.; assembly: GCA_900539945.1. GTDB lineage: Bacteria > Bacillota > Clostridia > Oscillospirales > Ruminococcaceae > Faecalibacterium. The sequence continues at coordinate 21,302 of UQDV01000016.1, forward strand.
TACATCGACTGCCTGACCCTGACCGCCAGCGCCCAGCAGAAGGATGTGCTGGCCACGGTGCAGGCGCTGGAAGCCTGCAAGAAGGAGCTGGGCGTGCGCACCATCCTGGGCGTGTCCAACATCAGCTTCGGCCTGCCCTGCCGCTCCTACCTGAACACCACCTTCCTCACCATGGCCATGTATGCCGGGCTGGATCTGGCCATCATGAACCCCTCCAGTGAAGAGATGATGGCCGCCGTATATGCCTACAACGTGCTGACCAACCGGGACGCGCAGAGCATGCAGTACATCGAGCGCTACGCAAACCGGGTGCCTGCCTCCACGGCCCTGAAGCAGGCAGCCCAGGCAGCGCCTGCGGCGGCAGCTTCCGACGGGAGCGCTGAAATTTCCGGCCCCTATGCGGCGCTGATCAAGGCGGTGGAAAAGGGCCTGAAGGGCGACGCCGCCGCCCAGACCCGCGCCCTGCTGGCCGAAAAGCAGCCGCTGGAAGTGGTGGACGAAGCCCTGATCCCGGCGCTGGACGTCGTGGGTGCCAAGTATGAGAAGGGCACCCTCTTCCTGCCGCAGCTGCTGCAGGCTGCCAGTGCCGCCCAGAGCGCCTTTGAGGAGATCAAGACCGCCATTGCCCAGAAGGGCGAGGGCAGCGCCAGCAAGGGCCGCATCGTGCTGGCTACCGTAAAGGGGGATGTCCACGATATCGGCAAGAACATCGTCCGGGTGATCCTGGAAAACTACGGCTTTGAGGTCATCGACCTGGGCCGCGATGTGCCGGTGGAGACCGTGGTGGACACCGTGCGGGAAAAGGATGTGCATCTGGTGGGCCTTTCGGCTCTGATGACCACCACCCTCAAGAGCATGGAGGAGACCATTGCCGCCCTGCATGCAGCCAAACTGGACTGCAAGATCATGGTGGGCGGTGCCGTGCTCACCCCGGAATACGCCGAAAAGATCGGTGCGGACTGGTACGCCAAGGACGCCAAGCGCAGCGCCGACATCGCCAAGGAATTCTTTGGGGTGTGATTCCTGCAAAAACAGGGAAGGAGAAAACCATGAAAAATACGGCTTTCAGCCTGATGACGGCATTGCTGGCAGTGATGAACGAAAGTGAACCGAAAGACCCGTACTATGTGCTGGCGCAGTATTTTTTGTATCACTTCGACCAGCTGCGGGATCTGAACATCTACGACGTGGCGGATGCCTGCTATGTGTCCCGCAGCGGCATCCGGCGGTTCTGCCAGTCCATCGGCTTTGACAACTTTTCCGACCTGAAGGCTGAGGCCGATGAATGGAAGCGCCAGTGCAACTACTTCATCGGCTACAGCGTGCGTCCGGACTACAAGGAATACCTTTCCGGCAGCATCGGGGAGATGATGGAGGAGATCAACCGTATTGCCACTCCCGCTGTACTGGATAAGCTGGCCGAAAGCATTCATGCCAGCCGACATGTGGTGCTCTTCACCTCGGATTTTTCCGGCATGGCGGCTCGCAGCTTCCAGCAGTCCATGGTGGTCATGGGCAAGCTGGTGCAGATCGTGTCCGATGCCCACTATACGCTGGATTATCTGAAAGTGCTGACACCGGAGGACCTGCTCATTACAGTTTCAGCTACCGGCAACTTTGCCACCCTGATGGAGCCAATGGTGCAGAAGGCTGCAGCTTATAAGGTGCTGGTGACGGTCAACCACGCCATAAAAATGTGGAAAAGCTACGATCAGGTGATCTACCTGAGCGAAAAGGACAACAGCGGTGCCCGCACGGTGTACTCCCAGTATGGTATGACCTATTTCTTTGATATCCTGTACAGCCACTATGTGAACAACTACCGGGAGACTGACCTGCTGCAGGGTCCAATTTCTGAACTGCCTTTGTCGGATTCTCAAAAAATGCGGGTGCAAAGATGTGCAGAATGACGGGTAAAACCGTGGAACTGCTCAAAAACAAAAGAATAAATTGTTCAACCATCCAAACGGGGTTCGCATCGCGAACCCCATTTTTTGTCGGAGATGTGTTACGATAGTCCTGCAAAGAATTGGACCCGCGGGGGGTTCTGCGACGGCAGAACAGACTGACAAAGATGGAAAGGATCACACTATGTATTACGGACACAACCCCAAATTCCCGGACAACTTCATGTGGGGCGCTTCCAGCGCTGCCTGGCAGGTGGAAGGCGGAGTCGCCGATGGCGGACGCACGCCGGCCATCATCGACCTGAACTCCAAGACCAAGAAGCCGTTTACGGATAACACCTATGCGGCGGATCACTATCATCACTACAAGGAAGATGTGGCCCTGATGGCAGAGTGCGGTTTCTCCAGCTATCGTTTCTCGCTCAGCTGGTCCCGCATCATCCCTCATGCAGACGGCAAGGTGAACCCCGAAGGCATCGCGTTCTACAATGATCTGATCAATGAGCTGGTGGCCCACAACATCACCCCCATCGTTACCCTGTATCACTACGACCTGCCGGTCTGGGTAGATGAGCTGGGCGGCTGGAAAAGCCGCGACACCGTGGAAAGATTCGAGCACTACTGCCGCGTCTGCTTTGAGAACTTCGGCGACCGGGTCAAATACTGGCTGTCGCTGAACGAGCAGAATATGCAGATCTGCTATGGCAACTGGCTGGGCGTCAGCAAGGGCTGTGACGACTGGTTCAAGGATCAGTGGAAGATCAACCATATCATGAACCTGTGCCATGCCAAGGCTGTCAACGCCTGCCATGAGATGGTGGCGGGCGGCAAGATCGGCCCTGTGCCCGGCTGCGTGCCCATCTACCCGGAGACCTGCCGCCCCGAGGATCAGATCGCTGCTATGAACGCCGAGGAGTTCACCGAGAAGTTCTGGATCGACACCTATGTTTACGGCGAGTACAGCAACTTTATCAAGCACTACTGGAAAGAGAACGACATCGACATCGGAATGCAGCCCGGCGATGCAGAACTGATGAAGAGCGCCAAAATCGATTTCATCGCCGTCAACTGCTACCGCAGCAACGTTGCAAAGTATGCGCCGCATGACGCAAAACAGCAGGATTATCTGCTGAACAAGAACGGCGTCAAGGGCCAGATGGTGTTCCCCGTGGAGCCGGGCCGCTACGCTCTGACCCGCAATCCCTATGTCGAGTACACCGACTGGGATTGGGAGATCGACCCCTCCTGCCTGCGCTATGAGATGCGTTACCTGTGGGATCACTATCACCTGCCCATGATGATCACCGAGAACGGTTACGGCGCCCATGAGACGAAGGACGCCGACGGCCAGGTGCACGATCAGGGCCGCATCGACTACTTGCGGGAGCACATTTATCAGCTGGGCATGGCCATTGAGGACGGCTGCGAGGTCATCGCATACAACCCCTGGTCCTTCACCGATCTGCTGTCCACCGGCAATGGCATGGCAAAGCGTTACGGTCTGGTGTACATCGACACCACCGATGAGGAGCAGAACGCGGCCAAGAGCGTGGAAGAGCTGTCCATGAAACGTATCCGGAAGGATTCCTTCTACTGGTACTCCAAGCTGATCCGTTCCAACGGTCAGGACTGGGGAAAGGAGATGCTGAAATAATGGCAAAGAAGGATTATAAGGCCATGGCGGCCGGTATTATCAAGCAGGCCGGCGGAGTGGACAACATTGTCAGCGCGACCCATTGCATGACCCGTCTGCGCCTTGTACTGCGGGATAGATCCAAGTTTGACACCGATGCCGTCAAGCAGGTGCCCGGCGTGCTGAACGTCATCATCCAGAACGGCGAATATCAGGTGGTCATCGGCCAGGATGTCCCTGACCTGTATGAAGAGGTCGTCAAGATCGACGGCATCCAGGCCGGCGGCAGCGTGCAGGACGATGAGGCCGCAGCCAAGGATCTGGCACAGGATCACGGCAACATCGGCAACGCGATCCTCTCCTTCATCGGCGGCACGTTCAGCCCGGTGATCCCGGTGCTGGTGGCAGGCGGCCTGACTGGTGCGGTGCTGTCCCTGCTGACCAACGTGTTCGGCGTCTCGGCGGAGTCTGGCACCTACACCATCTTCTACGCCATCAACCAGGCGACCTTCTACTTCCTGCCCATCTTCATCGGCTTTGCAGCCGCTGCCCGCCTGAAATCCAATGGTTTCCTGGGCGCATTTCTGGGCGCGATCCTGCTGTACTCCAGCATCAACGGTGCCGAAGGTCTGGACTTCTTCGGCATCCCGGTGCAGGCTATCAGCTATAACAGCACCGTGTTCCCGGTCATTCTGGGCGTGCTGTTCATGAGCGTGGTCTACAAGTTCCTGCAAAAGCATATCCCGGTCTTTCTCAAGACCATCGTCGTCCCGCTGCTGACCATGCTGATCACGGTGCCTGTCACCCTGATCGTTCTCGGCCCCATCGGCAACACCGTGGGCACCTGGCTGGCAAACGGTGTTTACGCTCTGTACCAGGCAGTTCCCGCGCTGGCCGTCATGGTCATCGGCATCACCACCCCGCTGATGGTTTTCTTTGGCATGAACAACGCCACCTACCCTGTGGTCTTTGCCCTGATGGCAGCTGTCAACTCTGACCCGCTGATCTGCACTGGCATGGCTCCCGCAAACGTGGCCGTTGGTGGTGCCTGCTTGGCCGCATCCCTGCTGTCCAAGAATGTGGAAGAAAAGTCCGTCAGCGTTTCCGCCGGTATCACCGCTCTGTGCGGCATCACCGAGCCGGGCGTCTACGGTGTGCTGTTCCCCAAGACCTACCCGCTGATTGGCGCTATGATCGGTGGCGGCATCGGTGGTCTGTTGGCCGGTATCCTGGGCATGACCCAGTACGTTATCTCCACGCCGGGCTTCATCAGCCTGCCTGCCTACATTGACCCCACCGGTTCCAGTTACAACCTTATCGTCTCGGTCATCGTGATGATTGTGGCTGTGGTCCTGGGATTCGTTGCAACCTACGCACTGGGCAAGCGCGCCGAAGCTAAAAAATAAGCCCCTGCAACAGGAAGAAAAGCAAGATCCCATCTGCAAAAGAAGAGCCGCTGCATCACACAAGAGAACGACGCGGCGGTTCTTCTTTTTTCGGCCCTCACAGGGAAGTGCTGTGGTGGGCCGGTACCGTAAGGTGTGGCCGACAAAGCAAATAAAAACACCTTCCATTGGAGCCGTTCTGCTCCAGCGGAGGGTGTTTTACATTATACGCTTTGTTTTTTCTTAGGATTGTTTGCCAGACTGTCAACGAGCCGCGAGGCGAGGGCACCCAGTGCAAGGCCCAGCACAAGGCCGCCCAGCACATCGGTGGGGAAGTGTACATACAGGTACAGCCGGGTAAAGGCGATGAAAGCCGCCAGCACCAGCGCGGGGACGCCCAACTTCCGGTTTTGCAGCCAGAGCGCAAAGGCTGCCGCAAAAGCCGAGGCCGTGTGCCCGGAGGGGAAGGAGTGCCCGTGGGGACGCTTGACCAGAATGGTGATCGCCGTGTTCACGTCGCAGGGGCGGGGCCGGGCGAACAGCGGCTTGAGGATGCAGTCCCCGGCCACCAGATACAGTACCAGCGCCGTGGCCATGGCGCACCCGGCCTTGCGGGTGCGGCGGAACAGCAGCAAAAGCAGCGTGAACGCGATCCAGATCTCACCGTGCTCACCGGCGTAGTTGAGAAAGACGGCCAGCGCATCCAGCACCGGGTTGTGGAACTGCTGCAGCCAGTCCAGAAATGCGAATTCAAACGGCATAAAGAACCTCCTGTCTGTTGGTTCTATGGTAACACATCTTCCGGCCCACCACAACCCGGCAGGCAAAAAACAGGAGTGCAGAAATAAGTTATATCTGTTATATTGGAATGCGATATTACAATACGGAAAGTAAAAACGCCCATTCCGACGGCAAAGGCCGGAACGGGCGCAGGATGCGAGAGGATCAGAGGCCCATTTCGGGCAGGGTGGGGTAGCTGTCGATGGCACCGTGCTTCTGTACGCTCAGGCCGCAGAACCGGTTGGAAAAGTCCAGGTACTCCTTCAGCTTTTTGCAGGACAGCTTTTCCAGCTTGTCCACCGTCACGCCGTCCCGGCTCAGCTGCCACAGGAAGGAGCCGATGAAGCCGTCGCCCGCACCGGTGGTGTCCACGGCCCTGACCTTCTGGCAGGGGGCAAAGGCATGGGCGGCGCGAGTGTAGGCGTAGGCCCCCTTGCTGCCGCAGGTGTACAGCACCAGCTGCACGTCCCCGGCAAACAGCTGGGGCAGGGCGGCTTCGATGTCGGCGGTGCCGGTGAGGAACTCCAATTCCTCGTCCGAGACCTTCAGGATGTTGGACAGCGGCAGGAACTGCAGCACGGTCTGGCGCAGCATCTCCCGGTCGGGCCAGAGGGGAAAGCGGAGGTTCGGGTCAAAGCTCACGATCGCACCGGCCTCCCGGGCGGCTCCGATGGCGGCCAGATGGGCGTGGCGCATGGGGCTGTCCACCAGCGAGACGCTGCAGAAGTGCAGGGCAAAAGCGTCGCGGAACCAGGCCAGGTCGATCTGCTCAGGGGCATACAGCAGGTCGGCCGAGGGCTTGCGGTAAAAGCTGAAGGTGCGGTTGCCGTCCTCCTCCAGGCTCACGAAGGCAAGGGCGGTGTTGGCCTTGTCGGTGAACACCAGATGGCTCAGGTCGATGCCGCAGGCTTCCAGCTCCCGTGCGATCTTGTGGCCGAAGGGGTCATCGCCCAGCTGGGTGAGAAAGCTGCTGGCACCGCCCAGACGGGCAAAGGCAGCGCAGACATTGGCCGGTGCGCCGCCGGTGCGCGGGCTGAAGGACGGCACCTCGTCAAAGGTGCATCCTACGCGGGACGGGATCATGTCGATCAGCGCTTCGCCGATGGAAAACAGAGTATTGCCGGGCATAGAAAACCTCCAGATCACAAATTGCAGAGTTCACAGGCTGCCCCGGTCAGCTTTACGCTCACGTCGCCGGGGGCAGGGTAGTACCGGGTGCTGAACACCGTGGCTCCCCCGTTCAGGAAAATTTCCAGCGAGGAATTGTCGCCCACCACCCGCAGGCTGCGGCAGGGGGCTGCCAGCCGGGCGCGGCGCACGGTGCGGCCGTCGGCCAGAGCGGGGGCGGTGAAGCGCAGGGTGCAGGTGCAGTCCTGTTCAGTATACACCAGCTGCACCCCCTGCGCAACCGTCAGGCAGAAGTCTCCGGCGGGTGCAGCGGTCAGGTCGAAGCGCGGGGCAAGGAACACTTCCTCGCCGCTGGCGGCGTGCAGGGCGGCGGCGCTGCGCTGCGCGTCCAGCTCCGGCACCGGGTTCTGCAGCAGGGTGCCGTCCGGCCCGGCCGTCAGCACGCGGGGCACGGTGAAGCAGTGCTGCCAGCCGTAAGCCACGGTGGGCGCGTTGCCGTAGTCGGCGTCCGGCATGCCCATCCAGCCGATCTGGATGCGGCGGTCGTTGCCGTCCACAAAGCTCTGGGGGGCGTAATAATCAAAGCCTGCGTCCAGCTCGTGGAATTCGCTCAGGGTGCAGTCCCCGCGCCAGTCACCGTGGATGGCAAACCAGCCGCAGCCGTAGACGTTCTGGCACTGGATGCCCTGGGGGGACACCGCCAGATACCACTGCCCGTCCAGACAGAACAGGTCCGGGCACTCCCACATGTAGCCGAAGGGTTCCGGGGTGGTCAGGGTGTTGATATGGGTCCAGCGGAGCTTATCGGTGCTTTCCAGCACCAGCACTTCGCCCTTGTCCTCCAGCGTGCGGGCACCCAGCACCATGTAGTACCGGCCTTCGTAGGCGAACACCTTGGGGTCCCGCACATGGCAGGTGAGCCCGGCGGGGTAGTCGCGGTTAGTCAGCAGACACTGCTTGCTGTCGAGGGTCACGCCGTCCTTGCTGACGGCCAGGCAGACGTTGTGCCCGCGGCCCTCTTTGATGTAATCGAAGTTTCCGGGGTGCTTGACGTTGCCGGTGTAGTAGAGGTACATGGTGCCATCCTCCACCAGGGCGGAGCCGGAGTAGGCACCGTGGCAGTCAAAAGGCTCGTCCGGATAGAGCATCACCGGCAATTGCTCCCAGTGGAGCAGGTCGGTGCTCACGGCGTGGCCCCAGTGCTTGACCCCGCCGTTCACGTCGAAGGGGCCGTACTGGAAGAATGTGTGGTACTGCCCGCCGTAGACGCACAGGCCGTTGGGGTCGTTCAGCCAGCCCACCGGCGGCTGCAGGTGGAACTGCTGACGGTGGGGGTCGGCGGCAACGGTTTCCCTGCCCAGCGACTCCACCAGAGGCACCAGCTTTTTCAGATCGCGCTGGAGTGCATTCATGCCTTGACCTCCTCAGGGCTCCAGATGAGCCAGGTTACGGCGAAGGACACGCCGAAGGAGATGGCCATCATGATGATGTACTGCAGGGGCATATGCAGGTGCAGCAGGATGCCGAAGATACCGGTGACGCCGGTGCCGGTGGCACCCAGACCCACGATGCTGGCGTACCATGCGCCGCAGGCACCGCCCAGCAGGCCGCCGAGGAAGGGTTTGAAGTAGCGCAGGTTCACGCCGAAGATGGCAGGCTCGGTGATGCCCATGCAGGCAGACAGGGCAGAAGGCAGAGCCATGGACTTGACCTTGGTGTCCTTGCTCTTGAGTGCGACGGCCAGAGCGGCACCGCCCTGTGCCACGTTGGCCGCGCTGGCCAGCGGCAGCCAGTAGGTATAGCCGTAGCGGGCCAGCTGGCCCAGGTCGATCAGGGTGTACATGTGGTGGATTCCGGCCACGACGGTGACCGCGTACAGGCCGCCCATGATGAAGGAGCCGATGCCGTAGGGCAGGGTGATGAGGGTCTGCACGCCGGTGATGATGCCGTTTTCCAACTTGGTGAACACGGGACCGATGGCGGCCAGGGTCAGGTAACCGGTGACGAACACGGACACCAGCGGGGTGACGAACAGGTCAAACATGGCGGGCACCACCTTGTGCAGCCGCTTTTCGATCTGGCACATGAGCCACACGGCGATGATGACCGGGATGACGTGGCCCTGATAGCCCACCAGCGGCACCGAGTACAGGCCGCCGAACACCGGCTGCATCACGTTGACGCCGTTGGAAACGGTCCAGGCGTTCTGCAGGTCGGGGTGGATCATGATCATGCCGATGACTGCACCCAGATAGGGGTTGCCGCCGAACACCTTGGCGGCGGAGTAGGCGATGAGGATGGGCAGGAAGGTGTAGGCCGTATTAGAGAACAGCTTGGCGAACACATACACCGAGCCGGTGGTGTCGATGTTCAGGAAACCGTTGTTCACCATGAAGTTCAGCGCTTCCATGATGCCCATCAGGAAGCCGGAAGCCACGATGGCGGGGATGATGGGCACAAAGATGTCGCCCAGGGTCTTGATGGCCCGCTGATACCAGGGTGCCTTGGCGGCGGCCGCCTGCTTCACGTCCTCCTTGCTGCCGCCCTCGATGCCGGCCAGCTGGATGAACTCGTCGTATACCTTGTTCACCGTGCCGGTGCCGAAGATGATCTGCAGCTGGCCCTGTGCCTCAAAAACGCCCTTGGCGCCCTCGGCGTTTTCCAGCTCCTGCTTGTTGACCTTTGCGTTGTCTGCGATGACCAGACGCAGGCGGGTGGCGCAGTGTGCGGCCGACACGATGTTGTCCTTTCCGCCGATGCAGTCCAGGACCTGTTGTGCTGCGTGTTTGTAATCCATAGTGCACTTCTCCTTTGCTTGATGCTTCCTCTTCCAAAGACCGACCACTGTGTTGTAATCGGTTTCACTGGCATGATTATACGATAATCAGCGCAATGTTTCCATTCGCAGAGGGCATAAAGTTGGGATGCATTCTGTTATTGATTTCACATGGTTTCATATCGCTCAGTCCCCCGTGCTCTCCCGGCAGACCAGCTCATACCCCAGCATCTGGCTGCGGGGCACGGTGTGGGGGTCGTTGAGCAGGTCCATCAGCAGGGCGGCGGCGTCCCGGCCGGAGGTCTTGTAGTGCAGGTGGGCGCTGGTCAGAGGCACAAAGGTATTGCGCCCCACACTGCTGTCGCCTACGGCGGCGATCATCACATCCTCCGGGATGCGGATGCCTGCCTCCCGGCAGTACTGCATGGCACCCAGAGCAATGGCGTCGGTGGCGCAGAACAAGCAGTCGATGCGGGGGTCGCTGCCCAGCAGGCGGGCGGCCTGCTCGTAGCCGGACGCGGTGCTGAACTTTGCCACCACCATGCGCTGGGGCCGCACCGGCAGCCCGGCGTCCTTCACGGCGGCTTCAAAACCTGCCCGGCGCTGCAGCCCGGCGGCCTTGTCCAGCAGGGTGACCCCGATGTAGCCCGGGGCATGGCGGCCCTTGGCCAGCATGTGGGCCGTGGCAGCCTGTGCCGCGCCAAAGTCGTCGTGGTACACGCTGCAGCAGCCCGGAAACTGCTGCCCCAGCACCACCAGCGGCACATGCATCCGCTCCAGCACGGCCTTGTGCTCCGGGGTGTACACGGTGGCAATGAGCAGGATGCCGTCCACCGTGTGGCGGCACAGAGTGTCCAGGGCGCGGAGTTCCTTCTGCGGGTCGTTGGCGGTGTTGATGAGCAGCAGCTGGTAGCCGGATTCTTCCAGCACGCTGCCGATGCCCTCCACGATGCGGGGGCAGCTGTCGCTGGACAGTTTGGGCAGGATGACCCCCACCTGCCGGGTGCGGCGGGTGCGCAGCATCTGGGCCTGTATGCTGGGGTGGTAGCCGGTGGCTTCCACAGCGGCCTCGATGCGTGCCCGCTTGTCGGCACTGAGGTAGCCGCCGTTGAAGTAGCGGCTCACCGCCGCCTTGGATACACCGGCATACTGGGCAAATTCGGTGATGTTCATGAAATGCCTCCTCATTTTTCTGCGCTGCAGGGCAGTTTTGGAATTGACTTGACGCGCGGGGTGTGCTACAATACCGCTTTGTGTATGACAATTTCCGGGAAAAAGGGAAAACCAAGATGAATCTGACAAAGCAGTTCTTTAAATATGTATCGCAGAATATTTTCGGTCTGCTGGGCACGTCCTGCTATATTCTGGCCGATACCTATTTTATCTCGCAGGCGGCGGGCACCGACGGCGTGACCCTGCTCAACCTCTGCCTGCCCATCTACAACTTCATTTTTGCCATCGGTTCCATGATCGGTCTGGGTGCGGCCACCCGCTACGCCATCCTCCGCGCACAGGGCGAGGAGCGGGCGGCACAGCGGTATTTCTCCAATGCCGTCTTTTGCGCCTGCCTGCTGGCCGTGCCCTTTGTGCTGGTGGGCATCTTCTGCCCCGGCACACTGCTGCGGCTCATGGGCGGCGATGCCGGCATCGTGGCGCTGGGCATCCCCTATGCGCGCATCTTTCTGCTGTTCACGCCCTTTTTTATGTGCAACTACATCGTGTCGGCCTTTGTCCGCAACGACGGTGCGCCCTCGCTGGCCATGGTGGCCACGCTGAGCGGCAGCCTGTTCAATGTGGTGTTCGACTACATCTTCATGTTCCCCATGGGGCTGGGGCTGGCCGGTGCGGCACTGGCCACCGCTGTTTCGCCGATGCTCAGCATCGCCATCTGCAGCCGCCACTTCTTCCAAAAAGACAACACGGTGCAGTTCGTGCGGCAGCTGCCCTCGGCAAAGCTGCTGGGGCAGAGCTGCCAGCTGGGCATCTCCGGCTTTGTGGGGGAGATGTCCTCCGGCGTGACCACGACGGTGTTCAACTTCCTGCTGCTGGGTCTGGCCGGGAATGTGGCCGTGGCGGCCTACGGCGTCGTGGCCAACTTTGCGCTGGTGGCCACCGCCATTTTCAACGGTGTGGCCCAGGGTGCCCAGCCGCTGGTGAGCCGCTGCTACGGCCACAGTGACCGGGCCGGAGCCCGGAAGCTGCTCATTCTGGGCAGCTGCACCGCGCTGGTGCTGGCGGCCGTGCTGTACGCGGTGGTGTTCGGCATGACCGACACGCTGGTGGGCTGGTTCAACAGTGAAAACTCGGCGCAGATGGCCCGGTTTGCCCACAACGGCATGCGGCTGTACTTCGTGGGCTACTTCTTTGCCGGGTTCAACATCGTGGCGGCGGGCTACCTGAGCGCCACCAACCGCCCGGTGGAAGCCTCGGTCACCTCCATCTGCCGCGGCGTGGCGGCCATTGTGGTCTGCTCGCTGGTGATGAGCGCCCTCTTTGGCATGAACGGCGTGTGGGCGGCCTTCCCGGCAGCGGAGCTGCTGACGGCGGTGCTGACCCTCTGCCTGCTGCTGCGGGGCAGAACCGGGAAAAATCCCGGTTCGGATTGAAGCACGCGCCCAAAACAGGTATACTGGTCCCGGGAAAGTGAATGGTTCAAAATCTGACCATGGAAGCGAGAGGGACGGTAGGAATCCTTATGATACGGCGAATACGATCCTTGTGGTATTTGCAATGCTGATCATGCTGGTGGCGGTGAACTTCAACACCGTGCTGGACCGGGAACGCAAACTGGCCACACGGGTGCTGTTTCTGGTCATCAGCATCGCGGCCGCGGGGGGATCCTGTTCTTTGACGTGAACCACTTCAAGAAGGTCAACGACACCTTCGGCCATACGGCGGGGGACAAATGCCTGTGCACGGTGGCGCAGGGCCTGCTCGAGGTCTATGGCATCAGCGGACGCAGCTTCCGGCTGGGAGGCCTTTGACACGGCAGAAGAAACGCTGGAAGAAGCCTTCAACCGGGCGGACCAGGCTATGTATCAGGAAAAGAACGCCCGCCATGCGGCCCGCCAGCCTTCGGAACATTAAATATACAGCTCCTGCTCGCGCAGAGCTTCTTCGGGCGAAAGCCCGGACTGCGCAGTGTGACCGGCCAGTGTCCGCCATTGTGCGGGGGACTGGCCGGTTTCTTTTTTGAACACCCGGCACAGGTAGTTGGCCCCGGAAAAGCCGCACAGGCTGGCCACCACGTCCAGCGTGTACTCCCGGTGCAGCAGCAGCCGCTGGGCGGCTTCCACCCGCACCCGGGTCAGGTAGCGCCCTGGCGGGATGCCCAGCGCGGCGGTGAAGGTGCGCACCAGATGGCTCTTGGACACCCCCAGCCGCTCGCTGAGCTCCTCCACGCCGTACAGGCCCGCGTAGTTGGCCCGGATGTCCGCGATGGCGGCCTGCACCAGCGGCGGCAGGGCGGGGGCGGCGCTGTCGGCGTCGGCCAGCTCACACAACAGGGCAAAGGCCAGCTGGCTGCGCACCCGGCCCGGCAAGTCCTGCTCCGAGGCAAGGCGGTCCAGCAGCTCGGCGGCGGCGGGGCAGGTCTCGCCCCGGGCCAGAAAAGGCAGCTCGTGCAGCCCGGCCAGAAACTGGGCGCTGGCCTGCCCGGTGAGCTGGACGCACAGCAGGTGGCAGCTGCCCTCCGGCTCCAGCACCAGCGGGGCGCGGCTCAGCACCAGATGCCCGGCCGGGACGCTCTGGGGCGGCAGCAGCAGCGCAGCCCCGGCGGGCAGGGGCCCGGCCGATGGCACACTGGCGGGGCACCGCTGGAAACAAGGCAGCCCCACAGCCCGTCGCCGGTCAGGGTGAGGGGCGCGCAGGGCTGCACGTCCTGCACCTGACCGGGCGCGGCCACGGCATTCCAGTCAAACAGCAATATCCGACACCTCAAATCAATAAAATGCTATTTTATATCACAAAATAATCTGTTATTATAATACCAACGAACCGAAGCGCCGTCAAGGGCGCTGCAAACACAAGATTATGGAGGCAAACGATTATGGCTTCGATTAGCTGCCAGCACATCTATAAGATCTACCCGGGCGCTACCGCTCCTTCCGTCACCGACTTCAACCTGGAGATCCAGGATAAGGAATTCATCATCTTCGTCGGCCCCTCCGGCTGCGGCAAGTCCACCACCCTGCGCATGATCGCCGGCCTGGAGGAGATCTCCAAGGGCGAAATGTACATCGGCGGCCGTCTGATCAACGACGTTCCCCCGAAGGACCGCGACATCGCCATGGTGTTCCAGAGCTACGCTCTGTACCCCCACATGACCGTTTACAAGAACATTGCATTCGGTCTGGAGCTGCGCAAGACCCCGAAGGACGAGATCGACAAGCGCGTGCATGAGGCAGCCAAGATCCTGGAGATCGAGCACCTGCTGGACCGCAAGCCCAAGGCTCTGTCCGGTGGTCAGCGTCAGCGTGTTGCTCTGGGCCGTGCAATGGTCCGTAACCCGGCAGTCTTCCTGCTGGACGAGCCCCTGTCCAACCTGGATGCCAAGCTGCGTACCAGCATGCGCACCGAGATCATCAAGCTGCACAAGAAGCTGGCTACCACCTTCATCTACGTTACCCACGACCAGACCGAGGCTATGACCATGGGCGACCGCATCGTCGTCATGAAGGATGGCGTCATCCAGCAGGTCGATACCCCGCAGAACCTGTACGATATGCCGTGCAACATGTTCGTTGCAGGCTTCATCGGCAGCCCCCAGATGAACTTCCTGGACGGCACCCTGATCAAGAAGGGCGAGCTGTACGGCATTGACCTGGGCGGCGACGTGATCCCCCTGCCCAAGGAAAAGACCGCCGACGGCAAGCTGGATGCTTACGTTGGCAAGAAGGTCAAGATGGGCATCCGTCCCGAGGATATCGACGACGAGCCCGAGTTCATGGCAAAGCACACCGACTGCCAGCTGGATGCTCAGGTCGAAGTGTCTGAGATGATGGGCGCCGAGATCTACCTGTACCTGGAGTACAAGGGCAACAAGATGACCGCTCGTGTGGCTCCCACCTCCAAGGCCCGCAACGGAGACACCGTCCGCGTTGCCTTTGACCCGCACAAGGTCCACCTGTTCGACATCGAGACCGAGCAGACCATCCTGAACTAAGCTGCAATTATGTGACGATCATTTTTTGATCCTCCTATCATCATACAGAGAACCGTCGGCAGGGAAACCTCCGGCGGTTTTCTGTGTCTATGGGCAAGGCAGACAAAAAGCAGCCGCGTACCTTTTGGAAGGCACGCGGCTGCTTTTGCTTTACCGGCAGCTCATTGCCGCAGGGCGGTCAGGCCCGGCGGGAGAAGTGAAACGGAGGTTGTACCAGCTGGGGCTGCCTGGATCTGGTGAGCGCGTCCACCGCACAGCTGAAAAAGCGCTACGGCTTTATCTATGTGGACCGCAACGACGACGGCACCGGCACGCTGGAACGCTACAAGAAGGATTCCTTGCAAGAAAGGGGCCGGGGCCTCTCCCCGGCCAACAGGCACAAAAAAGCCCCGGAGGGCAGCTTTGCAGCTACACTCCGGGGGAAAGGATGAGGAATTATTGTTTACTTGTAGTTGGGATTTTCGATCTTGATGGCCACTGCCACATACTTACGGGTACCGAGCTCACGAACAACGACACCCATGTCGACCCAAGTGCCCTTCCCATGGACATCCACGTTTGTGCCGGGGAGCTTCTTACCGATCAATGTCTCGGCAAACGCCAGTGCAGCCTCACTCAGCGGGCCGCCAGTGTAATTTGCCGTTACGGTAACAATGAGATAACGGTCTTCCACGCCGTCCACATGGACGTCTGCGACCAGTCTCGTGCCAAAGATGCTGATATCGGTGTTCAGATCCTTCTGCAGATATCCATCAGCAATAGCCTGCAAGCTCTTATTATTTTCTTTGATGTTGCTTGCCTGGCTACTGGTTGCATACTTGCCAAAGAGGTTGCTTTCTGCTTCAGGAACTCTTTCACCAACCTCGCCACCGCCGCCACAGGCGGTAAGCATCAGCAGGGCCATAGCACCTACTAGTAACAGGGCCGCGAACTTCTTCAGGTTTTTCATAGGATCTCCCTCCAGTCTGGTTGTTTTTGTGGATATGTTTCGTGATTCACGGAGCTGCATCCCCGGCGGGGGGACGCTTTCCTTGTCTCAATTATATCGAACAAAAGCCAGGGCTGTCAATGGGGGAGTTCCCTAAAAAATCAGAGGTCGATTCGTGAAAAAGTCACGAAAACAGGTGATATTTGTTGCGCTATTGTAACTGCCATACCAAACTTCGCAAAGAACCTTTGCCGCTTGGAATTTCCTGCCATCGGCCCGGAGGCCGAGGCTGTTTTTCTGGCAGAGACAGTGCCCTTAAATTTGGACAGATGCTGTGCCCAAGGTGCCCTCTCCCCGGCCTCCCAGACGGCAGCGGAAATCCTGGTAGCCAAAGTGGGCCAGCCGGGCCAGGCTGCCGTCGGACCGCAAAAGCCAGATATCCGGCAAGGGCATCCCGTTAAAGGTGTTGTTTTTGCAGGTGGTGTAGATGGCCATATCTCCAAACACCAGCCGCTGGCCCGGGGCCAGCGGGGCCTTGAAGCTGTAGTCTCCCATCACATCTCCTGCCAGGCAGGTGGGGCCGCCCAGCCGCACGGTGCAGGGCTTTTCGCCGGGTTCTCCGGCATCCAGCAGGGGCGGGCGGTAGGGCATCTCGATAACATCCGGGGTGTGGCAGGCGGCAGAGGTGTCCAGGATGGCCAGGCTGGTATCCCCGTTGCACAGGGTGTCCAGCACGGTGGTGATCAGATACCCGGCGTTCAGCGCCCAGGCTTCGCCCGGCTCCAGGTACACCTGGACGCCGTACTTTGCCTGCACTTGGCAGATGCACTGCTCCAGGGTGGCCAGGTCATAGCCGGGCCGGGTAACGTGGTGGCCGCCTCCAAAGTTCACCCACTTCATCTTGGGCAGCAGGTCCCCGAACGTTGCCTCCACCGCTTTCAGGGTCACGGCCAGGGCGTCGGCGTCCTGCTCGCAGAGGGTGTGGAAGTGGAGGCCATCCAGCAGCTCCGGCAGCTCCGGGTGGGCCGCCACGGCGGCGTCCCACTGGGCCCGGGTGGTGCCCAGGCGGCTGCCCGGGGCGCAGGGGTCATAGATGGCATGCCCCTCCTGGGTGGAGCACTCGGGGTTTACCCGCAGGCCC
This sequence comes from uncultured Faecalibacterium sp., assembly GCA_900539945.1. Lineage (GTDB taxonomy): Bacteria > Bacillota > Clostridia > Oscillospirales > Ruminococcaceae > Faecalibacterium. The sequence continues at coordinate 38,144 of UQDV01000016.1, forward strand.
ACGCTTTTGCCGGCGGCCTTGGCTGCCGGGCCAAACTGAGCCAGCTGCCCCGGGGAGTTGAACACGATGTGGTCGGCGTACTGCAACAGCTCCGCAAACTCGTCTGCCCGGTAGGCAGCGCAGAACACATGGTTCTCCTTTTCCGGCAGCTGCTCCCGGCCCAGGCGGCTCTCGTACAGGCCGCTGGCCTCGGTGCCTGCCAGGTAGGGGGCCAGCACCGGGTACACATCAAAGTTGGAAAAGGCCTTTTGGGCCAGCAGGGCCCGGCATCCGGTGCGCTGCTGCAGCTCCAGCATGATCTGACCATTCCGGCGCAGCTGGGCCTCGTCCAGCAGGTAGCAGGGGGTGGGCAGACTTTGCAGCTGCTGTTCCGTCAGGTTTGCCAGCCCCGCAAAGGCCGGGCGGCGATCCTCCAGCCGCATCAGTCCACCAGAGCCGGGCTGTGGCTCTCGCTGCGGGGCAGGCCGTACTTGTCCAGGGCCTCCAGATACGGGTCCGGATCAAACTCCTCTACGGTGTGGACGCCCTTGGTGGTCCACTTGCCGGTCAGCAGCATCAGGGCACCGCACATGGCGGGCACGCCGGTGGTATAGCTGATGGCCTGGCTGCCTACCTCGCGGTAGCACTCCTGGTGGTCGCAGACATTGTAGATGTAATAGGTCTTATCCTTGCCGTCCTTTTTGCCGGTAAAGATGCAGCCGATGTTGGTCTTGCCCTTGGTGCGGGGGCCAAGGCTGGCGGGGTCCGGCAGCAGGGCCTTCAGGAACTGGATGGGCACGATCTCCTGGCCGTTGAAGTTGACCGGGGTGGTGGACAGCATGCCCACGTCCTCCAGACAGCGCATGTGGTCCAGGTAGCTCTGGCCGAAGGTCATGAAGAAGCGGATGCGCTTTGCCTCCGGGATGTTCTTTGCCAGAGACTCGATCTCCTCGTGGTGCAGCAGGTACATATCCTTCTGGCCCACCTGGTCGAAGGTATACTCCCGCTTGATGCTCATGGCCGGGATCTCCACCCAGTGGCCGTTCTCCCAGTAGCTGCCGGGGGCAGACACCTCGCGCAGGTTGATCTCCGGGTTGAAGTTGGTGGCAAAGGCATAGCCGTGGTCACCGCCGTTGCAGTCCAGGATGTCGATGGTGTCAATGGTGTCGAACTCGTGCTTCTTGGCGTAGGCGCAGTAAGCCTGGGTGACGCCCGGGTCAAAGCCGCTGCCCAGCAGGGCGGTCAGGCCGGCTTCCTCAAACTTTTTGGCGTAGGCCCACTGCCAGCTGTAATCAAAGTAGGCAGAGAAACCGGCCTCCTTGCAGCGCTTCTCGTAGACGGCGCGCCATTCGGGGTCGTCGGTGTTCTCTGGCTCATAGTTGGCGGTGTCCATGTAGTTGACGCCGCAGGCCAGGCACGCGTCCATGATGGTCAGATCCTGATAAGGCAGGGCGATGTTCATGACCAGGTCGGGCTGGTAAGCCTTGATGAGGGCAATGACCTCCTCCACCTTGTCGGCGTCCACCTGGGCGGTGGTGATCTTGGTGGCGGTCTTGGGGGCCAGCTCGGCGGCCAGCTTGTCACACTTTGCCTTGGTGCGGCTGGCGATGCAGATCTCGGTGAACACTTCGGGCACCTGGCAGCACTTGTGGATGGCAACGGAGGCCACGCCGCCGCAGCCGATGATCAGAACTTTGCTCATGTTGGTTTCTCCTTTATGTCAATGATTTTGATTTATGCCTGAAAGCCGGGCCAGCCTTTATCCAGGGCAATGAGGGTCTCCCGGAGCACCTTGCAGGCCGTGGCGGTGGACACGCCGGTGGTGTCCAGCGTGGGGGCCAGCTCGTTGAGGTCGGCCGCGATGATGTTGGCCTTGGTCACGGTGCGGATGGCCTCCAGCAGCTGCAGAAAGCTCACGCCGCCGGCCTCCGGGGTGCCGGTGCCGGGGAAGCAGGAGGGGTCCAGGCAGTCCAGATCAATGGTCAGGTACACGGGCACTTTGCTCTCGCACAGCTGCGCGGTGAGCTCGGAAAGGCCGGTGAAGTCGAACTTGTGCATCTCGGTGTGCTGGGCAGCAAACTCGAACTCGGCGCGGTCGCCGCTGCGGATGCAGAACTGGTGGATATGGCCGTCGCCCACCAGCTCGTGGCAGCGGCGCAGCACGCAGGCGTGGCTGAGCTTTGCGCCCAGATAGTCGTCCCGCAGGTCGGCGTGGGCATCGAAGTGGACGATGTGCAGGTCGGGGTATTTCTTCACCGCAGCCCGCACCGCGCCCAGGGTGACCAGATGCTCGCCGCCCAGCAGCAGCGGGAACTTTCCGTCGTGCAAGATCTCGGCGGCGCGGGCCTCGATGTCGGCCAGAGCGCTCTCGCTGGAGCCGAAGCACAGCTCCAGGTCGCCGCTGTCAAAGATGTCAAAGTCGGTCAGGTCGGCGTTCTGGTAGGGGCTGTAGGTCTCCAGGCCGTAGCTCTCGTGGCGGATGGCCGCCGGGCCGAACCGGGCCCCGGGGCGGTAGCTGGTGGTGGAATCGTAGGGGGCACCGTACAGCACGATGCTGGCGGCGCGGTAGCTGCTGTCGCAGCCGATGAAGTTTTCAATGTTGGGTCGCATCAGTGTTCCTCCACTTCCCGCAGCATCTCTTCGAGGAATGCCGGCAGGTAGAATGCCCCGACGTGCAGCCGGGTGGTGTAGTAGCGGGTGCGCATGTTCAGCGCCTTCCAGGCGGCTGCGTCCAGATCGTCGATGGGGTGGTATTTCTTGCTGGCAAAGCCGAACAGCCAGTAGCCCGCCGCAAAGGTGGGGATGTGGGCCTGGTACACCCGGCTGATGGGGAAGGTGGACGCAATGCGCTTGTGGCTGCGCTGCATGGCACTGGCGTCCTCGGCGTAGAAGGGGCTGCCCTGCTGGTTGACCATGATGCCGTCCTCTTTCAGGGCGTTGAAGCAGCTGCCGTAGAACTCCCGGGTGAACAGGCCCTCGGAGGGGCCGAAGGGGTCGGAGGAGTCCACGATGATCAGGTCGTATTCCTCCTCGCAGCGGCGGATGAACTTGAGGGCGTTCTCAAAGTAGATGTGGACCCGGCGGTCGTCCATGCGGCAGGCGTTGCCGGGCAGATAGGCACGGCAGGCCTCCACCACCTGGGGGTCCATCTCCACCAGGTCGATGCGCTCCACCCGGTCGTAGCGGGTCAGCTCCCGGACCACGCCGCCGTCTCCGGCACCGATGACCAGGATGTCCTTGGCCTCCTTGTGCACGGCCATGGGCACATGGACGATCATCTCGTCGTAGATGAACTCGTCGCGCTCGGTCAGCATCACGTTGCCGTCCAGCGTGAGCACCCGGCCAAACTCCGGGGTCTCAAAGATGTCGATGCGCTGATAGTCGCTCTGCTTGGAGTAGAGCTGTCTGCTCACCCGGATGCTGTGCTTCACGTCCGGGGTGTGAAACTCGGAAAACCAGAATTCCATATTCGCTCCTCCTTATGCCAGAACGTTCAGGTGTAAGATGTCGGGGTCCTCGGGGCCGGTCATGCTGCAGCCCTTGGCCTTGGCGTACTCGATGTAGTTCAAAATCTCTTTGGTAATGCGCTCGCCGGGGGCCAGGATGGGGATGCCCGGCGGGTAGCACATGACGAACTCGCTGCACACCATGCCCTCGGTGTCCCGGAGAGGCAGGCTCTTTTTGGGAGCGTAGAAGGCCTCCTGCGGGCTGGCGGCCACCACGGGGTCGATGTATTCCTGGCTCAGCAGGCCCGCCCCGTCGGTGCGGTAGCGGCGTTTGATCTCGGCCAGGGCGCTCACCAGCCGTTCCACCTCCTGCGGGCGGTCGCCGATGGACAGGTAGGCCAGGATGTTGCCGATGTCGCCGAACTCAATCTGGATGTCATATTCGTCCCGCAGGATGTCGTAGACCTCGATGCCCGCCAGACCGATGTCCAGCGTGTGGACGCTGAGCTTGGTGGTGTCAAAGTCGAACACCGAGTTGCCGTTGCACAGCTCCTTGCCAAAGGCGTAGTAGCCGCCCACGGCGTTGATCTCCTCGCGGGCATACTCGGCCATGTCGGCCACCTGATGGAACACCTGCCGCCCCCGCAATGCCAGATTGCGGCGGGAGATGTCCAGGCTGGACATGAGCAGGTAGCTGCCGGAGGTGGTCTGGGTCAGGTTGATGATCTGCCGCACATAGCCCGGATGCACGTTGGGCCCGATGAGCAGCAGGCTGGACTGGGTGAGGCTGCCGCCGCTCTTGTGCATGGAGACGGACGCCATGTCCGCCCCCGCTGCCATGGCCGACACCGGCAGGCCGTTGCCAAAGTAGAAGTGGGTGCCGTGGGCTTCATCGGCAAGGCAGAGCATCCCGGCGTCGTGAGCCATCTTGACGATGGCCCGCAGGTCGGAGCAGATGCCGTAGTAGGTGGGGTTGTTCACCAGCACGGCCACCGCGTTGGGGTGCTCCTTGATGGCCTTTTCCACCTGCTCCCGCTTCATGCCCAGCGAGATGCCCAGGCGCTTGTCCACCTCCGGGTTCACATACACCGGCACCGCGCCGCAGAGCACCAGCGCGTTCAGCACGCTGCGGTGCACGTTGCGGGGCAGGATGATCTCGTCGCCCCGCTTGCAGGCGGTGAGCACCATGCTCTGCACGCTGCTGGTGGTGCCGCCCACCATCAGGAAGGCGTGGGCCGCGCCAAAGGCGTCGGCGGCCAGTTCTTCTGCTTCCCGGATGACCGACACCGGGTGGCAGAGGTTGTCCAGCGGCTTCATGCTGTTCACGTCCACGCCCACGCACTGCTGGCCCAAAAAGGCGGTCAGCTCCGGGTTGCCCCGGCCTCGCTTGTGGCCGGGCACATCAAAGGGCACCACACGCATCTGCCGGAACCGCTCCAGCGCTTCGTAAATGGGCGCGCGGCGCTGGTCCAGCCGGAACCGTGTACGGTTCTCACTCATCTTTTTTTCCTCCGTCCCTGGTTCCAAGACAAACAAAAAAGCGCAGGTGCCGCACCAAAAAGTGCAGACCTGCGCTTGGAAAAAAGCCATTTTTTGCGCGGAGAAAGCCCCCGGACAAGATGTGCCGGAGCCACGGGCCGCGTTTCAGCATGATCCAAAAAGACGGGATGATGAGAGTCTATATAGCAATTCTGCTTTTACTGCTCTTTATTGACCGTTTCACATTGACCGTTTCACAAGTCTGCGCACTGGCTGCACAATTTCATGGTTGTAAAGGAACCAACTTATAAAATTTGAGCTTCTAACTCAATCAATAATGGCGGCTTGCACCGCCGGTCGGCAGTGGACCCGGCTGTCCGTATGGCCTTAGCCCCGCTGGGCGGTCCATGGGAAAATTGCTTTGAAAAGACCCTGTTCTGCGTCGTCTCTCAAAATCATCTGTGATTCTATCATGCGCATTGGCAGTTGTCAATGCTTTTTGACAAAAAATGTTCAGCGCCGCTGCTGCCCCAGCCACTGCCAGAGCGCGATGCCTGCGGCGTCGGCACACTGGCCGTTGAAAAAGTAGATCCAGCTCCAGTCGCCCTCGTGGCAGTACAGGGTGCCCAGGCGGTTGCGGTGCAGCGTTTTCTGAAAAAAGAAAAGCAGCCCGGAATCGTTCGATTCCAGGCTGCTTCGGATGCCGGTGGTGGGGGTCGAACCCACACGTGTTATTAGCACAAGGGATTTTGAGTTTTTATCCGCATCTTCCATCTGGTGTCATCCAGTGATATCTAATGATATCTGGTTCCCACTGTGCAAAGGCAAAATTCACGACTCAACGAACAATAATTTGAAATATCCACGATTTTTCGATGCGTTTTTCCTCTACTCTGTTTTTTCGGTTTGGACCGCCCAAATGGAAATTGGAGGGATGTTCAGGAGGGATGCAGGGCAAAACGCTCCTCTGCTTAGGCACAAAACGAAAGGAAAGTCAAGGATAATGAATCAAAATCAAGCAAAAGAGTATTATAAAAAATTATTTGTGAACTATCCTGATGTGCTGTCTGTCGAAGAAGCAACAACTTTACTCGGTTTCAAAAGCCAGACTGCCATCATCAGAAGAATCCATCAACATAGAATTCGCTGCCTGAAAGTCGGACGATCTTTCATGATTCCGAAAGAATATCTCATCGACTATCTTTTGGATAGCTAAATTATATAGCCATTATATTACATAGCGCACCACTTTTCAATAAGAAAAGAGTGCGCTTTTTATTTTCAAACGAAAGGCGGTTGATTTTTTGAACACAAGCTGGAGCAAAACGTTGAAAAAGCCACATGACCCTTGACTACTTTTACGGACAAGCCGGAGAACTGTTTTCATTCTACCGCATTCCCAAGGCTCTTTTTCAGGAGCCACGGTTCCAGAGTCTGTCCACCGATGCAAAAACCCTGTACGGCATCCTGCTGGACCGCATGAGCCTGTCTGTGAAAAACGGCTGGCTGGACGAGCAGAACCGGGTGTTCATCATCTTCACGATAGAGGATGTCAAGAGGGCGTTGTGTTGCGCAGACAACAAAGCGACCAAGCTGCTCCGGGAACTCGAAAAGTTTGGTCTGATTGAACGAAAACGCAGAGGTCTGGGAAAGCCAAGTTTGGTGTATGTGAAGAACTTTTCGGCAGAATCGTCAAAATCAATATTCCAAAATCGTGATTTTCACGATTCTGGAGGCTTCAAAAACGCAAGTCAAGACCCTTCAAAATCACGATGTAATAAGACTAAAGAGAATGATACTGAAATGAGTGAGACTGATCCATTCAATTCTGAAGAAGCGGATGGGATGAGCAAACGCACCCAACTGGAAGAATATTTTTCTCAGTCTTTGGAGATAGACCTTTTGCTCCGGCTCTGCCCGGATGACAAGGACATTATCTACCAGATCGTAGACTTGCTGGTGGACACCTGCGCTACCAACCGTAAGCTGCTGCACATTGCTGGGGACGATAAGCCCGCCGAGGTGGTATGCAGTCGGTTTATGAAGTTGAACGCCGACCACATCCGCTTTGTGCTGAAGTGCTTTGCAGAGAACAGCAGCCCGATCCGTAACATGAAACAATATCTGCTCGCTTCTCTGTACAACGCGCCCACCACCATGCAGCTTTCCTACCAGAACCAAACCAACCACGACTTAGCGAATCGGAGGTGATGAAAATTTCAAAGAAAGCAACCACGATAGCCATCGTCAACCAGAAAGGCGGCACCGGCAAGACCACCACCTGTGAAAATCTGGGCATCGGGCTGGCGATGGAGGGCAAAAAAGTTCTGCTGGTGGACACTGACCCGCAGGGCAGTCTTACCATCAGCATGGGCTGGCAGCAGCCGGACGAGCTGCCTGCCACATTGTCTACTCTGATGCAGAAAGCCATGAACGACCAGCCTATCCAACCCGGTGAGGGCATCCTGCACCATGCAGAGGGCGTAGACCTCATCCCTGCCAACATCGAATTGGCAGGATTGGAGGTGGCTCTGGTAAACAGCATGAACCGGGAAAAGATGCTCAAACAGGTGTTGGACGGAGCAAAACGGGAGTACGATTATATCCTGCTGGACTGTACTCCCTCCCTTGGTATGCTCACCATCAATGCACTGGCGGCGGCAGACACTGCTTTGATACCCGTACAGGCTCAATATCTTTCTGCCAAAGGTCTGGAGCAGCTTTTGCAGACAATCTGTAAGGTACACCGGCAGAAAATCAATCCGAAGCTGAAAATCGAGGGCATCCTGCTCACCATGACGGACAGCCGCACCAACTATGGAAAGCAGATCGACACTTTGATTCGTCAGGCATACGGTAGTAAAATCAAGGTGTTCGACCAGACCATTCCCCGGTCTGTTCGTGCTGCTGAAACCAGTGCCGCCGGCAAGAGCATTTTCCAGTATGACCCCAAGAGCAAGGTGGCAGAAGCCTATCAATCTCTTGCGAAGGAGGTGTTGGTGGATGCCGAAAAGCGGCTTAAACGTAGCACTGAAAGGTCTCGATGATATTTTTTCGACCGAAGAGTCCCGGCAGGAAGAACAGCGGGAGCAGGTACAACAGATTCCCGTCAGCGAACTTTTCCCGTTCAAAAACCACCCGTTCAAAGTTCTGGACGATGATTCCATGACCCGGACGGTGGAAAGCATTTCGCAGTTCGGTGTGCTTGCGCCGCTGATTGCCCGCCCCAGACCAGAGGGCGGCTATGAGATCATCTCCGGGCATCGTCGGAAACACGCCGCAGAGCTTGCAAATCTGGACACCGTGCCTGTCATTGTGCGAAATATGGAGGATGATGCCGCCACGATATTGATGGTCGATTCCAATTTGCAGAGAGAACACATCCTGCCCAGCGAGCGGGCATTTGCGTACAAGATGAAGCTGGATGCAATAAAAAATCAAGGTGCTAGGTCAGATTTAACTTCGTCCCAAGTTGGGACGAAGTTGAGAGCCGATGAAAAAGTAGCAAAAGATTCAGGCGAAAGTCGCAATCAAGTCCAGCGTTTTGTGCGTCTGACGAACCTTGTCCCTGAATTGCTCGACATGGTGGACGAGAAAAAAATCTCTTTTAACCCTGCGGTAGAACTGTCCTATCTGGACGAAAAACAGCAACAGGATTTTTTAGAAGCAATGGATGCTTCCCAGAACGCACCATCTCTTTCACAAGCCATTCGGATAAAAAAGCTGGCGCAGCAGGGTGAGTTTGACTATGATGCAGTCTACAACATTATGAATGAGGAAAAGAAAAGCGAACTGGACACCGTGACCATCAAAAACGAAACCCTGCGGAAATACTTTCCACGCAATTACACGCCCCGGCAGATGGAAAGCATCATCATCAAGCTGCTCGACCAGTGGCAACTAAAAAAGCAACAGGCAAAACAGAAGAAGCAGGAAGAAGCGCGCTGATCGCAGACTGAACCAAAAGACCCAGTTCCGGGTCTTTTATTTTGCAAAAATTTTGGAGGAAACGTCTATGAACTTTACTACCACTCACATCCGTTCCGAGAAAGTCACCATTGATACTCGCATCTACACGATTCTGAACGGCAGAAAAAAGCCTGGTGAAGTCTATCTCGCTGCCATTGCCCCGGATATGGAGCTGACCATCATCACGCTGGACGAGGCTCCCGGCATCCTGCCCTGCTTTGAGGAGGATGATGCCTGCCTGAACCTTCCCAACACCTCGCTGCTGCTCTGCTACAACCCGGCGCAGGTGCTGAAGATGGGCGGAAAGCACTACCTGACCGGCCCGGTGATTCTTGTTCGCACCAACATGGACGGCGAGGTCATCTCGCTGACCATCGATGAAGTCTACTTGTTCCAGAAGTATCTGGCAAGCCACAGCATCACCCTGATGGCAGACGACCAGAAGCTGCCCTGCATCTGCATGGAGTGAGGTGTGCCATGCTGAACTTTTTTATCGGTTTCGCATTTTTTGAAGCCGGCGCTTTTTTCGGCTTCTTCGTGGCAGCTCTGTTGAACGCCGCCCATGCCTGGCAGGAGATCTCTATCAAATTCGAGGAGGACGATAATGGAACAGAACGAGAACACCTTGTCGGTGCTGAAAATTGCACCGGGACAGTATCCGCAGCAGGTCGAGATTGACAACAACCTGAAAGCCTTGCAGGAGGCGGTGGGCGGCACGATTGCTGCTGTTTACCCCTTTGCAGACCCAGTGGCTATCATCTGCAATGACGATGGTAAGCTCATGGGTCTGCCCCTGAACCGTGCTCTTCGGGATGAAAACGGAGAAATGTATGATGCCATTGCCGGAGACTTTCTAGTGGTGGGATTGGGCGAGGAGGATTTTGCATCCCTGACCCCAGAACTGGCACAGAAGTACGAGCAGCTTTTCCATCAGCCGGAAGCCTTTCTGAAGCTAGGCAACCGTCTGTTGGTGCTGCCGGTGCCTGATGAACCTCCCGCAGAAAAGCCCCGCACCAAGCCCCCGGCAGAGCATGACCGCTAAAATCACCCTGCTGCACGGGAGGTGATGGCATTGCAGGAAGAAATCGAACAGAAGTCATTCAACATTATGATCTCCACCACAAAGCTGTCTGCCCGGACTGTCCTGCGGGCGGTAAAGGCGGCGTTTCGGCTGTACCAGTCCAAGACATCCCAAGGTAAGCAAAGTGTCCGCACTCTTCTGCGGCAGAACCGGGGTGTGTCCAGCGTGGAGATCAGCAAGACCGGCATCCGTGGGCTGGAACGCTACGCCAAAAAGTACGGCATCGACTATGCCATCCGCAAGGACACCTCCGAAGTGCCGCCCCGGTATCTGGTCTTTTTCAAAGCCCCGGATGCAGAAGCCTTCAACTCGGCGTTCAAAGAGTATTCGGCATCTCTGCTGAACAAAGACAAACGCCCCTCGGTGCTGGCAAAACTGCATGAACTGGTGCAGGCGGCGGCAGAACTCCCCGGCAAAGTCCGGCATAAGGAACAGGAGCGTGGACTGTGACCACGAAAAAGCTGACAAAGCTGCTGGCACTGTATCTGCCCTATATTTTGCTGGGGCTGGTGGCAACCAACATTGGCGAAGCGTGGCGGCTTGCCGAGGGCAAAGAGCTGGGGGATAAGATCATGGCGATGATGGGCACCGTTCCGGTGGCGTTTGCGAACCCGCTGCCCAGCTTGCATCCGCTCGATTTGCTGGTGGGCTTGTGCTGCGGTGCAGGGTTACGGCTGGCGGTCTATTTGCGTGGAAAAAACGCCAAGAAGTACCGCCACGGCATGGAGTACGGCTCTGCCCGGTGGGGCACCGCCAAGGATATTGAGCCGTTCATGGCACCCAAGTTTGCAGACAACATCATCCTGACCAAAACGGAACGGCTGATGATGTCCAACCGCCCACCGGACCCCAAAAACGCCCGGAACAAAAATGTGCTGGTGGTGGGAGGCTCCGGCAGCGGCAAGACGAGATTTTGGCTTAAACCCAACCTTTTACAATGTCATAGTTCCTATGTGGTCACTGACCCGAAAGGTAGTATCGTGGTCGAGTGCGGGAACGCACTTCTGAAAAACGGTTACAAGCTGAAAATCCTGAACACCATCAACTTCAAAAAGTCCATGCACTATAACCCCTTCGCCTATGTCCACAGCGAAAAGGACATTCTCAAACTGGTCACAACCCTGATGACCAACACCAAAGGCGAAGGGTCCGGTGGGGACCCATTTTGGGAGAAAAGCGAACGTCTTTTGCTCACTGCCCTGATCGCCTATCTGCATTATGAAGCCCCGGTGGAGGAGCAAAATTTCGCCACCCTGCTGGAAATGCTCAACACCATGCAGGTGCTGGAGGATGACGAGGAATATCAGAACCCGGTGGATCTGCTGTTTGAAGAACTGGCGAAAAAGAAGCCCAATTCCTTTGCCGGGCGGCAGTACAAACTTTACAAGCTGGCTGCCGGTGATATATGCTCTAAGTGACTTCTTAATCATGATTTTGTCGTGGTTAGTGAAGCAATCACTTAGAGCATTTTTATTTCAGGAGGTACAGCCATGAGAAATGAAAAAATTACCCCACTGTACGAGCGCCT
>UQDV01000017.1 GCA_900539945.1 uncultured Faecalibacterium sp.
GCAGCTGCTGCCGGTGATGAGTTTTGCCGCCCGGCAGGACACCCGCTTTGGCACGGGAAATTACTGGAAGGAGCAGCTGGAAGCCGCCGCCGGGCACCCGGTACTGGACACGCTGCAGGCGGTGGAGCCGCTGGGCCCCCGCAAAATGGCGCAGGCACTGGTGGTAGCCCCCTGCACCGGGGCCACGCTTTCCCGGCTGGCGGCGGGCCTGTCCGACACGCCGGTGACGCTGGCGGCCAAGAGCCTGCTGCGGGTGGGCTGCCCGGTGGTGCTGGCCGTGTCCACCAACGACGGGCTGGGTGCTTCCGGCGAGAACATCGCCCGGCTGTTCCAGCGCAAGCACTACTATTTTGTGCCCTACGGGCAGGATGACCCCGCCGCCAAGCCCCAGAGCCTGAAGGCGGACTTTGCCCGGCTGCCTGCCGCGCTGGAAGCCGCCCTGCACGGCGAACAGCTGCAGCCGGTGCTGCTGGGGCAAAGGGAACGTGCAATGGCTTTTCAGCCGGGACAAAATGTGGTATACTGAAACCGGTGCCCTGCCGGTGCGGCCCGCCGGGCAGCCAAACTTCCGGACGGAGAAAACCAGATGAAAAAACTGACCACGGCACTCTGTGCAGTGCTGCTTATGATCCTTGTGCTGATGCCTGGCGCGGCTGCGGCCGGTCCGGCGCTCAGTGCTACCCGCGCGTACTGCATCATCGACGCGGACACCGGCCTTGTGCTGGCCCAGCAGAACATGAACGAAGAACTGCATCCGGCCTCCATCACCAAGGTGATGACCCTGGCCCTTGCCTGCGAAAAGGCGCAGGGCAGCTGGGATGGCGTGAAGCTCACCGTGAGCCACGAGGATGTCTATTCGCTGGCCGGCACCGATTCCAGCCACATCGCCCTGCAGGAGGGCGAAGAGGTGCCGCTGACCGATGCGCTGTATGCCACCCAGATGGCCAGTGCCAACGACGGCGCCAATCTGCTGGCGGAGTATTTCGGCGGCGGGACCATCGCCGACGGCGTGGCAAAGATGAATGCACAGGTCCGGGAGCTGGGCCTTGCCCACACCCACTTTGCAAACCCTCACGGCATCAGCGGCGACGACCACTATACCAGCTGCTACGACATGGCGCAGATCCTGCGCTGGGCACTGCAGCAGCCGGGGTTTGAAACGGTGTTCACCCGCAACGAGATGTACACCATGCAGCCCACCAACCTCCAGCCTGTGACCCGCTACTTCTCCCAGCAGGACAAGATGCGCATCGGTTCCAGCCGATACCACATCGACGGGATTCTGGGCTCCAAGCTGGGGTATACCAATACCGCACGGTACAGCTATGCCTGCCTTGCGGAGCAGAATGGCGTGCGCCTCATCTGCGTGACCATGCAGAGCGAGCTGAGCACCGACAAGTACAGCGATGTGCGCACCCTGCTGGACGATGCCTTTGCCACCTTTACCGGTTACACGGAGCTGTCCGGCGGCAGCGTGACGGCACAGCTTCCGGTGGCGGGCGGCGGCAGCACGCTGGGCACGGTCATGGTGGCCGACCCCGGCACGAAGCTGCTGCTGGCCGACGGCCTGACCGCAAAGGACGTGGAGGTGTCGCTGGAACTGCCGGAGCAGTACCTGCTGGGCGATGACCCGGCGGTGTACGCGGTGTACACCATCCGGGGCGGTACAAAGCAGGAGAGCACCAGCGTGAAGGTTCCGGCAAAGATCTCCGGCATGGCCGACCTGCTGGCTCAGAGCACCGGGGCAAAGCTGGCTTCCTCCGGGGACGTGGCCCCCGGCCGCAGTGCCTGGATGCTGGCCGGCATCTCCCTGGGCTGCACGGCCGCCGCGGCCGTGGTCACCGTGCTGGTGATGCGGCTGGTGAACCGCATCCGGCGCAAAAAACGCCGCCGCTCCCGCCCGGGGCCGCGGCACGGCAACTAAGCGCAAAAGCCTGCCCGACCGCAGACTTTTCCAGATAAACAAAATGCTTCACAAAAGAGAGGTACAAAAATATGGGCAAGTTTACTTTCACACAGACCGAGATCCCCGGCGTGGTGGTCATTGAGCCGCAGGTGTTCGGCGATGACCGCGGCTACTTCATGGAGACCTACCAGAAGGACCAGTTTGCCGAGGCCGGCATCGACAAGGAGTTCGTGCAGGACAACCAGAGCCGTTCCACCCGGGGCGTGCTGCGCGGCCTCCACTTCCAGAAGAACCACACCCAGGGCAAGCTGGTGCGCGTGACCAAGGGCGAAGTGTACGACGTGGCCGTGGACTGCCGCCCCCACAGCGCCACCTTTGGCAAGTGGGTGGGCGTGACCCTGTCTGAGGACAATAAGAAGATGTTCTATATCCCGGAGGGCTTTGCCCACGGTTTCCTGGTGCTGAGCGATGTGGCAGAATTCTGCTATAAGTGCACCGATGTGTACGACCCCACCAGCGAGGGCGGCATCCCCTACGACGACCCCACCGTGAACGTGCAGTGGCCGGACTGCGGCTGCGAGCACAAGACCAGCGCAAAGGACAAGCTGCACGAGCCCTTTGCCGCCCAGAAGTTTGAATTCTTTGAAAAGTGGTGATCGCCCGTGGCAAAATGGAAGGCAATGTGGAACGGCTTCTGGCGCTACCGCTATCTGCTGTGGAACCTGGTCAGCCGTGACTTCAAGCTCAAATACCGCCGCAGTGTTCTGGGCGTAGTGTGGAGCGTGCTCAACCCGCTGCTGATGTGTCTGGTGTACTGGGCCGTGTTCAGCAGCCTGATGGACATGCGGGGCAGCGGCATCGACAACTTTGCCGTCTTTCTGATGTGCGGCCAGCTGCTGTTCAACTTCTTCAACGAGGCCACCTCCACCAGCATGAGCAGCGTGCTCAGCGCGGCCCCGCTGCTCAAAAAAGTGTATATCCCCAAGTATATCTTCCCGCTGGAAAAGTGCTGCTTTGCCATGGTGAACTGCGTGTTCAGCTTTGTGGCCCTGCTGCTGGTCATGATCTTTACCGGCGCACCCTTCCACCTCACCCTGATCGAGGCAGTGTACCCGCTGGTGACCCTGTTCTTCTTCAGCCTGGGCGTGGGTCTGTTTCTGGCGGCAGCCACGGTGTTCTTCCGGGACATCATGCACATCTGGAGCGTGTTCATCACGGCGCTGCTGTATTTCTCCGCCATCTTCTACGACCCCACCCAGATGACCTTTTCCATCGGCGGCTTCAACATGCAGCAGATCATCAAGCTGAACCCCATGTACTGGTACATCACGGGCTTCCGCCGTACCGTGATGTGGGGCATCTCGCTGGACTTCAACATGTTTGCGGTGTGCGGCATCTGTGCCCTCATCTCCATGTGGTTGGGCGTGAGCGTGTTCCGCAAAACGCAGGACCGCTTCGTGCTGCATATTTAAGGAGGCAGAAGAATGGAACCCATCATCAAAGTAGACAATGTTTCCATGTGCTTCAACCTCTCCAAGGAAAAGCATGAGAGCCTGAAGGAATATTTTCTGGCCATGGTGCAGGGCCGGCTGCAGTACGACGAGTTCTACGCCCTCAAGGACGTGAGCCTGGACATCATGCCCGGTGACTTTTACGGCCTTGTGGGCCTGAACGGTTCGGGCAAGTCCACCCTGCTCAAGACCATTGCGGGCGTGTACAAGCCCAGCAAGGGCAAGGTGACCGTCAACGGCACCATCGCGCCCCTCATCGAGCTGGGCGCGGGTTTTGATATGGACCTGACCGCCCGGGAGAACATCTACCTCAACGGCACGGTGCTGGGCTTCTCGCCCAAGTATCTGGACGAAAAGTTTGACGAGATCGTGGAGTTCAGCGAGCTGCAGAATTTCCTCGATGTGCCGCTGAAGAACTACTCCTCCGGCATGGTGGCCCGCATCGGCTTTGCCATTGCCACCATCACCAAGCCCGATATCCTCATCGCAGACGAGGTGCTGTCGGTGGGCGATTTCCTGTTCCAGCAGAAATGCGAAAAGCGCATGAAGGAGCTGATGGCGGGCGGCACCACGGTCATTCTGGTGTCCCACTCCATTGAGCAGATCGAGCGCATGTGCAGCAAGGTGGCATGGCTGAGCCACGGTCACCTGAAGATGAACGGCGACACCGAGACAGTCTGTGCGGCCTACAAGGCCACCCAGCGCGGCGAGGCATGAGTATGAACCTGCGACTGAAACGTGCCAGAGAGCTGGCAGGATATGCCGTGCAGCTGACCAAGGACGAGGGCCTGCCTACCATGCTCAAGCGGGGCGCCGGCTTTGTCAAGCGCCGCTGTTTTGGCAAAAAGGCCCGCTACCTGCCCGCCAAAAAGGTGCTGGAAGCCCAGCGCGCAGAGATGGCCGGAAAAACGGCCGACACCTGCGGCCTGCCCACCATTTCCATCCTGACTCCGCTGTATAATACCCCGGAAAAATACCTACGGGAATTTCTGGATTCCTTTGTGAACCAGACCGCCCCCAACGGGCAGCTCTGCCTGGCCGATGCTTCGGACGCGCAGCACGGTGATGTGCAGCGCATCGTGGAGGAATATCAGGCAAAGAATCAACGAATCGTATACAAAAAGATCGAAAACAAGGGCATTGCGGCCAACACCAACGCCGCTGCGCAGCTGGCCGCGGGGGAGTATCTGGCGCTGGCTGACCACGACGACATTCTGGCACCCCATGCCTTGTACACCATGGGCAAGGCAGTTTTGCAGTTGCGTCAGCGTGGCGAGCCGGACAGCTTTGTCTACAGCGACGAAGCCCTGTTCAGCAAGAGCATTCGGCGGCCCATCGCGGCCCACTTCAAGCCGGACTACGCCCCGGACTACCTGCTGTGCTGCAACTACATCTGCCATCTGGCGGTGTTCAAAAAAGCCCTGTGGGACGAGCTTGGCGGTGAACGCCCGGAGTGCGATGGCAGCCAGGACCACGACCTGTTCCTGCGTCTGCTGGAGCGCACCGGCGGTGCGGCCCATGTGCCGCAGGTGCTGTACTACTGGCGGGTGCACGCGGGGTCTACCTCCGGCGGTACGGAGGCCAAGCCCTATGTGGCGGCAGCAGCCAAAAAGGCGCTGGCAGATCATCTGGCCCGCACCGGCCGCACCGGCACCGTGGAGGATGGGCTGTTTCCCAGCACTTATCGGGTGAAGTGGGACATCGTGGGCGACCCGAAGGTGAGCATCCTGATCCCCAACAAGGACCACATTGACGATCTGGAAAAGTGCCTGCACAGCCTCTGGGCTAAGACCAGCTGGGACAACTTTGAGGTCATTGTCATCGAGAACAACTCCACCGACCCGGAAACGTTTGCCTACTATCAGAAAGCACAGCGGCGCTACAATGGTCTGCAGGTAGTCACCTACCCGAAAAAGGGGTTCAACTTTTCCGGCATCAACAATTTTGGCCGGAAGTATGCCACCGGCGACTACCTGCTGCTGCTGAACAACGACGTGGAGGTGCGCAACGCCGACTGGCTCACTGAGCTGCTGCGGCAGTGCGCCCACCCCGGCGGAGCGGCCGTCTGCGGTGCAGAGCTGTTCTACCCGGACGAGACGCTGCAGCATGCGGGCGTCATCACGGGGTTGGGCGGCTATGCGGGCCACAGCCACAAGTACAAAAAGGCCGGCGGCAGCGGCTATATGTTCCGTGCCGCCACCGTGCAGGATCTTTCGGCGGTGACCGGTGCCTGCCTGCTGGTGAAAACCAGTGTGTGGGATGAGATGGGCGGCCTGGACGAGGCCTTTGCGGTGGCCTTCAACGACGTGGACTTCTGTCTGCGGGTGCGGGAGGCCGGGTATCGCATCGTCTGGACACCCTATGCACAGCTGACCCACTACGAGAGCAAGAGCCGCGGCGGCGACGAGAAGGACCGGGTGAAGGCCCGGCGTTTTGCATCGGAGCAGCAGCGCCTGTATGACGTGCACGGGAAGGCCAACATTCTGGATGACCCGTATTACAACTCCAACCTGACCCGCGACCGGGAGGATTTTTCGGAAAGCGACGACCTGCGCAGCCTGAAAGAGGGCCGCGTGAGCGTGCGGTGGAGGTAAACCATGAACATCAAGGGACATTTTGAGACCATCACCCGGCACAAGCTGCTGGTGATGAAGTACTGCTTTGCCTGCGGGCTTTACGAGCAGGGCCTTGCCCATGACCTGAGCAAGTACAGCCCCACCGAGTTCATCCCGGGCTGCATCTATTATCAGGGCGACCACAGCCCCAACGAAGCCGAGCGCGCAGACCGGGGCTATTCGTCTGCATGGCTGCACCACAAGGGCCGCAACAAGCACCATCTGGAATACTGGATCGACTATGCCAGCAACAAGACCGGGCTGGGCGGCATGAAGATGCCCCTGCGCTATGTCTGTGAGATGGTGTGCGACCGGGTGGCGGCCAGCCGGATCTATCTGGGCGACCAGTACACGGATGCCTCCCCTTGGGAATACTACGAGCGCAGCAAGAACCACTACCTGATGCACCCGGAGACCCGCGCCCTGCTGGAAAAGCTGCTGAAGATGGTGCGCGACCTCGGGCAGGACCGCACCTTTGCGTACATGAAGTTCCTGCTGGGCTGCCAGAAGGATTACTGAGCGTCATATCTGAATAAAAAATACCGCTGATGGAACCATCGGCGGTATTTTTTCTTTGGGATGCTCCGCAGAAAACACAAAACCCCCGGCCCGGGCGGCACAGGCCGTTCAGGCTGGGGGGACAAGCGTGCGGGTCTACAGCACGCAGTTACTCTTCGTTGTCATAGATGTGGATATAGCGCGGGGCATTTTTGTCCTGCCACAGCAGCAGGGCGGCGGTGAGCGCCACAGCGAGGGTGGTAAACACGGCAAGCAGAGCCTTGAGAACTTTCATGGTCAGGAACCTCCTTGGTCGATCTTGTGCGGAGCACAGCAAGTGCTCCACCGGATAAGCAGTTCTAGTATAGCATAATCCGCAGGGAAAGGCAAACGGCAGTATAAAGGAAAAAATACGATGGTTAGAAAAAACTAACCACAAAAAAAGAGCAAGAAAGTTCAGGAAATCCCATCATTTTTGCGGGGTTGTCGTTGACTTCCGACGCTAAAATGATACAATGGGTATGTTAAGCAGCTGCTGTCCCTGTACCAGTGCGCCTGCATGGGCGTGGGGGCGGCAATTCAAGCAGAATGGGGGAT
The DNA here is from genome assembly GCA_900539945.1 of uncultured Faecalibacterium sp. Taxonomy (GTDB): domain Bacteria; phylum Bacillota; class Clostridia; order Oscillospirales; family Ruminococcaceae; genus Faecalibacterium. The sequence goes on from UQDV01000017.1 coordinate 7,128, forward strand.
TTAATTCCATGTTGAACAAGCTGAAACGTGCGGCGCTTGGCGCGCATACGCCGCATGACAAAGCAACTGCTGCAAGCAAACCTGTTCCGATGCCTCTGCCCGCGCAGGTACGCATCCTGATGAGCCAGCACATTGGCGCACCCGCCAAGGCTCTGGTCAAAAAAGGCGATGAAGTGTTCGTCGGCACCAAGATCGGTGAGGCGGGCGGCTTTGTTTCTGCCAATATCCACTCCAGTGTTTCCGGCACCGTGGCCGCGGTGGAGCCTTTCCGTCTGTCCAATGGCCGCACCTGTGATTCTGTGGTCATCAAGACCGATGGCAAGCAGACCGTGGACCCGGCCGTCCAGCCGCCGGTGGTGACCGATAAGGCCAGCTTTATGGCAGCCGTGCGCGAGTGCGGCCTGGTGGGTCTGGGCGGCGCAGGCTTCCCGACCGACGTCAAGCTGCAGCCCAAGCAGCAGGTGGATACCCTGCTGATCAACGCTTCCGAGTGTGAAGTGTGGCTGACCAGCGACACGCAGGAGATGCTGAACTGCAGCGATGATATCATCCGCGGCATCAAGGCCGTGCTGCAGTACACCGGCATCCCGAAGTGCATCATCGGCATTGAGAACAACAAGCCGGAGTGCATCGACCTGCTGTGCAAAAAGACTAATGGCGACAGTACCATCGAGGTCAAGCCCCTGCCCAGTGTCTACGGCACCGGCGCAGAGCTGATCCTGATCGAGAAGTGCCTGGGCCGCGAAGTGCCCCACGGCGGACTGCCCGCCGATGCCGGCGCCATCGTGATGAACGTGACCAGTGTGTCCACCCTGGGCAAGTATCTGGCCACCGGCATGCCGGTGGTGGAGCGCACCATCACCGTGGACGGTGACGCCTGCGCAAAGCCCCAGAACGTTGTGGTGCCTGTGGGCACTTCCTATCAGGACATCATCGACTTTGCCGGTGTCAAGGGCACCCTGGGCAAGGTGGTGGCCGGCGGTGCCATGATGGGCCCCGCTGTGGAGAACCTGAGCTACCCCACCACCAAGACGACCTCTGGTCTGATCCTGCTGAGCGAGGCTGCTGCCCAGCCCGCTCCGGTCAATCCCTGCATCCGCTGCGGCCGCTGCGTGGAGTACTGCCCCATGGGCCTGGAGCCCGTGGAGGTGAACCAGGCTTATGCGGCCCGTGACGTGCAGGAGCTGGGCAAGCTGCATGCAGACTACTGCTTCAACTGCGGCAGCTGCTCCTTCGTCTGCCCGGCCAAGCGCCCGGTGACCCAGATGATGAGCCTGGCAAAGGCATTCTACCTTGGTGAAATCAAAAAAGGAGGCAATAAGTAATGGATACGAAGCTTATTGTTTCGGCTTCCCCGCATGTGCGCAGCGAAGAGACCACGCAGAGCCTGATGGCCAACGTGATCGTGGCCCTGTGCCCCTGCGTGGTGGCCTCTGCCATCATTTTTGGCGTGCGTGCGCTGCTGGTCACGGCAGTGTCCGTCATTGCCAGCGTGGCCTTTGAGTGGCTGTACTGCAAGCTGCTCAAGAAGCCCAACCCCATCAGCGATCTGTCCGCTGTGGTCACCGGCATCATCCTGGCCATGAACGTGCCCGTGGGCATGCCCATCGGTCAGCTGATCATCGGCGATCTGGTGGCCATCGTCATCGTCAAGCAGCTGTTCGGCGGCATCGGCATGAACTTTGCTAACCCTGCTCTGGTGGGCCGCATCGTGCTGTTCATCAGCTTTGCAAGCTCCATGAACAAGTGGGTGTTCCCGGATGCAGCCGTGGACCAGCTGTCCAGCGCTACCCCGCTGGCTGTGGCCGACAAGTCCAAGCTGAGCCTGCTGGATCTGTTCATGGGCATCCATGGCGGTGTGCTGGGTGAGACCTGCGCTCTGGCCATCGTGCTGGGCCTTGTCTACCTGGTGGCCACCAAGACCATCAGCATCGCCATCCCTGCTTCTTATGTGGGCAGCATGTTCGTGTTCTACCTGATCGCAACCCGCGATCTGCACGCTGCGCTGGCAGCCGTGCTGAGCGGCGGCCTGCTGTTCGGTGCCGTGTTCATGGCCACCGACTACGTCACCAGCCCCTTCACCCTGAAGGGCAAACTGGTGTACGGTGTGGCACTGGGCATCGTGACCTTTGCCATCCGTTACTGGGGCAGCTACACCGAGGGCGTGTCCTTCGCACTGCTGTTCATGAACCTGTGGGTCCCGTACATCAATGACCTGACCCGTCAGACCCCGTATGGCTACGTCAAGCCTGCGAAGAAAGCGAAGGAGGGTGCTGACAAATGAGTAAGACCTCGAATTCCAACTGGGAGACTACCGTCAAGCCCATCGTCGTGCTGAGCGTGATCTCTCTGGTCGTCAGCCTGCTGCTGGCTCTGGTGAACTCCATGACCGCCCCGGTCATTGCCGAGAACACCAAGCGCACCACGCTGGCTGCTTACGTCGGCGTGCTGCCTTCTGTCTCGGACGCTACTGAGCTGGAGGAAGTGACCGGCTACACCACCGCCAATGTCACCGGCGTGGTCAAGGCTCCGGACGGCAGCCTGGCCATCAAGGCCGAGGAGTCCGGCTTTGACGGCGGCATCGTCACCGTCATCGTCGGCATGGATGCCAACGGCACCGAAACCGGCATCTGGGTGGACGCTTCTACCCAGACCAAGGGCATCGGCAGTGCCGTGGCCGAAGACGATTTCCTGAAGCAGTTTGACGGCCTGGATTGCACCCAGAACGTTGTGATGGGTGAGAACGGCGTGGACGGCAAGACCGGCGCAACCTTCTCCTCCAAGGCTCTGTTTGCCGCCATCAACGACTGCGTCAACTGCTACAACGAGCTGGCATAAAGGAGGTTGGTAAGAAATGGCACAAGAAAAGAAGTCCAAGGTAAGCATCCTTACCAACGGCATCATCAAAGAGAACCCCGTTCTGCGTCTGGTTCTGGGTACCTGCTCCACGCTGGCTGTCACCACCGCCGTGTCCAGTGCTCTGGGCATGGGCGCTGCGTTCACCTTCGTGCTGGTGTGCGCCAACATCATGATCTCCCTGCTGCGCAAGGTGATCCCCGGCAAGGTGCATCTGCCCTGCTACATCGTCATCATTGCAGGCTTCGTGACCATCGTGCAGATGTTCATGCAGGCCTACATGGAGAGCCTGTACAACGCACTGGGCGTGTTCCTGCCCCTGATCGTTGTCAACTGCATCATTCTGGGCCGTGCCGAGATGTTCGCCTGCAAGAACAGCGTGGTGGACAGTGCACTGGACGGCATCGGCATGGGCATCGGCTACACCCTGACCGTCGTGCTGATGGCTACCATCCGTGAGATCCTGGGCAGCGGCACCTGGCTGGGCTTCAAGATCCTGCCGGACAGCGTTGCCAAGATCGGCATCATGACCCAGGCTCCCGGCGCCTTCTTCTGCTTCGGCCTGCTGATGGCCGGCTGTGTGTGGCTGGAAGGCAAGCTGGACGCCCGCATCGAGCGCAAGAGCTGCTGTGACATTGACAACCTGAAGAAGGAGGCGGAATAAGATGCTCGTCAAACTCGCTGCTATCTTCTTCAGCATGATCCTTGTCAACAACTACGTGCTGGTGAAGTTCTATGGTATCTGCCCGTTCCTGGGCGTTTCCAAAAAGCTGGACTCCTCCGTTGGTATGTCCGGCGCTGTTATCTTCGTCATGTTCATGGCTACGGCCGTGACCTTCCCCATCCAGATCTTCGTTCTGGATCCGGCTGAGCTGGGCTATCTGCAGACCATCGTGTTCATTCTGGTCATCGCCGTGCTGGTGCAGTTCATCGAGATCTTCCTCAAGAAGTATGTCGTGGCCCTGTACAACTCGCTGGGCGTTTACCTGCCCCTGATCACCACCAACTGCTGCGTGCTGGCCGTGACCATCCTGGTCGTGGACGACTACGGTGCAGATGTGGCAGCTCTGGGCTTTGGCGCTGCCTACATTGAGGCTCTGGTCTGCTCCATCGGCGCAGGCGTCGGCTTCATGCTGGCCATGGTCATGTTCAGCGGTGTGCGCAAGCGCGTGGAAGCCTGCGATCCCCCGGAACCCTTCAAGGGCCTGCCCATCACCCTGATCGCAGCAGCAATCACCAGCCTGTCCTTCATGGGCTTCGGCGGCATCGTCGAAAACCTGTTCAATGTCACGCTGTAAGGGAGGAACAGGAAAATGAGTATTGTATCTGCTGTTGTTCTGTGTACCCTCGTGGGCGCAGTCGGTGCCATCATCCTGGTGGCAGCGGCCAAGTTTATGGCGGTCGAGGAAGACCCCCGCATTGAGGAAGTTGCCGGCTGCCTGGCCGGTGCAAACTGCGGCGGCTGCGGCTACGCAGGCTGCGCCGACTACGCAAAGGCCGTTGTCATGGACGGCGTCCCCTGCGACAAGTGCGCACCCGGCGGCCCCAAGGCTGCTGCCGCCATCGCCAAGATCATGGGCGGCGAGGCAAGCGCTGTGGAAAAGAAGGCTGTGGTCCAGTGCCAGGGCAATACCGAGCACTGCAAGCCCAGCTATGACTACAAGGGCATCCAGACCTGTGCCGCTGCTGCGGCCCTGTACGGCGGCCCCAAGACCTGTTCCTTTGCCTGCATCGGCCTGGGCGACTGCACCAAGGTGTGCAAGTTCGACGCCATCCACATCGTGGACGGTGTGGCCAAGGTGGACAAGGACAAGTGCACCGGCTGCGGTGCCTGCGCCAATACCTGCCCCAAGAAGGTCATCATGATCGACGCTGCCGGCCCGCGTAAGCCGGTGGTCATGTGCTCCAACAAGGATAAGGGTGCGGTGGCCAACAAGGTCTGCACCACCTCCTGCATTGCCTGCGGCATGTGCGAGCGCACCTGTAAGTTCGACGCCATCCATGTGGTGGATGGTGTGGCCCGTGTGGACTATGACAAGTGCAAGGGCTGCGGCATGTGCGCCCAGAAGTGCCCGAAGAAGATCATTCTCTTCCCGCTGAAGGACGATCCGTATCCCCCGAAGCCCGTGGTGAAGCCTGCTGCCCCGGCAGCGGCTAAGCCCGCCGCTCCTGCCGCTCCCGCTGAAAAGCCCGAGACCAAGGCAGAGTAAAAATCGCATCAAGCAAACCCTGAAAGAAGGGATGGACAAGCGTCCATCCCTTCTTTTTGCGCTTTTGGGGTAAAATCCGGTTGCGCTGGGGCAGAATTTCTGCTCCATCAGTACTTTTCGATTCCTCTGGCCTTTGCGCTGAACTCGCACCCGCAGTAATCCTGCCGGTACAGGCCATATTCCTCCGAAAGCTGCAGACTGCGCAGATAGCCGTTGTGCTTTTTGAAGTCTGAGGGCAGGTGCTTCACGCCGAACTCCGCTTCCAGCTCCTGCCCGATGGCGTTGATGCGTTTGGCGTCCTTGTGGGGGCTGATGGACAGGGTGGTGGTGAACCAGTCGAAGCCGTGCTCGGCGGCGTACTGTGCCGCCCGGCGCATCCGCAGCCGGTAGCAGACGGTGCAGCGGCCGCCGCGCTCCGGCTCGGCTTCCAGCCCCTGCACGGCGGTGTAGAACTCCTGTGGGTCGTAGGTGTCCTCCACCACGGTCACCCCCAGCGGGTGGGCGGCGGCCACAAACTTTTTCAGCTCCTCGCCCCGGCGGTAGTATTCCTCCGCCGGCCAGGTGTTGGGGTTGTAGTACAGCACCGTGATGTCAAAATATTGGCACAGCTGCTCCAGCACCGCGCTGGAGCAGGGGCCGCAGCAGGCGTGCAGCAGCAGCCGGGGCCGGGCGTCGCCCAGAGTTTTCAACACGGCGTCCATCTGCTGTGCAAAATTCAATTGAGTTGCCATTGATATCATCCTCTGTTATAATGTTTCTGCTGACATTATACCATATTTTGCGCTGAAATACAGGAGGTTCCCCATGACTCAGGAAAAGATCGCCCGCATCAACGAGCTGGCGCACAAGAGCAAGACCACCGGCCTGACCGATGCCGAAAAGGCCGAGCAGCAGACCCTGCGGCAGGAGTACCTGGCCGATGTCAAGGCCAGCCTGCGCGCCCAGCTGGACCGCACGTCCATCCAGGAGCCGGACGGCACCATCCACAAGGTGACCCGCCGCACGGACGCAAAAAAGCCCCGCAGCTGAGCGGACTGCTTCCGGACCCGAATTTTGGAGGAAAATGCAGCCGAAAGGTGCGTTTTCCTCTTTTTTTGCGCGGCAGACTGTGTTATACTATACTAGTATTGGTGCGTGCTGAATACGCGCGCCGTCGTATTTTCCCAAGGTGGCGTATCCCGGGCAAGGTGCACGGAAAAGGCTGTCTTTTGAAAAAAGGATAAAGAGGTCATTTATTATGCTTACTGCAATTACGGGTATCAACTGGGGCGATGAGGGCAAGGGCCGCATGGTCGACCTGATCAGCCAGGAGTATGACATCGTTGCACGTTATCAGGGCGGCAACAACGCTGGCCATACGGTCAAGAACGAGCGCGGCAAGTTCGTGCTGAACCTGCTGCCCTCCGGCATCCTGCGCCCGAACGTCGTCTGCGTCATGGGCAACGGTATGGTCATCGACCCGCATCATCTGGACGGCGAGATCAACAAGCTGCGCGAGCAGGGCATTGACATCAGCCCCGCCAACCTGAAGATCTCCGACCGTGCAACCATCACCATGCCTTATCATGTGGCAGAGGACGGCCTGGAAGAGGCCCGTCTGGCCAAGACCGGCGCACAGTTCGGCTCCACCAAGCGCGGCATCGCCTACGCTTACGGCGACAAGTACATGAAAAAGACCCTGCGCATGGGCGACCTGCTGCACCTGGACGACGCTGTGAAGAAGCGCCTGATCACCATGGTGGACGCCAAGAACCTGGTGATGGAGGGCAGCTACAACGCCGACCCCATCAGCGTGGACGAGATGTGGGCATGGCTGGAGAAGTATGCCGCCATCTTCAAGGATTACATCTGCGATGTGGGCCAGTACCTGGCCGATGCAGACGCTGCCGGCAAGAAGGTGCTGTTTGAGGCTCAGCTGGGCGCTCTGCGCGACATCGACTTCGGCATCTACCCCTACACCACTTCTTCCAACGTCATCGGTGCTTATGCTCCCATCGGCGCAGGCATCCCGGGCCACAAGCTGCACAACTCCATCGGTGTCATGAAGGCTTACTCCTCCTGCGTGGGTGACGGCCCCTTTACCGCAGAGCTGGCCATGACCGAGGAAGAGAAGCACGCTCTGCGTGAGGCAGGCCACGAGTATGGCGCTGCCACCGGCCGTCCCCGCCGCGTGGGCCCCATCGACCTGGTGGCAAGCCGCTACGGCGTGTTCTGCCAGGGCTGCGACGAGGTCGCCCTGACCCTGCTGGATGTGCTGGACTACATGGACAAGATCCCCATGGTCACTGCTTACAAGCTGAGCGACGGCACTACTACCACCCGCTTCCCCATGGGCGAGGCACTGGACACCGCACAGCCCGTGGTGGAGTACCTGCCCGGCTGGCACTGCGACATCACCGCAGCCCGCAAGTGGGAGGACCTGCCCAAGGAGGCGCAGGCTTACGTTGAGTACCTGGAAAAGGCCGTGGGCTGCAAGATCACCTACATCTCCGTGGGTGCCGAGCGTGAGGCTTACGTCCACCACGTCTGATCCCGGACACCCTGCGCGAATCCAACACAGAAAAGGAAGCGTCACAGATGTTTGATATCATTACCGACAGCGCCTGCGACCTGACGCTGGACACTGCAAAGCAGCTGGGCGTGGAGGTCGTGCCCTTCTACGTTTCGCTGGATGGCGAACACTACCGCAAAGAGGGCAAGGAGATCGCCGTGCGGGACTTCTACCAGTTCATGGTGGATAACCCCTCGGCATACCCCAAGACCAGCCTTGCCTCCATCGAGGACTATGAAACGGCCTTCCGGGCCCATGCCGCGGCAGGCCGGGATGTGCTGTGTCTGGTGTTCACCGGCAAGATGAGCGGCTGCGTGGGCAGCGCCCGCAATGCCCGGGAACTGGTGCTGGAGGACTACCCCGATGCCCGCATCGAGGTGATGGACAGCACGGCGGCCACGGTCACCGAAGCCGTCATGGTGGAAAATGCTGTGGCCATGCGGGATGCCGGCTGCTCGCTGGATGAGACGGTGACCTGGCTGGAAGCCGAAAAGGTGACCAACCAGATCTTCTTCACGGTGGGCAATCTGGACTACCTGATCAAGGGCGGACGCATCGGCAAGGTGACCGGACGGGCCGCCAACATGCTGGGCATCAAGCCCATGATCCTGTTCAAGGATGGCGAGATCTTTTCCGGCGGCGTGGCCCGCGGCCGGCAGAAGAGCTTTGAAAAGGCGCTGGAGCAGTTGATGAACTATCTGGCTGCCCACGGCGGCACGCCTGACGACTACCGCATCACGGTGGGCTATGGCTATGACGCCGACGAGGGCAAGCGCCTGTGGATGCAGACCCGTGCCGCCCTGCGTGCCAAGTACCCCGGTGCACAGTGTGAGGTGGGCCTGCTGCAGATCGGCTGCACCATTGCGGTGCACACCGGCCCCTATGCGCTGGGCATGGGTGTGATGCGCCGCTGGAAAAAGCAGGGCTGACAACGGCCCTGCCGCTTCCGGAACCCCATAAGAAGGAGAGATACCATGCAGATTTTCAACACCCTGACCCGTCAGAAGGAAGAATTTGTGCCGCAGGTGCCGGGCGAGTACCGCATCTACGTCTGCGGCCCGACGGTCTACAACTACATCCACATCGGCAACGCCCGCCCGCTGATCGTGTTCGATACCCTGCGCCGTTATCTGGAGTATCGCGGCAACAAGGTGACCTACGTTTCCAACATCACCGACATTGACGACAAGCTCATCAAGAAAGGGCAGGAAGAGGGCACCTCCATGAAGGAGGTCGCCCAGCGCTTCGAGGCCGAGTACCTCAAGGACGCCGAGGGCCTGAACTGCAAGAAGCCCACGGTCCAGCCCCGCGCCACCGAGCACATCCAGCAGATCCTGGACATCGTGAAGGACCTGATCGACTCCGGCCATGCCTACGTTGCCAAAAACGGTGACGTGTACTTCCGCGTGAAGAGCGATCCCAGCTACGGCAAACTGAGCCACCTGAAGCTGGACGATCTGGAGAGCGGCAACCGGGAGCTGCGCAGCCAGATGGACGACGATCTGAAAGAGGACCCCGCTGACTTTGCCGTGTGGAAGGCTGCCAAGCCCGGCGAACCTGCCTGGGAGAGCCCCTACGGCATGGGCCGCCCCGGCTGGCACATCGAGTGCAGCGCCATGAGCCGCACCCATCTGGGCAAGACCATCGACCTGCACTGCGGCGGTCAGGACCTGATCTTCCCCCACCACGAAAACGAGATCGCGCAGAGTGAGTGCGCCAACGGCTGTGAGTTTGCCCGCTACTGGATGCACAACGGCTTCATCAACGTGGACAATCAGAAGATGTCCAAGAGCCTGCACAATTTCTTTACCGTGCGGGACGTGGCCAACGTTTACGGCTATGAGCCCATCCGCTACTTCATGCTGACTGCCGGTTACCGGATGCCGCTGAACTACACGGTGGACCTGATCGAGAGTTGCAAGAACAGCCTGGAGCGCCTGTACACCTGCCGCGAGAATCTGGACTTTACCCTGAGCAAGGGCAATTTCGGCACTGACGAGAGCCTGAAGGAGAAGGCCGCCGAGGCAAAGCAGAAGTTCTGCACTGCCATGGACGACGACCTGAACACCCCGGACGCACTGGCTGCCGTGTTTGACCTGGTGAAGGACATCAACACCCTGTCCGCCTCTTCCAGCAAGGAAGCACTGGAGACCGCTGCCGCCGCTTTTGACGAGATCACCGGCGTGCTGGGTCTGCTGTACAACCGCAAGAAGGACGAGGTGCCCGCCGAGGTGACCGCGCTGGTGGAAAAGCGCGCCGCCGCCAAGAAGGCCAAGGACTGGGCCACCGCCGACGCCATCCGCGCCGAGCTGACCGCCATGGGCTGGGCCGTCAAGGACACCGCCCAGGGCCCGCAGCTGAGCAAGCTGTAAGGCTTATCTTATAAACAAAAAGGGAGCGTTTCCGTGCAGGAAACGCTCCCTTTTTTGCAGGCTGAAAATGGATCACGGACGCCGGGTCACAGGAACCAGCGCTCCGAGAGGATCCACCAGATCCCCGGCAGGTTGATGGGGAACAGGTTGCAGAACAGATCGCGCAGGGCAGTGAACATGGGGCAGGCCTCCTTTCTTTGGCTTTCTTGCGTTCCGGTGGTTCTGGCACCGGTAGCGTCATAAGGGGAGATCAGGCAAAAAATGCCTTCAGCAGAAGCAGCAGCACTTTGAAGAAATTCCCGGTGCCGAGCAGCTTATACAGCGAGACAAGAGTAGACAGCATGCGTTGTTTGCTCCTTTCCATGGGGTGGGGGCAGAAGAGTGCCTCCGCCCGCCTCATAGAAGATACGAACCGGCAGTGCCAAAAATTGCAAACAGGATGCTGGAATTTTTTCCCACAACGCAAAAAAGCGGCGGCACCCGCTGTGGATGCCGCCGCTTGCAGTGTGAGTTCTGGAAAAATGGCTCAGCGCTTCACGTTGAAGGCTGCCATGCCGGGGTACACGGCGCTGTCGCCCAACTGCTCCTCGATGCGCAGCAGCTGGTTGTACTTGGCCACGCGCTCGGTGCGGCTGGGGGCACCGGTCTTGATCTGGCAGGTGTTCAGGGCAACGGCCAGGTCGGCAATGGTGGTGTCCTCGGTCTCGCCGGAGCGGTGAGAGCTGATGGCGGTGTAACCGGCCTTGTGGGCCATCTTGATGGCCTCCAGCGTCTCGGACACGGAACCGATCTGGTTCAGCTTGATCAGGATGGCGTTGCCGGCACCCAGCTGGATGCCCTTGGCCAGACGCTCGGTGTTGGTGACGAATAGGTCATCGCCCACCAGCTGGACCTTGCCGCCCAGCTCGCGGGTCATCTCCTGCCAGCCCTCCCAGTCCTCTTCGTCCAGACCATCCTCGATGGAGATGATGGGGTACTTCTCCACCAGGCTCTTCCAGTGGGCGATCAGCTCGCTGGAGGTGAACTCGGTGCCGGCCTTGGGCAGCTTGTAGAAGCCCTTGCCCTTGGGGCTCTTCCACTCGGAGGAAGCCGCGTCCATGGCCAGCATGAAGTCCTTGCCGGGCACATAGCCGGCCTTCTCAATGGCGGCCAGAATGGTTTCGATGGTCTCCTCATCGCTGGACAGGTTGGGGGCAAAGCCGCCCTCATCGCCCACAGAGGTGGCCAGACCCTTGGCCTTCAGGATGGAAGCCAGGGCATGGAACACCTCGGCACACCAGCGCAGGGCCTCCTTGAAGGAGGGGGCGCCCACCGGCATGATCATGAACTCCTGGGTGTCCACGGTGTTGGTGGCGTGGGCACCGCCGTTCAGAATGTTCATCATGGGCACGGGCAGGCGGTTGCCGTTCACGCCGCCCAGGAAGCGGTACAGGGGCATGTCCAGCGAAGCGGCAGCGGCGCGGCAGGCGGCAATGGACACGGCCAGAATGGCGTTTGCGCCCAGGTTGGACTTGTCCTTGGTGCCGTCGGCCTTGATCATAGCGGCGTCGATGGCGTAGATGTCGGAAGCATCCATGCCCACCACAGCGTCGGCGATCACGGTGTTGATGTTCTCCACGGCCTTGGTCACGCCCTTGCCCAGGTAGCGGCCCTTGTCGCCGTCGCGCAGCTCCAGCGCCTCAAACTCGCCGGTGGATGCGCCGGAAGGAGCGCAGCCGCGGGCCACAGTGCCGTCGGCCAGCGTGATCTCGGCTTCTACGGTGGGGTTGCCGCGGGAGTCCAGGATCTCGCGGCCTACAACGGATTCAATTTCCAGATAGTTCATATCGAAAACCTCCTGATAGCTGATTCGGCCCGGCGTCGGTGCGGCAGCCGGACGATCTGTATAGATAGTTACATCTAACTAACCAAGAACATCCTACCACGGTTTCCCAAAAGGTGCAAGAGCTGAGCGGAATGTTTGTGGGCATAAACTTTGCACAGGGGCAGGCCGCATGGTTTCAGCGTGCCCGGCGGGGCCATTGAATATTCCGTATGACAGTCATGTGATTTTGGTATGGCAGATATACTAAAAATAATCTTTACATTTTGGCAGGGCCGTTCTATACTGGAACGCGGTCAAGATTTTTTAATGGGATACTGGTTATCTGATAGAGGAGGATCACACTATGAATAAGGATCTGACGGTCGGCAAGCCGTCACAGGTGCTGTGGCAGTTCTGCCTGCCCATGTTCGGCAGCATTATCTTCCAGCAGCTGTACAACATTGCCGACAGCCTTGTGGCAGGCAAGTTCATCGGCGAAAACGCCCTGGCTGCCGTGGGCAACAGCTACGAGATCACCCTGATCTTCATTGCCTTTGCATTCGGCTGCAACATTGGCTGCTCGGTCATCGTGTCGCGCTACTTTGGTGCCAAGGAATACGATGACATGAAAACCTCGGTGTACACGGCCCTCATCGGCTCGGCAGTGCTGTGTGCAGTGCTGATGGTGTTCGGTCTGCTGGGCTGCCGCAGCCTGCTGGAGCTCATCAACACCCCGGAGGAGATCCTGGCGGACTCGGCCCTGTATCTGGACATCTACGTTCTGGGCCTGCCTTTCATGTTCTTCTACAACATTGCCACCGGCATCTTCTCGGCGCTGGGTGACAGCAAGACGCCGTTCTACTTCCTGGCCGTCTCGTCTCTGTCCAACATCGGCGTGGACATCCTGTTCGTGGCCGGGTTCCACATGGGTGTGGCCGGTGTGGCCTGGGCGACCTTCCTGTGCCAGGGTGTGAGCTGCATCCTGGCCATGGTGGTGGTGTTCCGCCGCATGAAGGCCATCCCCGCACAGCGCAAGACGGTGTGGTTCTCCTGGGGCATGCTGGGCAAGATCGCCGTGGTGGCCATCCCCAGCATCCTGCAGCAGAGCTTCATCTCGGTGGGCAACATCATCCTGCAGAGCGTCATCAACACCTTTGGCGCCAGCGTCATTGCAGGCTACTCTGCCGCCGTCAAGCTGAACAACATGGTCATTACCTCCTTCACCACCCTGGGCAACGGCATCTCCAACTATACCTCCCAGAACATGGGTGCCGGCAAGATGGAACGCGTCAAGGCGGGCTTTGGTGCGGGCCGCAATCTGGTGTGGCTCATCTGCGTGCCCATCGTCATCCTGTACTTCTTCTTCGGCCGCACGCTGCTGCTGCTGTTCATGAATGACCCGCAGGGCCCGGCCATCGACACTGGTATGCTGTTCCTGCACATCCTTTCGCCCTTCTACTTTGTGGTGTCCCTCAAGCTGGTCACCGACGGCATCCTGCGCGGCTGCGGTCTGATGGGCCGCTTCATGGTGGCCACCTTCACCGACCTGATCCTGCGCGTGGGCATGGCCATCGTGCTCAGCGGCACCGAGCTGGGCAGCACCGGCATCTGGCTGTCCTGGCCCATCGGCTGGTGCATCGGCACGGTACTGTCCATCGTGTTCTATGCAACGGCCATTCGTAAGGCGTTGGGCCAGCCTTCGCTGAAAAAAGAGGCAGAAGATCTGGTGGAAGAACTCCACGAAGAGGCCGAGCAGGCTGTAGAACCGGCCTCTGAGACGGTGTAACCATTTTGCAACTTGTGAAGTGAATTCATCTGACGGACGAATAAAATGAACAACTTGAAATAGTGCACAAAAACGCGCGTTTTGATTTGTGTAATTTAGCAACAAAGCCGAGAAAAAGCCCCCAAAAGTATGGACGGTTTGTGAATTGCGGATTTGAACACGGATAGCTATAATAACAGACAAGAACAGAAGCAAGGCCGCTTTTAGAGGGGAAGGGCCTTGCTTCCGTTTTTATCCTTGATTCTATTCGATCCTATAAAATACTCCGAAGGAGGAGATTTTTATGAAAAAGATGTTCACTCGTCGTCAGTTCATGGCCGCTGCCGGTGTTGCTGTTGCAGCAGGTGCCCTGACCGCCTGCGGCGGTTCCTCCGCAAGCACTGCCGGCTCTGCTGCCGGTTCCGCTGCTGCCTCCGGCAGCACCATCAAGGTGGGCGTTATGGGCCCCCTGACCGGTGATGCTTCCGTTTACGGTCAGGCTGTTGTCAACGGTGCCAGCCTGTATATCAAGCAGGTCAATGCAGACGGCGGTGTCAACGGCAAGCAGCTGGAGGTCATCGCCATGGACGAGCAGGGCGATGAGACACAGGCTGTCACCTGCTTTACCAAGATGGTGGATCAGGGCATCACCGCTCTGGTGGGCGATGTGACCACCGCCCCCACCCTGGCTGTTGCCGCCGAGAGCGCCGACTACAATATGCCCATGGTCACCGCTTCCGCTACCGCCGAGGCTGTCACCTACGATGCCGAGACCGACACCGTGAACGGGAACGTGTTCCGCGCCTGCTTTACCGACCCCTTCCAGGGCGTGAAGATGGCAGACTACGCCTATGAGAAGCTGGGCTACAAAAAGGCCGCCGTCATCTTCCTGAAGGGCAAGGACTACAACGAGGGTCTGGCTGAGAACTTTGCCAAGGAGTTTGAGGCAAAGGGCGGCGAGATCGTTGACCAGGAGAGCTACTCTGAGGGCGATGTGGACTTCAAGACCCAGCTGACCAGCATTCTGGGCAAAAACCCCGAAGTGGTCTTCTGCCCCAACTACTATCAGGAAGTGGGCCAGATCCTGGCTCAGGCCGAGAGCGTCGGCCTGACCGTTCCCTTCCTGGGCGGCGACGGCTGGGATGGTCTGGAGGGCTACGCCACCGCCGACCAGCTGAAGGATTCCTACTTCTGCGCCTGCTACGCCAAGGGCTCCAGCGCCGCATTTGAGGATGCCTATAAGGCTGAGTACGGCGAGGCTTACCCCAACGGCTTTGCCCCCCTGGGTTACGATGCCGCCATGACCGTGGTGTACGGCATCAAGGCAGCCGAGGAGCAGGGCCTCGAGGCCGGCTCTGACGAGTACAAGCAGGCTGTCATCGACGCCATTGCCGGCGGCACCATTGAGGGCATCACCGGCACCTTTACCTTCGACGAGTATCACAACCCCGTCAAGAGCACCGCTATCCTGACCTATGTGGACGGCAAGCCCGAGCTGAAGGAAATGTTCTGATCCGTGCCGTTCCATCCACCGGTGATGGAGCCGCCCGCACAGAGCAAAACGCATGATCTTTTGGAGAACGCCGGAACAGCTTTTTTCTGGTCAGGCGTTCTCCGTTTTTTATATCAAAAAGTGTAAACGCCGCAAAGAAAGGAAGTATCTGACCATGACAGTGTTCTTCAGCCAGCTGATCAACGGCTTGTCCCTTGGCAGCATCTATGCACTGATCGCTCTGGGCTACAGTATGGTGTACGGCATTATCCTGCTGCTGAACTTTGCCCACGGCGACGTCATCATGGTGGGCGCATATATGTCCTGGTTCGTCATGAACCAGCTGGGCCTGGGCCCGGTCACCGCTGTGTGCGCCACCATCCTTACCTGTACGCTGCTGGGCGTCGTGATCGAAAAGGTCGCCTACACCCCTCTGCGGAACGCCCCCCGGATCTCGCTGCTGATCACCGCCATTGGCGTCTCCTTCTTTCTGGAGTACACCGCAGAGCTGATCCTGGGCTCGGGTGCAAAGGTCATCCCGGCCTACTACACCAACCAGACCTTCCGGTTGGGCAAGGTGCCCCTGGGCCTTACCTCCATCATCACCCTGGCGGTGACGGTGCTGTCCATGCTGGCGCTCACCTTCCTGGTGCAAAAGACCAAGCTGGGCAAGGCCATGCGCGCTGTCTCGGAGGATATGGACGCTGCCCGCCTGATGGGCATCAACGTCAACAGCACCATCTCCTTCACCTTTGCAGTCGGCTCGGCGCTGGCGGGCATCGGCAGCGTGCTGTACTGCTGCTCCTACCCCCAGGCTACCCCCACCATGGGCTCCATGCTGGGTCTGAAGGCCTTTGTCGCCGCTGTTTTGGGTGGCATCGGCTCCATCCCGGGCGCCATGATCGGCGGCATTGCCATCGGTCTGTGCGAGTGCTTTGTCTCGGCCATCGGCCTTTCGGCCTGGAAGGACGCTGTTACATTTGCAATTCTGATCATCGTGCTGCTGGTCAAGCCCACAGGCTTCCTCGGCCGCAAGGTGCAGGAAAAGGTGTAAGGAGGGCAGAACGATGAAAACCAACCGCAAGACCATCAAAATGCCCGTGCGCTACCTGATGAATCTGGTGCTGGTGGGGCTGCTGTTCGTGGGGCTTTCCTATGTGACCGGCAGTATGCTTTCCACCTACCAGAACAAGGTACTGCTGACCGTGGGCATCAACATCATTCTGGCTGTTTCGCTGAACGTTGCCACCGGCTATCTGGGGCAGCTGCCGCTGGGCCACGCCGGTTTTATGGCGGTGGGTGCCTACGCCTGTGCCCTGTTCACCAAATCCTCCGGCCTTCCCAAGGGTGTGGCCTTTGCCATCGGTCTGGTGCTGGCATGGGTGGTTGCCGGACTGTTTGGGGTGCTTATCGGCATCCCCGCCCTGCGGCTCACCGGTGACTATCTGGCCATTCTGACCCTGGGCTTTGGCGAGATCATCCGCATCACCCTGAACAACATCGATGATGTGCTGGGCTTCAAGCTGTTCTACGGCTCCAAGGGCCTGAAGAACATTCCCAAATACTCCAACTTTACCAACGTGTTCCTGTGTGTGGTCATCACCTGCTTCCTCATCCACGCCATGATGAAGAGCCGCCACGGCCGGGCTGTGCTGGCGATCCGCGACAACGAGATCGCCGCCGAGAGCTGCGGCATCCAGACCACCTACTACAAGGTCATGGCCTTTGCCTTCTCGGCAGCCTTTGCCGGCATGGCCGGCGGCCTGTACGCCTGCTACATCGGCGTGCTGAACCCCTCCACCTTCGGCTTCATGAAGTCCATCGAGATCCTGGTCATGGTGGTCCTGGGCGGCATGGGCTCCATGCTGGGCTCCATCCTGTCCGCGACGGTGCTGACCATCCTGCCGGAGGCCACCCGCAGCTTCGACAGCTACCGCATGGTCATCTACTCGCTGGTGCTGATCCTGATGATGATCTTCCGTCCGGGCGGACTGCTGGGCAGCTACGACTTCTCCCTGAGCCGCGTTGTGGAAAAGATCATGAACGGCGAACTGTTCAAGAAGAACAAGGAAAAGGAGGGCGCTGACCATGAGTGAGTTCCAGACCAAGTTAAACAGTGTGCCCTCCGGCGGCTTCCTGACCGACCGCGACAAGGACAAAAAGCCCATTCTGGACGTGCGGGAGCTGGGCATCGACTTCGGCGGCCTGACCGCCGTGGACGGCTTCAACCTGATGATCGGCCGCAACGAGATCACCGGTCTGATCGGCCCCAACGGTGCCGGTAAGACCACCGTGTTCAACCTGCTCACCAACGTTTACCAGCCCACCCGCGGCTCCATCCTGATCGACGGCATGCCTACGGCGGGCAAAAAGACCTATCAGGTCAACCGCATGGGTGTGGCCCGTACTTTCCAGAACATCCGTCTGTTCAAGGAATTGAGCGTCATCGACAACATCAAGGTGGGCCTGCACGAGTCCATGAAGTATAATTTGGCCTCCTCCCTGGTGCGGCTGCCCAACTACTGGAAAGAGGAAAAAAAGTGCACCGAGCGTGCCTTTGAGCTGCTGGACATCTTCCACATGGCCGACCTGGCCAACGTGCCTGCCGGCAGCCTGCCCTACGGTGCTCAGCGTCGTCTGGAGATCATGCGTGCACTGGCTACCAGCCCGAAGCTGCTGCTGCTGGACGAGCCTGCCGCCGGTATGAACCCCTCGGAGACCGCCGAGCTGACCGAGACCATCCGCCGCATCCGGGACGAGTTCAACATTGCCGTGCTGCTGATCGAGCATGATATGAGCCTGGTCATGGGCATCTGCGAGGGCATCGCGGTGCTGAACTTCGGCCGCATCATTGCCAAGGGCACCCCGGACGAGATCCGCAACAACCCCCAGGTCATCGAAGCCTACCTGGGCAAGAAGGAGGGCTGAGCGATGGCAGATACCATCCTGAAGGTCGATAACATCAACGTGTATTACGGCAATATCCACGCCGTAAAGGGCGTTTCCTTTGAGGTGAACGAGGGCGAGATCGTGACCCTGATCGGTGCCAACGGTGCCGGTAAGTCCACCACCCTGAAAACCATCTCCGGCCTGCTGAAGCCCCGTACCGGGGACGTGCTGTACCGGGGCAAAAGCATCAAGGGCGTGCGCGCCCACAAGATCGTGGAAGCCGGTCTGGCACAGGTGCCGGAAGGCCGCCATGTGTTCCTGCACATGACCGTGGAGGAGAACCTGGATATGGGCGCTTACACCCAGCCTGCCTCCACCATTGCTGCCAACAAGGAAAAGGTGTTTGAGCTGTTCCCCCGCCTGAAGGAGCGCCGCAAGCAGCTGGCCGGCACCATGTCCGGCGGCGAACAGCAGATGCTGGCCATGGGCCGTGCGCTCATGAGCAACGCTTCCATGCTGATGCTGGACGAGCCCTCCATGGGCCTGTCGCCCCTGCTGGTGCAGGAGATCTTTGACATCATCCGCAACATCCACAAGGAGGGCATGACCATCCTGCTGGTGGAGCAGAACGCACAGATGGCCCTTTCCGTGGCCGACCGCGCCTATGTTCTGGAGACCGGCCGCGTGGTCATGGCCGGCACCGGTGCCGAGCTGCTGACCAACGAGCGGGTGCGCAGCGCGTACCTGGGCGGCTGAGCCTTTTTCAAGACACGACGCGATGCGGGAGCCGCTGCACAAAACAAGGTGCAGCGGCTCCTGTTTTTTCGGGCATGCACTTTACTTTCGTAAAAGAATGTGCGATAATTTAACCAGTGTTTTTTGGTTTCTGGAACCGCCGCCTGTTGGGAAAGCAGGTGAGCTGACAACACAAAGAGGGGTACTATCTATGAGCAAGATCATCATCCCGGAAAACTACACGCCCGCGCTGAACCTGTACGACACCCAGCGCGCCATCGGCACGGTGAAGCGGCTGTTTGCCGACACCCTGTGTGCCACGCTGAACCTGTACCGCGTGTCTGCGCCGCTGTTCCTGGAGGCCTCCACCGGCCTGAACGACGACCTGAACGGCGTGGAGCGCAAGGTCACCTTTGACATCAAGGACAGCGGCACCGAAGCACAGGTGGTGCAGTCGCTGGCCAAGTGGAAGCGCAAGGCCCTGAAGGACTACAGCTTCCGTGTGGGCAAGGGTTTGTACTGCGACATGAACGCCATCCGCCGTGATGAGGAACTGGACAACCTCCACTCCGTGTATGTGGACCAGTGGGACTGGGAAAAGGTCATCCGGGAGGAGGATCGCAATGAGGCATACCTGAAGAGCGTGGTGCGCTCCATCGTGTCGGCCGTCTGCGCCACTGAGATGAACCTGCACGCCATGTTCCCGCAGCTGCAGGACCTGCCCCTGCACACCCCCAACGTGATCTTCATTACCACCCAGGAGCTGGAGGACAAGTACCCGGACCTGACCCCGAAGGAGCGCGAGAATGCCTTCGTGAAGGAGAACGGCACCACCTTCCTGATGAAGATCGGTGCCCCGCTGAAGAGCGGCAAGCCCCACGACGGCCGCGCTCCGGACTACGACGACTGGGATCTGAACGGCGACCTGCTGTTCTGGAACGACCCGCTGCAGTGCAGCTATGAGCTGAGCAGCATGGGCATCCGCGTGAGCCCGGAAAGCATGGACAAGCAGCTGACCATGGCCGGCTGTGACGACCGCCGCGCCCTGCCCTTCCACAAGGCCGTGCTGAACGGCGAGCTGCCCTACTCCATCGGCGGCGGCATCGGCCAGAGCCGCCTGTGCATGCTGCTGCTGGGCAGTGTGCACATCGGTGAAGTGCAGGCCAGCGTGTGGGACGAAGCCACCCGCGAAGCCTGTGCCAAGGCCGGTATCCCCCTGCTGTGACCGCCTGTAGATAAAAGCAAAGGGCCTTGCAGGCCCAGCAATCACAAGAGCCGCTGCACATAGGGTGCAGCGGCTCTTGTGATTATTTAGAAGTCATGCGGCCGTAGTGGCTCTTTTCGTCGTCGTCCTTTTCCGGTTCCGGTTTTTCGGCCGGGGTCAGGCGCACTTCGGTCACGCGGCGCTTGGCCGTGCGGGTGACCACGCCGTCGTAGCCGCCCAGTGTAAAGCGGTCGCCCACCTTAGGCAGGTGGCAGGTCTTTTCCTGCACCAGGCCGTTGACCGTGTTGGAGTCGATGTCCTCGTCCTCCGGCAGACCCAGCATCTCGTACAGGTCGTCCACGCTGGCGCTGCCCAGCACGATCCAGCTGCCGTCGGACTGCTTGTGGAAGTCCTCGGTCTCCTCGTCGTGTTCGTCCCAGATCTCGCCCACCAGCTCTTCCAGAATATCCTCCAGCGTGATGATGCCCTCGGTACCGCCGTACTCGTCCACCACCACGGCCAGATGATGGTGCTGCTCCCGCAGGGTGCGCAGCAGCTGGGAGATCTGGGTGGAACCGGTGGTGTACAGGGTGGGCTTGACCAGCTCTTCCAGCGAGGTCTCCTTTTTCAGGCGTGCCAGATAGAAGTCCTTTTCGTGCACCACACCGATGATGTTGTCAATGGTGTCGTGGTACACCGGCAGGCGGGAATAGCCCGATTCGGCAAAGGTCTGGGCCACCTCATCCAGCGAGGTGTTGTCCTCCACAGCCACCACGTCCACGCGGGGGGTCAGGATCTCCTCCACCTCCACGTCATCGAATTCGATGGCGCTGCGGATCAGTTCGCTTTCCCGGTCGGTGAGTTCACCGTCGTTTTCGGCTTCACTCACCATGGTCATCAGCTCGCCCTCGGTGATGGTGTCCTCCTCACTGCTGTGGACAAAATGGCCCAGCAGCTTTTTCCACTGGGTGAACAGCCAGTTCAAAGGGGTGAACAGCACTATCAGCAGGCTCAGCACCGGGGACACTGCGGTGGCCACGGTCTCCGGCATCTCCTTGGCCAGGCTCTTGGGGGTCACCTCGCCAAAGATCAGCACCACCACTGTCAGCACCAGGGTGGACATGGTGGCACCACGCTCCTGGCCCAGCCAATGGGTAAAAAGGATGGTGCCGATAGAGGCGGCGCCGATGTTCACGATGTTGTTGCCGATGAGGATGGTGGAAAGCAGCTTGTCGTATTTTTCCGACAAGGCCAGCACCCGGGCGGCAGAGCCGTCGCCGTCCTCGGCACGGCTTTTCAGGCGGATCTGATTCAGGGAAGAAAAAGCGGTCTCGGAGGCGGAGAAAAAGGCGGAAAAGGCCACCAGGATCACCAGCGCTACAATGAGCGTCATACTGCCATCGTCCATAAAGAGGAAAATCACACTCAACTTTCTGTTATTTTTAGATTTGGCTGTCACCACAGGTGACAGAAGGGGGCCTTGCGCCAGCAATGACGGAGAGGGCAAGCGGGTGCGCCTTGCTTTAACACCCTCGCCCTCTCAGCTTCGCTTACGCTCAGCAGCTCCCCCAAAGGGGGAGCCAAGGCCCTGACGAAAGAATACAAAAATGTGCTTTCCATCGTTGCCATTCTGCGATGAAAAGCACATCAATGTTATTTCTTATAATACCATATTCCTTACGGTGGTGCAAGCATCCGGCCTGCACACCGGGTTAAAACCTGGTAAAATCCCTTTAACGGAGCACCAGGGTGCCGTTTTCGCAGTCCACCGTCAGGGTGTTGCCCTCGGCATAGCTGCCCTGAATGATGGCCTTGGCAATCAGGGTCTCCACACGGCTCTGGATGAACCGCTTGATGGGACGTGCACCGTAGACGCTGTCGTAGGCAGAGTCGATGATGAAGTCCTTGGCGGCGGTGGTGACCTCCAGCTTGAGGTGCTTGCCCTCGTCCATGCGCTTGCGCAGGTCGTTCAGCTGCAGATCCACGATCTTGCGCATCTCGTCCTTGGTCAGGCTCTTGTAGTACACGATCTCGTCCAGACGGTTCAGGAACTCGGGGCGGAACTTGCTCTTCAGCAGCAGGTCGATCTGCTTGCGGGCCTCGTCGCTCAGCTCATTGGAGCCCTGTGCGCGGCGCTGCTCCAGATCGTTCAGGATGATGTCACTGCCCAGGTTGGAAGTCAGGATGATGACCGTGTTCTTGAAGTCCACGGTGCGGCCCTGACTGTCGGTGATGCGGCCGTCGTCCAGCACCTGCAGCAGGATGTTGAACACGTCGGGGTGGGCCTTTTCCACCTCATCGAACAGCACCACGCTGTAGGGCTTGCGGCGCACAGCCTCGGTCAGCTGGCCGCCCTCTTCATAACCGACATATCCCGGAGGCGCACCAATCAGACGGCTGACGCTGAACTTCTCCATATATTCGGTCATGTCGATGCGCACCATGTTGCGCTCATCGTCAAACAGAGCCTGCGCCAGCGCCTTGGCCAGTTCGGTCTTGCCGACACCGGTGGGGCCGAGGAACAGGAAGCTGCCGATGGGGCGGTTGGGGTTGGCAATGCCGGCGCGGCTGCGCAGGATGGCTTCGCTGACCTTGGTCACGGCCTCGTCCTGGCCGATGACTCTCTCGTGCAGCACGTCATCCAGATGCAGCAGCTTCTCGCGCTCGCCCTCCACCAGCTTCTCCACAGGGATGCCGGTCCAGCGGGCCACGATGCGGGCGATCTCCTCGTCGGTCACGCGGTCACGCAGCAGGCTGTCCTCTTTCTTGGCAGCGGCGATCTTTTCTTCCTCTTCCAGCTGTTTCTGCAGCTGAGGCAGTTTGCCGTATTTCAGCTCGGCGGCCTTGTTCAGGTCGTACTCCCGCTGTGCCTTTTCGATGTCGGCGTTGGTCTGCTCGATCTGTTCACGCAGGGTCTGCACCTTGCCGATGGCGTTTTTCTCGTTTTCCCACTTGGCCTTCATGCTGCGGAACTTGTCCTGCAGTTCGGCCAGCTCTTTTTCCAGATCCTTCAGGCGGCTCTGGCTCAAAGCGTCGGTCTCCTTTTTCAGGCTGACCTGCTCGATCTGCAGCTGGGTGATGCGGTGGGCCAGATCATCCATCTCGCTGGGCATACTGTCCATCTCGGTCTTGATCATGGCGCAGGCCTCATCCACCAGGTCGATGGCCTTATCCGGCAGGAACCGGTCGGTGATGTAGCGGTCCGACAGGGTGGCAGCGGCGATCAGGGCGCTGTCGTTGATCTTCACGCCGTGGAACACCTCGTAGCGTTCCTTCAGGCCGCGCAGGATGGAAATGGTGTCCTCCACGGTGGGCTCATCCACCTGCACCGGCTGGAACCGGCGTTCCAGAGCGGGGTCTTTCTCGATATACTGGCGGTACTCGTCCAGGGTGGTTGCACCGATGCAGTGCAGCTCGCCGCGGGCCAGCATGGGCTTGAGCAGGTTGCCGGCATCCATGGCACCGTCGGTCTTGCCGGCACCCACGATGGTGTGCAGCTCATCAATGAAGAGGATGATCTTGCCCTCGCTCTTCTTGACCTCGTTCAGCACGCTCTTCAGGCGTTCCTCGAACTCGCCGCGGTACTTGGCACCGGCCACCAGAGCGCCCATGTCCAGGCTGAACACGATGCGGTCCTTCAGGTTTTCGGGCACGTCACCGCGCACGATCCGCTGGGCAAGGCCCTCGGCGATGGCAGTCTTGCCGACGCCGGGCTCACCGATCAGGCAGGGGTTGTTCTTGGTCTTACGGGACAGGATGCGGATCACGTTGCGGATCTCCTGATCACGGCCGATGACCGGGTCCAGCTTCTGCTTGCGGGCCAGATCCACCAGATCCTGACCGTATTTCTGCAGGGCGTTGTAGGTGTCCTCGGGGTTGTCCGTGGTCACGCGCTGGTTGCCGCGCACGGCGGTAAGCTGCTGCAGAAACTTGTCCTTGGCGATGCCAAAGGCACGGAACAGCTCGGTGGTGTTCTGGGTAGGCTCATCCAGCAGGCCGAGGAACACATGCTCCACGCTGACGTACTCGTCCTTCATGGCCTTGGCTTCACGGGCGGCGGCGCTCAGGACTTTGTCGGTGGCCTGCGAGATATAGACCTTGTCGGGGTCGCGGCCGGAGCCGGACACCCGGGGCAGGGCCGACAGCTTTTCGGCAACGGCAGCGGCAAAGCTGCCGGGATCCACGTTCAGCTTCTGGAGCAGCTGCGGGATCAGGCCCTGCTCCTGCGAAGCAAGGGCGTGCAGCAGATGTTCAGGCTCCAGAGCGTTGTGCTGGTACTCCACAGCCAGCTGCTGGGCTGCCTGCAGAGCTTCCAGAGTTTTCTGAGTATATTGATTGGTATTCATAAAGTCAAGCCTCCATTCATACCGGAAGGTTGTGATTTAGCGGACGGACAGGCACTCTGCTAACAACTCCGCGCCAAGGGGCGGCAGAACCGGAAGCAGATGCTTTTAAGAAGCTGTTTCATGATTTTGTGCACCTCCTGTCGGACTGGTCTGTTTGTTATTAGCACTCTATCTGTTCGACTGCTAAGAATATACTCCAAAGCAATCGCAATGTCAAGAGGAAAATCCTGCCAGAAACACAATTCACAAAAAATTTGCAATTGGCCTGCCGCACCGCATAAAAAAGGCCCGCTCCCGGCAAACAGCCGGGAACGGGTCGGTGCGGGTCAGATCAATGGGGGTCAGCCGGGGTAGCGCTGCACCTGCAGCAGCTCTTCGGCACGCTTTACCTGCTCCGGGGTGGGCGGCACAGCGTCGGGCAGCGGATAGGGGATGCCCAGCTTCTGCCACTTGAACAGGCCCAGCGTGTGGTAGGGCAGTACCTCCACCCGCTGTACGGTGTTCAGGCTGCGGAGGAAGTCGGCCGTTCTGCGCAGGCCGTCCTCGTCATCGGTCAGGCCGGGCACCAGCACATGGCGGATCCACAGCGGCACGCCCAGGTCGGAGATATGCCGGGCCATGGCCAGGATGTTGGCGTTGTCCTTGCCGGTGAGCTGACGGTGACGTTCCGGGTCGATCTCCTTTAAATCAAGGATGACCAGGCTGGTGGAGGCCATCAGGCGGTCAAAGTCGGCCAGGTAGGCCGGGTCCTCCGGCCGGAAGGGCTGCCCGGCGGTGTCCAGTGCCGTATGCACGCCCTTGGAACGGGCCAGCTCAAAGAAAGCGGTCAGGAACTCCATCTGGCGCAGCGGCTCGCCGCCGCTGACCGTGATGCCGCCCTTCTTGCCCCAGTAGTTGCGGTAGCGCCACACCCGCTGGAACAGAGCATCCACGGTCCATTCGGTGCCGCCTTCGGCCCATGTTTCCGGGTTGTGGCAGTATTTGCACCGCAGCGCGCACCCTTGCAGGAATACCACAAAGCGCACGCCGGGGCCGTCCACCGAGCCGAAGCTCTCCAGCGAGTGGACATAGCCGACCGGATTACAGGACGGCATGGCAGGTGCGGGAGATGACATCCATCTGCTGCTCACGGGTCAGGTCGATGAACTTGACGGCGTAGCCGGACACGCGGATGGTGAAGTTTGCGTACTCTTCCTTTTCGGGGTGCTCCATGGCGTCCAGCAGCTTCTCCTTGCCAAAGACGTTCACGTTCAGGTGGTGGGCACCCTGATCGAAGTAGCCGTCCATGACCTGCACCAGATTTTCCACGCGCTCGCCCTCGCTGTGGCCCAGTGCCTCGGGGTTGATGGTCTGGGTGTTGGAGATGCCGTCCAGTGCCCAGTGGTAGGGCAGCTTGGCCACCGAGTTCAGGGAGGCCAGCAGGCCGTTCTGCTCCGCGCCGTAGCTGGGATTTGCACCCGGAGCAAACGGAGTGAAGGCGGCGCGGCCGTCGGGCAGGGCACCGGTGTACTTGCCGTACACCACGTTGGAGGTGATGGTGAGGATGGAGGTGGTGGCCTCGGAGTTGCGGTAGGTGTGGCGCTTCTTGATCATCTCCAGGAAGGTCTTGAGCAGCCACACGCCGATCTCATCGGCGCGGTCATCGTCGTTGCCGTACTTGGGGAAGTCGCCCTCCACATCAAAGCCGGTGGCCAGGCCGGTGTCATCCCGCACCACCTTGACCTTGGCGTACTTGATGGCGCTCAGGGAGTCGATGACGTGGGAGAAGCCTGCGATGCCGGTGGCAAAGGTGCGGCGCACATCGGTGTCGATGAGGGCCATCTCGGCTTCTTCATAATAGTATTTGTCGTGCATGTACTGGATGAGGTTCAGCACGTTGACGTACAGGCCGGCCAGCCAGTCCAGCATCTTGACGTACTTGGGCAGCACTTCGTCGTAGTTCAGGTACTCGCCGGTGATGGGCGCATAGTTGGGGCCGCACTGCTCGTGGCTCTTCTCGTCCACACCGCCGTTGATGGCGTACAGCAGGCACTTGGCCAGGTTGGCGCGGGCACCGAAGAACTGCATCTCCTTGCCGGTCTGGGTGGCAGACACGCAGCAGCAGATGGAGTAGTCATCGCCCCACACGGGCTTCATCACGTCGTCGTTCTCGTACTGGACCGAACTGGTGTTGATGGACACCTTGGCGGCGTACTTCTTGAAGGCTTCCGGCAGGGCGGAAGAGTACAGCACGGTCAGGTTCGGCTCCGGGGCGGGGCCCATGTTCTCCAGCGTGTGCAGGAAACGGTAGCAGTTCTTGGTGACCATGCTGCGGCCGTCCATGCCGATGCCGCCCACTTCCAGCGTTGCCCACACGGGGTCGCCGGAGAACAGCTGATTGTAGCTGGGGATGCGGGCAAACTTGACCATGCGGAACTTCATGACCATGTGGTCGATGAGCTCCTGTGCCTGGCACTCGGTCAGGGTGCCGTTGTCCAGATCGCGCTGGATGTAGATGTCCAGGAAGGTGGAGATGCGGCCCACGCTCATGGCGGCGCCGTTCTGGGTCTTGATGGCGGCAAGATACCCGAAGTACAGCCACTGGCAGGCTTCCTTGGCGTTCTTGGCGGGCTGGGAGATGTCGCAGCCGTAGGCCTCGGCCATCTTCTTCATGCCCTTCAGGGCGTTGATCTGCCGGGCGATCTCCTCCCGCAGGCGGATGACGTCATCGGTCATGGTGCCGTCGCCGCAGTTAGCCAGATCCTCCTGCTTGAACTGAATCAGGGCGTCGACGCCGTACAGAGCCACGCGGCGGTAGTCGCCCACGATGCGGCCGCGGCCGTAGGTGTCGGGCAGGCCGGTGATGATGTGGGTGTGGCGGGCGGCCTTCATCTCTGGTGTATAGGCGTCGAACACGGCCTGGTTGTGGGTGCGGGTGTAGTCGGTAAAGATCTTGTGCAGCTCCTCGCTGGGCTGGTAGCCGTAGGTGGTGCAGGCCTGCTCGGCCATCTTGATGCCGCCGTAGGGCATGAAAGCACGCTTGAGGGGCTTGTCGGTCTGCAGGCCCACGATCTGCTCCAGATCCTTCAGGTTTTCGTCAATGTAGCCGGGGCCGTAGGCGGTCAGGCCGCTGACGACCTCCGTCTCCATGTCCAGCACGCCGCCCTTGGCGCGCTCGGCCTTCTGCAGCTTCTGCAGGGCACCCCACAGCTTGTCGGTCGCCTCGGTGGGGCCGGCCAGAAAGTTCTCGTCGCCGTCGTAGGGAGTGTAATTCTTCTGGATGAAGTCGCGCACATTGACTTCCTCTTTCCAGATGCGGCCCTCAAAGCCTTCCCACTGTTCAAAATTGATCATTGGAACCTCCTTGCTCCATTCTATGCGCTGGTTAGCATAGCCTAACTGTTGAGCCTTTGAAAAGCCGCTCCTTGTTGGCGGCTTTCTGGGGGCGGACTGATCGGAGCAGCTCTGAACAAAAATTTGTCAAAGCACCTCCTTGGACACACTGCACCCTTGAGAACCGCCCTGCTGCCAAAAAGCAGCGGCGAGATGTGGAGTTGCAGTGCTGCAGGAACTATAATAACAAAGATATCGGTCAAAAGCAAGAGGAAATCGGTGGATTTTGCACAGCCTTAGCCAGCTGTGTCTGTACAGGGTGCACGAATCGGGCAGAAAAAACTTTACTGCAAAAAAGTTCCGGAAAATTTTCAAATAAGGGTTGACAAGACTAACTGCGTATGGTATTCTGTTCTCGCAACGAGGTTAGATAAACCTAACCGCTTGAAACGCGTTGCACCAGAACAGCAGAGGTACCTGCAATGCTTCTGCGCAAAACTCAAGTCTGCTATAGCGGTTAAGCTATATCGGACGTCAGGTTTGTCGTGGCGAGGCCACTCCATCTTGCCTATGCAAGACCACCTTGTGGCTTAAAAGCCTCACTGGGGCTTTCATTGCTGCGCAAACGCCAATTCCTCCATTCCATTCTCTTTTTCAAAAGGAAGCTGCAGCATGGTTTGCTCTGCGGCCTCCGGCGCGGCATTCGGTGTGATTGGTACCGCATCGCGTGCAAAGAAAACAAAAACGGGACGTGCAGCTTGACCACCTGCACGCCCCGATTTTTGTTTTATATAGAAAAGGAACGATTTATTCCACGATCTCCGCAAGCGCCTGATACAGCTCTGCGGCCCCGCCGCCGGAATATTTGACATTGACAAAGACGCTGTTCACGATGCACACCCCGTCGGAATAGACGGTAAGCAGCAGCTGATGATTCTCTGCGTCATCGTAATAGCTCACGGTGATGGAATCCACCGGAAATTCGTGGGAGTAGGAGGAATAGTTCTGGCTGAGCCGTCTGACACAGCGCACGCCGGAAAGCACGTTTGCGATCTGCTGATAGGCAGGGTCGTCGGCAGAAAGCAGCTGAAAATCCATCTCTGCGGAGCGGGCAAAGTTCTGAATGTGCTCCACCTGGACACTGGCCTGTGTGCTGGCGCTGATCTTTGATGCAAGGTCGATCTTGCTGGAAGGCAGGATGAGCACCAGAAGCAGCACCACCAGCACCACAAGGCCGAACCGGGACGGGATGCTCTTATCTTTCATGGCAGGTCAATCCTCCTTTGGCGGTGTCCGGGTCAGACGCCGCTGGGCGAGGAAAAAGCCCACGGCGCTGGCGGCAAACACGAAATAATAGCTGGCGATGCGGTAGAGCATGAGCACGCTCATCACCTCACCGGAAGGCAAAAAGCCGCTGAACAGCAGTAAAAATGCGGTCTCGATGGAGCCCATGCCTGCCACGTTGGGCAGGGCGTTGGAGACGAACAGCATCAGGCTGGTGAGCAGCTGCACCCGCGCAAAACTCAGCGGGGACAGCTGCATGAACCGGATGCACAGCCACGGCAGGCAGAACAGCAAAAACAGCTTGAGCGCCTGCAGGGCAAAGATCTGCACACAGCGGGCCTTGTCGGCCAGCAGCAGGCGGCTCTCGGTGCCCAGTACATCCAGCTGCTCCAGCCAGTCGGCCCGGCGCTGCTGCCATTTTTCGGTCTTGGGCAAAAAGCCCAGTGCCCAGCGGGCCAGATTCTGCACCAGCGGCGACACGCACACCAGCACCAGCGCCACGATCACCAGCGCTACCACAGCATATGCCATGGGCAGATATTTCAGCACGCCGGTGGTGTTGGCGGCCAGCCATTTGTGCTGGAGCAGCAGCATCACGGTGGCGTACAGCAGCACCGTGGTCTTGTGGAACACATATTGCAGGGTCATCAGGCCCACGCCGGGGCCGATGGGCAGCCCTGCCTGATGCAGATACCAGGTCTGCACCGGCACGGCACCCGCGCCCAGGGTGACCACGTTGCCAAAGGTGCCGCACCAGGCGTTGTCGATGCCCTGCCGCAGGGTGAAGCCGGGCATCCGCCCCCGCACGATGACGTAGGAGACGCAGCCCTCCAGCAGCGGGTAGCTGATGCCCAGTGCCAGCACCACCAGAACCTGCCACAGGTTCAGCTGGGTGAGGGCGGCGGTGATCTCGGCCCAGTGATCCCGGAAGATGAGCACGATCACGCAGGTGAGCGCCAGCAGGATCAGCAGAGATAATACGGCCTTTTTGCGGGAAGGCTGAGAGGCGGCAGATTGGTTCATGAGGGCAGGGACTCCTTTCAGACAGGATGAAACTTTTTTAAAAGTATAGCACAGCCGCCGACCGTCTTTGTGAACGGAAGCCGAATTTTCTTGTGCAATCCGGCCCGGATGATAAAAAAGATGTCCGGAACGGAAAGAAACTGACAAATATTGCAGATCGTTTTGACACACTGCGCGCAAAAACGCCCCGAAAGATCACACGGATTTTCCGGGGCGTTGAATTTAACAAGAATAAAACAAAACGCTTAGCGGGACTCGGTCAGCTCCCGGATCAGACGGACCAGGGTGGAGACATAGGCTTCGTTGGTGTAGTAGCGCTCGTAGAGCTTGCGGCAGTCGGCCTTCATAGCGGCCAGCTGGTCGGGGTGCTCGATGGCATGGGCCAGCACCTTGGAAAGCTGGGCGGGGTCATCGTTGCGGTACACAAAGCCGTCCACCCCTTCCGTGATGAGCCCGGCGGTGCCGGTGTGCTCCGACACGATGGAAGGCTTGCCGAAGATCAGGCCCTCGGTCACAAAGGTGGGCATAGGGTCATCGCGGGAAGCGCACACAATGCAGGTGCACTGCTCCATCAGCGACTTGATCTCCGGGCGTTCCAGCCGCTTGCGGTAGAACACATTATGAGGGAATTGCTCGGTCAGGGCGTGCACATGGGCGGAGACGTCCCGGTCGGAAGCCTTGCCCACAAAGAGGAAGGAGGCCTTTTCCCGCACCTCCGGCGGCAGAAGGCGGATGGCTTCGCAGTAGATGTCCTGCCCCTTGCGCATCTCCATGGAGCCCACCGTGACAAACAGGGGCCGCCCGCCGGCATAGCTCAGGTCGTAGCGAGGGAAGCTCTCGCGGGCGTAGTCGGGCAGGCCGTAGATCAGCTGCTCCACCTTGAATTTGGGCCGCACCGAGTGCATGGCGGCGGTGGCGTGGGAGCCCACAGCGGCAATGTGCACGTTGTCGGCCAGCTCCTTGGGGATCTTGTGGGTAATGAAGGGATAGCCTGCAAAGGCGTCGTGCAGCCACCACAGCACCGGCACAAAGCCGCCGTTCAGGGTGCGCACGGCGGGGGCTTCCACCACCGTGTTGGCCAGCACAAAGTCTGCGCTGGAAGCCAGCTCCCACAGGGTGGAAGAGGTCACGCAGTCGCGGCGGGTGACCACAGCAGCTCCGGCCTCCAGAAAGAGCGGCAGAGAGCCCTCGTCCGAGGGGCCCAGCACCACCACTTCATAGCCAAGACTGCGCAGCACCGGGATGGCGCTCACCAGCACGATGGGCGCACCGGTCATGGTGAGTTCATGGCTCAGCACCACGGCGCGTTTGCCGGTGGCCGAGAATACGTCCTCGGCGCACAGCTCCCGGCGGAAGTGCAGCAGTGCCTGCGGGACGCAGCGGCAGTTCTGCGCCAGCTGGTTTGCCAGCCGCAGCAGTTCCAGCACATCGTCTTTGCCGCGGGCCGCCGCGCGGCAGCGGTCCAGCAGGGCGCGGGAGAGCAGGGCACAGCGCTGGCCGGACAGGTGCTGGTCGGTCTGGTACAGGGCACTGCCGCCGTCGTAGCCGAACACGGCATCGCACACCACAAGGTCAGCCCCCTGCTGCAAGGCGGCTGCAAAATAGGTGAGGGCGGTGGAGGTGCACTCCACATCCTCGCTCACCAGCAGCACACCGTTCACGGAGGGGGTCAGCTCACCTTCCAGCCGGTCCACCAGCCGGAACTTGCGGTGCAGCTGCTCGGCCAGCGAAAGGGTCAGGGCATTGCGGCGGCCCGGGGCGTACACCAGCAGATAGGTGCTCTGGGTGTCGGTATAGGTCTGTTCCCGCAGCTGGCGGCGCTGCAGGGGGCTGTAACTGCTGTACATGTACGAACCCCCTTCAATGCCGGTGGAACAGGCCCAGCAGCTTGCGCAGCGGTGCCGTGAGCTTCCAGCTGCTGCTGCCCAGCACGTTTTCCAGCGAGGCTTCGTAGGCGGCCCGGCTGTTCTGCAGGTCGGCCAGATGCTGCTGCTGTTCTGCCAGCTGCTTGCGCAGCTGCTGGATCTCAGCGTTTGCCTCCAGCAGCTGTTCGGTGCCCTGACGGGACACGGCCTCGGTCTCTTCCTTGAGTACGGTCAGCGCCCGCAGCAGGGCCTTGCCGGGCTGCTCATGCAGGTAGCGGCCCAGGGGATAGTAGCGATATTTCACCGCAAACCGCAGCCCGGCGGGGAAGCCTACGGCACTTTCCACTGTCAGGTTGGGGTCGATGTTCATGAACAGCATGGTGCCCTCCTGCAGGGCGTTGCCGTTGAGGATGTGGTAGCTGAGCCGCTCGTCTGAAAGGGAAAAATCGGTGATGCAGCAGGCAAATTCACCGGGGTCCAGCCGCAGGGCCCTGGCCTCCACGGGCAACTCGAACACAGCCGACACTTCGTGGGTCAGCTCGTCGTAGGAGTCGGGGGCAACGGTCAGGCACTCATGGGGCGAAAAACCGGAGCCGGAGTCGTAGAACAGCTGGGGCAGAAGCAGAGCACCCTGTTCGGTGTCGGCACTCTGCGAGGCCAGCACGGCCTCATATTTCAGCACCTGCTGCTCCAGCTCCAGGCACCGCTGTGCTAGCCGGGAAACGCCTTCGTCCGACAGCCGGAGCTGCTGTTCCAGTTCGGCCACGCGGCTGCCTGCCGCGTCCAGGGTCTGGGGGGCATCGTTGTTCATAACCGGATTCTCCTCTTGTTTTATAGGATACGGCTGCACCGCAGCAGCCGGGGAAATCAATGCTGCGAAAGCGCGGGGGTGCGCCGCTGGGCCTGCCGCCGTGCGGCCGAGGCTTTGACGATCCAGCTGCGCCGCAGGTTCAGCAGGGCGCACACCAGCCCGATGGAGGTAAACGCGATCACGTTCTGCAGCAGCATACCCCGCAGCGGGTGGTCGGTGAAATGCGCCGCAAACAGATACCACGGAATGGCGATAAGCTCCACCGTGTGGATGCAGAAGATGTTCAGTGAGTTGCGGCCGATGGCCTGCAGGCCCTGTGCGATGGGGCCGGTGAAGCGGTTGAGCCGCATGAACAGGCGGATGAACAAAAAGCCGGTGGCGGCATCCAGCAGGATGCTCAGCGGGCCCAGGGTCCACTCGCCCATGGAAATGCAGTCGGTGCTCTGAGCAAGCAGAGCTCCCACAGCAGTCAGAGCTGTGCCGCCCAGCAGAATGTACAGGGTGCGGCGGGGCAGGGGCTTGTCCAGCCAGCGGTTCTTCTTGGCCAGATAGCCGATGTAAAGGTAGGGCACGATCACGGCCCCCTGCGAAAGGCTGAAGGGCAGCTCCCACACCAGTGTGGTGCCCCAGCCCAGCAGCATGATGCCGAGCACAGCCCAGTGTGTGTATTTCTCCGGGAAGATATTCAGGATGGCGTCCAGCAGCACCCAGCCGATCAGCAGCGAGAGCAGATACCACATGGGGCCGGTGGAAAAGAACTGCTGCCCGGCATAAGTAGTGGTGTGGGGCAGCCCCAGCAGAAAGCCGCCGGCCACCTTGAGGGTCTCGGTGACGCTGCTGGGGAAGTAATGGAACGCCATGTAGTGGCACAGCAGATGCAAGAGCGAAGTGCACACCGCCGTGATGCAGTAGGGCTTGAGCAGCGCTCTGAGCTGCTGCTGGATGCACTTGCCGATGGAGCGCTTGCGGAAACCGTAGCCGCTGGCAATGAAAAAGGCCGCCATCAGGGCCTCACGATAGATGAACGGGAAAAACGCCGTGAGCGACAGCCCGCCGGAGACCTGCATGGGGTAGAGTTCGGCGGTGTGGGCCAGCACGATGGTGATCATGCCCATGCCCTTGAGCATGTCGAACATGCCGATGGAGTTGACGGTGCTGGGTCTGGTGCCTTCCATGAAAAGGGTCCTTCCTTGCGCCGTCCGGAAACAGGTGACCAACAGGCGCATACAGTAAAAAATGATCCATTTATAAGGATATAAGGCTAGTATAATGCTTTTTGTGCACACTGTCAATTTTGAATTGCCCACCGTCGGGTGGCAATTGTTGTCTTTACCGATAAAAAAGCCCGGCAGAAGGGCCGAATTTCTGGGCAGACGGCACAGGCTGCCGGATGGAAAAAATAAGATGTGCAAGTTTTAATTGCCAAAAATGGAAATTAAATGTTGCAAAAGCCTTGCATTGCCAGCGGCGGTATTGTATACTGAACACAATTGAAAAAGCGGCCTGGCCCGGGTGGACCCGGCTGCAGGAATGTAAAAAACAATGACGTGGAGGCTAACATGGTTCATTCGTTGTATCAGTCCCTGAACAATCTGGAAACGATCTACGCAGACCGGATCGGCATCCGTTATTATGATGAGGCCAAGGGTGGTGTGGTGGAGGTGCCCTTCCGGCAGTACGCTGCAGACCTGCGCCGGTTCGTGGCATTTTTGCGCAGCCGCACCCCGAACCCCCTGGGACAGCGTGTGGCCATCCTGGCCCGCAACAGCTACCACTATGTGATGTGTATGTACGGCGCAGTGCTGGCCGGAGCTGTGGCAGTGCCGCTGAACACCGGCAAGAACTGGGACGAGATCCGCTACGAGCTGGATCTGGTGGAGCCGGTGTGCGTGCTCCATGACGGCGAATACCTGAGCCGGGAGCCGGCCCTGGGCCAGGAGTACGGGGATCGTCTGGTGCCCATGGATGCCTTTACCGCCTTTGAGCCTGCGATGGAGATCACCGAGGTGCCGGACCTCAATGCAATGGCCTTTATCATGTTCACCTCCGGCACCACTGGCCGCAGCAAGGGCGTTATGCTGTCTCAGAAGAACCTGTTCACCGCCATGCCTGCCTTCCTGACCCCCTTTGAGGACGTGCGGAGCCAGACCGGCTGGAACACCGACGAGTTCAGCTCTCTGTCCTGCCTTCCCATGTTCCACATTTCGGCCATGACCAGCCTGGTGTCCTGGAGCGTCACCGGCCACTGCGTGAACCTGTGCAACGACCTGAAATATTTCTACCGGGACCTGGGGGCCATGCGGAGTGACGTGATGGCTGTGGTGCCGGTGCTGCTGAAGAGCATTTATAATGATGTGATGAAGGGCAGACGGGAGCGTCTGAACGGCCTGCGTGTGCTGACCTGCGGCGCAGCCATGTTCGACCCTGCCATGCTCCAGGACCTGATGGACCGGGGCTTCTTCATCGCCCAGATGTACGGCCTTACCGAGACCTGCGGTGACGGTGCCTGGAACTCCTCCCAGGAGGAAAAGCACCTGACCAGCGTGGGCCATGTGGACGACAGCTGCCAGTACAAGCTGGAGGACGGGGAACTGTGCATGCGTGGTGACCCGGTGATGCTGGGCTACTACAAGGACCCGGAGGCCACCGCCGAGGTGCTGGACGCCGAGGGCTGGTTCCACACCGGCGACATTGCCCGGGTGGAGCCTGACGGCTATATGTACCTGACCGGCCGCAAAAAGAACGTGATCATCCTGGGCAGCGGCGAGAATGTGAGCCCCGAGGAGCTGGAAAAGCTGCTGGCTCCCTGCGCTGCCATCCGGGAGTGCATGGTCTGCGAGCGGAACCAGCGCATCTGCGCCGTGGTCTGCTGCGACCCGGACCAGCAGGACGCTGTGCGGGACTTTGTTACCAAGGTGAACCGCACCCTGCCCCTGTACAAGCACATGGTGGTGGAGTTCTCGGCCCAGCCCCTGCCTCGCAACGCTGCCGGCAAGCTGCTGCGGTCCTAAATCTTAGCGGAAGAAGCCGGTCTCATGGTGGGAAAATTTCCCACAAGGCGTTATGGTCGTGAGACTGGCTTTTTAAAGAATAGAGAGGGAAACGATAATGGAACTGCATGAACCGAAAAATCTGTATGAGCTGCTGACGCTGAACATGGAGCAGCGATTTGCGAACCGGGTGGCCTTCCGCTGGTACGACGCCGACCAGGATGTGGTGGTGGAAAAGCACTTCGGGGAGTATGCGCAGGACATCCGCCGCGCGGTGAACTACTACCTGAGCACCATCCCGGACATTCAGGGCAAGCGGGTGTGCGTGTGGAGCAACAACAGCTACCACTACGCCGTGAACTGCTACGGTGTCATGATGGCGGGCGGCGTCATCGTGCCCATGAACCAGCGCAAGAGTTGGGAGGAGCTGCACCGGGAGCTGGAGCTGGTGGAGCCTTCCGCCATCCTGACCGACGGCGATGACTACGGCTGCAACGAGGAGATGCAGGCGGCTTACGGCAGCCTGCTGCGCCCCATGGATGCCTACAAGGCTTACGAGCCTGCAGAGCTTGTGAACCGCATCCAGCCCGAGGAGCTGATGGTGCTGATGTTCACCTCCGGCACCACGGGCCGCAGCAAGGGCGTCATGCTCTGCGAGCGGAACTTCTTTGCGGTGATGCCCCACCATGTACGGGTGGGGCAGCGGTTCTGCCAGCTGAAAAATGACCCGGACCTGCTGGTCAGCCACATGACCCTGCTGCCCATGTTCCACCTGGGCGCCTTTGGCTGCCTGTTCACCTGGGCCTGGATGGGCTGGGCCCAGAACCTGGGCAGCCTGCGGTCCTTCTATAAGGACCTCAAGCGGATGCCCAGCCAGGCCATGGCTGCCGTGCCGGTGCTGGTGCAGTCCATCCACCACGACCTGATGACCGGCAAGCAGGACAAGCTGGGGGATCTGTGGGCTCTGAACTGCATGTCCGCAATGTTTGACCCCCAGACCCTGATGGACCTCCACGACCACGGCATGGTGATCTCCCAGCTCTACGGCAGCACCGAGACCACCGGCGGCGGCCTCATCAACTTTGCGGAGGATGCCAAGCACATCGGCTCCATCGGCAAGGACGACGGCCACTGCGAGATCAAGCTGGACAACGGCGAGCTGTGTATGCGGGGCGGTGATGTGATGCTGGGCTACTATAAGGATCCCGAGGGCACCGCCGAAGTCATCGACGCCGACGGCTGGTTCCATACCGGCGACCTGGCCCGGGTGGACGAGGACGGCTATTACTTCCTCACCGGCCGCAAGAAGAACGTGATCATTCTGGACAGCGGCGAGAATGTGAGCCCCGAGGAGCTGGAGGGCCTGCTGGCAAAGTGCCCGGCCGTAAAGGAGTGCCTGGTGAAGGAAAAGGGCAAAAAGATCTGCGCTGTGGTCTGCTGCGAAGAAGCCGACCAGCAGGCGGTACGGGACTTTATCACCGAGACCAACCGCACCCTGCCCCTGTACAAGCGTATGAGCGCAGTGGAATTCTCCGCCCAGCCCTTGCCCCGCAACGCCATGGGCAAGCTGATGCGCTGAGGCCTGCAGCCCTGATTTTGCGGTTTGCGCCGCATACTCTGCAAAAAAACTGGGCAAACCCATAGGGGTTGTGCTATACTGAGGGCAGAGCCGTGCTGATCCTGATCGGCACACCCAAAATCCGTCACGGAAAGGAAGAACATTTCTATGGAACGAGCAGAAATCATGTCCCAGATCCTGGCCATCCTGGAGGATGTGGCAGAGATCGCGCCGGAGGATGTCAACGAGAACAGCGTCCTGATGGACGACCTGGATCTGTCCTCGATGGAGATCCTGACCATCGTGGCCGACCTGGAAGAGACCTTTGGCCTGCGCATCCCGGAAAAGGAGCTGCGCAACTTTGTCACCATCGGTGACCTGACCGATTATCTGGCAGCCAATGCCGGGTGAGCCGATGGAAGCAGCACAGCGTTCGGCGGAGTATGTCTTTCAGGGCATCATGTACTATTTCCGCCGGGAAAAAGTGTGCCCCCGGTATCAGTTTACCCTGAAGGACCCGGTGGACCCGGCCCTGCTGCAACAAGCGCTGGATGCCGCGCTGGAAGCTGCACCCTATTACCGGGTGCGGCTGGTGTGGGAAAAGCGCAAAGCCTTTCTGGAACCGAACTCGGAGCCCTGTCTGGTGTACCCGGACAGCGTGATGCGGGAGATGCCGGAACAGACGAATGGCTACTTCTTTGCCGTGCACTGCGCACAG
This sequence comes from uncultured Faecalibacterium sp., assembly GCA_900539945.1. Lineage (GTDB taxonomy): Bacteria > Bacillota > Clostridia > Oscillospirales > Ruminococcaceae > Faecalibacterium. The sequence continues at coordinate 44,913 of UQDV01000017.1, forward strand.
AATACCGTGTACTTTGACTGGTTCCACTTCATCGCGGACGGCCACGGGGTATCGCCCTTCCTCACCCGCATCCTGGAGCTGTACTGTAACCTGCGCTACGGTACCGCCTTTGCAAACCTGCCCATCCCCTGCAGCCCGGCCTACGACATCGCAAAGCTGGTGGAACAGTACCCGCTGCAGGTCATGGACGAGACTACGATGCAGCGGGAGGTGGTGGAGACCTGCGAGGAGCCCATGCACCGCATCCGAATCCGGTTCGCCAAAAAGGATCTGGTGGCCAAAGGCGTGCAGAACGGCGTCAAGCCCTTCTGCGCCCTCATGGGCCTGCTGTGCATCGCGCTGGGAGAGTATCTGGGCAAGGACACCATCCAGTATTCTTACTCTGCCGACACGCGGGACGCCATGGGTGCCCCCAACGCACGGTACAACTGCGTGTGTTCCTTTCAGGACGGAGCGACCCTGCACGAGGGCGTCCGGCTGGAAGAGTTCGTGCAGCAGATGGACAGTGCCGTGAAGGACAGCCTGACGGCGGAGCGCAAGCGCCGCAAGATGGCCGACCAGATGGGCTGGGTCTACAAGGTGGACCAGCAGAAGGCCCCCCTGCGGATCAAGCAGCGGGTGTTCCAAATGGGCGAGTACATCAGCGGCATCCCGGCGGATTTCTGGTTCAGCTATCTGGGCAACCCCCTCATGCCGGCAACGCCGGAGCTGGCGCAGTACATCACTGACTTTGGCGTGTGGGTGCCGCCGGAGGGCGGCTCCCTGTGCGTGGAAGCCTCCACCCTCAATGGGGTGATCACCCTGTGCATCGAGAACAAGGTGCCGAAGGCCGGCCTGCCCGGCATCCTGCGCCGGGTGCTGGAAGCCGAGGGCATCCCGGTGCTGGAAGCCAAAGCACTGGACGAAGTATAAACAAAAGGCAAAAGCAGCCTTTCCGGAGAAGATCCGGGAAGGCTGCTTTTTTGCGTCTTATTCCGTCCGGGCCGGGCGGGTGGTCACCTCGCCGCAGCGTAATGCCTGCGGGCGGCCGTTCTCCCGCTGGACCACCAGCCGCCCTTCCTCGTCGATGGCAAGGGCCTTTGCGGCGTAGGTCTCGGTGCCGGTGCACACGGTGACCCAGTGCCCGGGCACAAAGCAGCGGGCGCGGTACTCGTCCAGACAGTCAAAGGCGGGGCAGAGGGCCAGCAGCTGCCGGGCGATGGCCCCGGCCAGCGCGGCCCGGCTCACGGGGGCGGGGCCGCCCGGGTACAGGCTGCCGGCCTTTTCGG
>UQDV01000018.1 GCA_900539945.1 uncultured Faecalibacterium sp.
AATAGCGGAAATAAATTGGATTTTTGCACTTCCGGAACGCCTGCGGGCGTTCCGGAAGTGCATTTTTCACAAGAGGGGCCGGAGAGAAAACATTCTGCACAACTTTTTGCAGGGAGAAGTTATCAACGGCAGCAGCTCCTTGCGTGAAAAGGTGTTTGGAGCAGCCCGCAGGCTGCGACAAACACGAAATAAATCATAAACTTCCGATGAATATGGTCAGAGCGAAGCGGAGACCATTTTAAATGGTTGGCTGCCCCTCTTGCTCAAAGCCGACAAATGCGCTATACTATAAACACAAGAACGGCACCGGGGTTCCGGTGAAAAGTGAGGGATAAACATGAAAGTGATTCTCAAGCAGGATATCAAGGGCATTGGCAAAAAGGACGAGATCCATGAGGTGTCCGACGGCTACGCCCGCAACTACCTGTTCCCGCGCAAGCTGGCGGCTGTGGCCGATGCCAGCGCTGTGAACGTGGCCCGCGGCAAGGAAGCCGCAGCCGATTTCCATGAAGCGGAGAATGTGGCCGCTGCCAAGGCACTGGCCGCCAAGATCGAAGGCAAGACCGTGACCATCAAGGCCAAGGGCGGTGCCTCCGGCCGTCTGCACGGCAAGGTCACCGGCAAGGAAGTGGCCGAGGCTCTGGCACAGCTGGCCGGTGCTCCCATCGACAAGAAGAAGATCGAGATGGAGACCCGCGACATCAAGGATGCCGGTGTGTTCAACGGCAAGGTGCGCCTGCATGTGGGCGTTGTGGCTTCCTTCAAGATCCAGGTGGAAGTGGAACAGGCCTGATTTTTCTGCTGTCTGCGCCCCCTCAAAGCAGGGGGCGCTTTTTGGCTTTTCCGGGAGGAACGGAAAATGAAGCAAGTACAAAAGAAGCATTCCGCGTGGCTGCAGACCCTGCTGACCGTGGTGCTGTCGGTACTGATCGCGTCAGCGGTCTGGATCGGCCGGTATGGAGTGCCGCTGCTGGGGCTGCCCAAGGCGGAGGATGTGCAGAGCGTCACCCTGGTGAGCCTGGACAGCGGTTCCGTTACGGTCACGGACACTGAGAATGTTGAGCTGCTGGTCAAAGCGGCCAACCTGCTGAACTATAAGCTGGGGGCGCCGGACACCACAGACCCGGAACTGACCGTGACCTATACCCTGAAAAACGGGGAAGTCCGGGTGCTTTCCGCCAGCCGCACGACCATGTGGTGGAAGGGCAGAGCACATCCGCTCAGGCAGCCGGAGGTGTTCTGCAATATTGTGGACGGCCTGTTTCTGGACGGATACGACAACAATGCAAAAGGATAAAGGACCATGCCGAACGAACGACATTATAACAACGAACTGAATCTGGAGAGCGTGGGCATCAACCAGCCGTTCAACATGCAGGCGGAGCAGAGCGTGCTGGGCGCGGTGCTGCTCAAGCCCGACACCCTGACCGACCTGGTGGAGATCATCAAGCCGGAAATGTTCTATACCCGGCAGAACGCGCAGATCTGGAGCGAGATGCTGCGGCTGTTCACCAACGACCAGACCATTGACTTTGTGACCCTGCTGGATGCGGTCATCTCGGACGGAGTGTTCCCCAGTGCGGACGAAGCCAAGGTGTACCTGACCGGTCTGGCCGAGACGGTGCCCAGCATCTCCAACGTGAAGGCCTACGCCCAGATCGTGCAGGAAAAGTATCTGGTGCGCCAGCTGATGGACGTGGCCAAGGATATCCTGCAGGACGCCGGGGACGAGCCGGACGCCGACCTGCTGCTGGAAAATGCCGAGCAGCGCATCTACGAGATCCGCTCCGGCCGGGATTCCAGCGCCCTGACCCCGCTTTCCTCCAGCATGGTGGAGACCCTGACCAACCTGCAGAAGATCAGCGGCCCGGATGCCGACAAGTACAAGGGCATCCCCACCGGGTTCCGCCTGCTGGACACGGTGCTCACCGGCCTTGGCCGCGGTGACCTGATCATCCTGGCCGCCCGCCCCGGCATGGGCAAGACCAGTTTTGCGCTGAACATCGCCACCCGCGTGGCCATGCAGCAGAAGGTGCCGGTGGCCATCTTCAGCCTGGAAATGACCAAGGAGCAGCTCACCAACCGCATCCTGTCCGCCGAGGCCGGCATCGACAGCCAGGCTTTCCGCACCGGTGCCCTGCGTGCCGAGGACTGGGAGTATCTGGCGCTGGCCACTGAAAAACTCCACGATGCACCGATCTATATGGACGATACCTCCGGCATCACCATCACCGAGATGAAGGCCAAGATCCGCCGGGTGAACCAGGACCCCACCCGCCCCAACGTAGGTCTGATCGTTATCGACTATCTGCAGCTGATGACCACCGGCCAGCGCACCGAGAACCGTGTGCAGGAGATCAGCTCTATCACCCGGAACCTCAAGATCATGGCCAAGGAAATGAACGTGCCCATCATCGCGCTGAGCCAGCTGTCCCGTGCGGTGGAAAAGCAGGGCAACAACTCCAGCCACCGGCCCCAGCTGTCCGACCTGCGTGATTCCGGTTCCATCGAGCAGGACGCCGACTGCGTCCTGTTCCTGTACCGCGATTCCTATTACGCCAGCCAGAACCCGGACGGTGCCGAGGTGGATGCCGACACGGCCGAGTGCATCGTGGCCAAGAACCGCCATGGTGAGACCAGTACCGTGCCGCTGGGCTGGGACGGTGCCCACACCCGCTTCATGGATGTGGATTTCAAGCGCTGAACCGATGAAAAATGAGAAAGACTGCCGGGCTGCGGTGCGGGATTTCTGCCTGCAGAACCGGCTTTTGTGTCCGGGGCAGCCGCTGCGGCTGGCGGCGGCGGTTTCCGGCGGGGCCGACAGCATGGCGCTGCTGCTCCTGTTGCGGGCGCTGCAGCCGGAGTTCGGCTACACCCTCTCAGCCTGCCATGTGAACCACGGCCTGCGCGGCGCCGCCGCCGACCGGGACGAAGCCTTTGTGCGGCAGGCCTGCGGGGCACTGGGGGTGCCGCTGCGGGTGTTCCACGCGGCAGAACTGGCCGACACGGTGGATGCGCCGCCGCCCCACGCCGGGGAGGACTGGGCTCGCCGCCTGCGCTATGCCTGCTTTGAACGCCTGTGCGAAGAGGGGATAGATGCCGTGGCAACGGCCCATACTGCAAATGACCAGGCCGAAACGCTGCTGCTGCGGCTGGCCCGGGGCACCGGGCTGCACGGCGCGGCAGGCATCCGGCCCCGGCGCGGGTGTTATCTGCGGCCGCTGCTCTGCCTGAACCGGGCCGACACCGAGGCGGTCTGCCGGGCGGCCGGGCAGACATGGGTCACCGATGAGACGAACGAGACGGACGCCTACGCCCGCAACCGGCTGCGCCGGGCGGCACTGCCTGCTTTGCAGAGCACGAACGAGGCGGCGACGGAAAATCTGGCCCGCTTCTGCGAGAAGGCGGCGCAGGCCGATGCCTACTTTGCCCAAAAGGCCGAAGCGCTGCTGATGGATGCCCGCCTGTCGGACACGGACCCTGTGTGCTGGCGGCTGGAGCCGCTGGCGGCAGCGGATGCGCCCATTCTGGAAACGGCCCTGCACCGTCTGGCGGCCCCGGTGCGGGACCCGGAAGAAAAATATATCCGGCTGTTGGCGCAGCTGGTGCAGCAGGGCAGCGGAGCCGTGCAGCTGACCGGGAAGGTCCGCTTCTGCGCGGCAGATGGGGTGCTCCGGCAGGAAACACAGGCCGAATCCGTCGGCTGGGATGCCGATGCGGCGGCCGCATTTACCGCAGCCCTGCAGGCCGGAAAACCGGCCCGGATGCCTCTGCCGGGGGGCAAAACCCTGACTGCACGGGTGTTCCCGGCGGATTTTGAAGAAAAAATACAAGTCGTTCATAAAAAAGACTTAAAAAATCGGGCGGATTATGCTAGAATAACTACGTTGTATGCTGGTCTTGTTCTGCGCACCCGCCAGCCGGGGGATGTTTACCGCCCCGCCGGGCGAGCGGTGCACAACCGCCTGCGCAAATGGATGAACGAAGCGGACATCCCGGCGCAGCAGCGGGACACGCTGCCGCTGCTGGCAGCAGGCAGCGAGGTGCTTTGGGTGTGCGGCAGCGGCTTTGCCGAGGGCCTTGCACCGGATGAGACCACGACGCAGATCCTGCAGATGGAACAGGAAACTTGAAGGGATAAAAAGGAGAAACATCATGAGCATGAATGATGACATCAAGACCGTTCTGGTCTCGGAAGAACAGCTGAAAGCCAAGGTTGCGGAGCTGGGTGCACACATCAGCAAGGACTACGAGGGCAAAAACCTCGTGCTGGTGTCCATCCTGAAGGGATCGGTGGTCTTTATGGCCGACCTGATGCGGGCAGTGACCATCCCCTGCAGCATCGACTTCATGGTGGTGTCCAGCTACGGCGGCAGCAACACCGTGACCAGTGGTCTGGTCAAGATCATCAAGGATCTGGACGGTGATCTGTCCGGCAAGGATGTGCTGATCGTGGAGGATATCCTCGACACCGGTGTCACCCTGTCCAAGCTGGTGCCCATGCTCAAGATGCGCAACCCCAACTCGGTCAAGATCTGCACCATCCTCGACAAGCCCAGCCGCCGCAAGGCCGACATTCAGCCCGATTACGAGGGCTTCCAGGTGCCGGACGAATTCGTGGTGGGCTATGGCCTGGACTACGACGAAAAGTACCGCAACCTGCCCTATGTGGGCGTGCTCAAGCCCGAGATCTACACGAAGTAAGTCCCGGATCAAATTCACCCTGAACTGGAGTTGATTTTTTTGCAACCGAAGAAACCTCGTTTCAACCCGCTGATCCTGGCACTGGCACTGGCTGCCGTGCTCATGGTATGGAGCGTGCTGGGCGGCGGCAGCAGCAGCGGCGGCTCGTCCTCCATGGTTTACTCCACGGCGGTGCAGTATTTTGAAAACCTGCAGGTCACCAAGTTCACGCTGGACCTGAACACCGGTGTGCTCACCATGACCCTCAAGGAGGGCAAGCTGGCCCTGCCCGACCCGTCGTCCGTGAGCACGGTGCAGTCCACCGGCGGGCTGCTGTCCGGGATGCTGTCCTCTTCCTCCTCCGGCTCCACCGGGGCCGAGAAGAACAGCGACGGCACCGTGACCGTGCGCTACAAGCTGCCCTATGCCTCCATGTTCGTCAAGAATGTGGACAGCTACATTGCAGCCTACGACGAAGCAAACCCCGATGCACCGATGGAGTATGATTATACCCCGCTCAAGGAGAGCATCCCCTGGATGGAGATCCTGTTCTATCTGGCCATGCTGGGCTGCACCGGTTTCCTGCTGTTCTCCATGATGCGCGGCGGCGGTGCCGGCGGCGGCATCATGAACGTGGGCAAGGCCCGCGTGAAGGATGAGCGCGAGAACAAAAAGACCGCTACCTTTGCCGACGTTGCCGGTGAGGACGAAGAAAAAGAGGAACTCAAGGAAGTGGTGGAGTTCCTCAAGAGCCCGGACAAGTTCAATACGCTGGGTGCCCGCATCCCCCACGGCGTGCTGCTGGTGGGCCCTCCGGGTACCGGCAAGACCCTGCTGGCCCGTGCCTGTGCCGGTGAGGCAGGGGTGCCGTTCTATTCCATCTCCGGCTCCGACTTTGTGGAAATGTACGTCGGCGTGGGCGCATCCCGCGTGCGTGACCTGTTCGACAAAGCAAAAAAGACGATGCCATGCATCATTTTCATTGATGAGATCGACGCAGTGGGCCGTCAGCGCGGTGCCGGTCTGGGCGGCGGCCACGACGAGCGCGAACAGACTTTGAACCAGCTGCTGGTGGAGATGGACGGCTTTGAGGCCAACGACGGCATCATCGTGATGGCTGCCACCAACCGTGCCGACATTCTGGACAAGGCGCTGCTGCGTCCCGGCCGTTTTGACCGTCAGGTCTTTGTGGGCCTGCCGGACGTCAAGGGCCGCGAAGAGATCCTGAAGGTGCACACCAAGAATAAGCCGCTGGCTCCGGATGTGTCCCTGAAGGTCATCGCCCAGCGCACCGCCGGTTTTGCCGGTGCCGACCTGGAGAACCTGGTCAACGAGGCTGCCCTGCTGGCAGCCCGCCGCAGCCGCAAGGCCATTACCATGGAGGACATCGAAGAGGCTTCCATGAAGGTCATGGCCGGCCCGGAAAAGAAGAGCCGTGTGGTCACCCCGGAAGAAAAGAAGCTCACCGCTTACCACGAGGCAGGCCATGCCGTGGCGGGCTTCTACTGCAAGCACCACCCCCGCGTGCATGAGATCACCATCATCCCCCGCGGTCAGGCCGGCGGCTACACCATGTACCTGCCCGAAAAGGATCGCAGCTATGTGACCAAGGGCGAGATGTTCGAGGACATCGTGTCCAGCCTGGGCGGCCGCGTGGCCGAGCAGCTGATCCTGGAGGATATCTCCACCGGTGCCTCCAACGACCTGCAGCAGGCCACCAACATCGCCCGGCAGATGATCACCAAGTACGGCTTCTCGGAGCGTCTGGGCCCGGTGGTCTACGGCACCTCCCAGGAGGAGACCTTCCTGGGCCGTGATCTGGGCCAGGGCAAGGGTTACAGTGAGACCACCGCTGCCGAGATCGACGGCGAGATGCGGGATATCATTGACGAGGCCTACGAGACCTGCCGCCGCACCCTGACCGAGCACATCGACCAGCTGCATGCACTGGCCAAGGCCCTGATGGAGCGCGAAAAGCTCAACGAGCAGCAGTTCAACACCATTATGGCTGGGGGCACCCTGCCTCCCCTGGAGGACGTGGATGCCGGGCAGCCGGAGCAGACTGTGCAGCCTGCCCAGCCTGTGGAGACCGCCGAGAAGGCAGAGACCGCAGAGCATGCCGAGCAGGCCGAGACGGCAGAACAGCCGACCGGTCAGCAGCCGGAGCAGGCCCCCGCACCGGAGCAGGATGCCCCGGAAGCAAACGACTGATCCCGGAAAGGAGCGAGTGTCGTGGAGGAAAACTTCAACCCGGTCGCACGGACCCGTGCGAACTATTACACCCCGGGCAGCCCGGTGCAGTTTGTCTGCGTGGAGCTGCTGCGGGGGGATGTCAGCGGCGAGAATGCCGTCTGCCTGACCTTCAAGAACATTTCCCGCGTGACCCTGACCGCTCTGGAAGTGCACTTCAAGTGCAAGGGCGTGGACGGCGTGATCCTGTGTGAGGATCAGTTTGAGTACCGGGACATCGAAGTGAAGCCCGGCGAGCTGTTCGGCATGGACGATGCCGTGTTCATTACGTCCAAGGCCATCACCAGTGTGGACGTCTCGCTGGTCAACGTGTACAACGGCAAGCGCGTGGTGCACCTCAAGGACATCAAGCGGGTGCGCCTGTCGGCACCCCGCCGCCTGAGCCCGGAGCTGCAGAAGGCGCTGGAAAGCCGCATGAACCGCACCGGCCTGAAGTATCAGCCCCAGGTGTTTGAGAACGGCTGGTACTGTGCCTGCGGTGCATTCCATCCCAAAGAGGAAGATACGGTCTACTGCACCGAGTGCCGGTGTGACCGCATCCTGCTGCAGAATGCGCTGAACACGCTGCTGCAGCCGGAGCAGCCTGCCCGGCCCGCGGCCGAAGTTCCGGCGCAGCCCGCCGCAGCGGAAGAGCCTACCCGCATCGTGGGGGCTGCACCCGCTGGCGAGGAGCCCACCCGCGTGGTGAGCGCACCCCGCAGCCCGGCCGAGGAGGTGGAACCCTTTGAGCTCCGCCGCGAGCCGCTGGAGGATGCCGAGGAGCACACCCGTGTGCTGGATGCATCCACCCGGGCGGCGTTCCCGGGCAGCAGTGCCGACGAGGGCACCCGGGTGATCCCCGCGCCCTCCCGCCGCGCCGAACCGGTGCAGGAAGTGCCGGATGACGATCTGGACGAGGACGAGGAAGATGACCGCGACAGCGTGGCCGAAGCGCTGATCCGCTGGGTGCCGCCCATCACGGCCATCGTCTGTGCGGCAGTGGCCCTGTGCGGCTTTGTGTATTATCAATTCATGCTGTAAAAGAATGCAGAAAGAAGGCGGAGGAAGGCGTGTGCCACCTCCGCCTTTTCTGCACAAGAAGGAAAAAGGAGGCCATTATGCAGGACGAAGCATTGCAGGCTGCATTTGAGATCAAGACCGAATGCGACGAGATCAGCCGCCGCCTGCTGCGCTGGCACTGGGAACAGAAGCCGGGCAGCCACAGTCTGGACGCGCTGCTGCGGCACATTGCCCAGCGCCAGAAGGAAAGCCCGGACTATTACGACCGGATGCCGGACCTGAGCGGCAAGACCAGCTGGCAGCAGCTGGACACCACCCTGTGCATGCGGGTGCTGCTGGACCCGGAGAAGGACGCCGCCAAACCGCTGGACCTGCTGGGCAATACCCGGCACCCCGGCGCAGCCCGCCGGGCCTGCAACGCGGTGCGCACCGCCCGCAACGAGGCGGCCCACGCCGCCGACGCGCAGGATGCAGCGCAGGCCGCACTGCTGTTCCATGAGGCCATCGAGAGCCTGGAAGAAGGGTATGCGGACACCGCCTTCCGGGAAAACGAGCTGGCCCAGTATTACCGGGAGGCCGAGAGCTTTCTGGAGCAGTGCGGTGCCCGGAAAGCGGCCCGCCCGGCCGACAACACCCGCGGGCAGAGCAAAGCGGCGAAGCCTGCGGCCCGTACCGGCAGCAGGACGGCGGGCAGGAAAGCGTCGAACAACAGCCGCACGGCTGCCCGCAAGCGCAGCGCCCCGGCACGCCGCAGCTCCAAAAAGAAGCGCACCGGGAACAGGACCATCCTGACCCTGCTGCTGGTGGTGCTGGTGCTGGGCCTGCTGCTGCGGGCACTGCACATGGGTGTCCTGTAAGGGCTGCCCGCCGGAATAGCAAAAAAGAGTTGGATCCTGCTTGCCAGATGCAAGCGGATTTGTGCAGGACTGCCAAAAACTGGGGATGCCGCTGCAACAAAACAGGCCATTGCACCCCTTGCGGGACGGTGCAGGCCGGTTTATAATAGAAAGTGAAAACGTTTACAATCTGCGGGAAGCAGAGCGTGTGAGAGGAACTTGCCCCATGACCATCAGTGACATTGCAAAAATGGCTGGCGTGTCCAGCGCGGCAGTCAGCCGATATCTCAACGGCGGGCCGCTCAGTGAACAGAAGCGGGAAGCCATCCGGGAAGTGGTGGAAAAAACAGGCTACCGCCCGGACGCCGCCGCGCAGACTCTGCGCACCGGCCGGGTGAACCAGATCGGGGTCATTGCCCCCAGCATCAGCTCCCAGTCGGTGGGGCAGATCACCGCCGGCATCGCCAGCGAACTGGATCAACAGAACTACCTGATTCTGCTGGGCAACACCGAGCTGGACGAGCAGCGGGAGCTGGGCTACCTGACCGCCATGCAGCGCAACCATGTGGCGGGCATCATCCTGCTGGGGTGCTACTACAGCCCTCAGCTGGCCCGGGCCTTCAAGGCCTGCCGGGTGCCGCTGGTGGTCACCGGGCAGCGCTTCCCGGAGGTGCCCTGCGTGTACAACGACGATCGCAGTGCGGCCCGGGAGCTGGCCCAGCGGATGCTGGCCTGCGGGCACCGCAGGCTGGTGTACATCGGCGGCACCGAGAAGGATCAGGCCGTCGGGCTTGCGCGCCGTCAGGGTGTGCAGGACGCCCTGAACGCTGCCGGGCTGGACGGCGACAAGCTGCCCCGGCTGTGCTGCTCTGCCTTTACCATGGAAGAGGGCGAACGCTGCATGAACGAGCTGCTGGCCTGCTGCCCGGATCTGGACGGCGTGGTGTGCGTGACCGACACGGTGGCGCTGGGGGCCATGCGGGCACTCAGGGCGGCAGGCCGCGCCATCGGCACCCAGGTCAGTCTGGCCGGCATTGGCGACAGCTGGGTGGGCGGCGTTGTGGAGCCGGGTCTGACCACCGTGCGCTTTTACCAGAAACAGGTGGGTGTGGAAGCTGCCCGGATGCTGCTGCAGATGCTGGAGCACCCGGAAAACGGCGGTCCTGTCCGCCAGACCACCCTGGGGTACAGCGTGGTGGACCGTGGTTCGATCCGGATAAAGGAGGACGCATGAACCGTAAGCTGATCTTTTTGGACATTGACGGCACCCTGCTGCCGCCGGGGGATATGCTCATCCCGGACAGCACCCTGCAGGCGCTGCGGGCGGCCCGGGCCAACGGGCACAAGCTGTTTCTGTGCACCGGACGCAACCTGCGCATGACCGCGCCGCTGCTGGAGTACGGCTGTTTTGACGGTGCCATCTGCAGCGCGGGCGGCTATGTGCTCTGCGACGGGCAGGTGCTGGTGGACCTGCCCATGGAGCCGGAACAGTGCAGCGGCCTGAGCGCCGTGCTGGGGCAGCACGGCGTGGACTACACGCTGGAATCCCGTGACGAGACCTTTGCCGGGCCGAAGATGACCGCACGCTGGAAGTTTACCGCCGACGCGCCGGACAAGCCGCTGAACAGCGAGGCAGCCCGCTGGCGCAAGGCCATGCAGGACGGCATGAGCCTGACCCCGCTGAGCCGGTACGACGGCCAGCCGATCTACAAGATCGTGTACATTGCTGAGCACCTGCACGATCTGGACGAGGCCAAGCGGCTGTATCAGGACCAGTTCGTGTTCTGCGAGAGTAACCTGGACACCATGGATGACGGCATGGTGAACGGGGAACTCATCAACCGCAAATTCGACAAGGGCACCGGCATCCGGGCCATCTGCCGCCATCTGGGCCACCCGCAGGAAGATACCATTGGCTTTGGCGACAGCGATAACGACCTGCAGATGACCCAGGCCGCCGGGATCAGTGTGTGCATGGGCAACGGCTCGGAGCGGCTGAAGCAGCTGTGCGACCGCATCGCCCCCACCGTGTATGAGGACGGCCTTGCAAGAGAGTTTGCAGCCCTGGGCCTGACAGAATGAAAAACAACAGCAGGCAGCTCCTTTTTGCGGGAACTGCCTGCTGTTTTGCTATGTGAGGTAAAAAGCGTGGTAAATCATAAGAAAAGCACGCTGATTCCAGACAAATCAGCGTGCCTTTTTCGTGGAGCGGGCAATGGGAATCGAACCCACCTCCTCAGCTTGGAAGGCTGATATACTAGCCGATGTACGATGCCCGCATTTGCGAAGAATAGTATAGCATGTCTGCCGGAAAATGTCCAGCCCCAATTTTGCCGGGGGCCTGTTCATAAAACGTTCCATATTTTCTGGGCAGATTTCCTGTTTACTTTATGCGTGTTTTATTGTAAAATACACTTGAATAACAATGTCGGGCACACAGCCCGGCGGAATATAAACAGGTGGTGTTTGGATTATGGCATTGAAATATCAGCGTATCCTGCTCAAGATCAGCGGCGAAGCATTGGGCGGCGAAAAAGGCATGGGCTTTGACGAGCCGACCATGGATGCGATCTGCGGCGGCGTGAAAAAAGCCCACGATCTGGGGGTTCAGATTGGCATCGTGGTGGGCGGCGGCAACTTCTGGCGCGGCCGTTCCAGCGGCAAGATGGAGCGCACTCTGGCCGACAAGATCGGCATGCTGGCTACAGTGATGAACGCTCTGGCCGTCTCCGACAAGCTGGAGCAGCTGGGCGTGCCCACCGAGGTGTTCACCTCCATCACCATGCCCCAGGTGGCACAGCCCTTTACCCGCAAAGACGCCCTGCGCGCCATGGACGAGGGCAAGATCGCCGTGTTTGGCGGCGGCACCGGCAACCCCTTCTTCTCCACCGACACGGCAACGGCCCTGCGCGCCGTGGAAGTGAGCGCCGATGTGATGTTCAAGGCCACCATGGTGGACGGCGTGTACGACAAGGACCCCCACAAGTACCCCGACGCCAAGAAGTACGATACCCTCACCTTCACCAAGGTGCTGGAGGACCAGCTGGCCGTCATGGATGGCACCGCTGCCACCCTGTGCCGCGACAACAAGCTGCCCATCCTGGTGTTTGATCTGGCCGACCCGGACAACATCGCAAAGGCTGTGCAGGGCGAGAACGTGGGCACGCTGGTGTATGAGGGCTGACCGCGTATAGCCTTCTGCGCAGAAACATACAATGAAGGGCGGGGCTGCCCGGTGCACTCTGCCCACCGAATATATCAACAGGAACAGGAGACTACAACAATGAGCAGCAACACCAAGGTTTACGAAGAAAAGATGAAGAGCTCGGTGGAGCACCTGGGCCGCGAGCTGGCCGCTGTGCGTGCAGGCCGTGCAAACCCCGCTGTGCTGGACAAGGTGACCGTGGACTACTACGGCGCGCCCACCCCCATCCAGCAGGTGGCATCCGTGGCTGTCAGCGAGGCCCGCACCCTGACCATCACCCCCTGGGACCGCACCCTGCTGCGTGCCATCAGCAAGGCCATCATGGCCAGCGACGTGGGCATCAACCCCATCGACGACGGCCAGACCATCCGCCTGAACTTCCCGGCTCCCACCGAGGAGCGCCGCAAGCAGCTGGCCAAGGAAGTCTCCAAGCTGGGCGAGGAGGCCAAGGTGGCTGTGCGCAACATCCGCCGCGACGCCATGGACAAGGCCAAGGCCATGAAGAAGACCGGTGAGCTGACCGAGGACAGCCAGAAGACCATGGAAGAGGATGTCCAGAAGCTGACCGACAAGTATATCAAGAACATCGACGCTGCCGTGGAAGAAAAGCAGAAGGAGATCATGTCCGTCTGATCCGGCTGCGCTGAGCAGAACAACAATGTAAGGTGTCGTGCGCTGGTGGGGGAGCCGCTTTTCAAAAAAGCAGCGCCTGTGGTGCGCGGCACTTTTTTCAGGGCAGCAATGCTGCCGGGAGGAGCAAATGGCACATCCCAGAGAGTTTGCGGAGGGGCTGTCCATCGGCATCATCATGGACGGCAACGGCCGCTGGGCCAAGAACCGGGGCCTGCCCCGCACCGCCGGGCACAAAAAAGGCGCCGAGGTGTTCAGCGATATCGCGGACTACTGCGACGAGCTGGGCGTTTCGTCGGTGTACTTCTATGCCTTTTCCACCGAGAACTGGAAGCGCCCGCTGGAAGAAGTGAACGCCATCATGCGGCTGTTCGGCGAATACCTGCTGAAGGGGTTTGACTACAAGAACCGCAACATCCGCATCAAATTCATGGGCGACCGCACCGTGCTGGACGAAAAACTGCAGCAGCTGATGAACAAGCTGGAAGGGGAGTCGGCAGTCAAGACCGGCATGACCCTGAACATTGCCATCAACTACGGCGGCCGCCCGGAGATCGTGCGGGCCGCGCAGCAGTTGGCGGAAAAGGCCGCAGCCGGGCAGCTGAAGCCGGAAGAGATCACTGAGCAGATGCTCAGCGATGCCATGTACACCGCCGGGCAGAAGGACCCGGACTTTATCCTGCGGCCCAGCGGAGAAAAGCGTCTGTCCAACTTCATGCTGTGGCAGGCCGCTTATGCAGAGCTGGTGGAAATGGACGTTCTGTGGCCGGACTTTACCCGTGCCGACCTGGACGCCGCCATTGAGGAGTATAACCACCGGTCCCGCCGTTTTGGCGGGCTGTAAGGCAGCAACGACACCCAAAATATCCTGTGCACGGCGCAGGGACCGGAATACCCGACCGTTCCCCGGGTTGTGCGGCACTCGCAAGAGGGGAGTGCCTTCCGGCAGAACAAAGGAGAGCCAACCTATGAAAACACGCATTATCACAGCCATTGTGGGCATCATCGTCCTCATTGGCGTCATGTTCACCTTCAACACGCTGATCTTCAATCTGGTCATTGCAGCCATCACGCTCATTGCCATCCACGAGATCTACAATGCGCTGGGCTTTACCAAAAAGGACTGGCTGATGTATGCGGCACTGGTGCCGTATACCCTGCTGGTGATGACCTCCAACTACATGGTCATGCGCCGTCTGGTCATGCCGGTGTCCTTTGTGCTGGTCACCTTTTACGCCATCTATCTGGTGGTGCGCAACGGGACCATCAGCTACCAGAAGGCCAGCGGTCTGCTCGTGTTTTCGGGCATCGTGATCTTCTGCTTCTACTCCTTTATCCGGCTCAAGGAACTGCTGCCGGTGGAGCAGTTCGGCTACGATGCGGTGTTCTTCATCCTGCTCATCCTCTGCTTTGCCTGGGGCGGCGACACCTGCGCCTACTTTGCGGGCCGTGCCTTCGGCAAGCATAAGCTGTGCCCGGTGGTCAGCCCCAAAAAGACTGTGGAGGGTGCCATCGGCGGTGTGCTGGGCACCATGGTGTTCGGCGTGGTGGCGACCCTGATCTACTCGGTGGCCGCCGACCGCATGGAGGCCTTTACCCGCTCCAACATCGGCGTGTCGATGTACGTCATCATTGCCCTGCTGGGCTGTGTGGCGGCGGTGCTGGGCATTTATGGTGACCTGTTTGCCAGCGTGGTCAAGCGCCAGTGCGGCATCAAGGACTACGGCACCATTTTCCCGGGCCACGGCGGCATTCTGGATCGTTTTGACAGCGTGATGTTCATTGCGCCCTTTGTGACCATGGTCATCACGGCGGTGTTCTACAAGTAAAAGGGGGAACGTGCCATGTCGAAAAAAATTACGCTGCTGGGCTCCACCGGCTCCATCGGCACCCAGAGCCTGGATGTGATCCGGGCACAGGGGTATGAGGTGTTCGGCCTGTCGGCCCACAGCCATGTGGAAAAGATCCTGCAGCAGATCGAGGAATTCCACCCGAAGTACGTCTGCATGACCGACCCGGACGCCGCCGCAAGGCTGGACGCGGCCCTGTCCGGCCGGGCGGGTGCGCCCAAATTGCTCACCGGCCCGGAGGGCCTGCGGGAGCTGGCCGCGCTGGACGGCCCGGACGTGGTGCTGAACAGTGTGGTGGGCATTGCGGGCCTGGGTGCCAGCCTGACTGCCATCGAGAGCGGCCACGATCTGGCCCTGGCCAACAAGGAGAGCCTTGTCACCGGCGGCCATCTGGTCACCCGGGCGGTGGCACAGCACGGCGTGAAGCTGCTGCCCGTGGACAGTGAGCATTCGGCCATCTTCCAGTGCCTGCAGGACAAGGAGAGCGCCCCCAGCCTGACCAAGATCCTGCTCACGGCGTCCGGCGGGCCGTTCTTCGGCATGAAAACCGAGGAACTGCGCACCAAGACCAAGGCGGACGCCCTCAAGCACCCCAACTGGAACATGGGGGCCAAGATCACCATTGACTCCGCCACCCTCATGAATAAGGGTCTGGAACTCATTGAGGCGGTGTGGCTGTTCGGCCTGCCGCCGGAGAAGATCCAGATCGTGGTGCAGCGCCAAAGCATCGTGCACTCGGCGGTGCAGTTCAGCGATCATTCGGTCATTGCCCAGCTGGGCGTGCCGGATATGCGCATCCCCATCCAGTACGCCCTGACCTACCCCAAGCGGGTGCCGGGCGTGGTGCCGGAGCTGGACTTTGCGGCCCTGAAGGTGCTGACCTTTGATGTGGCCGACGAAGAGACCTTCCGCTGCCTTGCCGCCTGCAAAAAGGCCATCAAGAAGGGCGGCCTTGGCCCCTGCGCGGCCAACGGTGCCAACGAGGAAGCCGTGAAGCTGTTCCTGGAGGACAAGATCGGCTTTTTGGACATCGGCCGTCTGGTGGAAGCCGTCGTGGACAGCGACCGCTTCGGCGGCGACTACACCCTCAGCGATGTGTACGAGTGCGACCGCATGGCACGGGAGTTCGTGCGGGCACATCTTTGATTTTTAGGAGTACGAATGTCAGTTTTTATCACGCTGCTTGCAGCGCTGTTCGTGTTCAGCGCCGTGATCGCCATCCATGAGTTCGGCCACTTTGCAGTGGCAAAGCTCTGCGGCATCCGGGTCAACGAGTTTTCCATCGGCATGGGCCCGGCCCTCTGGAAAACAGTCCGCAAGGGCACCCAATACACCCTGCGGGCCCTGCCGGTGGGCGGCTATGTGGCGCTGGAAGGGGAGGAAAGCCCCGAGAGCCAGCAGGCCGAAGCCGCCCGTGACCGGCGGGAGGAAGCGGCACCCGCCCCGGTGCCGCCGGAAGAAGGCACCGGCATCCCCCTGAACGAGGCCCCGGTCTGGCAGCGGATGCTGGTGATGGTGGCCGGTGCGGTCATGAACTTTGTGCTGGGGTTCGTGGTGCTGCTGATCCTGCTCACGGCCCAGAGCTCCCCGCTGACCAGCAAGGTGATCTATGCCGTGGAGGACAGTGCCCTCTGCGGCCAGACCGGCCTGCAGGCGGGGGACGAGATCGTTGCGGTGAACGGCCGCCGCTGCTTCGTGGCCAACGATATCATCTATGAGCTGGTGCGCACCGAGCAGTACCGGGCTGACTTTACCGTACTGCGGGACGGCCAGACCGTGGAGCTGCCGGATGTGCAGTTCGACACCTGGACGGACGAAGCCGGGCAGGTGCACATGAGCCTGGGCTTTACCGTGTACGGGCTGGCCAAGACGCCCCGCAATGTGCTGCGGGAGGCCGGCAACAGTATGCTGTACTACGGGCGCATCATTTTTACCTCCCTCGCGGACCTGCTCCGCGGGCGGGAGAGCATCAACAATCTTTCCGGGCCGGTGGGCATCGTGACGGCCATCGGGCAGGCGGCCAGCTACGGTTGGCAGGATCTGCTGCAGCTGCTGGCCCTCATCACCATCAACCTGGGCATCTTCAACCTGCTGCCCTTCCCGGCGCTGGACGGCGGCAAGGTGGTGTTCCTGGCCATTGAGGGCATCACCGGCCATGCTGTGCCGGAAAAGCTGCAGGGCAGCCTGACCGTTGCGGCCTTTGCGCTGCTGTTCGGGCTGATGATCTTTGCAACCTACAACGATATCATCCGGCTCATCACCGGAGCTGTATAACAGAAAGGGGAACCACAGGATGCGGCAGTTGAAACGAGAAGTGAAGATCGGCAATGTGACCATTGGCGGCAACCATCCCATTGCGGTGCAGACCATGCTGAATGTGCCGGTGGAGGACATTGCCGGCAACGTGGCACAGGCAAAGCGGTGCGAAGCCGCCGGCTGCCAGATCCTGCGGGTGACCTGCCCCAGCGCAGCCGACGCCAAGTGCATCGAGGCCGTGAAGAACGCGGTGAGCATCCCCATCGTGGCGGATATCCACTTTGACTACCGCGCTGCGCTGGCCTGCGCCGACGTGGGCGTGGACAAGATCCGCATCAACCCCGGCAACATCGGCGACGACGACCGGGTGAAGGCGGTGGTGGACGCCTGCCAGCAGAAGAACATCCCCATCCGCATCGGCGTCAACGGCGGCAGCCTGGAAAAGCACATCCTTGCCAAGTACGGTGCCCCTACCCCGGAAGCCATGGTGGAGAGCGCCCTGTACCATGTGCGCCTGCTGGAAAAGTTCGACTTCAACAACATCGTCATTTCCATCAAGAACTCCAACGTGCCCCGCATGATGGAGGCTTACCGCCAGCTGAGTGCCGTCACCGACTACCCACTGCATGTGGGCGTGACCGAGGCCGGCACCTACCAGATGGGCCTGCTCAAGAGCGGCATGGGCATCGGCGGCATGCTGCTGGAGGGCATCGGCGACACCATTCGCGTTTCGCTGGCCGCCGAGCCGGAAAAGGAAGTGGAAGCCGGTTACAACATCCTGCGGGCCGTGGGCTTCCCGGTGGCAGGACCGGAGGTCATCACCTGCCCCACCTGCGGCCGCACCCAGTACCCCTGCACCGAGATCGCCAACGAGGTGGAAAAGCGGCTGCAGGGCTACAAGAAATCCATTAAGGTGGCCGTGATGGGCTGCGTGGTCAACGGCCCCGGTGAGGCCCGGGAGGCCGACATCGGCATTGCCGGCGGCAAGGGCGAAGCCGTGCTGTTCCTCCACGGCAAGCCGGTGAAAAAGCTCACCGGTGACAACATTCTGGACCAGTTCATGGACGAGATCTATAAACTGTAAACACTGTATTTTCTCTGCTGCCACGCCTGCGGACACAGGCGCGGCAGTTTGTGCTGTATAAAAAGGAGTATAACCCGTGACACCACTCGTTTCCCAGCTCTGGCCGCAGTTCATGGCGGACCCGGCGTTTGCGTCCTGCTTCGGGCAGGTGATCGTGGAACACGCCCGTATGCTGCGGCAGAGCCAGCAGGTCATTTTTACCCTGCGCAGCGCCGCCCCGCTGGACAAGGGCCTGTGCGCCCGGCTGCTGGCTTCGCTGCAGCCCGATTATGAGGGCTTTGAACTGAAGATCGAGAACCACTTCGGCTATGCCATGCTGGACGAAGCCGCCCTGCGGGACCTGCTGGAGGAAATGAAGGCGGACGGCGTGCCCATCAACGGCTTTCTGGACCGGTGCAGCATCACCATCCTGGGGCAGAGCATCACCGTCGGGGTGCGCCACGGCACGAAGTTTTTGCAGGAGATGGGCTTTGAAAAGCTGCTGGCAGACTGCATCGCCCGCCACACCGGGGTGACGCCCAAAGTCAGCCTGATCAGCGCTGTAAGCGAGGCCGAGCAGCACCAGATGGAGGAAAAGCTGGAGCGCAAGATCGCCCCGCCGGTGGTCAAGTTCGAGAAAAAGAATACCGCTCCGTCCATCAAGGTGGAGGGGCTGGACCTGACCGACAAGCCGGTGACCATCTTCCACGGCAAAATGTTCACCCCCAAAAACCTCACCCCCCTCAAGGATCTGGGCGGCGAGGGCGGCAAGTGCACCATCTGGGGCGATGTGTTCTTTACCGAGGTCAAGGGCAACTATCGCAAGATCTACACCGTGTCCATCACCGACTACACCGGCTCCATCAACCTCAAGATCCGCGCGCAGGAGGGCGAGGACTGCTCCAAGTGGGAGAGCATCGGCAAGGGTACCACGGTCATCGTGCGCGGCGACTGCTCCTATGATAAGTACGAGCATGACTACATCGTGTACCCCTACGATGTGCTGTTCGTGGAGCGCAAAAAGCGGGAGGACACCGCCCCGGTCAAACGAGTGGAGCTGCACCTGCACACCAAACTGTCCAGCATGGACGGCTTCTGCGACCCCGGCGGCATCGTGCGGCTGGCCCACCGCATGGGGCACCCGGCCATTGCCATCACCGACCACGGCGTGTGTCAGGGCTACCCGGAAGCCATGCTGGCGGCCGATGACATCCACAAGAAAGACCCGGACTTCAAGCTCATCTACGGCTGTGAGGCCTACTTTGTGGACGATATGATCCCCTGCGTGTACGGCGTGCAGGAGCAGCCCCTGACCGGGGAATTTTGCGTGTTCGACACCGAGACCACCGGCCTGGACCCCGGCGTGGAGTATATGACCGAGATCGGCGGCGTCATCGTGCGCAACGGCGAGGTGATGGAGGAATTTGACACCTTTGTCAAGCCCGGCAAGCCCATCACCCCCAAGATCACCGAGATCACCGGCATCACCAACGAGATGGTGGCCGATGCTCCCAGTGAGAAGGAAGCGCTGGAAGCCTTCCTCAAGTTTGCGGGGGGCCGCATTCTGGTGGGCCACAATGTGCACTCCTTCGATATGCGCTTTCTGCGGGCCGCCGCCAAGCGCAGCGGCATCTCGCTGGAAAATGTGACCTATATCGACACCCTGACCATGGCGCAGGCGATGTACCCCGGCCTGCACAACTACAAGCAGGGCACCATCAACAAGCATCTGGAGCTGCCCGCCTACGAGGCACACCGCGCCTGCGAGGACTCCGCCGCACTGGGCCGCATCTTCTGTGTGATGCTCAAGGACCTGGAAGAAAAACAGGTGACGAAGGTCAGCGAGATCAACACCGGCCTGGGCGGCAACCGGGAAGTGCTGAAAAAGAAGTATTACCACCTGATCATCCTGGTCAAGAACCAGATGGGCCTGAAGAATCTGTACAAGATCGTGAGCGAGGCCCACGTCAACTACTTCTTTAAAAAGCCCCGCGTGCCCCGCAGCCTGCTGAATAAGTACCGTGACGGCCTGCTGCTCACCAGTGCCTGCGAGGCCGGTGAGCTGTATCGTGCCATCGTGGACGGCACCCCCTATGAGGAACTGAAGAAAATTGCCTCCTACTACGACATTCTGGAGATCCAGCCCCTGGGCAACAACGCCTACATGGTGCGGGAAGGCAAAGTGGACAGCGAGGAGAAGATCAAGGACTTCAACCGCACAGTCATAAAGCTGGGCGAGGACCTGCACAAGCCGGTGATCGCCACCGGCGACGTGCACTTCACCGAGCCGGAAGATGCCGTGTACCGTGCGGTGCTGCAGGCGGGCAACGGCTTCAAGGATGCCGACAACCAGCCGCCGCTGTTCTTCCGCACCACACAGGATATGCTGGACCAGTTCTACTATCTGCCCAAGGAGAAGGCCTACGAGGTGGTGGTCAAGAACCCGCGCAAGATCGCGGCCATGATCGACAACACCGTGCGGGCCATCCCGCGGGGCACCTACCCGCCCAGCATCGAGGGCGCGGAACAACAGCTGCGCGACGCCACCTGGGAGCACGCCAAGCGGGACTACGGCGACCCCCTGCCCGAGATCGTGGAAAAGCGGCTGCAGAAGGAGCTGGACTCCATCTGCGGTCACGGCTACGCGGTGCTGTATGTCATCGCGGTCAAGCTGGTGGCCTACTCCAACGCGGGCGGCTATCAGGTGGGCAGCCGTGGTTCGGTGGGCTCGTCGGCTGTAGCCCACTTCTCCGGCATCTCGGAGGTGAACAGCCTGCCGCCCCATTACCGCTGCCCCAAGTGCAAGTACAGCGAGTTCATCACCGACGGCAGCGTGGACGACGGCTTTGACCTGCCGGACAAGAACTGTCCCCACTGCGGCACCCGGATGCTGGTGGACGGCCACGATATCCCCTTCGAGACCTTCCTGGGCTTCTACGGCGACAAGGAACCCGATATCGACCTGAACTTCTCCGGTGAGTATCAGTCCAACGTGCACCGCTACACCGAGGAGCTGTTCGGCAAGGCCAACGTGTTCAAGGCCGGTACGGTGTCCGGTATTCAGGACAAGACCGCCTACGGCTACGTCAAGAAGTATCTGGAAGAGCGGGGCCGCACCGTGAACCATGCGGAGGAAAACCGCCTGACGCTGGGCTGCACCGGCGTCAAGCGTACCACGGGCCAGCACCCCGGCGGCATGGTCGTTGTGCCGGACACCTATGAAATTTACGATTTCTGCCCCATCCAGCACCCGGCAGATGACGTGGCAGGCGGCCTGCTGACCACCCACTTCGAGTTCAAGTATCTGCACGATACCCTGCTCAAGCTGGACGAGCTGGGCCACGATATGCCCACCTTCTACAAGTATTTTGAGGAGTACACCGGCATCCCGGTGGACAGCATCCCCATGAACGACCCCAAGGTGTACAGCCTGCTGACCAGCCCGGAAGCGCTGGGCGTGACCCCGGAGCAGATCGACAGCCAGACCGGTACCTTCGGCATCCCGGAAATGGGCACCAACTTCGTGCGCGGCATGCTGGTGGAGGCCCGGCCCAAGAACTTCTCGGAGCTGATCCAGATCTCGGGCCTGTCCCACGGCACCGACGTGTGGACCGGCAACGCGGATGAGCTGATCCGCAGCGGCACCTGCACCATCGCAGAGGTCATCGGCTGCCGTGACAGCATCATGCTGTACCTGCTGCGCAAGGGGCTGGAACCCAAGATGGCCTTTGACATCATGGAGGCCGTGCGTAAGGGCAAGGTGGCCAAGGGCGGTTTCAAGGACGGCTGGGAGGAAGCCATGCGGGAGCACGATGTGCCGGACTGGTACATCGAGAGCTGCCGCAAGATCAAGTATATGTTCCCCAAGGCCCACGCGGTGGCCTATCTGATGAGTGCCATCCGTCTGATGTGGTTCAAAATTTACAAGCCGCAGGCCTTCTATGCGGTGTACTTCACCGTGCGCGGCGACGACATCGACTATGAGGCCGCCATCGGCGGGGCTGCTGTGGCCCGTGCTCACATGGAAGAGGTCAAGCGCCGCCTGAAGGAGGAAAAGAACGCCAAGGACGAGGACGTTCTGGTGAGCCTGCAGCTGGTGAACGAAATGCTGGTGCGCGGGTACGAGTTCTTGCCCATCGAGCTGGGCAAGAGCCGCGGCTCCAAATATGTGGTGGAGGACGGCAAGGTGCGCCTGCCCTTCAGCTCCCTGAAGGGTCTGGGCGGTGCTGCTGCCGACGCGCTGGAGCGGGTGACCATCCACGGCGAAGAGTATCTCTCGGTGGAAGAGCTGCAGCAGGCCTCCGGCGTCGGTCAGGGCATTCTGGACCGTCTGCGTCAGGTGGGCGCCCTGGGCGACCTGCCGGAGAGCAGCCAGGTGAGCTTCTTCTGATAAAAAAACTTGACACCATATGTGACACCACATATAATAGAAGCAGGAGCATGAACGATGTCAAAATGGGATAAACTGATCGCACGCATCTGTGCACTTTCCAAAGATATGCGGTTCGATGAGCTGCGCAAGGTGCTGGAAAGCTACGGCTATGTGATGTATGCGCCCCGGAGCGGGAGCAGCCACTACACCTTCCGCAAGGCGGGGTGCCAGCCGATCACGATCCCGAAGCATGAGCCAATCAAAAAGGTATACGTTGAGATGGTGAGGCAGATCGTAGAGAGTGAGGCGAAGAACGATGAAAACGCTGAATGAATATCTTGCCATGCCCTATCGGATGGAGATCGTGGAGGACCGGGAAGAGGGCGGTTTCGTGGTTTCCTTTCCGGAGCTGCCGGGCTGCATCACCTGCGGCGAAACGCTGGAAACCGCTGTGGCGAACGCACAGGATGCCAAAAAAGCCTGGCTGGAAGCAGCCATCGCGGACGGTGTGATGATCCAGGAGCCGGATAGTCTGGAAAAATACTCCGGACAGTTCAAGCTGCGGATGCCGCGCAGCCTGCACCGCGCATTGGCAGAGCACTCCCAGCAGGAGGGCATCAGCATGAACCAGTACTGCGTGTACCTGCTGGCCAAGAATGATGCCCTGCACGCGGGCTGACAAGCGGACAGCGACACAACAAAAACTCCCCCTGCGGTGGGCATTTGCTCACGGCAGGGGGAGTTGCTGTTTTTCAGGGAACAGGTCAGCCGGAGGAATTGCTTACTCCACGCTGATCATATAATAATACACGGGCTGGCCGCCGCGGATGTGGCTGACCTCCACATGGTTCGGGCACTTGGCCTTGACCATCTCAGTGACCTTCTCGGCGTCCTCGTCGCTCACGTCGCAGCCGGAGATGATGGTGACAAAGCAAGAGTCCTTTTTGCACATACCCCGGGCCAGACGGTAGGTGGCCTTGGTGATGTCGGTGGAGGTGGCAACGATCTTGCCGTTCTCCAGTGCCATGATCTCGCCCTTCTTGATGCGCTTGCCGTCGTACTCGCTGTCGCGGGCGGCGTAGGTGATCAGGCCGGTGGACACCTTGTCGGCAGCCGCCATCATGTTGATGGTGTTGGTCTCGGCGTTCACGGAGGGGTCGAAGTTCAGCATGGCGGTGATGCCCATGGGCACGGTGCGGGTGGGCAGAACCACGACCTGACGGTCGGCCAGTTTCTCGGCCTGCTCGGCGGCCATGATGATGTTCTTGTTGTTGGGCAGAACGAACACGGTCTTGGCCGGCACGCTCTGGATGGCTGCCAGAATGTCCTCGGTGGAGGGGTTCATGGTCTGGCCGCCGGAGACCACGGCGTCCGCAGCCAGGTCGGTGAACACGGACTTCAGGCCCTCACCGGCAGCCACGGCCACAAAGCCGTAGTCACGGCTGGGGTCCACAGCAGCGTAGACGAACTCGCTGGCCTGAGAGGGAGCCTTCTCGGCAGAGGCCTGCTTCTCCAGGCTCTTGCCCTGCTTCTGGCGGGCCAGGAACTGCTCGTGCATGTTCTCGATCTTGAAGTTGGTCAGGTAGCCGTACTTGATGGCCTCGCTCAGGATCTTGCCGGGGTCGGCGGTGTGGACATGCAGGTTGATCACATCATCGTCCTCGATGCACACCACGCTGTCGCCGTTGGACTCGGCAAAGGCACGCATCTTGGCGGCGCTGGCACCCTCGTACTTGTTGATGAGGAACTGGGTGCAGTAGCCGTTCTTGATGTCCTCCACCTTCATCAGGTCATCGGTGAACACGCCCTTGCCGGCGTTCTCGGTGGAGAGCTTTGCCTTGTTGGGGGCGGCCTCGCCGCCAGCCACGATGGGCTCGCCGTGGAACACCTTGCCCATGCCCTCAAAGATGATCAGGATGCCCTGACCGCCTGCGTCCACGACGCCGGCTTTCTTCAGGACGGGCAGCAGGTTGGGGGTGTCGTCCAGGGCTTCCTGACCGGCAGCCATCACCACGTCCCACAGGGCGGGCACGTCGGCGGCATCGCTGGCGGCAGCCTTTTCGCTGGCCACGCGGGCCACGGTGAGAATGGTGCCCTCGGTGGGCTTCATCACGGCCTTGTAGGCACCTTCGACGCCCTTCTGCAGGGCAGCCACGATGTCGGCCACGTCGGCTTCCTTCTTGCCTTCCAGCGCCTTGGAGAAGCCGCGGAACAGCAGGCTGGTGATGACGCCGGAGTTGCCGCGGGCGCCGCGCAGCATGGCGGAAGCAGCGGTCTTGGCGGCTTCGGCCACGGTGCAGCTGTCATCCAGGGCTTCCAGCTCGCGCACGGAAGCACCCACGGTCATGCCCATGTTGGTGCCGGTGTCGCCGTCCGGGACGGGGAAGACGTTCAGCTCATCCACGCGGGAGCGCTGATTGTTGATGTTGTTGGCGCCGGAAATGATGGCGTCGCGCAGGATCTTACCAGAAATCATTGTTTTAAACTCCTTATCAGGCCGGAAAAATTCCGGCAGCCGGGGATACAGACGGACATCAGGCGATCACATCGTCCACCGAGACCACCACGCGGGCGACCTTCAGGCCGGTGGCCTGCTCGACTTCGTCCTTGACGCGGTGCGAGATGCTGCGGGCAGCGGTGGAAATGTTCAGCCCATAGCTGACAGCGATGTGCAGCTCGATCACGAGACGTCCATTCTCCTGCGTGACGCGGACACCCTTTTCGGAATAATCGGAACCATGGACCAGGCTGCGCACAGCGTCGGTCATATCACGGGGTGCCATTGCGGCAACGCCGTAGCAGTGTTTGGTCGCCTCACCCACGAGGGTCGAAAAATACCCGGCGGTAAAGCTGACATCTCCCAGCGGGAAACGGGAAGTGATCATAATCGCTCTGCTCCTTTATGTTATTTTTCAGAAAACACATTCAGGGTCTGGGGCCGTGCAGGCGGGCCAAAACCGCAGACTGCACCGAGAAACACCCACTCTATTATACAACTTCGATGCGCGGTTGTACAGTTCAAATTGCTGGCAGCGGAGCTTTTTTGGCTGTTTTGCGTCCTTTGCCCACAAATTTGCGGGCAAAACTGTACGGCTGGGCTGAGCAGTGCGTTCGTTCGACAGGGCATGACCGTCCGGGTGTGATATGCTGTCCGGTGCACAGCGGCCGCGCTGCGGCAGAAGTATGACGGATGCCTGCAAACAATCTGTAAAAAAATTATAAAAACTCCCTCCGGATGCTTTATCCCTCTATGAAAAAGTGCTAAAATGAAAGCAGAGAGAGGGGATGCGCACCGGGCGGTGTGTGTCCCCTGTAAAACGAGCAGACCCAAAATCATCCATCCGGCCGCACACGCCGTGCATAAAATACCGATTTAGGAGTTGTTGGCATGAACATTCTGTTTTTCCTCTCCCCCAAGCAGGATCTGATGTACGTTTACGACGATTTTACCCTCCGGCAGACGCTGGAAAAATGGGAGAACAACCGCTACGCCTCCATCCCGGTGCTCAACCGCCGGGGCGAGTATGTGGGCACCCTGACCGAGGGGGACATCCTCTGGGGGCTGAAAAAATACCACGGGCTGGATCTGGAAGCCGCAGAGGACGTGCCCATCTCGGCCTTTCCCCACAAGCGGGATTACAAGGCGGTGACCGTGACCACCAGCATGGACCAGCTGATCGAAGCCGCCATGAACCAGAACTTTGTGCCCGTGGTGGATGACCGGGGCATCTTCATTGGCATCGTGCGCCGGCAGGCCATCATCCGCTACTGCTACGAAAAGTCCCGCGCGGAGGAAGCGCCGCAGCCCGGCCGTGTGGTGCCGGAATACGCCGCCGCCCACTGAGCACCGGAAAACAACCGGACCTGCCATGCTCCACCTTCCCATTTTTGGGAGGGTGGAGCATTTTTTGTGCAAAAATCCCCGGAAAAGCCTTGAAAGTCCGATTTATGGGATGCCGCATGTGCGATAATACAGCCACAGGGAGCCGCCGGCAGCGGGAACCGCCCGGTGCAGGCAGGCTCCCGACAGAACAAAACAGGAGGGGAACACGATGAAGGATTTTGAGATGCGTTATGTGGGCAGCCATGTGGAGGTGTACACCGGCAGCGGGGTGTTCCTCTTTTCGGCCGATACCGTGCGTGAGGCGATGGAGGAGCTGGCCGAGTGACATGGTTTGAAACAACTAATGTAAAATCTGCGTAAAATGTTTGAAAAGGAACCGTGACGAAACGATTGAAAACCAGCAAAATGTGTGGAAAAAGTGATTTTCTTGTAAAATAAACCTTGTTGTGGCAGGGGGATTGATGGTATAATAAGCATAGTGTGAGCGCTGAAACGGAGCCGTGCGCGTGGACGCATGGGGCGCTGCATGACAAAGGAAAAACGGCTGCCGGGGTACGGGTCCCGCCAAAGGCGGGGCAGGGCCCGGCGGCTGTGTGCTGTTATTGGAAGAAACAGGAAGATCGTATTTAGGAGTATCGCTATGGATATCACACACATTACCTCTCTGCTGGGCGGCATTGCGTTGTTTTTGTATGGCATGTCGATCATGGGCGCGGGCCTGGAAAAGCTGGCCGGCGGCAAAATGCAGGGGGTGCTGCAAAAACTGACCTCCTCCACCATCAAAGGTGTCATTTTTGGCACCCTGATCACGGGCGTGATCCAGTCGTCGGCTGGCACGGTAGTGATTTGTGTGGGCCTGGTCAACTCCGGTATCATGACGCTGACGCAGTCGGTGGGCGTGATCATGGGTGCAAACATTGGTACGACCGTGACCGGTCAGCTGATCCGCATGGCGGATATCTCAGGCGACAGCCTGTGGCTGACCCTCATGCAGCCCAAGACGTTTGCGCCCGTGGTGGCGTTTATCGGCTGCATTTTTTATGTGTTCCTGCGCAACGCCAAAAAGAAGAACATCGGCCAGATCATGCTGGGCTTCGGCATCCTGTTCACCGGCATGAGCCTGATGGACACCGGCGTGTCCCCCCTGCGGGAAAGCGCCGCGTTCCAGAACCTGTTCGTCACCATGACCAACCCCATCCTGGGCGTGCTGGTGGGCCTGGTGGTCACGGTGCTCATCCAGTCCTCTTCGGCATCGGTGGGCATCCTGCAGGCACTGTCCAGTACAGGCCTGGTCACCTTCAGTTCGGCCATCCCCATCATTCTGGGTGCCCACATCGGCACGGCCTTCACCCCGCTGCTCACCATCGGCGGTTCCTCCAAGGACGGCAAGCGCGCCGCCCTCATCCACCTGTACTTCAACGTGATCGGCAGCATCGTACTGCTGGCCCTGATCTATGCGGTGCAGTTCACCTTCGGCATCCCCATGTGGCATGACGTGATGAACAAGAGCTCCATCGCAAACATCCACACCCTGTCCAGTGTGTGTGCCATGCTGCTGTTCCTGCCGTGCAGCGGGGTGCTGTCCAAGCTGGCCATGCTCACGGTGCCGGACAATGCTGAGGAAGCGCAGGAACTGAGCATGCCGGTGCTGGACGAGCGTCTGTTCAAGAGCCCGGCCGTGGCCCTGCAGCAAGCCAAGAACGCGGTGGTCAAAATGTCCCGCCGTGCCGCCCGCAACGTCAATCTGGCTGCGCCGCTGCTGCTGAAGATGGACGAGGACACCGTGAGCGCCATCAAGGTGCGGGAGAACCTCATCGACCGCATGGAGGTGGCCATCTCCAATTACCTTATTAAGATGACCGATCAGGAGCTGGGCGATGACGAGAGCCATGCCGTGACCGAGTTGCTGAACTTTGTCACCGAGTTCGAGCGCATCGGCGACTATGCCGTGAACATCATGGAAAAGGCCGAGGAGCTGAACGAGAAGGAGGCCTCCTTCTCCGAGAGCGCCCAGAAGGAACTCATCTTGCTGGAAAAGGCCGTGGAGCGCATCCTGACCGTGACCGGCGAGGCCTTTGAGGGCGACGACACCCAGAAGGCCATGCAGGTGGAGCCGCTGGAAGAGGTGATCGACGTGATGGTGGAGCGCCTGCGCGACCAGCACATCCGCCGCCTGAAGGACGGCGTGTGCTCCATCGACACCGGCGTGGTGTTCCTGGACGTGCTGAACAACGTGGAGCGCATCTCCGACCACTGCTCCAATGTGGCCGTGCGTATGATCGGCATGGAGGGCGGCGAGGATTACGACTCCCACACCCTCAAGAGCATCATGCACCACAACCCCACCAAGGACTACATGCTGGAGTACGAGCAGTGCCGCAAGGAGTACCTTGTGCCGCTGGAGCAGATGGAAGCCTGACCCCCAAAAAAACAACAGCCCCGGACCATTCGGTCCGGGGCTGTTTTGCGCAGATGGATGCCGGAAATGAGGTGCGGGCTCAGTGCGGCACGGCTACCCACTTGTGCGGACCATGCCAGCCCTTGCCGTCCTCCGGTGCCTTGAGGCAGACGCCGGGGTTGGGCGGGCCGGAGCGCAGGCTCTTGTTCTGCTGATTGCCGCAGAACTTGCACTTGTAGCGGATGCTGACCGGTTCAGACATTTGGATGCACTCCTTCCCTCCGGAAGCCCGGAACTAAGAATCTTTGCTTTGATACTCTGATTATATAATTCTAATGCATCAATGTCAATAAAAATTGGAAGAAACTGAGAAAAATCACCCGCCCAGGTCCTCCAGCAGGGCCTGCAGCTCCGGCAGGCTGTGCACCCGGATGCCGCGCCGGATGCGCAGCACGTCGTTTTCGGGCAGAAGGTTCACATAGATGCCGGTGAGCTGCTGCAGGGCACCGGGGGTGCCGTCGGCATTGCAGGCATACACGGCCACCCGGCCGCCGGTGTCGCACAGGTAGTAGCCCGCCGCCGTGGGAGCTGCCGCCTGCACGAGGGAACTGACGCTGCCGGAAATGGGCGGAGTTTCGTCCGCCGGGGCCTCCGGCAGGGGGAGGCGGGGCAGCGCCATCCAGAACAGACTGAACGCGATGGTGAACACACAGAGCCCGTAGAACAGGCACAGACCGAATTTGCGCATGGGCAGGGAACACCCCTTTCGTGGTTTTACCGGAAGTATGGCCCGGAAGTGCGCCGGAAAATCATTTTTTGCGGTGGAATGCTGTACTTTGCCGGGCCGGATGTGGTATACTGACCATGATTGAATGGGACACCGGCCCCGCGGCAGAAGATTGGTCCTTGCCCGCGTCCGGCCGGCGTGCTATAATATGGTATCGTATGCTGGGTGACCAGCGGTTTTTTAAAATGAAGATCACAGCGCCGCGTGCGCTGCAGTTTACCAGTATGGGTCAGGAGGCGATCCCTATCTCCAGCAATGAGATGAGAAAGATCCACCGGGGCGGCGAAGGCAGTTCTTCGCAGTCTGCGGCGGGACGTAAGGTAAATGTGAGCCAGAGCCGCCGGGAGCAGCCGGTCAGGGAACCCGGGAAGCCCGGAAAGGCTCCGAAGGAACCGAAGGAAAAGGCAAAGCACCCGATCCTGCGGTTCATCGGCCGCACCATTGCCACTCTGCTGTGCCTGGGCATCATGGCCGGCAGCCTGCTGGCCGTGGGCATGGTGTTCTATGTGGTGCAGGCCACGGCCAACGACGGCGACCTGCTGGACCTGGACAACATCCAGCTGAGCCAGTCCAGCGTGGTCATGGCCAACGATCCGGACACCGGTGCACAGGTGGAGTATGCCACCCTGCGCTCCTCCAACAGCCACCGCGTGTGGGCCGACCTGGAGCAGATCCCCACCAACCTGCAGTATGCATTCATCTGCACCGAGGACAAGGATTTCTACAACGAGCCGGGCGTCAACTTCAAACGCACCATTGGTGCCATGGTCAATGAGTATCTGCTGCCCATCTACAGCTCCAAGCAGGGTGCTTCCACGCTGGAGCAGCAGCTCATCAAGAACCTGACCGATGACAACAGCGCCAGCGGCATCGAGGGCGCTCTGCGTAAGCTGCGTGAGATCTACCGTGCGCTCTGCCTGAGCCGCAGTTACTCCAAGGAGACCATCCTGGAGGCGTACCTGAATACCATCAGCTTCACCGGCACCATCCAGGGCGTTCAGACGGCGGCCAACGAGTACTTCAACAAGGACGTCAGCGAGCTGACCCTGTGGGAGTGTGCCACCATCGCTTCCATCACCAAGAACCCCACCAACTACAACCCCTACACCAACCCTGAGAACCTGATCAACCGCCGAAACTTCATCATGTACAACATGTGGCAGCAGGGGGTCATCAGCGAGGAGGACTACCGCAACGCCGCCGCCCAGCCCCTGACGCTGGCGGAGGACGACAGCGTCAAGAAGAACACCTCCGTGACCTCCTACTTCACCGATGCATTGTTCCAGGAAGTGGTGGAGGACATCATGGCCAAGGAGGGCATCTCGGAGGCGGACGCCCAGAAGATGCTGTACACCGGCGGCTTTACCATCGAGGCCACCGTGAACACCAAGCTGCAGTCCCAGATGGA
The DNA here is from genome assembly GCA_900539945.1 of uncultured Faecalibacterium sp. GTDB lineage: Bacteria > Bacillota > Clostridia > Oscillospirales > Ruminococcaceae > Faecalibacterium. The sequence continues at coordinate 30,582 of UQDV01000018.1, forward strand.
AAACCTGATGCTGAACACCAACGACGCCTACTTCCCGGCCGGCTGGCATGAGGAAGAGGTGACCTCCATTTCGGACGACGATGTGCAGGTGATGAACGAGGACGGCACCCCCAAGACCCGCGTTGCCGAGGACGGCACCGTGTATTATTACCGCAACGTGCGCACCCAGGCGGCCATGGTCACGCTGGACTACGACGGCAACGTGCTGGCCATCGTGGGCGGTCTGGGCGAAAAGACCAAGAGCCTCTCGCTGAACCGCGCCTACAGCGTGGAGCGGCAGACCGGCTCCACCATCAAGCCCATCGGCGCCTATGCACTGGGCGTGGAGTACGGGCTGGTGAACTGGTCCACCATGCTCAACAATTCGCCCCTGTACCAGAAGCAGGACATGGTCATCCGGGATGAGGACTACTGCCGCAAGAACGGCCTGATGGGCCTTTCCGACAAGCAGCTCCGTGCCTACCCCAACGCCTGGCGCAGCTGGCCCCGCAACTACGGCGGCAACTACGGCGACAACAGCGATGTGCCGCTGTGGAACGGCCTGGCCCGCTCCCTGAACACCATTGCGGTGCGTGTGGGCGACCTTGTGGGCGCAAGCAACATCTTCAACTTCCTGTACAACACCCTGCAGCTGACCACGCTGGACCCCACCAATGACGTGGGTCTGGCCCAGATGGTCATGGGCAGCCAGACCAAGGGCGTGACCCCCATGGCACTGGCGGCGGCCTTCCAGATCTTCTACGACGGTGAGTATACCACCCCGCACCTGTACACCCGTGTGCTGGACCGGGACGGCAACATCTACCTGGAAAACAACGCCACCAGCTATCAGGCCCTGACCAGCGACACTGCGTATGTCATGAACCGCCTGCTGAAGAACGTGCTGTACTCCAGCGTGGGCACCGCCAGCGGCCGCTACCCCAACTCCAACGGCATGGAAGCCTTTGGCAAGACCGGTACGGCCAGCGACGAAAAGGATCTGTGGTTCGTGGGCGGCACCCCCTACTACGTCACGGCCGTGTGGTGGGGCTACGATGCGCCCTATGACATGACCAAGACCCTGACCAAGAAGCAGGCCAAGACCAGCACCTGTGTCATGGCCTGGAAGGCTCTGATGGAGCAGGCTCAGGCAGACCTGCCGTACAAGTCCTTCCCGGCCTCGTCCGGGGTGGTGGAGCGCCGCTACTGCACCCAGAGCGGCCTGCTGGCCGGCAGCTCCTGCCCCAGCACGGCAGTGGGCTACTACCGTGCCGACGACCTGCCCGACACCTGCACCTACTCGCACGGTGCCTCCACGCAGGCAGCGGATCCGGCGGCCCCGGCAGAGGAAGCTCCCCCGCAGACTGTCATCCCCACAGATACAAGCAACCTCGATACCGACTGATCTGTGCGCCGAGCGTGGACGAAGAACAACAAAAGTCGCACTATTGCGCCCCCGGAGCCGCAATACCGGCAAGGAAAAACGGTACTTCACGAGTCAAAACTGGATAATCTGCCAAAATCACATCCGGCCTCTTGCATTGCAGGGGGTCGGATGTTATTATATTCTCTGCAAGAACACTTGTGTTTGTGAGGTGAACAAGTTGGAACGCCGCTTTTATCTGGTGGACGCACAGGTCCTGCCGGAGGTATTTCTCAAGGTGGTCCGCGCCAAGGAGCTTCTGGCCAGCGGGGAAGCGCGCAGCATTTCGGCTGCGACCCGCGCCGTGGACCTGTCGCGCAGCGCTTTTTATAAGTATAAAGATTGCATCTTTGATTCCGAGAACGACCGCGAGGTGGTCACCGTGATGGCCACCCTGCGGGACGAGACCGGTGCACTGCAGAGCCTGCTGGCCGGCATCAGTGCCGCCGGGGCCAGCATCGTGACCATCAACCAGTCCACGCCGGAAAACGGGGCTGCCCTTGTGGCGGTGACCATCCGCACCGATACCATGCAGATGACCCCGGAGGAGCTGACTGAAAAGCTCTCCCGCCAGCGCATGGTGGTGGGCGTGCACTGCGGGTACAATCTGTAACAGAGGGAGAGGGAACGCAAATGGCTAAAATTGCAATTCTGGGCTTTGGCACGGTGGGCAGCGGCGTATACGAGGTGCTGTGCCGCAACGCTGCGGGCGTGTCGCGCCGCGCCGGTGAGCCGGTGGAGGTCAAGTACATCCTGGACCCGAAGGATTTTTCGGGTCACCCGGCTGCAAACCTGTTCGTCAAGAACATCGACACCATCCTGCAGGACCCGGAGGTCCGGGTGGTGGTGGAGACCATCGGCGGCACCCGTTTTGCCTACCCATACGTCAAGGCCTGCCTGGAGAGCGGCCGCAGCGTGTGCACCTCCAACAAGGAGATGGTGGCCACCTACGGTGCCGAGCTGCTGGGTCTGGCCAAGGCCCACGACTGTGCCTTCCTGTTTGAGGCATCCGTGGGCGGCGGCACCCCCATCATCACCCCCATGCACCAGTGCCTGGCCGCCAACGTCATCAGCGAGGTGGAAGGCATCGTGAACGGCACCACCAACTTCATGCTCACCAATATGGTGCGTGAGAACCTGAGCTTTGACGATGCGCTGAAGGTCGCCCAGGAGCTGGGCTACGCCGAGACCAAGGACCCCAGCGACGATGTGGACGGCCGCGACGCCTGCCGCAAGATCGCCATCCTGTCCTCCATGGTCTGCGGCCACCAGATCTACCCCCAGAACATCCCCACCCGCGGCATCCGTGCCATCACCACCGCCGATGTGGAAGCGGCTGAGAAGCTGGGCTGCGTGATTAAGCTCATTGCCTGGATGAAGCGGGGTAAGGACGGCAGCGTGGCTGCCGGTGTGGAGCCCTGCCTGGTGCCCAAGGCCAACCAGCTGGCCAGCGTGGACGACGTGTTCAACGCGGTGCTGGTCAAGGGCGATATGCTGGGCGACGTGGTGTTCTACGGCAAGGGCGCGGGCAAGCTGCCCACCGCCAGCGCCGTGGTGGCTGACGTGGTGGACGCCCTGAAGCACGGCTCCAAGGTGCACGACAGCCTGTTCTGGCAGCCTGCCGAGCCGGTGGACGGCATGCTCACCGACCCGACCCCTGCCGCATATTATGTGCGTGTGGCGGGCATTGCTCCTGCTGTGGTGGAAGCCATCTATGGCTACGGCAAGGTGGTGGATGAGCGCTACGACGGCTGCTCCTACTTTGTGGAGCGTGCCGACGAAAAGGCACTGGCCGAGGCAGCACGCAAGGTGGAGGCCGTGGGCGGCAGCGTGAAGCTGGTGCTCAAGCGCCTGCCCGAGGAAGCATAAGAAAGGGGCACCGGCAATGAAGATCAAGGTTTCGGTCCCGGCCACCAGCGCAAACATCGGCTCCGGCTTCGATGCGCTGGGCCTGGCGGTCACCCTGTACAACACGGTGACCTTTGAAGAAAGCGAAGTGCTGGACATCTCGTCCGCAGACGGCACCCGCATCCCCCGCGGCGAGAGCAACCTGGTGTACCGCTCGGCCAAGGGACTGTTCGAGAAGGTGGGCAAGCAGATCCCGCCCCTCAAGATCACCCAGACCAACCCCATCCCCATGGCGCGGGGCCTGGGTTCCTCGTCGGCCTGCATCATCGCGGGCCTGCTGGGTGCCAACCGGATGCTGGGCGATGTGCTCAACACCCAGGAGCTGCTAACGCTGGCCACCTCCATCGAGGGGCATCCGGACAACGTGGCCCCGGCTTTGCTGGGCGGCCTGACCAGCAGCGTGTTCGAGGACGGCAAGGTGTACTCGGTCAAGCGGAACGTGGACGAAACGCTCTGCTTTGCCGCCATCGTGCCGGACTACAAGCTGCTGACCGAAGCGGCCCGCGCGGCACTGCCCAAGGAAGTGTCTCACAAGGATGCGGTGTATAACCTGTCCCGCGCGGCACTGGTGCCGGCGGCCTTCTGTGAGGGACGGCACGACCTGCTGGCCATTGCCACCGAGGATAAGCTGCACCAGCCCTACCGCATGCCCCTGATGCCCGGCTCCAAAGAAGTGTTCGACATGGCACGTCTGTGCGGGGCAAAGGCTGTGTATGTGTCCGGCGCGGGCAGCACCGTGATGGCGGTGGCCGAAAAAGCCGATGCCGAAAAGTTCTATACCAAGCTGGAAAAGGGTCTGGAGCTGCTGGAAGGTCTGGACGGATGTGAAGCATTTACACTGCTGCGACTGGATGCCGATAACACCGGCGCAACCGTGGAATGATAAATGGGGAAAGGAAGTGCAAGGAGACTGCCTGCTGCTTCCACCCGGCGTACCCCCTCGCGGTTCCGAGGGGCAAAAAGAGGAGAGTGACAAGATATGGCGTTGATCGTACAGAAGTTCGGCGGTTCTTCGGTGAAGGACCGGGACCGTATCTTCAACGTAGCACGCATCGTGGCCAACACCCACAACGCGGGCAATGATGTAGTAGTGGTGGTGTCCGCACAGGGCGACACCACCGATGACCTGATCGCCAAGGCAGGGGAGATCACCCACAACCCCTCGGCGCGTGAGATGGATATGCTGCTGGCCACCGGCGAGCAGATCAGCATTTCGCTGCTGGCCATGGCCCTGAACGAGCTGGGCTGCCATGCCATCAGCCTGACCGGCTGGCAGGCGGGCTTCCGCACCGACCGTGCCTACACCAAGGCCCGCATCAGCCGACTGGAGACCGAGCGTATCTCCTCCGAGCTGGAGCGCAACCGCGTGGTGGTGGTGGCGGGCTTCCAGGGCCTGAACAAGCTGGATGACATCACCACCCTGGGCCGCGGCGGCTCCGACACCAGTGCCGTTGCCATTGCAGCAGCCCTGCACGCAGACCGCTGCCAGATCTTTACCGACGTGGAAGGCGTTTACACCGCCGACCCCCGCAAGGTGCGCAACACCCGCAAGCTGGACGAGATCACCTTTGACGAGATGCTGGAACTGGCATCCCTGGGCGCACAGGTGCTGAACAACCGCAGTGTTGAGCTGGCAAAGAAGTATAACGTGGAGCTGGAGGTGCTCTCCAGCCTGAATCCCGTTCCCGGTACGGTAGTCAAGGAGGTTACAAAGGACATGGAAGGTATGCTGATCAAGGGCGTCGCAAAGGACACCGACGTTGCCGTTATTACGATTCTGAACGTTCCCGACGAGCCGGGCATGAGCTTCAAGATCTTTGGGCTGCTGGCTCAGAAGAACATCAACGTGGACATCATCCTGCAGTCCACCGGCCGCGACGGCAAGAAGGACATCAGCTTTACCTGCTCTGAGGGCGAAGCCGACCTGGCCATGCGCGTGCTGAAGGAGAGCGCACACTTCCACGACGTGAGCGTGGACACCACCTGCGCCAAGGTCTCTATCGTGGGTGCCGGCATGCAGAGCCACAGCGGCGTTGCCTCCAAGATGTTCGAGGCACTGTCCAACAACAACATCAACATCAAGATGATCTCCACCAGCGAGATCAAGATCTCCTGCATCATCAACCGTGACGACGCCGACAAGGCTGTCAGCGCGATCCACGATATGCTGTTTGACTGATCTTTTCTGCAAAGAATGCGATGATTATGACCGGTGGGTTCCGACAGGAATCCGCCGGTCATAATTTTTTTACACCCGGCGGCGTTTACACAAAATGCAAAGGGGTGTATAATAAATGCTGTATCTGTGCGGCGCTGTGCGCTGCAAATCGGACCGAAAAGGAGCAACGCCGCAGGATGGAACAAAAACGCACCGCGCCCCGGGCGCAAAAGACCCAGCCCCTGACCTACCGTGAATGGAAGCGCCGCAAACAGCTGCGCCTGGCCCGCAACTGGGGGCTGTTTCTGGCCGGGTGCGCCCTGGTGGTGTTCCTGCTGACCAAGGGCATCCTCTGGCTGCTGCCCCACCTGCACGGTGCCGACGGGCCCCAGACCTTTGCCGCCAGCGCCTACGACAGCACCGACTACTTCTTTGATGCCGACGATGCGCGCCTTGTGCTGGTGAACGCCAATCTGCCCTTTGACGAGGAACCTTCTCCCACGCTGGATGCCGCCGACGAGGCGGGCACCCAGCTGGAAGCGGAGGCCGCGCAGCAGTACCGCAGCATGGCCGCGGCAGCACAGGCCGACGGCATCACCCTGACGCTGGTCACCGGCTATCAGGATGCCGACACCCGCACCGCGGCCCATGAGGCGCAGAAACAGACCTACCTTGCCCGGCACAAGTCGGAAGAGGAAGCATCTGCCCGGGCCGCCGCCATCCTGCCCGAGGCCGACGCCAACGAGCACGGCACCGGCTATGCGGCCGACATCCTCAGCACGGACTACACCGCCCAGGACACCGGCTTTGCCGATACCCGCGCCTACCAGTGGCTCACGGCCTACGCCGCCGAGTACGGCTTTATCCTGCGCTACCCGGAGGACCGGCAGGCCATCACCGGGGGGGTGTTCGAGCCGTGGCACTGGCGGTATGTGGGGGTGGAAAACGCCCTGGCCATCCGTGCCAGCGGCCTGAGCCTGGAGGAATTCCTGGCCGAACAGAAGGCCCTGTGACCTTTGCAAATAAAACGTTCCGCGCCCTGGCGCGGAGACGGAGGAACTGAAATTGGAACGTACTCTCATTGCGCCGGGCGTGCATCTTTCCTGCGACCCGGCGGAAAAATTCAACCGCTGCCGCATCAGCATCCATTTTGCCTTCCCGGCACAGCGGGCCACGGCCACCGCCCACGCCCTGCTGCCGCTGGTGCTGGAGCGCGGCTACGCCGACTGCCCGGACATGACCCTACTGACCAAGAAGCTGGCAAAGCTGTACGGTGCAGACCTGACCGTGGACGCCCGCCCCATGGGCTGCAACCACAACCTGTGCGTCAGCGTGACCGGCATCAAGGATCGGTTTGCGCTGGAAGGGGAGCCCCTGACCCGTGAATATGCCTCCATTGCGCTGGGGGCGGCTTTCCACCCGGCCTTCGTGGGCGGCGTGTTCGACCCGCAGGCCGTGGAGATCGAAAAGCAGATGCTGAAAAAGGCACTGGAAGATGAACTGAACGACAAGCGCATCTACTGCCTGCGGCAGGCCAACCGGGAATTTTTCGGCGACAGCCCCGCCGCCGTGCGGCAGGAGGGCTATCTGGAAGAGGTGGACGGCCTGACCCCGGAGCAGCTGACCGCGGCTTACCGCGAAATGCTGCGCACCGCCAGCATCGAGCTCATCGTGCTGGGCTGCGACGATGCCCAGACGGCGGCCATCCGGGATGCGCTGCGGGCCGAGCTGACCGCCATCGACCGGGCACCCCTGCCGCTGGTGGAAAATATGGCCACCCCCCGGCAGGAGCCGGTGCACAAGACCGAGAGCTTTGACATGGTGCAGGCCAAGCTGTGCATGCTGTTTACGCTGGGGCAGCCCATGCAGCCCCAGCAGCTGGCCGCTGTGCGCCTTGCCATGGCCCTGTACGGCGGCAGCGTGACCAGCCGCCTGTTCCTCAATGTGCGGGAGCGGGACCACCTGTGCTACTACTGCTCGGCCTCCTTCCAGAGTTTTACCGGCAGCATGGCCGTGAACAGCGGCGTGGAGCACGCCGACGCGGCCCGCGCCGAACAGGCCATCCTCAAGGAGCTGGCCGACCTGTGCGACGGGCCCATCACCGACGAGGAGCTGGAGGACTGCCGCCGGGGCCTGCTCAGCGGCATGAACGGCGTGGAGGACAGCCTGGGCGGCATGGAGACCTGGTATTACATCGAGGTGCTGCGGGCCGGTGCCAACAGTGCGGCCCCCATCCAGACCCCGGCCCAGGCCCGCGCGGCCCTGCAGGCGGTGACCAAGGAGGACGTGCGCAGCATCCTGCGCCAGCTGACCCTGTCGGTCAGCTATCTGCTCACAAAGGAGGAACCGACCCATGCCTGATACCAAACAGACCGTGCTGGAACAGGCCGTGGCCGACCAGTGGAAGGTGCTGCCCTCCGGCCTGACCGTGCTGGTGCGGCCCATGCCGGGCTACTCCAGCACCCACGTCATCTTTGCTACCAAATTCGGCTCCATCGACCGGGATTTCCGGCTGGACGGCAAAGAGGTGCATCTGCCCGCCGGTGTGGCGCATTTTCTGGAACACAAGATGTTCGAGGACCAGGACGGCGACGCCTTTGCCAAGTACGCCAAGACCGGTGCCAACGCCAACGCCTTTACCAGCTTTGACCGCACCTGCTACCTGTTCACCGCCACCCAGCAGCTGGACGAAAGTCTGGATGTGCTGCTGGGCATGGTGACCCACCCCTACTTCACCGAGCAGACCATTGCCAAGGAGCAGGGCATCATCGGGCAGGAGATCAAAATGTACGACGACAGCCCGGACTGGCGGCTCATCACCGGCCTGTTCGAGTGCCTGTATCACAGCCACCCCATCCGCAGCGACATTGCGGGCACGGTGGAAAGCATTGCCCAGATCACCCCGGAGATGCTCTACGACAGCTGCCGGGCCTTTTATGCCCCGGACAACATGGTGCTGGCCGCCGCTGGTGACACCACCATGGAACGGGTGCTGGCCGCCTGCGCGCGCCACGGCCTGATGGAGCCCCGCAGCACCGAGCGGGTGCAGCGGCTGTGGACGCCGGAGCCCATGACCCTTGTTGCCACCGAAACGACCCTGAAAATGCCGGTGTCCAAGCCCTGCTTCGGCCTCGGTTTCAAGGAAGAGCCGCTGCCGGAGGGTGACCTGCGCACCGAGGCGCTGTATGACCTCATCCTCTGCTGCATCGTGGGCGGCATGTCGCCGCTGTACCGCCGCCTGTACGATGAGGGTCTTGTGAATCCCGGTTTCGGCGGGGAGGTGCTGCGGGTGGACGGCTGCTGCTGCATCCTGTTCACCGGCGAGAGCGACGAGCCGGACACCGTGCGGCAGCTGCTGCTGGATGAGATCGCCCGCATCCGCGCCGAGGGCGTGGACCGCGAGATCTTTACCCTGTGCAAGAACGAAAAATACGGCCAGCTGATCGAAAATCTGGAAAACGTAGAGGACTCGGCCAGCCAGATGGCAGATTTTGCCCTCAGCGGACAGACCGTGGCCCAGCAGATCACCATGCTGGCAGGCCTGACGGCAGAGGACGCGGACGCGGCCCTGCAGCACATCCTGTGCACCGACCGCATGGCCACCATGTACATCCAGCCCGACGGCACCGCCCCCGGGGAGGATGACGAGGAGGAAGAAGAATGACGCAATTGACAAATCTGGTGCAGTTCCCGGGCCTGGGCCTCAGCTTTCATCTGAACCGGGTGGCCTTTTCCATCGGTGGGGTCCATATCTATTGGTACGGCGTGTGCATCGCAGTGGGCCTGTGCCTGGCCTTGGTGTTCGCCTTCCGCCACAGCATCGAGTTCGGGGTGGACCCGGACGGCATGGTGGACGTGATCCTGATCGGCGTGGTGCTGGGCATCGTCAGTGCCCGGGCCTACTATGTGGCCATGGCACCGTTCAAATACCAGAGCATCTGGGAGATGATCGCCATCCGCGACGGCGGCCTTGCCATCTACGGCGGCATCATCGGCGGCTTTCTGTTCGGCGGGCTGGCCTGCAAGTGGCGCAAGGTGCCGGTTCTGCCCATGTTCGACCTGACCGCCATGGGCTTTCTCATCGGGCAGTGCTGCGGCCGCTGGGGCAACTTCTTCAATCAGGAGGCCTTTGGCTGCAACACCACCCTGCCCTGGGGCATGTACAGCGAGGGCACCCGCTCTTACCTGATGGGCAGCACGGTCACCGTGCAGAACGGTGTGACCATCGACCCCAACCTGCCGGTGCACCCCACCTTCCTGTATGAAAGCATCTGGTGCCTGGTGGGTTTCATCCTGCTGTTCCGGTACATCAAAAAGCGGAAATTCAACGGCGACATCACCTTGCGGTACCTCATCTGGTACGGCGCAGGCCGCTTCTGGATCGAAGCGCTGCGCACCGACAGCCTGATGCTGGTGCCCTCCATCGGCCTGCGGGTGTCCCAGCTGCTGGCCGGCATTGCCGTGGTGGCCGGTGTGGCGGCAGAAATTTACTTCACCCGCAAATTCAAGGGCAAACCGCTGATGGTGCCGCTGGCCATGACGGCAGAGAACAAGGCCGCCATGAAGAAGCTGGACGGCCCCATTGCCTTTGCGGGTGCCGACACCCAGCTGCCGGCCTCCAGCCCGCGTAAGCTGTTTTTGGAAAGGACCGAGCGCTACAACGCAGAGGTGAAACAGAAGCTGGAAGAACAGCAGAAGAACCACTGAACGTGAAATCTTGTGAGCCGCAGAGCAGGCAGGTGCTTGCTCTGTGGCTCTTTTTGGTGTATAATATAGCCACAGGCGAAGTGAGGTGAACTGTATGCAGATCATTCCGATGCGTGAACTGAAAAATACCGTGGAGATCGAGCGCCGCTGCGCCGAGGAAAACGGCCCGGTGTTCATCACCAAAAACGGCTATGGCCGCCTTGTGGTCATGGATATCGACTACTATGACCGGACCATGAAAGAGATGGAAGAGGCAAAACTTATCGTGGAGGGCCTGCGGGATGTGGAACAGGGCCGTACCGTGGACGGTGAAACGTTCATGAAAGAATTGGGAGCAAAGTATGGGCTTTGAGTACGGCTATCGCTTTGCCCGGCAGGCCGCAGCAGATGTGACAGGGATCGTAGATTATCTGGCAGGAGATCTGGCAAACCCGACGGCAGCGGCTTCCTTTAAAAAGAGCCTGATGGAATGTCTGGATACACTGCGGATGTTCCCGCAGAGCGGCAGCCTGGTGCAGAATGGTTATGTTCCGCAGACAGGGATCCGGGAAAAACTGGTTGGAAATTATATCCTGTTTTACCAGACGGATGCGGAAACCCGGACGGTCTACATCCTTCGGGTGGTGCATGGAAGCCGGGATTTGGATCGTGTCGTAAAAAATCTCACATAAAGCGGAAATTTCCTCTTGCATTCCGGGCGCTTTTTTGCTATAATATTCTAGCCGCGTGGTGTGGGCGCCTGAAATGACCCCCCGTAGGGGCCTGCCTTTACGACCAGCGAGTACAACGAAAAGGAATGAACAAAATGTACGCAATCATTGTTACCGGCGGTAAGCAGTACCGCGTGGAGCAGGGCGACATCGTCTACATCGAAAAGCTGGACGTTGAGGCCGACTCCGAAGTGAAGTTTGATCAGGTTCTCGCTATCGGCGAGGAGGGTTCGGTCAAGGTTGGCGCTCCCGTTGTGGAAGGCGCTACCGTTTCTGCCAAGGTCATCAAGAATGGCAAGGGCAAGAAGCTGAACATCATCACCTATCGCGCAAAGAAGCACAGTGCTCGCCGTATGGGCCATCGTCAGCCCTACACCAAGGTTGAGATCACTGCGATCAACGGCTAAGGAGGTAAATTACAATGGCACATAAAAAGGGCGTAGGCAGCACCAAGAACGGCCGCGATTCCGCAGCACAGCGTCTGGGCACCAAGCGTGCAGATGGTCAGTTCGTTCTGGCCGGCAACATCCTGGTCCGTCAGCGTGGCACCCACATCATGCCGGGTGAGAACGTTGGCAAGGGCAGCGATGACACCCTGTTTGCTCTGGTGGACGGCACCGTCCGTTTTGAGCGCGTGGGCAAGAACGGCAAGAAGTGCAGCGTCAAGCAGTAACTTCTTTCTGAATAACTGCAACCGCAGAGCCGGACCGTTTTGGCCCGGCTCTTTTTGATGAAAATAAGGAGGGGCTGTATGGCAGCACAAACCAACTTTATCGACATCGCCACGATATGGCTCCACGCGGGCAAGGGCGGCGACGGCGCAGTGAGCTTCCATCGTGAGAAGTTCGTGGCCGCAGGCGGCCCGGACGGCGGCGACGGCGGCCGCGGCGGCGACATCATTTTTGTGGTGGATGACCACCTGAGCACCCTGATGGACTTCCGCTATAAGCGCAAGTATGTGGCCCCGGAGGGCGGCAAGGGCGGCGCAAGCCTGTGCCACGGCAAGAACGCCGAGAACCTTGTCATCAAGGTGCCGCTGGGCACCGTGATCAAGGACGCCGAGAGCGGCCTGGTCATCGCGGACCTGTCGGACCACACCCCGGTCACCATCGCCAAGGGCGGCCGCGGCGGCTACGGCAATGCACATTTTGCCACCCCCACCCGCCAGATCCCCAAGTTTGCCAAGCCCGGCATGCCCGGTGAGGACATCCAGGTGACGCTGGAGCTGAAACTGATCGCGGATGTGGGCCTGATCGGCTTCCCCAATGTGGGCAAGTCCACCCTCATCTCCACCATCAGCGCCGCCAAGCCCAAGATCGCAAACTACCACTTCACCACCCTGGTGCCCACTCTGGGCGTCGTGTCGGTGGGCGAGGGTGCCAGCTTTGTCTGCGCCGACATCCCCGGCCTGATCGAGGGTGCCAGTGAGGGCATCGGCCTGGGCCACGACTTCCTGCGCCATGTGGAGCGCTGCCGCCTGCTGCTGCATGTGGTGGACGTTTCCGGCAGCGAGTGCCGTGAGCCGGTGGATGACTTTGAAAAGATCAACGAAGAGCTGGCCAAGTTCAGCCCCGAGCTGGCAAAGCGCCCCCAGATCGTGGTGGGCAACAAGTGCGATCTGGCCACCGAGGAGCAGATCGAAGCGTTCCGCACCTATGTGGAGGGCAAGGGCCTGACCTTCGTGCCCATCTCCGCCGCCACCATGCAGGGCGTGCGGGAACTGCCGGGTCTGGTGTACAACCGCCTGAAGGACATCCCGCCGGTGCCGGTGTTCACCCCCGAGTACAAGAAGCCGGAGCCCAAGGCCAACGACCGTGCCTTTACCATCAAGCGGATGGAAGCCCATGTGTGGAGCGTGGAAGCTCCGTGGCTGGAGTATATTCTGGCCGGCAGCAACGTGGACGACTACGAGAGCCTGCAGTACTTCCAGCGTCAGCTGGGCGAGAGCGGCATTCTGGACGCGCTGGTGCAGAAGGGTGTGGAAGAGAACGATACCATCCTCATCGGCGAGTATCAGTTCGACTATATCTTCTAAGGATAAAGCAGCATGAACGAATCAAAAAAGATCGACCCGCGGGAGCTCAGCCCGCTGGCACTGGCCTTTGTGGGCGACAGCGTGCTGGAACTGCTGGTGCGCCAGCGGCTGGCAGAGCATCACCGGCTGTCGGCCGGGCGCCTGAACGCCGAAAAGGTCAAGTATGTCTCGGCCCGGGCGCAGTTCCGGGAAGAGCAGCTGCTGGAGCCGCTGTTCACCGAGGACGAGCTGGCCATGTTCAAGCGGGGCCGCAATGCCAGCAAGGCCAGCGTGTCCAAGCACGCCTCCCCGGAGGAATACCGTGCCTCCACCGGCTTTGAGTGCCTGCTGGGCTGGCTGTACCTGAACGGGCAGCTGGACCGGGTGCACGAGCTGTTCGACACCCTATGGCAGCAGTTCGACCCCAACGAAACCAGATAACGCCGAAAGCCCGCTGCTTTCCGCACTGGAAAACAGTGCCGGAAGGCGGCGGGCTCTGCGTTTACGCCTGTGGTCCGGTCAGGCGCGGCGGGGCAGCATCAGCGGCTGTTTTTGGCGCTGCGGCTGTTCACGCTGTTCTTGGCGCTCTCATCGTCGGCACCCTTGGTGTACTGGTTGGGGTGCTTGTGCTCGTTGGTGGCGCTGTTGGTGGTCTGATTGCTGGTGCGGTTGGAAGTCTGGTTCTTGCAGTTGTTGCTGCGGTTCTCGGTACGGTTTTCCATCGTGAAGGATCTCCTTTCGGTTTTCAAGTGCGGGGGCGGTGTGCCCTCACAAAGCCTAGTGTGGCCGCGCAGGGCCGCTTTATGCATCCACAGGAGGAATGTACTATGCCTACGGAATATTTTGAGCAGCGGGAACGCGCCCTGCTGGGCCCGCGGTACGAGCAGCTGTATGCCGCCCCGCAGGAGGCCGCCGAGCGCGGCGTGACCGTGTCAGCCCTGCGCGCGATGCCGGAGCAGTTTGCGCAGAAAGCGGACTTCCCGCTGGAAGTGTCGCCTTTCTGCAAAGCGGCCTTTGTGGTGCATGCGCCGGAGTTCAAACCCGGACGCCACCCGTACCACCACGCGGGCGTGTTCTACTCGCAGGAGCCGTCGGCGTCCTCGGCAGCCCCGCTGCTGGGAGTGCAGCCCGGCATGCGGGTACTGGACCTGTGCGCGGCCCCCGGCGGCAAGAGCAGCCAGCTGGCAGCGGCTTTGCAAGGGCGGGGCGTGCTGGTGAGCAACGAATATGTGGCGGCCCGCGCCGAGATCCTGAAAAGCAACCTGGAACGCATGGGTGTGCCCAACGCGGTGGTGCTCAACGAGACGCCTGCCCGCATCGCGGAGGCCCTGCCGGAGTTTTTCGACCGGGTGCTGGTGGATGCCCCCTGTTCCGGCGAGGGAATGTTCCGCAAGGAGCCGGTGGCCCGGCAGCAGCACTGTGAAGCGCTGGTAAAGCAGTGCGCTGAGCTGGGTACACAGATCCTGGACTGCGCCGCCGCCGCGCTGGCCCCCGGCGGGCAGCTGGTGTATTCCACCTGTACCTTTGCGCCGGAAGAGGACGAGGGGCAGGTGGCGGCCTTTCTGCAGCGGCACCCGGAATTCGAGCTGGCCGACGCGCTGGGCAATGTGGACTACACCTTTGGCAGCGAGGGCGAGGCCAACCGCACCGGAGGCCTGCCGCTGGATGTGCGCAAGGTGCGCCGCATCTGGCCCTGTCAGGGCGGCGAGGGCCACTTTATGGCAAGGCTGGTCAAGGCGGGCACGCCCCGTCCCCTGCCTGCCGCAGGGGAGTACACCCCGGAAGAACTGCTCTGGCTGGACGCCGCAGCCGCCG
>UQDV01000019.1 GCA_900539945.1 uncultured Faecalibacterium sp.
GGGATCTCTCCCGGCGGGGGCGCTGTGTTATATATCATAAATGTTTTTAGTGGATCAGGTTCACGAATACGGGGCAGAGCACTGCGGTGAGCACACCGGCCACTGCAATGGACAGGCCGCTCATGGCACCCTCCACCTCGCCCATCTGCAGGGCCTTGCTGGTACCCACGGCATGGGCTGAGGTGCCGATGCCCACACCCTTGGCGATGGGGTCGGTGATGTGGAACACCTTGCACACCGTTTCGGCCAGCAGGCTGCCCGCAATGCCGGTGAGGATGACGATGGCACCGGTCAGGGCGGCAATGCCGCCCAGCTCAGCGGCCACGTCCATGCTGATGGCGGTGGTCACCGACTTGGGCAGCAGGGTGGCGTACTGCTCTTTGGTCAGGTCCAGCGCCAGGGCAAGAGCCAGGGCACTGCCCAGGCTGACCAGTGTGCCAACCGAGATGCCGGCGATGATGGCGGCGGCGTTCTCCCGGAGCAGGTCCCACTTTTCATACAGCGGGATGGCCAGGGCCACGGTGGCCGGCAGCAGCAGGTAGTTCACCGGGGCGGCGCTGGCCTTGTAGTCGGCGTAGGGGATCTTGCACACCGACAGGAAGATGATGACAAAGATGCTGCCCAGCAGCAGGGGATTGAAGATGGCTTTGCCGGTGATCCGGTTGATCAGGGCACCCAGTGCAAAGGCTGCCAGCGTGAGCAGCACGCCCCACGCCGCCGACCCGGACAGGAAATCATTCAGCATGGTCTGCCTCCTTCTTTTTGCGGCCGGTCATGGTCTGGGTGGTGCGGCCTGCGGAGACCATGACCAGCACGGTCACCGGGATGATGGCAATGAGGATGGGCAGCAGCATGTTGCCCATCTCGGCCCACAGCTCCATCACGCCGGCTGCGGCAGGCACGAACAGCAGCGGGAAGATGCCGGTGAGGTAGATGCCCACCTCTTTCACGTCATCCAGCTTGACAAAGCCGAAGTTCAGGGCAGCCAGCAGCAGTACCAGCCCGTAGACACTGGCAGGCACCGGCAGCGGCAGCACGGCGTGCAGCACCTCGCCCAGAAAACAGAAGGCCAGAATGCGCGCAAACTGAAAAATGTATTTCGTAACGGATCGCTCCTTTCACGGTTACCAAAAATGTGGGATACAAGTGGTAGTATACCGCATCGTCAGACGTCCATCAACCGTGATACTTGCCAAGAATTCCCACACATT
The DNA here is from genome assembly GCA_900539945.1 of uncultured Faecalibacterium sp. Taxonomy (GTDB): domain Bacteria; phylum Bacillota; class Clostridia; order Oscillospirales; family Ruminococcaceae; genus Faecalibacterium. Next base: position 1,212 of record UQDV01000019.1, read on the forward strand.
TCGCGAGGAACTGTGCAAAAAAGGCGCACCGCAATGTGCGGTGCGCCGAATCAATTATTCCTGATAAGTAAAATGACAGCGTGGATAATTTGAGCAACCCCAGAAGGTTTGCCCTGCCCAGCTTCCCCGTTGAGCTACCCGTCTGACGAGCTGTCCACCACAATGTGGACAAGCCCAGGTTCCATCCGCTCGAACGACTGGATACTGTTTTGCCTGAACTTCTCTTATGTGGGCTTCCCTTTGCCAGTCGCTTGCCTCTGTAAAATTCACAAGTATTGCATAAAGAGCATCTATCTTTTCATCAGATAGCTGGATGCCTGTACGTCGAGCATTATACTCAATATCCTTTCGGAGATATAGAGCATAAGTCACATGATGTTTTCCGCTTGTGAGCTGAACGTTCTTTAACTCACAATTATTTCCGAATACCACATAGGAATAGTACGGAACGGTATCATCCTTCAGTAGTTCCATCAATGCGCAAATATGCGTCTCATTCTGTCGGAGAGGGTTATAAAAGGAATGCTTTTGCGTTGTATGAAATTTTCCTCTCAGACATTGTGTCCAATGATCTTGCTCTTCATTGCCGAAAATCCAACCACTGTAATTTTTGGATTCAATTACATAAAGGCCGGACTCATGCAGAAAGATCATATCAATCTCAGTTGTTCCTTTTTGGCCTACCGGGATGTAACAATTCGGCAAAAGAGCTTTACGACCGCGGACTTTGTTCAGGGCGCTATAAATAATGTTTTCTCCGATGTCTCCCCGTTCCTCTGGACTACGAAAATTCCATCGAAATTGCTCGAACATGACAATGTCCTCAGATCACATAATCGTTGCCAGCCTGATCGGGCAGGGCAAGATCGGCAAGGGTGATGTGGCTGAAATAGTTGGAGATGAGGTCGTTCAGGCCCTTCCACATCTCATAGGTGCGGCAGTTGGCCAGGCGGTCGCAGGGGGATGCACCCGGCGTCAGGCAGGTGACGGGGGCCAGGCTGCCCTCGGTGAGCATGAGGATCTCCTCCACGGTGTACTGGTCGGGGCTGCGGGTCAGGCGGTAACCGCCGCCCTTGCCGCGCAGACCCTCCAGAAAGCCGTTCTGCACCAGCACCTTGAGGATGTTCTCCAAATATTTTTCCGAGATCTCCTGCCGTGCGGCGACTTCCTTGAGGGGAACGTATTTTTCCGCCTGATGTTCGGCAAGGTCGATCATCACGCGCAGCGCATAGCGCCCTTTGGTGGAAACGATCATATTCGTGTACTTCCTTTGATGTCCATAGAATGTTAAACCTATTATACAACAGGGTAAATAATATTTCAATCCCACTTTTTTGCAAAAAAGCATTGACAAGCAGGGCAAAGGGGACTATAATACCATCAAACCCACAAACAATGTTGGTTTAAAGGTTTGTGGTTCCGGGCCGCACCTCGGGTGCCGGGGCCCGTTCGAGAAGTTGTATCTGTATCAGGAGGGAATTTATTATGAGCAAGATCTATACTGCCGCTGACCAGCTGATCGGTCACACCCCGCTGCTGGAGCTCACCCACATTGAAAAGGAGCAGCAGCTGTCTGCTCACATTCTGGCCAAGCTGGAGTACTTCAACCCGGCCGGTTCCGTGAAGGACCGCATTGCCAAGAAGATGATCGACGACGCCGAGGCCAAGGGCTTGCTGAAGGAAGGCTCCGTGATCATCGAGCCCACCTCTGGCAATACCGGCATCGGCCTGGCTGCCGTGGCAGCTGCCAAGGGCTACCGCATCATCATCGTCATGCCCGAGACCATGAGCGTGGAGCGCCGCCAGCTGATGAAGGCTTACGGTGCCGAGCTGGTGCTCAGCGAGGGTGCCAAGGGCATGAAGGGCGCCATTGCCAAGGCCGATGAGCTGGCAAAGGAGATCCCCAATTCCTTCATCCCCGGCCAGTTTGTGAACCCGGCCAACCCCCAGGCACACATCGAGACCACCGGCCCCGAGATCTGGGACGATACCGACGGTAAGGTGGACATCTTTGTGGCAGGCGTTGGCACCGGCGGCACCGTGACCGGCGTGGGCAAGTACCTGAAGAGCAAGAACCCTGACGTGAAGGTCGTGGCCGTGGAGCCTGCCTCCTCCCCGGTGCTGAGCAAGGGCACTGCCGGTGCACACAAGATCCAGGGCATCGGTGCAGGTTTTGTGCCGGACGTGCTGGACACCAAGGTTTATGACGAGATCATTGCCGTGGAGAACGACGACGCCTTTGCCACCGGTCGGCTGATCGGTCACAAGGAAGGTGTGCTGGTGGGCATTTCTTCCGGTGCTGCCGTCTGGGCTGCCCTGCAGCTGGCAAAGCGCCCGGAGAACGCTGGCAAGAACATCGTGGTGCTGCTGCCCGATACCGGCGACCGCTACCTGTCCACTCCGCTGTTCGCAGACTGATCACTCTATTTGTAGAACCGTTGCATCCCGCCCGGATTTCCGGGCGGGATTTTTTTGCACTCCGGCCGACGGATGAATCTATTGACGAACACCCTAAAAAAAGGTATACTGTACAGGTACAATTGAATATTGTCGGGGTGTTGCGCAGTTGGTAGCGCGCCTGCTTTGGGAGCAGGAGGCCGCGAGTTCGAGTCTCGCCACTCCGATATGATAAAAACCCACGATGCAACGCTTGAAATATGGCGGTTGTCGTGGGTCTTTTTGTTCGATATGAAGGGCAAAATTGCCCGTTTGTGCGTTATTTGTGCGTTATTGCCTCAAAAACTGCCCTGCGCGGCGCTCTGGTCGCCCTGAACACAGGACACAAGAGCGGCATATCTGGCCTTGAAGATGTCCATAAGGACTTGCACCGCTCGGCCCTGCTGCACCGCGTTCCCCTCCTCGGTCGCGTCGTCCACCATCTTGATGCACACAGCGACATCTCCCATTGCAATAACAGCGCTTTCAACATCTACTCGGTTCATTGTGAAAATCTCCCTTCAAAATAAATCCCGGCGGGCTTCTCCTGCACCGCCGGGTCAGCGGTTTGTTTCAGGCGTTCAGGGGCTTCACTTGGGAGGCTCCAAAGAATGACGCGCGGTAGGTCTGGCCGTCGCCCTTGCTGGAATGGATGAGAACCACTTGGAACAGAGCCTTTGCACCATGCAGGACTTCGCACCCGGCGGCTCTCCACCCTGCCCATGTGTTGACTTCCTCGGTCACCCCAGCGGCGGTCTGGGCTTCGCTGATGCGCTGGGCGTTGATGGGCTGCGCCTTTGCGCTGTTCCATGCCCGGTGCAGGCATTCGGCAAAAGCGGCTGTGCCTTTGCGGTAGAGCTTCCATGCCTTGTGCATGATCTCGGAAAGATTGTACTTCTTCATACTGTCCTCGCTTTACTTTGCGGGCCAGCTCCTGTATAATGGGCTTGACCCTGTTGTTGGGTTTGGCTCGGTGTTCGGTTGGTAGCTGTCACCGGGTCATTTTTCATATACAGCGGCGGGAGTGGGTTACTGTCTTAGCTGGCGTTCTGCTCTTGCGCTCCCGGTACATCCTTCGCCCCTTGCCTTCCGGTCGTGCTCCCTTGCTGTGATTCTATTGTAGTACTGTTTACCGTACAAGTCTATTGACAGATTCAACAAGGTTTACAGTGTGTTTCTGTGTATATTTGTACTGTAAACCGTTCTGCTTTTATGATATACTGTTTACAGAACAGGAGGGAAAGCAATGGTTACTGAGGCAAGAAAAAGAGCTAATGCCAAATGGGACAAAGAAAACATGGTCGTTCTGGCCTGTAAGGTCAAGCGGGAGACGGCGGAACAGTTCAAGGCCGCTTGTGCTGCACAGGGAACAACGTCTAATGCGGTCTTGCAGCAGGCTGTGAAAGCCTATCTGGAGGAACACCCCGAACAGAAACACACCGCCGGAGATGCACAGGACGATGAGACAGAGGCCCGGCGGGCTGCTCTGCTGGAAAGTATCAAAGGGCTGTAATGGGGTGAGCCAGATGCACCCCACCGGTAGGGAGGCGGCATTGTATGAGAATCGTAAAAGTTGGAGAAAGCTATATCTGCCCGGTCTGCGGCAAGTACACGTTTGAGTATGCCGGGGACTTTGATATTTGCCCGGTGTGCAACTGGGAAGATGATCTTTGCCAGCTCGAAAACCCGGATGAAGAAGACTGTGCCAACCACATGAGCTTAAATCAGGCCCGCGAGGCGTGGGCGCATGGTCGGCGGGTCGATGAATGGGAAGACGAATGACCCGCCGGGCGGGTACAGTATGGAGGTCGTAACGCTGCGGCCTCCTTTTTGTTTTGCCTGTGCATACTCTCGCAACGTCTGGCAAGCACCTAGAACGGGCGATGCACTGCCCGGCGGGAAAGTTGATGCAGACATAAATAAAAGCCCTCACGCCTCTGTTTCTGAGGCCGTGGGGGCTTCGTGGGTCATGCGGCGAGTAGGTTACTCACCCACAACGCCGTTGTTGCAGGTTTCGCTGTCTTCGGGCCGTTCCTCTTCCGGGACATACTGCACAACAAGCTGCGGCTTGCCAGCTGCATCAATGACCGGGCTGATGTGGATAGCGTCACCGTGGTTTGAGCCGGTGTTGTCCGTCCAGCCCTCAAAGAATAAGCACAGCCCTTCCCCTGCATCGTTGACGATGTAGCGGACAGCCTTGCCCTTGAGGGTGTTTTCCAGTTCGCGGGTATTGATTTCGGTGAATACGTTCATGTTTTTATTCTCCTTTGCGGTTGAGGTGTATCTTCAGAGATGCCGGATTGCATCCCATGAACCTGTTTTGCGGAGCTGTCCGCCGGACAACAAGAGCGTTCATCTCGCTTTTTTTCACTTGGTTCCTCGATTTACTCTAATTCTTCATCCAACGCGGCCAGCCTGCGAAGTTCTTCGTCTGTCAGCTCGTCAAACGGGTTCACCGTTCCAGCGGCGGCACGGTCTTCCTCGCGGGAGCGTTCCAGAAGCAGCGCTTTTGAAAGCAGTTCGGACGCCTTGAGCCTGTCGGCCTGCTTGGCCTCCTGATCTCTCATGGTGGTTGTCCAAAAGCTGCGGATTTCTTCAAGGGTCGCTGTGTTCTCGGCCATGATCTCCGCGTTGCGGTCAGCCAGATATTCCCGAATGTCAACATAAGTCAACAACCGCTGACCGATGCTGCGGGCGCTTTTGGGGCTGTACCCGGCTTTTATTGCGGCCTCGGTGGCGTTGCCGCTGAGGAGGTAGGCTTCACAGAAAGCCCGCTGCCGCTGGTTCATCGTGTGCCATCTCCCGGCGGGTCAAGCGTGGTCTGATCGCCGCACTGAGCCAGCGCTGCACCGACTGCCGCCAACTTTCTGAGGCTGGCAAGTCCCCGCGCCTGTTCCCGATGATAGAACCGGGCCAGCTCTTGACGGCCCTTCTCTCCCTCCGCCGGGCGGAAGTACCCACCGGGGCGCGTGGTGGTGTATAGCACAAAGAGGCCGTTTTCCAGCTCCTGCGCTGCCATTGCCCGGCGCTCTCTCCTCGTGATGCCTAACCGGCGCTCTATCTCGTCGCCGGGGATGGCATTTTCTTCCCCTACGGGCAGAATGTCATAGATTCGCATTGTGCATTCCCTCCTGTCTGGCCGCTCGGTGTCTGATGGTCACCGGGTGGCTTTTTATTTTGGCTGTGCAGATTTTGCATAGTGTAGGGCCTTTATGTATGCAGATTTTGCATAGTGCAAGGCTGTTTTCACGGGAGACACTGTGCAATTTTTGCATAGTGAGATAACGATGCTACGTTGTTTCTCATTTTGATGCACTATGCAGATTTTGCACACATATACAATATATTGCCATATCCTCCCGAAAATTTAAGGCGGTTCTAACCATTGAAAAGAAAACCGGTAGTCGTTTGGTTGCCGGGCGCATTTTCCGCTCTTGATACACTCAATAAACCCGGCGGCTTCCAGTTCTTTCAAGTAGTTCCAACCTGTTCGTTTGGAGATTCCTAGTGCCTCCATTTTTGATACCGGAAACTGAAAAGAGCGTTGCCCGCCTGATTCATTTGCCGCGAGAATGTAGAAATATCTGGCCCCCACGGATAAAGCAGTAAAACGCCTATCAAATAGCAGCGTGTTACCAACCTGCACAAAGCGTTTTTCTTTTTGATCTGGTGACGCGGTGAGCCAGCGGGGCAACTCTCCTTTGCTCTTACGTCCCATTCTGCTTTACCCGTGACGGCTTTCCAGCTCCGCCGGGTCGTCACCTTCGTTGAAGTAGGCGGCGAGGCTGTCCAAATTGACCAACCAGCGGTTGCCAACACAGACAAAGCGCACCTTGCCAGCGCGGCAGAGATTCCGCAAGAAGTATTCAGAGATGCCGAACTTGGCGGCAGCGTCCTTCACTGTTGCCATAGTCGGATATTGCACCGCATTATTCATTGCGTTCACCTCCGTTTAGCTGCTTTTTGCTTTCTCGGTCAAGTTCTTCATTCAGAAGCGGAACATTGACCAAAAATTTCTTTCCGCACCAAATGCCGGGAATCTTTCCCTGTTTGTGCATTTTTCTAAGCCTCGACTCTGTCAAGAAACCACTCTCGGCCAGTTTTCGTATCGGCACAAACTTTTCTGCTTCAGTCAATTTTTATCATCTCCTGTTGTTGATTTTTGTTTTGTGCTATGCTATTATTGTGTCACGGAATGTTAATTTTGTAAACATTCAAAATTTTGCTTGATTGATTTATCAACATAAAGTTTTCTTTTCAAAATAACAAGAATGTGGTGACTAATCATGCAGAACAATGTTGATTCCTCCGAACTGAACAAAAAACGCGGCAAACGTCTCAAACAAGCAATAATTTCAACAGGGATTCCACAGTACAAAATTGCTGAAGACTTTGCCCATGTGACACCCGGTCACCTTTCGTCGGTGGTCAGGGGAGGGCGGAAACTTACAGAACAGCTTGCCGCATTGGTGGCAGATGCGGCAGGCGTTCGCAAAGAATGGCTATTGTGTGAGGATGATTTCCGAACAGAGGCGGAGAAAGAAGAAGCAGAGAAAAGCGAGATTCTCCGCCCGGATGGACCTACCATGACGGCTGTTCTGTTGCGAAAGATTCTTGACCGAATGGTCAGCAATGCCGCCAAAGAATATGGATTGCCTCCTGAAAAAATCTCAGAAAACCGCCGCGCGGGCGTTTTTGTTGAGGTCGGCCATTATGCAGATTACTTGATTGAACAGACAATAATAGAGGTTTCCAAAAATGGCTCAGATTGTGAAGCGAAAGAATAAAAACGGCTCCACTTCCTACCTGTTCCGGGTGTCTACCGGGTATGATCGGAACGGCAAACAGGTCACAACGTCCCGCACCTTTACCCCTCCGCCCACCTTGACCGGGCGCAAGCTGGAAAAGGAAGTGCGCCGCCGGGCAGATGAGTTTGAACAGGAAGTGCATAACGGTCTTGCTCTCGATGCAGATATGAAGCTGGATGACCTGATAGACCGCTGGTTTTCGGAGTACATCGACAAGAAGTGTAAGCCCAAAACCGGGGTGGAATATCGGTATCTTAGGCCGCGTATCTCTGCGGCGCTGGGCCACATGAGGGTAAACCAGATAAGGCCCTCGCACCTGATGGCCTTTTATTCCAGTCTGGAAGAGGCAGGAGCGCGGCGGGACTCTGTATATCTGGCAACGCCTGCTCTCCTCAAAGAGCTGCCACGCGGTAAGCGGCAGGATACCGCAAAGGCTGCGGGCGTAGGCGGGCGCACAATGACCTGTGTTTGCAACGGAGCGCCGGTAAGCCGGGCCTCAGCTGAGAAGGTAGCCCGTGCCGCTGGGGTGATCTTTTCCAAAGCATTCACCGAACAGGCCAAAGAGGGCGGCAAGCTCAACGGGAACACAGTGCAGCACTATCACCGGATGTTGTCCAGCGTCTTCACAAAGGCTGTGCAATGGGGTATTGTGGAGGATAACCCGGTAAAGCGGGCGGAACCGCCAAAGGGAGAAGCTGTTGAAGTGTCCTATCTGGAAGAGGCCGACGCCGCGCGGCTGCTGGCTGCGCTGCATGATGTTCCGCCACAGTACAGCGCTATGGTGCAGCTTGGTTTGTTCACAGGGATGCGCCGGGGCGAGATTTGCGGTCTGCGTTGGTCAGATATTGATTTCAATGCCTCCACCATCTCCGTAAACCGCACAGTGGAATACATCCCGCATGAGGGGCTTATCTTCACCGCACCAAAAACCAAAGCATCAAACCGCACCTTCAAGGTGGGCGCAAACTGTATGGATATGCTGAGGGAGTACCAGCTCTATCAAAAGGCGGAACGGCTGCGCGTTGGGTCAGCGTGGGCGCGTAATGTGCAGGTGGAGAACGGAAAGACGGTGCAAAATGACCTGTTGTTTACCAGCTGGGACGGAACACCCTTTGATCTGGAAAGATTGACAACATGGTTCCCGCACTTCCTGCGGTCGCATGATCTCCCGGCGGTGCACTTCCACAGCCTGCGGCACACTTACGCAAGCCTGATGATAGCCGCCCATGTTCCCATCACAACGGTTTCGGGCCGTCTGGGCCACGCTCAGACCTCCACCACCACGGATATTTACGCGGGGTTCATCCGTACAGCAGACGCGGCAGCGTCGGACGCAATGGAAATTGTTTTTGACAACATCCGCGAAAAGAGCCGGGCATAAAAAGAGCGGGCAAAGGCCGCTATATAACCCCTGTCCGCTTTATCGTATCGCTGTTTTGTGCGTTATTTGTGCGTTATTTATCCGAAATGAAACAAAACCAAAGAAAACCGTTTAGAAATAATATAACGATGATTCAATATAAATTAAGACGATTTGCAACCATTCAATCCGATTTTGGGCATATTTGGGAGCAGGAGGCCGCGAGTTCGAGTCTCGCCACTCCGACCACGAGAAAAGCCGCCCGGAAGCGTCTGAGAACGTTTCCGGGCGGCTTTCTGTTTGTTTTAAAGGACGGGGTTTACTTGGGCTGACGGCCGATGTAAGCCAGGATGCCGCCGTCGGCGTACAGGATCTGGCCGTTGACGAAGTCAGAAGCATGGCTGGCCAGGAACACGCAGGGGCCCACCATATCCTCCGGGTCACCCCAGCGGCCGGCCGGGGTCTTGGCGCAGATAAAGGTGTCGAAGGGGTGGCGGCTGCCGTCCGGCTGGGTCTCGCGCAGGGGAGCGGTCTGGGCGGTGGCAATGTAGCCGGGGCCCATGCCGTTGCACTGGATGTTGTACTCGCCGTACTCGGAAGCGATGTTGCGGGTGAGCATCTTCAGAGCGCCCTTGGCGGAAGCATAGGCAGACACGGTCTCGCGGCCCAGCTCGCTCATCATGGAGCAGATGTTGATGATCTTGCCCTCGCGCTTGGCGATCATGTCGGGCAGAACGGCCTTGGAGCAGTTGAAGGCACCGCCCACATGCACGTCGATGACCCGCATGAAATCAGTGTGGCTCATCTCGATCATGGGGATGCGCTTCATCAGGCCGGCGTTGTTCACCAGGATGTCCACGGGGCCGACGTCGGCCTTGATCTGGGCGATCATGGCATTCACAGCGGCCTCATCGGTCACGTCGGCCACATAGCCGTGGGCGTCGATGCCGGCAGCCTTGTAAGCGGCCAGGCCCTTTTCCAGGCTGCCCTCGTTGGAGCAGTTGAAGCAGACGGTGGCACCGCACTTTGCCATGCCCTCGGCAATGGAGAAGCCGATGCCGTGGGCACCGCCGGTGATCAGGGCAACTTTGCCCTTCAGGTCAAATGCAGAAAGATCCATTGTAGTTCTCCTTTTTTGAAAAAGCCCCGCACCGGGGATGCCGGATACGGGGCCTTGGTTTTATCAGCGCAGGTCTGTGGTAGCGATGTTGTCCATGTCGTCAAACTCCATGTTCTCACCGCCCATGGCCCAGATGAAGGTATAGTTCGAGGTGCCCACACCGCTGTGGATGCTCCAGGAGGGGCTGATGACAGCGTCCTCGTTGTGCATCACGATGTGGCGGGTCTGGGTAGGCTCGCCGCACATGTGGAACACGACCTGTCCCTCCGGCACTTCAAAGTAGGTGTAGATCTCCATGCGCCGTTCATGGGTGTGGCTGGGCATGGTGTTCCAGTTGGAACCCGGGTCCAGTGCGGTCATGCCCATGCTCAGCTGGCAGGTCTTCAGCACATCCGGATGGATGAACTGGTTGATCGTGCGCTTGTTGCAGGTCTCCACGCTGCCCAGAGGCCGATGGTTGGCATCGGCCATCTTGATCAGACGGGTCTCGTAGGCGCAGTGTGCCGGAGCCGACACCATGTAGAACTTGGCGGGGTGCTCCGGGTCGGCGGAAGCAAAGGTCACTTCCTTGGTGCCCTGGGTGATGTACAGGCAGTCCTTATAGCCCAGCTCGTACTTCACGCCGTCGGCCACCACGATGCCGGTGGAGTCCTTACCGATGTTGAACATGCCGATCTCGCGGCGCTCCAGGAAGTAGTGGGTGCCAAAGTTGGCCCACACGTCGATGCCCTTGTCGATGGACACGGTCTCGTGCACCGGCATGCAGCCCAGGGTGACCATACGGTCCACATGGCTGTACACGGCCACGACCTCATCTGCCTTGTACAGGCCGGTGATGAGCATCTCATCGCGCATCTCCTCGGTGGTGTAGCGCTTGAAATCCTTCTGGTTGCAGGAGTAGCGGATATCCATGCGGGATCTCCCTTCTGCTTAGCGCTGGATGCGGCCGGAACCGTCGCCGCCAGCCAGCTTCTCGACCTCGGACACGGTCATCATGTTGTAGTCGCCCTCGATGGAGTGCTTCAGAGCAGAAGCAGCCACAGCGAACTCAACAGCCTCCTGGGTGCTCTTGCCGGTCAGCAGGCTGTAGATCAGGCCGCCGCCGAAGGAGTCACCGCCGCCCACACGGTCGATGATGTGCAGGTCGTACTTCTTGGAGAAGCAGTACTCATTGGAAGCAACGTCGTACAGCATTGCGCTCCAGCCGTTGTCGAATGCACTGTGGCTCTCACGCAGGGTGATAGCCACCTTCTCGAAGTGGAACTTGTCAGCCAGCTGCTTAGCAACGCTCTTGTAGCCCTCAGCGTTCAGCTTGCCGCCGTAGATGTCGGTAGCCTCAGCCTCGATGCCGAACACGTCCTTAGCATCCTCCTCGTTGGAGATGCAGACGTCCACGTACTGGCACAGGTCGGTCATAGCGGCACGAGCCTGCTCACGGGTCCACAGCTTGCCGCGGTAGTTCAGGTCGCAGCTGATCTTCACGCCGTGAGCCTTAGCAGCCTTGCAAGCCTGGCGGCAGATCTCAACAACGTTCTCGCCCAGAGCAGGGGTGATGCCGGTGAAGTGGAACCAGTCCACGCCCTCGAAGATCTTGTCCCAATCGAAGTCGGAGGGCTGAGCCAGCTGGATGGCGCTGTTGGCGCGGTCGTAGATGCAGACGGAACCACGCTGAGAAGCGCCCTTCTCGTTGTAGTAGATACCAACGCGATCGCCGCCGCGGGTGATCATGCTGGTGTCAACGCCGTAGCGGCGCAGGCTGTTGACAGCGGCCTGACCGATGGCGTGAGCGGGCAGCTTGGTGACGAAAGCTGCGTCCAGGCCGTAGTTAGCCAGAGAAACAGCAACGTTGGCCTCGCCGCCGCCGAAGGTGAACTCCAGGCTGTTAGCCTGAACGAAACGCTCATAGTTGAAGGGCTGCAGACGGACCATCAGCTCGCCAAAAGTAACAACTCTCATTGGTATTCTCCTTTAATTTACAGGTGGTTTTAAAATCATCCTGCTGCACCGCTTCCCCGGGGCAGCAGGGCTTTTACAGAACAGGGATGGGCTTAGGCCTGGACCAGGTGGAAGGCAAAGCCGGCGATCTCGTCTGCAAAGTAGCAGGCGATGGTCTTGCCGTTCTTCACGACCTTGCTGTCCAGATCGAACTTCACGCCGCGCTGAGACAGGTGGTAGATGGCACGGTCCACGTTGTTGCAGCCGATGGCGATGTGGCCATGGGTGCCGCGGCCGGGCTTCTTCATGATCTCGAACTCCTTGCTGCCAACAAAGATGCTGGAGTTGCCGGGAGCGACCTTCATGTTCAGCAGGCTGCCGATCAGGTTGGCCACCTTCATGGCCTCTTCCTCGTTGCCGGTGTTGATGCCGACGTGCATGAGCTTCAGGCCCAGCATGGTGTCAACAGCTTCCTTGCTCTGAGCAGTGATCTTTGCCCAGTCGCCGGCCTTGATCACATCGCTCTTGCACATCCAGGTGCCGCCGACAGCGAAGATCTGGTCGTAGCCCAGGTAGTCGTTGACGTTCTTGGCGTTGACGCCGCCGGTGCACATCCAGCGAGCGCTCTTCAGAGCAGCGCCGATGTTCTTCAGCATGCCCACGCCGCCGTTTGCCTCAGCGGGGAAGAACTTCAGGGCCTCGCAGCCCAAGTTCATAGCCTGCTGCATCTCGCCTGCGGAGCAGGTGCCGGGCATCATGATGCCGCCCTTGTCGATGACGTGCTTGCAGACCTCGGGGTCAAAGCCGGGAGCAACGATGAAGGATGCACCGGCAGCCATAGCGCGGTCAGCCTGCTCGGTGGTCAGCACGGTGCCGGCACCCAGCAGCATTTCGGGCATCTCTTCGTGGATCTTGCGGATGCACTCCTCAGCACATGCAGTGCGGAAGGTGACCTCAGCTGCGGGCAGGCCGCCCTCAGCCAGAGCCTTGCACAGGGGCAGGGCCTCATCAACACTGTTGAAAGCGATAACAGGGATAATGCCGATCTGATAGACCTTTTCTACGATGGGATTCATAACGCATTTCTCCTTTTACAATAAACTCTCCTGTGCGCGTGGGGCAGCCCTTTGGGCATGGCACACCCACTGTGCGCTTGTAATACTAGTATAAACGAACCGGGGGAGTTTGGTAATGCTCAACAAGCACAATGTTTTGCATAAGACCTTGTATACATTGCACAAAAATGACGAACGGCCTCAAAACAGGCTCACAGGCCCAGGGTCTCAAACACCTCGGCCACGCCGTCGTGGTCGCAGTCGGCCGTGGTCACAAGGTCCGCAAGGGCCTTGATCTGGGGCATGCCGTTGGCCATTACAGCGGCCACACCGGCCTTTTCCAGCATGGCACGGTCGTTTTCGCTGTCGCCCACGGCCAGCGTCTGTGCGCGGGGGATGCCCAGCCGGTCGGCCAGAGCCAGCAGAGCCTCGCCCTTGTCCACACCGGCGGCAGTTACCTCGATGTTCTCCGGGGAGCCCTGCACCACTTCCACGCCCGGCATGGCACGGAAGCGGGCCAGCGCCTGCGGCACCTGGTCCTGCTCGGCAAAGAACAGACACTGCTTTTCCACCTCGTGGGCGTGGCGGCTCATCCACTCGCCCAGGTCACGCACCACAAGGAAGCGTCCGTCGTTGGGCTGGCGGGCCTCGGTGGAGTGCAGGCGCGCCCAGCGGGCGGCGGCAAAGTCCACACTGGCCTGGTCCTTGACCGAATAGCCGTTCCAGAACACGCCCATGCCGCCGGGGTATTCCATGAACAGGTCAAAGGCGGCCCGGGCAGTCTCCACCGGCATCAGGCGGCGCAGCAGACAGGTGGGCTCACTGGTCTGGCGTTCGGCCGCATTGGCGTACCGGCTGTAGACAGCACCCAGCGGGTCGCTGCCCAGGTCCCATACGGCAGCACCGTTGGAGGTGATGGCATACCGCACGCCGGGCAGCTGGGCCACCACCGGAGGCAGGTTGCCCAGCGGGCGGCCGGTGGTGGGCACGATGACCACGCCCCGGTCGGAGGCGGCCTGCAGGGCGGCCCGGGTACGGGGCGTGACCTGCCCTTCGTGGTTCAGCAGGGTGCCGTCCAGGTCCAGGGCGGCAAGGCGTACAGGGGGAAACGTTTGCGACATAAAAACTCCTTTTATCAACAGGGCACCCCGGCGTTTTGGGCCGGGGTGCGGCAGAACCGGGTACTGTCTTTATTTTATAACACCGGCAGGGTTTGCGCAAGTGGACGGAATGTGCTATAATAATGCGTCATTTCATTATAAAATATAGGAGACTTGCTATGAATCTGTCCCAATTGCGCAGCCGCTGCAAACCGCACCTGTGGTTCCAGCTGTACTGGGTGGTCTACCTTGTCTGGTTCTTCTGGCTGGACTTTACGATCAAAGACCCGAAATACATCATCCACAGCCCGCTGGATGACAGCATCCCCTTCAACGAGTGGTTCGTGTTCCCCTATTGCAGCTGGTTTTTGCTGCTGGCGGGGGTCACGGCGCTGCTGTGGTGGTACGACACCGCCAGCTACGACAAGCTCTGCCTGAGCATGTTTGCGGGCATGACCTTCTGTCTGATCGTCTACATGGTGCTGCCCAACGGCCTGGACATCCGCCCCACAGCAGAAGCAGTCGGGCGCAGCAACATTGCCATGCGCATCCTGCAGCTGCTGTGGAGCGCGGACGCCTCGGTCAACGTCTGCCCGTCCATCCACTGCCAGAGCACCGCCTGCATGGCGCTGGCCTTCAGCAGCAGCACCCTCACCGAGAAGCGCCCGGGCCTGAAGGTGCTGGCCTGGGTGTGGGCCGCGCTCATCTGTGCGTCCACAGTGTTCACCAAGCAGCACTCCATCGTGGATGTGGTGTGCGGCCTTGCCGTGGCCTTTGTCTGGGTGCCGGTGCTGTACCGTTCGCATGGGAAAAACAGTTGAGGAAAGAACCGGCCAAAACGTCCGGTTTCCCTTGACAGCGGCCCGGCGGTTGGGTAATATGGGAAAAGAGGAACACTGATATATCACTCGCAGCGTTCCGGAAGGGGGAAAGCGCAATGTCCGCACGCAACGCGCGGGATCTGGCGTATCACACGGTGCGCAGCCGCATCATCACCATGGAGCTCAAGCCCGGCGACCCGCTGAACGACCGGGAGCTGGCCGAGGAGCTGGGCATCAGCCGCACCCCCATGCGGGAAGCGCTGATCCTGCTGAACAATGCGCATATGGTGGCCATCAAGCCCCAGAGCGGCACCCATGTGGCACCCATCGACCTGCATCTGATGGAGCTGGAACAGTTTTCACGCTATACGCTGGAAAAGGAGATCCTGACCCGGATGTGCGGCCGCCTGACCCCGGAGCAGGAGGCGGGCTACCGCCAGCTCATCGAGGCCTACCGGGTGCTGGAGGCCTCCCCGGAGGAGCCTGACCGCGAGATGCGGCTGCTGGAGCTGGACAATGCATTCCACCGCCGCGCCTTTGAGCTGTGCGGCATGGAGCATCATTTTGACCACATGCTGGCCAGCCTGCAGCATGTGGAGCGCATCCGCAAGTTCAGCCTGCAGACCAACGAGAACAAGGCCGTATGCGCGGCCCATACCCGCATCCTGGATGCCATGGTGCAGAACGATACCCAGGAGCTGAGCCGTGCGCTGGAAAGCCATCTGAGCCGCTACAAGCAGACGGTGGAGGAGGTCCAGCGCCTGCATCCGGATTACTTTACCGACGGCCTGGAGCCGTGAATCAAAAGGACTTTGAACGTGCGGCAGAGCCTGCACGTTTTTTTTTTTGTGCACGCGGCGGTTGAATCCCGTTATTGACCCACTGCGGGTTTTGCGGTAAAATCAGGGTACAAAACAGGCCGCAGCGGCGGCCTTTTCCCCACAGGCAGCGTGCCGGGTGCACGGCTGCAGAAAAGGAGGTTCAAGACCCTATGAAACTGAAACGAGGCATTGCCCTTTTGCTGGCAGCCGTGTTCCTGTTCGGCACGCTGGCCGTTCCGGCCAGTGCCGCCGCAGCACAGCCGGAACCGGCAGCGCAGGCACAGACCGTGGATGCAGAAGAAAATGATATCATCTCGGTGCGCATCAAGGCGTCCGGTGAGCTGACCTACGGTGCGGACCACAAGCTGGAGATCCAGACTACCCCGGCCGATGCCCAGTACATCGGCGTGGTCATGGGCACCAGCGGGCAGGCTACCGGCTATGTGACGCTGGTGCTGTCGGAAAAGATCCGCATCCTGCTTAAGCTGATCCCCCTGCCCAAAAAGATGTCCGCCACCCCGGACCAGACCGAAGAGTTCAACGTGTACAGCTACCTCAAACAGCTCATTGACGGCAATGACGTCAGTGTGCTGCTGCGGGTGGGCGACGAAGCCGTGTCGGTGCTGAACATCATCAACTTCTATCTGCCCTCAGCCTACGTCAAGACCATCCAGAATGTTTCCAACGGCCTGAAGCTGGCACTGGACCTCATCCGCAAGTATCTGCCGGAGAGTGCTTTCACCCGCATTTACCTGGATGAACAGCCGGTGGATGCCGGCGGCTATGTGGCCGGTGCGGTGGCGCTGGAAAGCGGCGACATCAACTCGGCCGGTGTGGCCATGTTCAAGATCAAGCCCCAGACCAGCAATGTGCGGCTGTATTGGGCCGGGGATCTGCCCGGCTCCCTGACGGCCGAAGAGCTGCGGAACGCCGACCGCAACGCGGTGCTGGAAGCCGACGGGCAGGCACGCAGCGGCGAGGGCGTGAACATCAGCTACACCTATAAAAAGAAAGGCTTCCTGTGGGATAAGACCTGTGACGGCCTGCCCACGAAACCCGGCACCTATACGCAGGTGGCCAAGGTCAGCGGCAACTACTCCTGCAGCGAGATCAGCCGCACCTTTACGATCTATCAGTAAGCACAGAATCAGAAGCGCCCCGGCGGGAATTTCCCGCCGGGGCGCTTTTCTGCTGCAAATGGGCAGCAAAAAGCCGACTGCCGCTTCCGGAAAGAGGGGGGGAGCGCGGCAGCCGGCCGGGAGGTGTTATGCGGTTTTTGCCGTCAGGCGGTCAGCGGGATCAGAAATCCACTTCGGTGTCGTAGTAGCAGCACTTGAGCAGCTTTTCCATCTCTTCCTGGCTGGGCTGACGGGGGTTGGAGCCGGTGCAGGCATCGGCAATGGCGTTCTTGGCGATCTCCGGCAGACGCTCCAGGAACACGTTCTCCGGCACAAAGCCCTGCTCGGCGGGGTAAGAGTCCGGGCCGTAGTGCTGGATGCAGTGGGGGATGTTCAGCGCGTCGTTCATGCCGCGCAGATGCTCGATGAGCAGCTTGACCTTCTCGTCATCGGTGGTGCCGCCCAGCTTCATCTCGTCGGCGATGACGCCGTAGCGCTTCTTGGCCTCGGGGTCCTTAGCGTTGAAGGCGATGACCTTGGGCAGGTACATGGCGTTGGCTGCGCCGTGGATGATGTGGGCACCGTAGTCCGCAAAGGCGGCGCCGGTCTTGTGGGCCATGGAGTGCACGATGCCCAGCAGTGCGTTGGAGAAGGCCATACCGGCCAAGCACTGGGCGTTGTGCATGGAGTCACGCTTGGACATATCGCCGTTGTAGCTGTCTACCAGGTCGCCTTGGATCATGCGGATGGCAAAGACAGCCAGAGGATCGGTGTAGTCGCAGTGGGCGGTGGACACATAGGCCTCAATGGCGTGGGTCATGGCGTCCATACCGGTGTGGGCAACCAGCTTCTTGGGCATGGTCTCGGCCAGGTCGGGGTCCACGATGGCCACGTCCGGGGTGATCTCGAAGTCGGCGATGGGGTACTTGATGCCCTTCTGGTAGTCGGTGATGATGGAGAAGGCGGTCACCTCGGTGGCAGTGCCGGAGGTGGAGGAGATGGCGCAGAAGTGTGCCTTGCGGCGCAGCGGCGGGATGCCGAACACCTTGCACATCTCCTCAAAGGTGATCTCCGGGTACTCGTACTTGATCCACATGGCCTTGGCGGCGTCGATGGGGGAGCCGCCGCCCATGGCGATGATCCAGTCGGGCTCAAACTTCAGCATGGCTTCGGCGCCGCGCATGACCGTCTCCACAGAGGGATCGGGCTCGATGCCCTCAAACAGTTCCACTTCCATGCCGGCTTCCTTCAGGTAAGCCACGGCACGGTCCAGAAAGCCGAACCGCTTCATGGAGCCGCCGCCCACACAGATCATGGCTTTCTTGCCGGTGAAGGATTTCAGCGCTTCCAGAGCGCCCTTGCCGTGGTACAGATCACGGGGAAGAGTAAAACGAGCCATAGTTGTTACCTCCAAAGTTCTCATACTCTCTCAGAAACAGGGGACACACACCCCCTGTTGATTCTACTACGTTAATTGTATAACAAAGAGAAGAGAACATCAATTGACGGACCGGAAGAAAGTTTCCGCAAAAATTGGACAGAGTGAACAACCAGAAGGATGCAACAGAACGCTGCACCTGTGGAGAAAACAAAAAACACCCCGAAGTCCTAAGACTTCGAGGTGCTTGCCTTTGGAGCTGCTATCCAGATTCGAACTGGAGACCTCATCCTTACCAAGGATGCGCTCTACCAACTGAGCTATAGCAGCAAATGGCGACCCGGATCGGGCTCGAACCGACGACCCCCAGCGTGACAGGCTGGTGCTCTAACCAACTGAGCTACCGGGCCATGATCGCTCAAGTTTCGCGCGGCGCTTACCGCCGGAACGTGCTTTATTATATCGAAAAACCCCGCACTTGTCAAGCATAAATTTCAGAAATCTGGAAAAATGTGAGGAAACTCCCTCAGTCACGGCTTGCGCCGTGGTAGCTCCCTCGGAGAGGGAGCCTTTGCGCTGCAGTTGACGAAAGGAGTTCGGCAGCCCCAGCCGTGGCAGGTGCCGAAATGCTGCTTCCCGGAACGACCTTGCTCGTAACAGGTACTGTAAATAAAAAGTATTGCTCCCCGGAACGACCCCTTCCGTGAAAAGGCACTTCCGGCAGGGCCGCAGCCCTGCCGGAAGTGCAAATATAAAATAAGAATACCTCTGATATTGGCAGAGCGAAGCGGAGTCAATTCCAAATCACAAAAACAAAACGCACAGGCTCCGAAGAACCTGTGCGTTTGTGGCAGGGGTAGTAAGTCTCGAACTCACGGCACGCGGTTTTGGAGACCGCTGCTCTACCAACTGAGCTATACCCCTATGTACATTCGCTGAATGCCTGCTTATTATAGCCGATGCAGACGCGAATGTCAAGCATTATTTTTCATTTTTCGTGCCGCAGCTGCAGCAGCCTTCGCTTTTTCCGGCGGCCACGGCGGGCAGCTGGCTGGCCAGCTGCTCCAGCGTCACGCTGTCGATGTACTGGTTGATCACCTCGTCCAGCCCGGCCCAGAAAGGCAGGGTGAAGCACTGCTCCGACATGGGGCACTCGTTGGTCTGGCTGCCCAGGCAGGGGATGGGGGCCACGCTGCCCTCAATGGCCCGCAGGATCTCACCGGCAGTGTAGTCGGCGGGAGCCTTGGTCAGGCGGTAGCCGCCCTGACTGCCCCGCTCGCTCTTGACCAGCCCCACCCGTGCCAGCGGGGTGACGATCTGTTCCAGATATTTCAGGCTGAGGTTCTGCCGCTCACTGATCCCCTTGAGTGAGACGGTGGTGCCCGGTGCGTAGCGGGCAAGCTCGGCCATCAGGCGCAGGGCGTAGCGGCTCTTGGTGGAAAATTTCATGCTGCTTCTCTCCTTATTGCTGCTTATAGTATAGCACGTTGCTCGGATTTTGCAAAGATAAACCTCTTGTGCAAACAAAAAAGGTCTGCTATCATAGGATGGATGAGACGAGATAGAAGGAGTGAGCGTATGACTGAGAAGATCAACCCTGCCGACGCCATCCGTCTGCTGGATGCCCACGAGGCCGTGGCCGTGGATGTGCGGGAGCCGGACGAGTATGCCGTGGGACACATCCCGGGCGCAAAGCTGCTGCCGCTGGGTCAGGTGCTGACCCGCGCAGCGGAAGTGCTGCCGGACAAGAACGCCGTGTGGCTGGTATACTGCCGCACCGGCCGCCGCAGCGCCGACGCGGTGCAGAAGCTGGAGAGCCTGGGCTATACCAATCTGCGGGACCTGGGCGGCATCCTGAGCTGGCCCTATGAGATCGAGGGCGACTTTGAGGGGCATTTCTAATAAAGGAAAGGAAAACACCATGTCGTTTGACCCGAAAGATTTCGCCGGCAGCCACTGCGGCTGCCGCTACCAGCAGGACTACCGCCCTACCCTGGGGCGGGATGGCAAAAAGGAATCCGGTACGCTGGAGGTCATCAAGTTCTACTACGACGGGGCCATCCGCTTTGAGCAGCACTGCTACGGCGAGGCAGCGACCTTTGTGTTCGGAGTGTGGGCCGACCATATGGACCCGGACGGCACCCTGCACTGGGTGCTGCCGGACCGGCGCAAGAGCTACTACGACGAGGACTACCTGCCCAAAAAGCTGGACCGGGTGGACGAAGCCGGGAACCTCTATTTTGACGGCGGGGTCTTTCCGTGGAAGCTGGCCGACGATTTTGCCGAGGACAAACGCTGGGGCTACCCCAAATGGAAGGTGCTGCTGGGCAGACTGACCGGCAAGGGCCGCAAATCGTAACGGAAGTATGAATTTCCAGTATTCCTATTGACACACTAGGGAATGATATGGTATAACTTATCCGTTGAAAGGATTCCGCGCGTGCGTGCGGCTGTGTGCAGCCGCCGGTCTGCGCATTCATAAGAAAGGATCATTCCTATGGAAAACATGGAAAAAGTGGTTTATCTGGACAATGCCGCTACCACGGCCTGCGCTCCGGAAGCGCTGGAAATGATGGTCAAGGCCCTGAGCGGTGCCTGCGGCAACCCCAGCAGCCATTACAGTGTGGGTTATGAGGCCAAGGAGCTCGTGGACACCGGCCGTGCCCAGGTGGCAAAGGCCATCAACGCGGCTCCGGCCGAGATCTTCTTCACCAGCTGCGGCTCGGAGGCCGACAACTGGGCTGTGAAGGGCACCGCCTTTACCAAGGCCCGCCAGAACAAGAAGCACCTGATCACCAGTGCCTTTGAGCACCACGCCATCATGCACAGCATGGCTGCGCTGGAGCGCATGGGCTTTGAGGTCACCTATATCAAGCCCACCACCGAGGGCTACATCCGCCCCGAGGACGTGGAGGCTGCCATCCGCCCCGACACGGCCCTCATCAGCATCATGATGGCCAACAACGAGATCGGCACCATCCAGCCCATCAAGGAGATCGCCGCCATTGCCCACAAGCATGGCGTGTGGATGCACACCGACGCCGTGCAGGCTGTGGGTGCCATCCCGGTGGATGTGAAGGATCTGGGCGTGGATATGCTGTCCATGAGTGCCCACAAGTTCAACGGCCCCAAGGGCATGGGTGCCCTGTACTGCCGTAAGGGCGTGTGGCCCCAGAACCTGATCGACGGCGGCAGCCAGGAGGCCCGCCACCGCGCAGGCACCGAGAATGTGGCCGGCATCGCCGCCATGGGCAAGGCCCTGGAGATCGCCACCACCCATCTGGACGAGCGCATGGCCCACGAGACCGAGCTGCGGGACTACGTCATCGACCGCGTGCTGAAGAACATCCCCGAAGCACGCCTGAATGGCGGCACGGAGCATCGCCTGCCCAACAATGTCAACATCAGCTTCCCGGGCCTGGAGGGTGAGACCATCCTGCTGGATCTGGATATGCACGGCATCTGCGCCTCCACCGGCTCGGCCTGCAACTCCGACAGCCTGGATCCCAGCCATGTTCTGCTGAGCATTGGCGTGCCCGAGGAGATCGGTCATGGTTCCATGCGGTTCACCTTTGGCCCGCAGAACACCATGGAAGAAGCAAAATATCTGTGTGACGTGCTGGAGGAGGTCATCCCCCGCCGCCGCGCTATGAGTTGTATGTGGCTGCAGGGCCAGAACACGGCCCGTCATTTCAGCCTGAAGGGAGAACAGTAATTATGGCAAGCATGTACAGTGCAAAGGTCATGGAGCATTTCGCAAATCCGCACAATGTGGGTGAGATCCCCGACGCAAACGGTGTGGGTGAAGTCGGCAACCCCAAGTGCGGCGATATCATGCGCATGTACCTGAAGATCGAGAACAACGTGATCGTGGACGTCAAGTTCCTCACCTTTGGCTGCGGCGCCGCCATCGCGACCAGCAGTATGGCCACCGACCTGATCAAGGGCAAGACCATCGACGAGGCCCTGAAGCTGACCAACAAGGCCGTGGTCGAGGCTCTGGAAGGTCTGCCTCCCATCAAGGTGCACTGCTCGGTCCTGGCAGAGCAGGCTGTCAAGGCTGCCCTGTCTGACTACTACCGCCGTCAGGGCATTGATCCGGAACCCATCGTGGGCAAGCTGGAAGAGGACTGCGACCACTGCGAGAGCTGCGGCAACTGATTCTCTGCAAAATAAGAACGGAGAAGCCCTCTGTCGGACGTTCTGCCCGGCGGCGGGCCTCTTTTTTTGACGGACAGAGTGCAATTTGCAAATTGTTCAAAAAGTCCACAAAGATTTGCCACGATTGTCCGGTATACTGTAGTCACAGTCCGGGAGGGAACACAGAGACGTCCCCCCAAAGCCTCCGCTTCCCTCCACGGAACATGCCAGAGTCGGCATTCTCCTGCGGGTGCGGCTGCAGACGCAGCGCACAGCAGGTCCTAACAAAAAACTGTTCCCCGTTCCATGCCATGGCAACTGCCAGAGACGGCGAACAGACTACCAACACCCTCCTGACGGGCCGCAACTGTTCAGGGGTTTCCATACAGCAGGCAGCACCGCTTTCCTCCTCCTTTCCACGGTGCTGCCTGCTTTTTGTTTTTTACCTGCCGGGTACAAAAAGCCCCTGCCGCAGCCAGCGGCAGGGGCGTTTGAGTCAGTAGGAGGTAAGCCCCAGGCTGACGTCCAGGGCCTGATCCACCCGCTTCTGGTCGGCGGGGGTGATCTGCCCGGCTCGTTCCCGCAGGCGGTGTTTGTCCAGCGTGCGGATCTGTTCCAGCAGCACGACGCTGTCCTTGGCAAGGCCGGTGTCCGCTGCCCGGATGTTGATGTGAGTGGGCAGACGGGCTTTGTCCAGCCGGGATGTAATGGCCGCCGCGATCACGGTGGGGCTGTGCCGGTTGCCGATCTCATTCTGCACGATCAGCACCGGGCGCACGCCGCCTTGCTCGGAGCCGACCACCGGCGACAGGTCGGCGTAGAATACTTCTCCTCTGTGTACTTCCATGGAATCTCCCTCCCTGTGTGCTGCGGGGGATGGCCTCCGCCCGTGCACTTTCAGTATGAGCAGGGCCGGGGCGGGTTATGCAGCGGGGCGTATTCCATTGTATGCACAAAGTGCGGTCAGGTTTCCGGAGCCATCTCCAGAATGCAGAAAGCCAGCGCCATGCCGCCGTCGTGGCTCAGCGAGAGGTGGGCGGTCAGGCCGTGGTCGGCCACCCAGCGGGCCGTGGCCCCGGAGAACCGGTAGGCCGGGGCACCGCTTTCCAGCCGCACGGCCTCGATCTCCCGCAGGGCAAAGGGCTCCCGCAGACCGGTGCCTGCCGCTTTCAGGAACGCCTCCTTGGCGGCAAAATCCGCTGCCGCGCTGGCCAGCCGGTGGGCACCGCTGTGCCCGGCGGGCAGGGGTGTGTCCAGCGCCAGCGCTGTGCATTCCGCCGGGCCGTACACCCGCCGCACAAAGGCGGCGGCATGGGGGCCGGAGAGGCTTTTTTCCAGATGATCGAGGGCGCAGACGTCGCAGCCGATGCCAAAGATCATGCAGGGCTCCTTTCTGCCGCGCAGTTTGGGCGGCGGCTTTTTTCATGTTGCATGAAAGTAACTGGAAATTCTGGGCAATATGTGCAAATCCACCGGGTTCGTCTTGAAGTTTCGGCGCATTTCGTGTACAATGAATTATAGTTCATCCGAAGGGGGTGTATTCCGTGGGCGAAGCAACTACTATTTTTTCGATCCACGATCGCAAGGACTATGAGATCCACGAGATCGTACAGCAGGTGTACGATGCATTAAAGGAAAAAGGCTACAATCCGGTCAACCAGCTGGTGGGCTATATCCTGTCGGAAGACCCTACCTACATCACGACCTATAAGAACGCCCGCGCGTTGATCCGCAAGGTGGATCGCGATGATCTGCTGCAGGCCATGCTGCGCAATTATCTCAACGTTTGACGTTTCCGGCTTTTTCAGCTCCGCTGCCCGTACAAGGGCGGCGGAGTTTTTTGTTTATTGGTGGATGTGGGTGAGCGGGGGAGCTTTCTCCGCGAACAGCCCGGGACTCCAGTCCCGCCCCAACGCTGCGCGCCGGGGCCCCACCTCCAGGACGTTCGACGGAGAAACTCCCCCGCCTGCCCGTCCCGCGCAAAAGCTCAGAGCATGGGCAGGGTGAAGATCTGGTTCACCAGCACCTCGTACTCCCAGGGCTCCCGGGCCTTGCGCAGCTGCTTTTCCAGCTTTTCCGACCCGGCAAAGCGGTGGATGAGGTAGAACCAGTGGGCTTTCATGCGGCTCACGGCACAGCCGGCGCTGCCGAACAGCTCCGTGTAGCCATGGTACAGGTCATCCAGATAGCCCCGCAGTTCCTCGCGGGAGGCACCGGTCCCGCCGCGGGCCCGCCGCAGCAGGGCCGGGTCTGCGATGAAGCCCCGCCCGATCATGATGCCGGACAGCTGCGGGAACTGTGTTTCCAGTGCGTGCAGTTCCTCCGGGGTGGTCACGTCGCCGTTGTAGCACACCGGCATGGTGCACCGGGGCAGCGCTTCGGCAAAGGCGGCCCGGTCGGCCTGGCCGCGGTACAGCTGCCGCATCACGCGGGGGTGGATGGTCAGTTCACAGATGGGGTAACGGTCATAGATGTCCAGAATGGCGGCAAACTCGTCCGGGCTGCTGACGCCCAGCCGGGTCTTGACCGAAACAGGCCCTTCCGCATGGGAGAATACCGCATCCAGAAAGGCGTCCAGCACGGTGGGGTCCCGCAGCATGCCGGAGCCTTTGCCCTTGGCGGTCACGGTGCCGGAGGGGCAGCCGAGGTTCAGGTTTACTTCGGTGTAACCCAGGGCACGCAGCTCACCGATCATCCAGGCAGCCAGCTCGCCGTCCTTGGCCAGCAGCTGCGGGATCACCGGCGCACCGGGGTTTGCGGCGGGGGCAAGCTCCGCCATCTTCTTTTTGATGAGCACCCGGTTCTCCGGCGGGGAAAGGAAGGGCGCGTAGTAGCGGTGGGCGGTGCCTTCCGGCCCGAACCACTTCTGCTGGGCCTGACGCCAGACCCGGTCGGTAAGCCCCTCCATGGGGGCGGCATAATACTGCATAAAAAACTCCCGGTTTCGGTTCCCTGCGGATCAGTTGAAGGAGCGGAAGCCCTTGCCGATGATCTCGCTGGAATTGACGATGGTGATGAAGCTGTGGGGGTCGTTCTCACGCAGGAAGTTGCGCAGCTGCAGAGCCTGCCGACGGGTGAGCACGGTGACCAGTACGCTGAGCTCGTGGTGGGTGTAGGCACCGTAGGCCTTTTCCACCGTGGCAGAACGGTTCATCTCCTTGATGATGAAGTCCAGAATGGGCTGGGGGTTGGACGTCATGATGGTGCACACCTTGCGCAGGCGGATGTTTTCAATGGCACCGTCCACCACAAAGCTCTTGCCGATCAGGCCCAGGATGCAGTACAGGCCGGTGCCCATGCCGAAGCGCCAGGCGGCGGCCAGCACGATGAGGATGTCGCTGGCCATCAGGGCCTTGCCGATCTCCATGGAGGTATATTTGGCCAGGATCAGGGCCACAATGTCGGTGCCGCCGGTGGATGCACCGATGTCAAACACGATGGCCGCACCCAGCGCGGGCAGGAACACCGCAAACACCAGGTCCAGCATGGCATCGCCGCTCATGGACACACCCGAGGGGTACAGCCACTCGCACAACGACACGAAAAAGGACAGGGCAAAGGACGAATAGATGGTCCAGCCCATGCACTTTACGCCGAGGAACACGAACCCCAGCACCACCAGCACCAGGTTGATGATCCACATAAAGCCGCCCACATTGATCTTGGGGAACAGGTCGGCCAGCAGGATGGACAGGCCGGATGTGCCGCCAAAGGCGAAATGGTTGGGGTTCTTGAAATAGACGATGCCCACGGCGGTGAGGATCAGGCCGAGGTTGAGCTCGCCAAAGAAATTTAAATTCTTCAGCAGATTCTGCATGCTGAAGGCTTCTTTTAAACTGTTCATGGGGTTCCTCCTATATGAAATGATGCAAAATTGACCGTGCACCACGCAAAAATATACTCTCCTTCACCGATACTGTCAAGGGATGCGGCCAAAGTTGCCAAAAATGCCGGCAGAAAGCGCCTTTTGATGCTTTCTCTTGAAGAAATCACGGAAATGGTGTATTATATACCATATATGAGAAGAGGGCACACTGCTGCCCTGACAGGGGGAAACTTCATGGCTGATAAAAACTTTCTGACGGATATCATTGATGCCGACCTTGCCGAGGGCAAGATCCGCGAGATCCATACCCGCTTCCCGCCCGAGCCCAACGGCTATCTGCACATCGGCAGTGCCAAGGCCATCTACATCAACTGGTCCATTGCCAACCAGTACGGCGGCAAGTTCAACCTGCGTCTGGATGACACCAACCCCGCCCGCGAAGGCGAGGAGTACGTCAACAGCATCATCGAGGACCTGCACTGGCTGGGTGCCGACCCCAACGGCGGCATCTTCTACGGCAGCGACTACTTTGACCAGTGTTACGAGTACGCCGAAAAGCTCATCAAAGAGGGCAAGGCCTATGTGGACGACCTGAGCCGTGAGGAGATGCGCGAGTACCGCGGTGCCGATGCCGGCAAGCCGTCCCGTCCGTCTCCGTACCGCGACCGCACCCCGGAGGAGAACCTGGACCTGTTCCGCCGCATGCGTGCCGGGGAGTTCCAGGAGGGCGAAAAGACCCTGCGTGCCAAGATCGACCTGGCCAGCCCCAACATGAACCTGCGTGACCCGGCCATCTACCGCATCAAGTACGCCGAGCATCATCGGCAGGGCAACAAGTGGTGCATCTACCCGATGTACGACTTTGCCCACCCCATCCAGGACGCCATCGAGGGCATCACCCACAGCATGTGCAGCCTGGAGTTCGAGAACCACCGCCCGCTGTACAACTGGGTCATTGAGAACATCTTTGGCACCGCTTTCCCCAAGCAGCGCGAGTTTGCCCGCCTGAACATGACCAACACGGTCATGAGCAAGCGCTACCTGCGCGAGCTGGTGGAAATGGGCATCGTGGACGGCTGGGACGATCCCCGCATGCCCACCCTGTGCGGCCTGCGCCGCCGCGGCTACACCCCCTCCTCCATCTTCACCTTTGTGCGGGAGGCCGGCATCTCCAAGTCCGACAACCTGATCGACATGCGCCAGCTGGAGGCCTGCATCCGCAGCGAGCTGGACCTGACCGCACAGCGCCGCATCGCCGTGCTGGACCCGGTCAAGCTGATCGTGGACAACTACCCGGAGGACAAGACCGAGTACTTTGACGTGGCCAACAATCCCAACCGCGAGGCCAACGACACCACCACCCGCAAGGTGGCCTTTACCCGCGAGCTGTGGATCGAGAACGAGGACTTTGCCGAGGTGCCGCCTCCCAAGTTCAAGCGCCTGACCCTCGGCGGGGAAGTCCGCCTGATGGGTGCCTACATCGTCAAGTGCACCGGCGTGGACAAGAACTCGGACGGCAGCATCGCGGCCATCCACTGCACCGCCGACCTGGAGACCGGCAACGGCAACCCCGCCGACGGCCGCAAGGTCAAGGGCACGATCCATTGGGTCAGCGCTGCCCACTGCATCGACGCTGAGGTGCGCCTGTACGACAAGCTGTTCACCGAGGCCAACATGAACGCCATCCCCGAGGGCAGCGACTACAAGGACTACCTGAACCCGGAGAGCGTTGTGGCCTGCACCGGCTGCAAGCTGGAAGAAAGCCTGAAGGACGCCAAGCCCGGCGACAAGTTCCAGTTCGTGCGCACCGGCTTCTTCACCCCGGACAGCAAGAACCCCGGCGTGTACAACCGTGTGGTCACCCTGCGCGACAGCTTCAAACCTGCAAAGTGAAAAAATCAACCCGTCAAGTCAAAAGGAGCATCTGATTTTTTATGAAAAAGACAATGACCCGCAACATCGTCATTATGGCCATCGTCACTGTCATCATGGCAGTGGTGCTGAGCCTGTACATCAAGAGCACCGGCACCGTGCCCGCTGCCGACAACGCCGCCAACCTGACCGACGGCACCTACACGTCCAGCGCACAGGGCTGCCTGAGCGAAGTCGCTGTGACCGTTACCGTGACCGGCGGCAAGGTGACCAATGTGGCCGTCGACGCTTCCGGCGAGACCCCGGACCTGGGCGGCAAGGCTGCTGAGACGCTGGCTGACGAGCTGACCAAGGCCGGTTCCACCAACGGCGTGGATGCCGTGGCCGGTGCTACCATGACCAGCAACGCCGTCTTTACCGCAATGGACGATTGCCTTGCACAGGCAGGCAATGCAGCATCCAACCTGAAGGACGGCACCTACACCTCCAGCGCCAAGGGCTGCCTGAGCGATGTGAACGTCACCGTGACCGTTTCCGGCGGCAAGGTGAGCGAGGTGGCCATTGATGCTTCCGGCGAGACCCCGGAGCTGGGCGGCGCTGCTGCCGAGACCCTGGCAGATGCCCTGACCAAGGCCGGTTCTGCCAACGGCGTGGATGCTGTTTCCGGCGCGACCATGACCAGCGAGGCCGTGTTCACTGCTATGAACGACTGCCTGAGCCAGGCCCAGTAAGACAAGAACGCAGAATGCCCCGTGGGTGACCGCCCACGGGGCATTTTTTGATGGGTGCACGCCACCCGGATGCAAAAACGCCGTCCGCAGGGAGATTCTCTGCGGGCGGCACTGGTTTTTATGGGGTCAGGGGTTCAGGCTGCATCAGACCGCACGGCCGGCGTCGTTGCCGCCGCGGATGGCCAGAGCGATGTTGAAGGGATTGGCGCAGTCGCCGATGGTGTACACTTCCTTGCAGTCGATGCCGTCCACCAGACTGGTGTTGGGCAGCATGTCGGCACCGTTGACGATGGCATCGCACTTGATGTTCATCTCCACACCGCTGTCCAGCGTGAGGGTGGCCACATTGCCGCTGACCGTCTCGATAGCGGACTGCGGATAGGACTTCACGCCCAGAGCGTACAGGGCGGTGGTCATCATGCGCATGGCGTGCTGGGACTGCTGCATGTCGAACTCGGAGGCCGGGTTCGGGGTGACGATGGTCACGTTCTTCTTGTGCACGGTCAGCCACAGGGCGGCGTCAAAGGCCTGCGCGTTGGAGCCGTAAACGATCACGTTGTCGCCCATCTCGGTGAACATGAAGTTGTCCATCTCCACCACGGGGGCGCTGCCGTCACCGTCCACAGTCAGGGTGTCGCGCAGGCCGCCGGCGGCCAGGATGACGGCATCCGGTGCTTCGGAGTGGATGAGCTCCTGGGTGACCTCGGTGCCGGTCTTGACTTCCACACCGTTCAGCTCCAGCTGACGGATCAGGTAGTTCTTCAGGTCGGCCAGATTCTCATGGGGGCCCTTGACGGAAGCAGCAAAGTCCAGCATGAAGCCCAGGGCACCGCGCTTCTCGTACAGGGTCACGTTGTGGCCGCGGGCAGCTGCGATGCGGGCAGCCTCCATGCCGGCGGGGCCGCCGCCGATGACCATGACCTTCTTGGGGGTGGCTGCAGGCTCCAGCTCGTAGGTAGCGGGGCCGCCCTCGCGCATCACGCGCTGGGTCAGGGCGTTCACACGGCAGTAAGCCATCTGTGCGTTGGCCTCGTTGCTGCCGATGTGGCAGTGCAGGCAGCGGGTGCAGGGTGCGATCTCGTCAATGCGGCCTTCCTTGAGCTTGTTGACGTACTCCATGTCCACGGTCAGGGGGCGGGTCATCAGGAAGAAGTCGGCCTTGCCGTCCTCCAGAGCCTGCTCGAAGAAGTCGGGTGCGTGGGCAGGATCGTTGTAGGTGACCACGCCGCAGGGGATAGACAACGCCTTTTTATACTCGGCGGCAACGTTCAGGCCGATGCCGCAGCCGCTGGTGTTGCCGATCAGCATGCCCTGCCAGTTCTTGCTGAAGTCGTACTGGGTGCCGAAACCGGTGCAGCCCTCGATGCCGTTCAGGATGAAGTACAGGTCGGCACCGAACTGGGCAACGTGGTGGCCCAGGGGTCCCAGACGCAGGTGCATGGAGTCGCAGCCGGCCTGCTCGAACAGCTTGGCGGCGGCAATGCCTTCTTCCATGGTCATGGCCAGGGTGTGCGGGGTGGTGACGGCAGAATCCAGCGTCATCATGGTGGGGTTGTTGGAGATGTTGTCGTTCTCTTCGATGCAGTTGATCAGGATCTGCATGTTGAAGTCCGGGCCGCACTCCTTTTTCACACCCTCGATGATCTCGGTGATGAAGCGGGCACGGTTTTCGATGGAGCCGATGCCGTACTCGTCGGTGCGGGTGTTGTGGAAGCGGGACAGGAAGTGTGCGGGCATATTGAAGCCGGCGCAGTTCAGTTCCACGCAGTCAAAGCCCATCTGCTGCAGACCCTTGGCGACCTCCACAAAGTGTGCCTGCTTGGCATGGATGTCATCAATGGTCATGTCATTCTCGCCCATGCCGAAGCCGGACATCTGGTAACCCATCTTGGCACCGTACTTGTGGCACTCGTCCACCAGCTTCTGGCCAAAGGCCAGGGTGTCGGCGTCGTAGGAGCCGCCTTCCGGGACCTCCAGCGCTGCGATGGTCTCCACATAGATCAGGGCCACGCCGCCCTTGGCCAGGTTGACGTAGTAGGTGAGCAGCTCATCGGTCAGACCGGCCAGATAGGTGGCGGAACCGGCAGCGGACTTGACCATGCGGTTGGAAATTTCCATAGAGCCGATGGTCAGGGGGCTGAACAGGGTGGTCAGCTCCTTGGTGTTGGAGCAGAACTCGCTCTCGTCCAGCTGAGGGTTGATGGAGGCGGTGTAGAGCTTGTCGGTCGCCGGAGCGGCGGCAGCGGGGGTGGTGGTGCCCTCGGCGGCGGACCCGGCCGCAGAGGCAGCAGCGGAGGAGGCGGGGGCTTCCGTCTTGGAACAGCCGTTCAGCAGGCCCAGACCGGCGATGCCGGCGGCACCGGCAGCAACCTTCATGAAGTTGCGGCGAGAGATGTTTGCCATGATGTGTTCTCCATTCTTTTTCGTTCTTCTGTGTTTGGTACTTCTTCTTTCGCGGCACATTGATTGTGTTTTCACAAACGATGTGGTATAATTATAAACCCTGTAGCAAATACATGGTCAATACAGAAATGGTGACAAAAAGGTGACGGAATATCTATGAAAATCCACGAACTGGCGCACCTGTCCGGCGTCAACCCGGAAACCATCCGCATGTACCGGCAAAAAGGCCTGCTGCACCCGGCAAGGCTTGCCAACGGGTACTTTGATTATTCGGCCTGCAACCTCTATGAGCTGATGTTTGTGCGCAAGCTGCGGGGCGCGAATCTGGGGCTGGAGACCATTGCGTCCTTTTATGCGGAGGATGGGCAGGCCGGTGCGCTGCGGAACATGAAGCAGGAGATCCGTGCACTGGAGGAAGCCATCCGGGAGCTGGAGCAGCGCAAGAAGCAGCTCATGTCCACACTGGGACACTATGTGCTGTTCTCCAACCAGCCGCAGCAGGTGCAGGAATTGACCCTGCGTTCGGAGTGCTGGTTCGTGCCGCTGGAGCTGGAACCGGCGGACAGCGTGTGCCGACGGTGGATGGAACACGCGGATGCTTTGTTCACCGGCATCCGCATCGACCCGGCGTATCTGGAACAGCCGACGCAGCAGGTGCCTTATACGATGGAGCTGGGAGCCTACACCGAGGACCTGAAGCGTCTGAAGCTGCCCTTGCCGCCGCAGGCTCGCCGGATGCCCGGCGGCACCTACCTGAGCAGCTTCCTGGAAGCGGAGACCGACGGCACCCTCCGGGGCGGTCAGCTGCAGCCGGTGCTCGACTATGCAGCGGCCCACCACTACCGGTTCTGCCCGGAACAGGGAGCCTTCCTCTACTGCCTGAATGGTGGGGAGGCGGCACTGCAGCTGGTGTTCTGCTTTCAGGTCCGGGTGGAACCGGAAAACGGATAAAACAAAAGCGCCGCCCGCAGGGAATGCTCTCTGCGGGCGGCGCTGGTTGTTCAATGGGGAGAAACTGCGGACAGGATCTGCTGAATGAGTTCACGCTGCAAGGAGGTGATACGGTGGCTGCGTTTGCCATAAATGAAAAATTCCCATTGGAGCTGCAGGTCCGACAAAGGCCGAAAACACTCATTTTCGGCCAGAGAGCTTTCTTTGCCGGCATAAAAAGAAACAAAGCCTTTTTGCAGAAGATCGGAAGCAAGTTCTCCATCGGCATCGCCCAGAAAGCTGTCAATCGTCAGGCCTTTTGCTTGCAGGCATTCCAGCAGACGGGCCTGTGAGCGATTTTCCGTGTTCAATGTAATAAGCGGAACGGTTTTCAGATCCTCTGTAGTCAGAACGTTCTTTTTTGCGAGGGAATGATCGCAGGACAGGATCACGCCAATGGAACTTTCTGAATGAGCCAATTCAATGAAGTCGCTGCTGGTCAAGGGCGAAGTTGTGATGACAAGGTCACAGTCGTAATTACGATAACAGCGGCTGTGTTCGGTATCGGTATAACTGTGGTAATGCAGCTGGACTTCTGGATGGAATTCCTGGAATTGCGGGAAGAAATGCGGAGGGAGCTCCTGCAGGAATCCCATGAAATATCCGATGTGAAGCTGCTGCTTGGAGTGAAAGCTGCGCATCTGCCGTAAAATTTCGTCCCGCTGGTTCAGATGCGGCCGTGCCAGTTTTTCAAGCTGCTGACCGGCTTCGGTAAGGGACACGCCGTTTTGATTCCGCACGAATAATTGAACACCAAGCTCTTGCTCCAGGTTGGAAAGCGACTTACTGATCGCCTGCTGGCTGACGTAACATCTGGCGGCAGCATTCCGGAAACTTTGTGCTTCGCACACGGCAAGAAAGAACTGTAGCTGTTTGTAATCCATAAAGACCTGCCTACAACTGAAATTTGGAACGGGTAAAATGATTGATGTTTGCCAAAATCTTAACAACAGACTAAACTATACATAGTATAATGCTTTTGTGCATACGACACAAGAGCGGATAAGCTGTTGGGAAGAGAAAGGAAGTACAATACGATGAAAAAGATCTCTCGTTCCGGTTTTTTGAAGCTGGCCGCCGCGGCTGCTATGAGCGGTGTGACTGCAGGTGCATTGACTGCCTGCGGGAATTCGGCAAGTTCCTCTTCGGCTGCCGCTTCGAGCGCTGCTGTTTATACGCCGGGCACTTATACCGCCAAGGCTACCGGTATGGGTGAGGTGACGGTCAGCATGACCTTTACCGAGAATGCTATTACCGACGTGACGGTGGACACCGCC
The DNA here is from genome assembly GCA_900539945.1 of uncultured Faecalibacterium sp. GTDB lineage: Bacteria > Bacillota > Clostridia > Oscillospirales > Ruminococcaceae > Faecalibacterium. The sequence continues at coordinate 34,403 of UQDV01000019.1, forward strand.
AACGAGACCATCGACCTGGCCCGCAACTCGGCTGAGGATTTCCAGAAGGCTCTGATGGAGGCCCAGAGCGCAGAGATCGACGGCGTTTCCGGTGCGACCTACACTTCGGGTGCCGTGCGGGAGGCAGCTGCTTCCTGCATCCAGCAAGCAATGGGTGTGGCCGTCGAAGCGCCTGCCGAAGCTCCGGCTGCTGCAGAAGTGAAGAGCGGTTTCCCTGCCTGTGAGGAAAACCTGGGCGGTGCCACAGCTGCCGGTCAGGGCGAGATCGCTTTTGTGGCAGACCCCATCGCGGACAGCGAGATCAAAGAGACCGTCAACGTGGATGTACTGGTCTGTGGTCAGGGGCCTGCCGGTATGGCTGCCGCCCTTGCCTGCGCGGAGCAGGGCCTGAAAACAGTCGCCGTGGAGAAGGGCGCTTCGCCCACCTGGCGCAGTGCCACCATGGGCGCTTTCCACGACCGTGTGCACCAGAAGTTCGGCGTGGAATTTGATACCAAGCAGTGGCTGGATGATGCCATGGTCAACTGTGCGTACCGCGGTGAGCAGACTGTGTATCAGAAGTGGATCGATACCTGCGACGAAGCTGTTGACTGGTTATTGGATCAGCTGGAGATCCCGGTGGAAAACTATTCTCTGACCTTCAACGCCGGTGATTTCCCGGAGTTCACCGCTGCCTATGATGAGCTGAGCCTGTCCCGCAGCTGGAACACCTCCCTCAACATCCCGATGGCAGCCGATGAGATCGCCGCAAAGCTGCAGGAAAAAATCACTGCTGCCGGTGCGGAAGTGCTGTTCAACACCCCGGTCGTCCAGCTGGTGACCGAGGGCGCAAAGGTCGTGGGTGCTATCGTCAAGGGGGAGAACGGTTATGTGAAGTATCTGACCGCTAAGGGCGTCGTTCTGGCCACCGGCGGCTATGAGTTCAACCCGGAAAAACTGGCTGCCTGCTGCCGCCCGCGTGACCTGGCACTGGGCCACTGGATGAACGGCACCAAGACCAACACCGGTGACGGCCACGAGATGGCAAAAGCCATTGGTGCAATGGAGGACGAATATCCGCACCCGCTGATGTTGGATCCTGAGCAGCTGATGCCGTATCTGCGGGTGAATAAGCGGGGCGTGCGTTTTACGGCTGAGTACGAGGCCTATAACCATCTGGCAAACGCCATTCAGGCACAGCCGGGCGCATACAATTACTACATTGTAGACGCAAACGTGATGGACATCGTCACCAGTATCTGGACGCCGTCCTCCAGCTGCTACGGCCCCAAGGAGGTCTGGGCTGGCGCTGCTACCAGCGACAAGGCACTGAAGGCTGATACGCTGGAGGAACTTGCAGAGAAGATGGGCGTGCCCGCTGATGCCTTTGTGGCGACCATCAACCACTGGAACGAGATGTGCGATGCCGGTGAGGACACCGATTTCCATTTCCCTGGCAAGATGATGCACAAGATCGACACCGCGCCCTTCTATGCAACCAAAGAGATGGCGTCTGCCCTGTGCACTTGCGGCGGCCTGCAGATCACGGATAAGAGTGAGGTGCTGAACACCGAGGCACAGCCCATTGCGGGCCTGTACGCCATCGGCAATGTGTCCGGCAGCATGTTCTCTGGTACCTATCCCCACAATGAAAACTGTCTCAGCCACAGCCGTTGTGTCACCTTTGGCTACAATGTTGCCAAGACCCTGGCTGCCCTGTAAAATTCAATAAGCAACAAAAGCGCCGCCCGCAGGGAATGCTCTCTGCGGGCGGCGCTTTCGGTTCCGTTCAGGAAATGGGAGAAGTGCTTACAGGGCGAAGTAACGCTTTGCGTTGTCGAAGCAGATGCCCTTGACGATCTTCTCCAGAGCCTTTTCGTCGTTGGGGTACTCGCCATCCTCGACCCACTGGCCGATCAGGTTGCACAGGATGCGGCGGAAGTAGTCGTGGCGGGTGTAGCTCAGGAAGCTGCGGCTGTCGGTGAGCATGCCCACGAAGTTGCCCAGCAGGCCCAGGTTGGCCAGGCTCTTCATCTGGTTCTCCATGCCGATCTTCTGGTCGTTGAACCACCAGGCAGAACCGTGCTGGATCTTGCCGGGAACCTCGCTGCTCTGGAAGCAGCCCAGGATGGTGCCGATCTGCTCGTTGTCGGCGGGGTTCAGGCTGTAGATGATGGTCTTGGGGCACTCGTCGGTGTCGTTCAGGGCGCTGAGCAGGCTTGCGATCTGGCCGCCGCAGGTGGTGGTGTTGATCATGTCAAAGCCGGTGTCGGGGCCCAGCAGGGCGTTCATCTTGCGGTTCACGCCGCGCAGGCAGTTGTAGTGGATCTGCATAGCGATGCCCAGACGGTGATACTGCTTGCCCAGGTGGATCAGGATGTAGGTCTGGTACTTCTCAGCCTCTTCCACGGTGCAGCTCTCGCCGGCCATCACCTTCTGGTAAATGGCGTTGACCTCTTCCTTGGTGGCCTCACGGTAGGGGATGTAGTCCAGGCCGTGGTCGGAAGCACGGCAGCCCATCTCGGCAAAGAACTCGATGCGCTTGGTCAGGGCATCGGTCACGCAGTTGATGCAGGCCAGCTTTTCCTTGCCCACAACGGCAGCCAGCTTGCCCATGTACTCAGCGAAGCCGGGCTTGTTGATGTTGAGGGCCTTGTCGGGGCGGAAGGAAGGCGCCACGGTGAACTTGATGGTGGGATCTTCCTTGATCTTCTGGTGCCAGTACAGGTCGTCGATGGGGTCATCGGTGGTGCCGATGAAGGCCACGTTGCTCTGCTCGATCAGGCCGCGGACGGTCAGCTTGGGGTCGTGCTGCAGCTTGTCGTTGCACAGGTTCCACACTTCCTCGGCGGTGTCGCCGTTCAGCACGCCGTCATAACCGAAGAACACATGCAGCTCCAGGTTGGTCCAATGGTACATGGGGTTGCCGATGGCCATGGGCAGAGCCTCGGCAAACTTCTGGAAACGCTCGCGGTCGGGCTTGTCGCCGGTGATGTACTCTTCGGGCACACCGTTGGAACGCATCACGCGCCACTTATAATGATCGCCGAAGTAGCTGCCGTCCGGGTTGCGGCCGCCCAGCCACACCTGAGCGATGTTGTCGAAGCGGCGGTTCTCGTAGATCTCGCGGGGCGGGATGTGGCAGTGGTAGTCGCAGATGGGCATGCCGGCTGCGTAGTCGTGGTACAGGTGCTGCGCGGTGGCAGACTGGAGCATGAAGTCCTTATCCATAAATGCTTTCATGGGTCGTTAACTCCTTTTTTGATCGGTGAATGAACGATTGTTTGTGAAATAATAGACAAACTATATGCATCGGTGCGCCTGTCAGCTGTGACGGGCTGCCTTGCCCCTAGTATACCGAAAAATAAAGTTGTATACAACTGAAAAAGTGCCAAAATTTATCCTGAGGAATTGTGAAATCCGCTGGAAATACGCAAAACCGCCCTTTTTGCTCTAAAAAAGATGCACAAACCACTTGACTTATTTGTATACAACAGCATAAAATAGGGGTATGAGACAGGGGCGTGTGGACCCCTGCATGATATGCTAAGCGACGATGCAAAAAGGAGAACACAGAGATGGAAACTTTGAACTACAAGGTTCTGGCTGAGACTGGCTACAACGGCTACATCCTCAAGGATGCCCCCGTCAAGGTCATGCAGTTCGGCGAAGGCAACTTCCTGCGTGCTTTCGTGGATTATTTCTATGATATCGCCAATGAGAAGGCTGGCTACAACGGCAAGGTCAAGCTGGTGCAGCCCATCGGCAACTTCCCCCAGATGGCGGACTGGATCAACGAGCAGGAGGGCCTGTACACCCTGTACCTGCGCGGCAGCGAGAAGGGCCAGAAGGTCGATGCCAAGCGCGTGATCTCCTGCGTGTCCGACTGTGTGTGCCCCTATGTGGACGGCAAGTGGGACGATGTGCTGGCTCTGGCCCGCTCCGAAGAGCTGGAGACCGTTGTATCCAACACCACCGAGGCCGGCATTGCTTACACCCAGGGCGACAGCGCGTTCGACCAGGTGCCCCCCAACAGCTTCCCTGCAAAGCTGACCCGTGTGCTGTATGAGCGCTACAAGGCCTTCAACGGCGCTGCCGACAAGGGCCTGGTCATCCTGAGCTGTGAGCTGATCGACAACAACGGCAAGGAGCTGCAGAAGTGCTGCAACAACTACGCCAAGGACTGGAACCTGGACGCTGCCTTCATCGACTGGATGAACAACGCCAACACCTTCTGCTCCACCCTGGTGGACCGCATCGTTCCGGGCCGCATCCGTGACCCGAAGGAGCTGGCTGCGCTGGAAGAGGCCAACGGCTACCATGATACCGTGCTGGACGTCGGCGAAGTGTTCGGCGTCTGGGTCATCGAGGGCCCCGCAGGTCTGGAGGACAAGCTGCCGTTCAAGAAGGCCGGCGTCAACGTCATGGTCGTGCCCGATGTCACCCCCTACAAGAAGCGCAAGGTCCGCATCCTGAACGGTGCCCACACCGGCTTTGTGCTGGGCGCTTATCTGGCAGGCTTTGATATCGTGCGTGACTGCATGCATAACGATACCGTCCGCGGCTTCATGAACAAGATGCTGCACGAGGAGATCATCCCCACCCTGCCGCTGGACAAGAAGGATCTGGAAGAGTTCGCTTCCGCCGTGGAGGACCGCTTCAACAACCCGTTCGTCAACCATGAGCTGATGAGCATTTCCCTGAACTCCACCTCCAAGTGGAAGGCCCGCAACATGCCGTCCTTCCTGGCCTACATCGACGAGCAGAAGAAGCTGCCCAAGTGCCTGACCATGAGCCTGGCTGCTTACATCGCCTTCTATTCCAACGACATCCAGGAGCGCACCGCGGACGGCCTGATCTGCAAGCGCCCCGCCGGCAACACCTACAAGATCCAGGATGACGCATGGGCTCTGGACTTCTACTATGCCCACAAGGATGACACCGCTGCCCAGCTGGTGCACGCTGTGCTGACCAACACCCAGATGTGGGATCAGGACCTGACCCAGATCTCCGGTCTGGAAGCCGCTGTTCTGGCCGATCTGGAGAAGATCCGCACCGAGGGCGCCGAGGCTGCTTACAAGAGCTGCCTGTGATCCGACAGAATAATTTTCCCGCACAAAAGAGGGCTGCTGCTTTGGGCAGCAGCCCTTTTGTGCTTTGATCGTCAATAAGGAGAACAACTATGCCGCAGGCAATTCATATCAGCCCCATCGACAACGTGGTCGTTGCCCTGCACCCCATTGCCAAGGGCACGCTGGTGGAAGTGGACGACCTTGCCGTGACTGCTCTGGAGGACATCCCCCAGGGCCACAAGATGGCTGTCAAGCCCATCAAGAACGGTGAGAACGTCATCAAGTACGGCTTCCCCATCGGTCATGCCATCGCTGACGCCCAGCCGGGTACCTGGATGCACACCCACAATGTGCACACCAACCTGTCCGGTGAGGTGGAGTACAGCTACAACCCCGCCCCGGATCTGGCCCCGCTGCCCAAGGTGGAGCCGGAGACCTTCATGGGCTTCCGCCGCAAGGACGGCCGCGCCGCCATCCGCAACGAGATCTGGATCATCCCCACCGTGGGCTGCGTCAACGACATCGCCAAGAAGATCGTTGCCGATAACCAGGATCTGGTCACCGGTTCCATCGAGGGCCTGTACACCTTCACCCATCCCTTCGGCTGCAGCCAGACCGGCCATGACCATGCACAGACCCGCAAACTGCTGGCTGCGCTGGTGCGCCACCCCAATGCTGCCGCTGTTCTGGTGCTTTCCCTCGGCTGCGAGAACCTGACCCACGAGCAGTTCCTGACCGAGCTGGGCGATTATGACCATGACCGGGTCAAGTTCCTGACCTGCCAGGACGTGGAGGACGAGTTTGCCGCTGCCCGCGATATCCTGAAGGAGCTGGCAGCCTACGCCGGTCAGTTCCAGCGTGAGCCCATCCCCGTGTCCGACCTGGTGGTGGGCATGAAGTGCGGCGGCTCCGACGGCCTGTCCGGCATCACCGCCAACCCCACCATCGGCCGCTTCTCCGACATGATGGGCCAGCGCGGTGGTTCCACCGTGCTGACCGAGGTGCCTGAGATGTTCGGTGCCGAGGGCTTCCTGATGGACCGCTGCATCAACAAGGATGTGTTCGTCAAGGCTGAGCACATGATCAACGGCTTCAAGGAATACTTTATCAGCCACAATGAGGTGGTCTACGACAACCCCTCTCCGGGCAACAAGCAGGGTGGCATCACCACTCTGGAGGACAAGAGCTGCGGCTGTGTCCAGAAGGGCGGCACCGCACCCATCATGGACGTCATCGGCTACGGTGACCCCGTGGTGACCAAGGGCCTGAACATGCTGTACGGCCCCGGCAACGATCTGGTGTCGGCTACGGCCATGACCGCCGCAGGCGCACACCTGATCCTGTTCTCCACCGGCCGCGGCACTCCGTTCTCGGCTCCGGCTCCCACTCTGAAGATCTCCACCAACACCCCGCTGGCGGAGAAGAAGTCCGGCTGGATCGACTTCAACACCGGCGTCATCGCCGATGGTGAAAAGACCATCGACGAGGCCGCAAAAGATCTGCTGGATCTGGTCATCCGTGTGGCCAGCGGCGAGCAGACCAAGGCGGAGAAGCACGGTTTCCGTGAGATCTCCATCTTCAAGGACGGCGTCGTTCTGTAAAAACTTCAAAGGCTGCTGAGCGGCAAAAAAGCGGTACGGCGGCCTTTTTGTGCTTGAAAATACGGAAAGGAAGTGTATTCTATATGATGGGTGCAAATGGCGCATTATTGTTTTCTCTGCTGATCTATGCGGCGCTGATCTACGGTGCTGTGCGTCTGATCAAGTATTTTATCCGCTACGGCATTGATTACTACTTCCAAAAGTTAGAGCAGCAGTCGCAGCAGACCGAGCACAAGGAATGACCCGCAGGGGCGACCCGGCGGTAATAATAGGAGACTTACTTATGAATCAGATCACCACCCGGTACATCACCGAGAACGGCGCCTGCTACGAGCAGTACGTCATTACCGACCCCGAGGCAAAGACCGCCCTCACCATCACCCCCGAGCGTGGCGGCATGATCACCAGCTTTACGCTGGACGGCGAGGAGTTCGTCTGGACCCGTCGCCCCAACTTCTCTGAGTGCAGCCGCCCCCGCTTCGGCGTGCCGGTGCTGTTCCCCAACTGCGGCGGCCCGGACGGCGGTGTGCACTATTTTGACGGCAAGGCCTACCCCATGGAAAACCATGGTCTGGCTGACCTGTGCGCATGGGACGTGGAGAGTGTCGGCCCGGACGGCGTGACCCTGGTGCTGGAAGCCACCCCGCTGACCAAGTTCCTCTACCCGTTCGACTTCACCCTGCTGGTGAACTACAACCTGGAGGGTAACAAGGCCGCCATCAGCCTGACCGTCATCAACGAGGGCAATACCGATATGCCCTTCAGCTTCGGCTATCACCCCTACTTCATGGCCTCCAAGCTGGAGAATGTGGACTTTGACATCAAGTGTGCCACCTGCTCTGAGAGCGCCAAGGGCGAGCAGCCCGCCGCCCCGGAAAAGATCACCCTCACCCGCAAGGAGGGGGCCGACAACACCATCCGCCTGATGACCGGCGTGCAGTTCCCCATGACCTTCACCGACAAGGGCAACGGCCACAAGGTGACCGTGGACGCCGACGAGACCTTTGGCAACGGCGTGCTGTGGCAGCAGGATGCCGAGAACTTCGTCTGCATGGAGCCCTGGAACGGCTGGGCCAACAGCGTGAACGAGGAAGGCAGGCACGAGGTGCTGGAGCCGGACGAGGCCATGACCAGCGAGTGGAGCATCACCATCGAGAAGGTGTAAACTCCACAGCCTGCTCCGTGCAATAAAAAGCAAATGTCCCGCTGCACAGATGATATGAACCCCAAAAGTTAGACAAAAAACGAATTAAGCGGCCCCAACGGTCTG
>UQDV01000020.1 GCA_900539945.1 uncultured Faecalibacterium sp.
TCAATTTCTTCCTTTATCAGACTTCCTACACTTGAAAAGTGCGAACATAAAAATAGTTTCATCAATATTCTCCTTTATAAATTCCGATTTGTTGAACCAAGCCGAGTATACCATATTTTCCAATAGAAGAATACCCTCCGGTGGAGTGAAATTTACTGTTTCGCAGCGGTCGCCGTTGCTGTTCGAGTCCTGTGCCGTCCACCACGAAACGGTAGTCATCCCGGTAGACATTCCTAGCCGTTGGGAACCGCGCACTAACCAAAGCCCCACCGGGGCTTTGATTGCCTTCGCTACGCTCGGCACGTGCTGTTCTCGTCCTGTACCGTCCACCACAAAAAAATCCCCAGACCGTTCCCGCATCCCGGTAGACATTCCTACGGGTTGGGAACCGCGCACTAATCAAAGCCCCACCGGGGCTTTGATTGCCTTCGCTGCGCTCGGCACGTGCTGTTCGAGTCCTGTACCGTCCACCACAAAAAAATCCCCAGACCGAATGGTCTGGGGATGTGGTGGACGGTACAGGACTCGAACCTGTGACCTCCTGCACGTCAAGCAGATGCTCTACCAGCTGAGCTAACCGTCCATACGTCATATCGACTTGGATAGTTTACCACAGCTTTGCACGAATTGCAAGACTTTTTGCAATTTTCTCTGAAAATTTCTTACAACGCCTTGCGGATGATGTCGTACAGCACCGGTTTCATACTGTCGATGTTGTCCGGCTTGCCCTCCAGAATGCTGGAGTAGCACACCGACATGCACATGCTGCCCAGCGCCGTGATGCGCTGATAGACCTCCCGCTCGGTGCGGCCGGCCATTTCCGGGCTGGTCAGCACCACGTTGAGCAGCTTGCGCATCAGTGGCTCGGCGTCGCGGCTGGCCTCGATCTGGTCCAGCCCCGGCCACACGAAGTTGCGCTCCAGGAATTTGAGCACCACCGTGTCCCGCCGCAGCGCTTCGATAATATGGTCGATCACGGCCACCATCTTGTCCGGGAACGTCTCAAGGCCGGTCTGCCGCTCCACAGCCTCGCATGCATTGTTCAGCAGCTGGTAGCTCACCCGCCCCAGCAGGGCCTGCATCACCGCACCTTTGTCCTGAAAATACAGGTAAAAAGTGCCTTTGGCCACCTTGGCCCGGGAGGTGATGTCCTCCACGCTGGTCTTGGCGGTGCCGCGCTCCAGAAACAGCTCGTAGGCTGCATCCAGCAGGGCCCGGCGCTTTTCCTGTTTTTTGCCTTCCACGGTACTCATGCTCTGGGTCGATTCCTCTTTTCTCTCTTTTTCTCACGTTCATACGTTGCCCTTGTTGGTTGTCTCAATCATTTTAGCAGTCCTGCCGCAATTGTGCAAGAGCGTTTTCTTATACAATTGCCGGCCCGTGATAAAAAAACTGACTTTTAGTCATTTTTGTGCTTGACACCCGGTTTGTCCTGGTTATAATAGTGTTTGCTTGGAAATGACCACTGGTCATTTTACTAAGATTCTTATCCATTTCTGACTCTGGAGGGTACTCATGAAAAAGATCGCACAGGGCATTGTGCGCTTCCGGAAGCTGATCCTGACAGTAGCGTTCCTGCTGTTGATTCCTTCCGCGATCGGCGCAGTTGCCACCCGCATCAACTATGACATCCTCACCTACCTGCCGCAGGATCTGGACTCCATGATCGGCGAGGTAGCCCTCGAGGATGACTTCCATCTGGCGTCCACCGGCATGATCACGGTGGAAGGCCTGCCGACCAACGAACTCATTGCCATGAAGAAGGACATCGAGGCCGTGCCCGGTGTCATGCAGACCTTCTGGCTCAGCGATGTGATCGATCCCAGCATCCCCACCGAGATGCTGCCCGCCGACGTGCAGCAGTTCATGTTCGGCAAGAACGATTCCACCATGCTCATCGTCCGCTTCGACGCACCCAGCGCCAGTGACGAGACGATGAACGCCGTCAGCCAGATTGAAAAACTGCTGCGGAAGGATTGCTTCTTTGGCGGCATGAGCGTGATCCTGCAGGACACCAAAGCACTGGTCAACCAGGAAATGCCGCTCTACATCCTGATCGCCGTGGGTGCCAGCCTGCTGGTGCTGTTCCTCTCGCTGGAAAGCACCATCACCCCGCTGCTGTTCATGCTGGGCCTGCTGTTCCCCATCGCGTACAACTTCGGCACCAACATCTTCCTGGGCCAGATCAGCTACATCACCGAAGCACTGGCCACCGTGCTGCAGCTGGGCGTGACCATGGACTTCTCCATCTTCCTGCTGCACCGCTATCAGGAAGAAAAAGAGCTGCGCTCTAATAATGAAGAAGCCATGGTCAGCGCCATCTGCAAGACCATGACCTCCATTTCCGCTTCCAGCCTGACCACCATCGCCGGCTTCCTGGCGCTGTGCGCCATGCGCCTGACCCTGGGCCGCGACATCGGCATCGTCATGGCCAAGGGCGTGGCGCTGGGCGTCATCTGCACCGTGGTCATCCTGCCTGCCCTGATCCTTACCTTTGATAAGTGGGTGGAAAAGTACAAGCACCGCACGGTCATCCCCCAGCTGAAAAAGCTCAGCTACTTCGTCTCCAACCACGCAGTGCCCATCGTGGTGGTGTTCATCCTGATCATCATCCCCTTTGCCATTGCGCAGAACAAGACCACCGTCTACTACACCCTGTTCGATTCTCTGCCCCAGGACCTGACCGGCATCGTGGGCACCAACAAGCTGGGTGAGGACTTCGGCATGACCACCAGCCACTTTATTCTGGTGCACGATGACCTGACCGCCACTCAGGTGAGTGACCTGTGCGACGACCTGAAGGACGTGGACGGCATCACCCAGGTGGTGAGCCTGGATTCCATCACCGGCCCCGGCTTCGACACCTCGCTGATCCCGGACGGCGTCATGGAGATCTTGCAGTCCGGCGGCTACAAGCTGATCCTGGCCAACAGTTCCTACAAGACCGGCACCGACGCCATCAACAACCAGCTGACCGAGATGAACGACCTCATCAAGGCTGCAGACCCGGAGGGCGTTATCACCGGTGAGGGTGCCATGACCAAGGACCTGATCGAGGTCGCGGATGTGGACTTCAAGAATGTCAACGTCTGGTCCATCCTGGCGGTTCTGGCCATCATCGCCATCTCCTTCAAGAGCATTTCCATCCCCGTGCTGCTGGTTGCCAGCATCGAGGCCGCCATTGCCATCAACATGGGCATCCCGTACTTTACCGGCACCGAGCTGCCGTTCATTGCCAGCATCGTCATCGGCACCATCCAGCTGGGCGCTACCGTGGACTACTCCATCCTGATGACCACCCGTTACCACGAGGAGCGCGTCTTTGGCCGCACCCCGAAGGAAGCCGCCCAGCAGTCTCTGGAGCATTGCAGCCAGTCCATCCTGACCAGCGGCCTGACCTTCTTTGCCGCCACCGTCGGCGTGGCCGCTATCAGTAAGATGGAGCTGCTGAAGAGCATCTGCCTGCTGATCTCCCGCGGCGCTCTGATCAGTATGATCGTCATTCTGGTCGTTCTGCCCGCCGCCCTGATGCTGTGCGACTGGATCATCCGCCACACCACCCTCAAGTGGATGGTGCCGGAATCCGCCAACGCCAAGAAATCTGAAAAGGAGTAATCTGCCATGAAAAAATCGCTTCGTATCGCCAGTGCGGCGCTGGCCCTGACCCTCGCCGCCAGCTGCGCTGTGCCTGCTTTTGCCGCCGGCAGCAGCAGCTTTTCCAAAGATGAGACCGTGTACGCTGTGATGAACGGCGACGGCTCCCTCAAGAGCACCACCGTCAGCGAACACCTGTACAACGCAGGCGGCCTGTCCTCCGTGACCGACAAATCCACCCTGACCGACATCCAGAACACCGAGAGCAGCGCCGAGTTCACCCAGAACGGCGACGAGCTGGTGTGGAACACCGATGACACCGACGTGTACTACAAGGGCAGCACCGACAAGACCCTGCCCATGGATGTGAAGGTCACCTACGCCCTGGACGGCCAGGAAGCTGCCCTGGAGGACCTGATCGGCAAGAGCGGCCACCTGACCGTGACCGTGAGCTTGAAGAACAACGAGACCGGCACCGTGGAGGTGAACGGCCAGACCCGCAGCATCGTCACTCCGCTGATCACCGCCGTGGGCGTGATCCTGGGCAGCGATGCCTCCAACGTGACCGCAGAGCACGGCGTGGTGGAGAGCGCCGCCAAGAGCAACGTAGCCGCCTTTGTCACCCTGCCCGGCGTCAAGGACTCCCTGTCCGGCCTGCTGCCCGATGAAGTGGACAGCATCGAGGATTACCTGCAGGACACCGTGACCGTGGAAGCCGATGTGACCGAGCTGACCTGCCCGCAGATCATGGTGGCCTGCGCCACCAGCACCGAGGCTCTGGGCACCGACAAGGTCTTTGACCTGAGCAGCATCAATGAGCTGACCGACGGTATGACCCAGCTGAACGACGCCATGAGCCAGCTGATGGACGGCGCTTCCCAGCTGGTGGACGGCACGGCCCAGCTGGCCGACGGTGTGCTGGCCCTGCTGGACGGTGCCAACACCCTGAACAGCGGTGCAGCCGCTCTGGACAATGGTCTGGGCCAGCTGACCGACGGTCTGGACACCCTGACCTCCAACAACGCCGCTCTGAATTCCGCTGCACAGCAGGTGGCTGACGGCGTGCTGGCTTCTGCCAACAGCACCCTGAAAGAGGGCGGCCTGATCGACAACGACATGACCTGGAGCGACTACGCCTCCGTCATCGACAACATCCTGACCATGAACGACAAGACCCTGGCCGCCGGCCGCCGCAAGATCGTGCGCACCGTGTGGGAGCAGGAGCCCAGTTTCAAGGACAGCGAGCTGGATCTGGCCCTGTACCTGGCTGCCACCAAGACCAACCACGACCTGGAAGCTGCTCTGAAACGGATGCAGAGCTATGACCCCTCCATGATCACCGGTCTGGTCCAGCTGCTGACCAGCGAGGACGCCAAGAACACCGCCCACGAAGAACTGGTGTATCAGGTGAAGAACAGCCAGGATATGGCCGATGTCGCCGCCCTCAAGACCAGCCTGTCCCAGATCCAGGTGTTCGTCTCCAGTGTGAACCAGTACACCGCCGGTGTGCAGTCCGCTGCGGACGGTGCCCACTCTGCCAAGGACGGCAGCGCCCAGCTGGCCGCCGGCACCCAGACCCTGTACGATGGCGTGAACACCCTGAACAACGGCGCAGGCCAGCTGAGTGACGGCACCGTGCAGCTGAACGACGGCCTGAACCAGTTCAACGATGAGGGCATCTCCAAGCTGACCGGCGCTCTGGACGCTGACCAGCTGCACGACCTCAAGACCGTGCTGGATGCCATGGCCGACCGTCTGGAAGGCTACAACAGCTTTGCCGGTGCACCGGACGGTGCCGACGGCAGTGTGAAGTTTGTGTACAAGACCGCTGAGACCGTGGCCGCTGCGGACACCACCGCCGCCGAGACCGAGACTGTGAAGGAAGGCAATGTGTTCACCCGCCTGTGGCAGCGCATTGTGAACCTGTTCAAGTTCTGATTTTTCCCTCATGCATCAAGCGAGGCCTGCGCTGGCAGGCCCCGCTTTTTTGCACCCTGCCGAACCTGCCCCGCAGCCCTTGCAAAATGCCCGCAAATCCGGTATGATAAAGGCAAAGAAAATTTCCCGCACACAGGGAGAATTTGAAAAGGAGCGATCGTTCTTATGCCAGAAAAAGAGAGCAAGGGGATCAAGAAATTCTTTGAGGAATTCAAGGCCTTTGCCATGCGCGGCAATGTGCTGGATATGGCAGTCGGCGTGGTCGTCGGCGGTGCGTTCACGGCCATCGTCACGGCTCTGGTGGATGACGTCATCAACCCGCTGATCGGCCTGTTCTTCAAGGCAGATTTCTCGGATGTCGTGATCAGCCTGGGCGGTTCCAGCATCAAGATCGGCGAATTTGTCAACTCGGTCATCAACTTCCTCATCGTGGCCTTTGTGCTGTTTGTGGTGATCAAGTTCATCAACGGCCTGCACAAGAGGCCGGCAGCTCCCGCCGCACCGGCAGAGCCCACCGCCAAGGTGTGCCCCTACTGCCAGACCGAGATCCCCATCAAGGCTGTGCGCTGCCCGCACTGCACCTCCAAGCTGGAGGGCTTCCCGGAGATCAATGCCTGATCCCGCAACTCCTGTACCTGAAAAAAGCAGCTGTACCAAGCGGTACAGCTGCTTTTTTGCGGTCAGCGTGCGCTGCGGGGCCTGCCGCCGCCCAAACGCCACAGCAGCCAGGCATACAGATAGTTCACCCCCAGCAGGCCCACGGCCCACAGGACAGAAACATACACCGGCTGGTGGTACACCTCAAAGAAGGGGTACGGCCCCACGATGACCCGCAGGATGTTCAGCGGCAGGATGACCGCCGCATATGCCAGCGTGGGCAGCAGCGCCCAGCGCACATCGCTGCGCGGCAGGTGGGGTTCCCGCTCCAGCAGCAGGTAGGAGAGGAGCGCTGCCATGGGGTTGAGCAGGTGGTGGTACAGCATGCTGCTGGTGCACAGCAGCATGTACAACCCGCCCTCGCCGTTCATGGGGGCCAGCACGAACACCACCGTCAGGAAGGTGAGCAGCAGGCAGCTGGCGGCCATGAACTTGAGCCGCTTGAGCCAGCGGGGCAGCTCTCCGCCGGTGAAGATGCACCACAGCTGGCACACCGCCACCATGGCGCACACCACCGCCGCAAAGATGTTGGAATCCTCGGTGTAGTAGGTAAAGATCTGGGCCTGGCCCATCTCCCAGCTCAGGGGCAGGGCGATGGGTTCTGCACACAGCACAAAAAGGTTCAGAGCGATAGACAGCAGCCTGCGGCAGGTATCCAGGAATTTTCTCATAAAAATTTCCTCTCGGTAAACAAAAAAGCCCTCCCCCTTCCGGCCTTTGCCGGGGGCGGGAGAGGGTTTTCCACATTTTTATTTTGCAGTGTTGATGAAGCTGCGGTTATCCCACAGGTACTTGATGCCGGACACAGCCGTGACGATGGCCACCAGCCAGCACAGCAGGATGGACACCAGCACCACCACCGTGATGCTTTCCAGCGTGCCGTTCCAGCACAGTGCCGTGCCGAAGAAGTAGAAGATGATGCTCAGCATCTGCAGCACGGTCTTGACCTTGCCCCACATGTTGGCCGCGATCACCTTGCCGTCCTTGGCACCGGCCGCCACCATGCGCAGGCCGGAAACCGCGAACTCACGGGCCAGGATGATGCACAGCACCACGGGGCTGCACACGCCGTCCCGCATCATGTAGATGAAGGCCACAGTGGTCAGCAGCTTGTCGGCCAGCGGGTCGGCAAACTTGCCAAAGTCGGTGACCATGTTCCACTTGCGGGCCAGATGACCGTCCAGAAAGTCGGTGAAGCTGGCCGCTGCAAAAACAATGCCGGCCAGCAGGTAATACAGCGGCTGGAAGGTGCCGTTGGCCACCGCGTCCAGACTGGTGAGGGACACAAAGATCATGAACACCGGCACCAGCACAATGCGGGTCAGAGTGAGTTTATTGGGCAGATTCATAGGTTTTATCCTCCGATACGTTATTTTACGACTGTACCATACAGATCGTAAAGATCGCTGTCGTCCACCAGCACATCATAGAACTGGCCGGGGTACAGCGGCTCTTCGCTGGACACGCACACGTTGCCGTCCACCTCCGGAGCATCGCCGGTGGTGCGGCACAGATACAGGCCGCTCTCTTCGTCAATGCCGTCGCAGAGCACGCGCACGGTCTGGCCCACCTTTTCGGCCTGCTTCTGGGCCATGATGCCGGTCTGGATCTGCATCACCAGCTCGGCGCGCTTGTCCTTGACCTCCTGCTCGATCTGTCCGTCCATCCGTGCTGCCACGGTATTTTCCTCAGCCGAGTAGGCAAAGCAGCCCAGACGGTCGAACTGCACTTCCTTGACGAAGTTGCACAGATCCTCGAACTGCTCCTCCGTCTCGCCGGGGAAGCCTGCGATCAGGGTGGTGCGCAGGGTGATGCCGGGGATCTCGCGGCGCAGCTTGCCAATGACCTCCAGCAGCTCCGCGCGGGTGGAGCGGCGGTTCATGTTCTTGAGGATAGTGTCGTTGCAGTGCTGGATGGGCAGATCCAGATAGGGCACCACCTTCTCGTTGCGCTTCATGGCGGCAATGAAGTCGTCGGTGATGCGCTCCGGGTAGGCGTACATGATGCGGATCCATTCCAGCCCCGGCACCTTGTTCAGCTTGTCCAGCAGCTCACAGATGCTGCCGGGCTTGCCCCAGTCCTCGCCGTAGGCGGTGGGATCCTGCGCCACCACGATCAGCTCCTTCACGCCCTCACCGGCCAGCCAGCGGGCCTCGGCCACGCAGTCGGCCATATCGCGGCTGCGCAGCGGGCCGCGGATGCCGGGGATGGCGCAGTAGTGGCAGCGGTTGTTGCAGCCCTCGGCGATCTTTAAGTACGCATAGTGGGCGGGCGTGCCGATGACGCGCTTGCCGCCCAGCGGGAAGTCCTTCTTGGCACCGTAGCTCTCCAGATGGTCCTCGCCGTGGAACAGCCGCTCCACGATGGTGTCAATGGCCTTGTTGGAGGCGCAGCCCACCACGGCATCCACCTCGGGGATCTCTTCCTCGATCTGGCTGCGGTAGCGCTCGGCCAGACAGCCGGTCACGATGACCTTCAGATCCGGGTTCTGCTGCTTGTAGGAGCAGGCTTCCAGAATGTTCTCGATGGCTTCGGTCTTGGCGCTCTCGATGAAGCCGCAGGTGTTCACAAGGATGACATCGGCCTCCGCCAGGTCGGCCACCGTCTCATGACCGGCCGACAGCAGGATGTGCACCATCACGTCCAGATCCACCTGATTTTTCGGGCAGCCAAGGGAAATGCATGCAATTTTCATAGGGGATAATACTCTCTTTCTATAACTCTTCTTCCGTCCGCCGGATGGCCTCCTTGATGACCGCATAGGCAAACCCCCGGCGCTGCAATGCTGCCACCACAAGGTCGCGGCGGCCGTCGGCCAGCTTCTTGCGGTAGCGGCTGACCACCAGCGCGGCGGCAGCTTCCAGCTCCGGGCTCTCGCCGTTTTCATCCGGGGCGTATACGGTTTCCAGTGCCTGTTCGATCTGCTGGCTGTTCAGGCCCTTCTGGCGCAGGTTCTGGGCCGCAGCCCGGCGGCTCTTGCGGGCCATCAGCAGGCCGTGGGCGCGTGTCTCCGCGTAGCGGTCGTCGTTGACGTAATCCAGCTCCACCATCTCGGCCACGGCGGCGGCCGCCGCCTGCTCGGTGAAGCGGGCGCACAGCCGCTCATACAGCTGGGTGCTGGTCATCTCCCGGGCCGAAAGGGCATCCAGCGCACGGGCGCGGGCCTTGGCCGGGTCGGCACATTTTTCCGGTTCTTCCCCGCCCCGGCGCGGGCGGTAACTCTTACGGTAAAAGGACATTTAGTCCTCCACCATGATGTCCAGCTCGCTCTCGCTGCTGCGGGCCGGAGCCTTGACCACCGGCTCCTTGGTGCCCTCGGCAGGTGCGGCAGCTTCCTCGGCCTTGTCGGCGGCAGCAGCACGGCCGGACGAGCGGCGGGAAGCATAGAGCTTGTCCGCATTGGCTCGGATCTGGCCCTCAATGTCGTTGGCGATCTCCGGGTTGTCCTTCAGGAACTGCTTGGAGTTGTCACGGCCCTGCCCCAGGCGCATGTCGCCGTAATTGAACCATGCACCGCTCTTCTGCACGATGCCCAGCTTGACGCCCAGGTCCAGCAGCTCACCCACCTTGGAGATGCCCTCGCCGAACATGATGTCAAACTCTGCCTCACGGAACGGCGGGGCCACCTTGTTCTTCACGATCTTGGCGCGGGTGTGGTTGCCAATGAACTGCCCAGAAGAATCCTTCAGGCCCTCCACGCGGCGGATGTCGATGCGCACCGAAGAATAATACTTCAGGGCACGGCCGCCGGTGGTCACCTCCGGGTTGCCGTACACGCCGCCCACTTTCTCACGCAGCTGGTTGATGAACACGCACACGGTGTTGGTCTTGCCGATGACGCTGGTGAGCTTGCGCATGGCCTGGCTCATCAGACGGGCCTGCAGGCCCACATGGCTGTCGCCCATCTCGCCCTCGATCTCGGCACGGGGCACCATGGCTGCCACCGAGTCCACCACGATGGCGTCGATGGCACCGGAGCGCACCAGCGCTTCGCAGATCTCCATGGCCTGCTCACCGGTGTCCGGCTGGCTGACCAGCAGATTGTTGATGTCCACGCCCAGTGCCTCGGCATACACCGGGTCCAGTGCGTGTTCCACGTCGATGAACGCTACGTCGCCGCCCTTCTTCTGGGCCTCGGCCAGAATGTGCAAAGCCAGCGTGGTCTTACCGCTGGATTCCGGGCCATACACCTCAATGATGCGGCCGCGGGGCACACCGCCCACACCCAGTGCCATGTCCAGCCCCAGGCTGCCGGTGGAAATGGCATCCACCTGCATGGCGGTATTGTCGCCCAGCTTCATCACGGCACCCTTGCCGAACTGCTTTTCGATCTGGGCCAGGGCCGTGGCCAGCGCATCCTTTTTGGCTTCCGCGCCGGTTTTTTTGGTGGCCGGGGCAACGTTGTTGTTCTGATTTTTTGCCATAGCGTGCTGCTCCTTTATCCTCATTGCCCGCAAAAACGGGCTGCGTTGTACTTTCTCTCTTAGTATAACACAAATTCCAGAATTTACAACAAGAAGTTGTTTCTATTTTTCAATTATTTTGGCCGATGGGCAATGATGCAGCGGTCGTTGCCGCCGTAATCCCTGCGGCATTCGATGTCTGCCCAGCCATTCCCGGCCAGCAGCTCCATGACGGCCTGCCGCTGCTGCCAGCCGATCTCCAGCACCAGTGCACCGCCGGGGCGCAGCGCGTCACGGTAGTGCAGCGACGCCAGAGCCCGGTAGAACACAAGGCCGTCATCGCCCGCTTCCAGTGCCATGGCCGGTTCCTGCGCCACCTCCGGCTGCAAATGCTGCATTTCCTCCGCCGTCAGATACGGCGGGTTGGACACGATCAGGTCCAGCTGCCCTTCCGGCAGGCTTTGCCAGTAGGTGAACAGGTCCCCCTGCACGGCCTGCACCGCCGGGGCTGCGCCGGGCAGGGCAGTGCGCACATTCTGTTCCAGATAGCGGAAGGCTTCCGGGCTTTTTTCCACGCAGGTGACCTGCGCGTCCGGGCAGAAGCGCTTGACCCCCAGCCCCAGACAGCCGGTGCCGGCACACAGATCCAGCACACGGGGCGCTTTTACGCCCGCAAGGGTCTGCGCGGCGGCCTCGGCCACCACCTCGGTGTCCGCACGGGGGCAGAGCACCCCCGGCCCCACGATCAGTTCAAAGTCCAGAAAGCTCCAGTGACCGCACAGGTACTGCAGCGGCTCCCGCGCCTCCCGGCGCAGGCAGAGGGACTCCAGCCGGGCAGCCTGCGCTTCGGTCAGGGGCGCGTCCGCCAGCCGGACATCCCGCCCAGTCACCAGCCGGAAAAGTTCTGCGGCGTCGTAATCCGCATCCGGGCATCCGGCCGCCGTCAGACGGGCTTCCAACTGCCGCACTGCGTCCCGCGGGGTCATGCCTGCCGTTACCATTTGCCTTCCTCCGGGTTTTCCGGCAGCACCGGGGTCACGGCCGCAATGGCCACCTCGATCATGCTGTCATCCGGCTCAAACACTGTGAGGTGCTGCACCCAGATGCCGGGCTGACGAATGATGCGGGTGGCAAGGTTATCCGACCGGCCGCACCACTTGAGCAGCTCGTAGCTGATGCCCATGACCAGCGGCAGCAGCAACAGCTTGAAGAGCACCCGCAGGCCGATGCTGCCCCAGGGCAGCACGCTGTACAGGAATACGCTCACGATGACCACCAGGATCAGGAAGCTGGTGCCGCAGCGCGGGTGGAAGCGGGTGTACTTGCGCACATTCTCCACCGTGAGGGGGTCGCCTGCCTCGTAGCAGGCAATGGTCTTGTGCTCAGCCCCGTGGTACTCGAACACCCGGTGGATCTCCTTCATTTTGGAGATGCCCACCATATAGGTCAGGAAGATGCCCACTTTGAGCACCGCTTCCAGCACCACCTTGGCCCAGCGGCCCAGCGTGACAAAATGGTTCACGCCGCCCACGATAAGGGTGGGCAGAACGGTAAAGAGCAGGATGGCCAGCAGCCCGCCCAGAACGGCTGCGCAGGCCAGCAGAGCGTCCTCGGCCTTTTTGCCCAGATGCTCCCCTACCCACTTTTCAAAAGCGGTCTCTTCCTCTTCGGGGTCGTAGTCATCGCCCATGCTGACCTGGGCGGAGTACATCATATAGCGGTAACCCATGATCAGGCTTTCGATCATGGAAATCGCTCCCCGCACCAGCGGGATCTTTGTCCAGATGCCATGGGTAGGCGTGGGCTCGGTCTTGGTCTCGATGGTGCCGTCCGGCTTGCGCACGGCGCAGCAGATGAGCTTGGGGCCGCGCATCATGATGCCTTCCATCAGGGCCTGCCCGCCCACACTGGTCTTGAAACGTTCCTTGTTGGGTTGATTCATTGGGTTCTCCTTACGGTTTTTACTTTCCCTCTATTGTAACACCGAAATGTGACAAAATCTCATTTACGCCTTATGATAAAGCGGCAGGCCCAGGGTGACCACCGTACCCCGGCCCAATGTGCTCTGGATGTCCATGGTGCCGTCCAGCGCGGTCATGATGGAATCCACCAGTGCCAGACCGATGCCGCTGCCGCGCACCGCATTGCTGCCCTTGTAGAACTTGGTCTTGACGTTTTCCAGATCTTCCGGCGGGATGCCCCGGCCCTGATCCAGGATCTCCACAAAGGCCTTGTATTCCCCTGCCCACAGCTTGACCGTGATGCGGCCGCCGGGGGCAGAATATTTGATGGCGTTGTCCAGAATGTTGATGAACACCTGCCGCAGGCGGTCGGGGTCGGCATACACCGGGATCATCTCTTCCGGCTCGGTGTAGCTCAGGATCAGTCCTTCGCGCTGGATGCGTGCCTCGCAGAACAGCACCGCGTCGGTGAGCTCTGCCACCAGATCCAACGGGCGGCACTCCATGCGCAGGCGGCCGTTCTGCAGGCGGCTGAAGTCCAGCAGCTCCTCCACCATGTTGTACAGACGGCCCGTCTCGTTGTTGATGATCTCCAGCCCCTTGCGGTAGTTCTCATCCGTGGGATCGTCCAGCGTGCGCAGGGTCTCCACCCAGCCCCGGATGGAGGTAAGCGGCGTGCGCAGCTCATGGGAGACCGAACTGATGAACTCGTTCTTCATCTTCTCGGTCTCCTCCAGCCCTTCCGCCATCCGGTTGATGGTGCCGCGCAGACGGTCCACCTCGTCCCGGGCATCTCCGCTCACCGGCAGGCGCACGTCGAACTCGCCGCGGGCGATGTCGGCGGCAATGCGCTCCACCTGCCCCAGCGGCACCACGATGCTGCGCACAAAATACAGGCCCGACATTATGGAAAAGATCAGGATGGCCGCCACCACCACGAGACTGGCAAAAAAGGCGTTCTGGATCTGCCGTTCGATCAGGGTCAGGCTGGTGACCAGCCGCAGGGCGGCCACATCCTCGGCGGCATAGGGCACCAGATAGCACGCCGCCATGACCACCTCGCCGGACTCGGTGCGGTACACCGCCATGCCCAGCCCGTCGGCGGCGTCCTGCGCCTGCACAAAGTCCAGGTTATTTACGATGCCGTCGGCATCGCTGCCGCTGGAGGATGCAATGACCCCGCCATAGCTGTCCAGCAGCATGAATTCGTACTTGTCCTTATCGGAATACTGTTCCACCATGCGCCGCAGCGCCATGCTGCGGTTGGCCGCCGCACTGTAGACCGTGTCGGCAGTGTAGACCTTCAGCTGACCGGTCACCGAGGAAAAGCGCCGGTACATGGTCTGCTGCACGCTGTTGTAGTAGCTGCGGGTGTAGCTGTACAGGAACATCGCCTCAGCCAGCAGCACCAGAAGCACCGTAATGAGCAGATTGCCCCGCAGCCAGCGCCGCGTGATCCCGCTTCGCATTTTGCTTTTCCTCCTTTCCATTTATATTGGCGTTTGCCAAAGCCGTCACTCTTCCCAGCGGTAGCCGTAACCCCAGACCGTCATGATGTGGGTGGGGTGGCTGGGCTCGTCCTCCACTTTCATGCGCAGGCGGCGGATGTTCACGTCCACGATCTTCACGTCGCCGAAGTAGTTCTCGCCCCATACGCCCTTCAGGATCTTTTCACGCACCAGCGCGATGCCCGGGTTGCGGAAGAACAGCTCCATGATCTGGAATTCCACCTGGGTCAACTCGATGGGCTGACCGGCCTTCAGCAGCACACGGCGGTTCTCGTCCAGCACAAAGTCCCCGCTGGTCAGGGTGCCCAGCTCCTTGGCGGGGTCCCGCTCTTCCTCACTCTCGGCCCGGTGCACCCGACGGCAGAGCGCCTCCACACGGGCCAGCAGCTCGCTTACACTAAAGGGTTTGGTCATGTAATCGTCGGCACCGATGGACAGGCCCCGGATCTTGTCCTGCTCCTGCCCCTTGGCGCTGAGGATGATGATGCCGATCTTCTGGTCGGTGCGGCGGATCGTTTCGCAGAGCGAAAAACCGTTCATGCCCGGCAGCATCACATCCAGAATAGCCGCATCGCAGCCGGGCTTCTTGGCCAGCAGCGGCAGGGCGGCCTCGGCGCTCTCGGCCTCCACGGCTTCCATCCCGGTAAGCCGCAGGTTCAGTGCGATCATCTCACGGATATTGGCTTCATCTTCCACCACAAGCACTCGTACCATGGTCTTTCCTCCGTTTTCAATTCAGCAGATACAACGCGTTTGACAGGCTGTAATCCGCGTCCTGGATCTCCACATCCGGGGCCAGCCGGGCCTGCATCTGGCGCGACGCCACAATGCCCAGTTTGGTCCACCCAGTAGAGCTGGCCGCAGTCTGGGCCAGCCGTACCGTCATGACCGGCTGGTCCTCGTCCACGGTGCGCAGCTCCACCGCGCCGTCGTATTGTTCGCTGTCGGTAAGTTTGAGGTTGCCCTCCCACTCGGTGGGCAGCTCGATGTAGCAGTTCGTTTCCTCATCCAGCAGACCAAAGCTCTTTTCCGGCCTGCGGCTGGTGTAGTCCATCCAGACGATAAAGTCCATGCGGCGGCTCTGGCTCAGGTTCAGCAGGCCCGCCTCGTCGGGCTGGGTGGGGATCTCCACGATGCCGTCTCCGTCCAGATCGCAGCTCACCAGTGTGGACACATTGCGCAGAGATGCCTCATACAGCTCATCGGCACTGATCTGGGACGCCTGCACCATCTGCTGGGTGCTCTCATCGAAACGGAGCAGCACACTGGCCAGATTGTTGCCGGAAATGCCCGTCCAACCGTCCAGCACCAGATAATTGCGCCGGTCGGAGCCAAGACCGGCCGCCACCGATGCACAGCCGGAAAAGCGGTCGGCCGAAAGGCCCGTGACCGCCGCCTGCCGGAACCCGCCTTCCTTGTCCACGGTAAGCAGTTCGATCTGCACGCCGCCGTCCTCCTGGGTGGACATCAGGATCAGATCCTGACTGCCGCCGCCGGTGATGTCCTCCACCAGATATTGCTCGTAGGACTGCTCCAAAATGGTGGAGAGCTGCCCGTCGTTGTAGGCATACACGGCCAGATAATGGTCGCCCTGTGCGGCCACATAGCCCACCACCAGCTGGCAGTCATCCCCTGCGCGGAGCTGGGCCAGCCGCACGTTCTCCACCGTATCGGCCAGACCCTCCACGCTCTGGCGCACCTGCCACGCTCCGGTGTCATCCCGCTGCAGAATGGCAATGCACACGTTCGTGCTCTGGGCCGTGGTGTACAGCACGGCTGCATCCTGCTGGCCGTCGCCGTCCAGGTCCTGCAAAAGAAAAGGTGACAGCAGCTCGCCCTGCATGGGGTACTTGAGCTGCGCACTCTCGCCCAGCCAGTCGTTCAGGGCCGTCTGCACCGCGCCATAGTCACCGGACAGACGCGGGGCACGCAGCAGCTCTTCCACCTGCAGGTTCTCTCCGGGCAGAGCATTGCAGCCCGCCAGCAGAACACTGACCAACAACAGAGCCAGTGCACGCCGGAAATGGCGGAATGTTTTCAACCGGATCTCCTCCCTTCGTGGAAAATGCAGCCGCCAGCCGCAGCCAAAAATACGCTATTGTCAGTATACCACGCCAGCCCCACTCTGCCAAGTGGCGTTGTTGCGAAAAAGTCTCTGCGCCAGCCACTCTTCCGGGGACACAAAAAAGCCCTCCCCCATTGCTGGGAAAGGGCTTTTGTCAACCGTTTATACAGTTAGAGCAGGCTCAGACGAGCTCCAGAACTGCCATCTCGGCAGCGTCGCCGCGGCGAGCGCCGATCTTGATGATGCGGGTGTAGCCGCCGTTGCGGTCAGCGTACTTGGGGCTGATCTCGTCAAACAGCTTCTTTGCAACATCTTCCTTGGTGATGTAGGCGTAGACCTGACGCTTGGTGTGCAGGTCGCTTGCCTTGCCAAGGGTGATCATCTTCTCGGCCATGGAACGAACGTCCTTGGCGCGAGTGACAGTGGTCTCAATCTTGCCATTCTCTAACAGGTAGGTAACCATAGCGCGCATCATAGCGTTGCGGCTGTCGCTGGTTCTACCGAGCTTTCTGGTACCGGGCATCCCGTTTCACTCCTTAATTATTTTAGTTATTCGTCATCCGTGTTCAGCTTGAAGCCCAGGGAGTCCAGCTTTGCCATGACTTCTTCCAGGCTCTTGCGACCGAGGTTGCGGACCTTCATCATCTCGTCCTCGCTCTTGCTGACCAGATCTTCCACCGTGTTGATACCGGCACGCTTCAGGCAGTTGAAGGAACGCACGCTCAGATCCAGCTCTTCGATGGTCATCTCCAGAGCCTTTTCCTTGTCGTCGTTGGTCTTTTCCACCATGATCTCAGCGCCGGCTGCCTCGTCGGACAGGTTGACGAACAGGTTCAGGTGCTCGGTCAGCACGCGGGCAGCCAGAGAAACGGCTTCCTGCGCATTGATCGTGCCATCGGTCCAAACCTCGATGGTCAGCTTGTCGTAATCGATTGCCTGGCCAACACGGGTGCTCTCGACGTTGTAATTCACCTTGAGCACAGGGGTGTAAATGCTGTCAACGGGAAGAGTGTTGATGTCATTCTTCTCGATGATAGCCTGTTTGTTGCGCTCTGCGGGCACATAGCCACGGCCCTTGTCGAAGGTGAGCTCCATGACGAGCTTGGCACCCTCACCCAGGGTTGCAATGTGCCACTCAGGGTTCAAAATTTCGATGTCATCGCCCTGCTTGATGTTGTCAGCGGTGACCTCACAGGGGCCGACTGCCTCAACACGCACTGTCTTCGGACCCTCGGTGTACAGCTTTGCAGCGATACCCTTCAGGTTCAGGACAATTTCGGTAACGTCTTCCTTGACGCCCTCAATGGTGGAGAACTCGTGAACCACGCCGTCAATCTTGACGCTGGTCACGGCGACACCGGGCAGAGAGGAAAGAAGCACACGACGCAGGCTATTGCCCAGTGTGATGCCAAAGCCACGCTCCAGCGGTTCTGCCACGAATTTGCCGTAGCGGCCGTCCGGGGACAGGCTTGCCGTTTCGATTTTGGGACGTTCAATCTCCATCATATCTATGCCCTCCTTGTCAAACCGGCGGGAGCCGCCGGCCCATTATTGAATTCTTTCAAAGAAAAGAATGCGAAAGCGAGCCATCCAGTGGGAAGGCCCCGCCTTCTTAATGGATTACTTGGAGTACAGCTCGACGATGAGGTGCTCTGCGACTTCGTAGTCGATGTCGCTGCGCTCGGGCAGCTTTGCGACAACGCCCTTCAGAGTACCTGCCTCGCGGTTCAGCCATGCGGGCAGAGCCACAACGGGAGCTTCGGGGCCAGTCAGCTTTGCAAACTTTGCAGAGGAGCGGCTGGACTCACGAACTTCGATCACGTCGCCGGCCTTCACCTGGTAAGAGGGGATGTTGACCTTCTTGCCGTTGACGGTGAAGTGAGCGTGAGACACCAGCTGACGAGCGTCGCGGCGGGTCTGAGCAAAGCCCAGGCGGAACACGACGTTGTCCAGACGGCACTCCATGATCTGCAGCAGGTTCTCACCGGTCTTGCCGGGGCGGGACTCTGCCTTCAGGTAAGCGTTGTGGAACTGCTTCTCCAGAACGCCGTAAATGAACTTGACCTTCTGCTTCTCCTTCAGCTGAGATGCGTACTCAGACTGCTTCTTGCGGACATTGCCGTTGGAGTTGCGGGTGGTATTCTTCTTTGCATAGCCCATGACCGCAGGAGAAATGCCCAGGGCCTTGCAACGCTTTGCGATAGGCTGCGTATTCTTTGCCATAATTCAATTTCCTCCTTCGATCAGACACGACGGCGCTTCGGGGGACGGCAGCCGTTGTGGGGGATGGGAGTCACGTCCTTGATCAGGGTGACTTCCAGGCCGGTAGCCTGCAGCGCACGGATAGCGGACTCACGGCCAGCGCCGGGGCCCTTGACGTAAACTTCAACAGTCTTCATGCCATGCTCGATTGCAACCTTGGCTGCGGTCTCAGCAGCAGACTGAGCTGCAAACGGGGTGCTCTTGCGGCTGCCGCGGAAGTTCAGGGAGCCAGAGGAGCACCAGGACACTGCATTGCCCTGCAGGTCGGTGATGGTGACGACGGTATTGTTGAAGGTAGACTGGATATGAGCCTGACCAGCAGCAATGTTCTTGCGCTCTTTCCGCTTCATGCGGACATTTGCGCCCTTCTTGGCGTTATTTGCACTTGCCATTTCTCAAATCCTCCTTACTTCTTCTTGTTAGCGACAGTGCGCTTCGGGCCCTTGCAGGTACGTGCATTGGTCTTGGTGCGCTGGCCGCGGCAGGGCAGATTCTTGCGATGGCGGGTGCCACGGAAGGACTGGATCTCAACCAGGCGCTTGATGTCCAGAGCAACGTTGCGGCGCAGGTCGCCCTCAACGATGATGTTAGCCTGATCGATGTAGTCACGGATCTTAGCCTCTTCTTCCAGAGTCAGGTCCTTGACGCGGGTATCGGGGTTGATGCCAGTTGCTTCCAGGATCTTGTTCGCAGTGGTCTGACCGATACCGTAAACGTAGGTGAGACCCACCTGAACGCGCTTCTCGCGGGGCAGGTCAACGCCGGCAATACGTGCCATAGTAGTTTCCTCCAAAAATCATCCCATGTCAGTGTCGGGGTCTGCGCCGGGACTCTACGCACTTGACCCCCAGGCGCCCGAATTAGCCCTGGCGCTGCTTATGCTTGGGGTTCTGGCAGATGACCATCACGCGGCCTTTGCGGCGGATGACCTTGCACTTTTCGCAGATGGGTTTCACGGAAGGCTTGACCTTCATGATGTTGAACCTCCTTTTGGTTGATACCCTGGTGCTTATTTGGAGCGCCAGGTGATGCGGCCCTTAGAAAGATCATAGGGCGACATTTCCACGGTAACCTTGTCCCCGGGCAGGATACGGATGAAATTGGTCCGCAGCTTGCCGGAGATGTGCGCTAAGAGGATGTGACCGCTGGGAGTGAGCTTCCCGGTGTTCTTGTCCTCGCTCAACATTTCCACCTTAAAGATGGCGTTGGGCATGGCTTCACGCACAATGCCTTCGATCTCGATGACGTCTTCTTTAGACAAGCTATTTGCCTCCTCATTTGGATCTGCTCAGTTTGTCATGGTAGGGAGCCGGAGCCTTACGTTCCAAGCCTGAAAGCACTGTGCTTTGTCGTGCCTGCGCCCGATTTTGCAGCAGCTTGCCGCTTCATGCTCTTCCCGTTCAGTGCCGGCCCTCAGACGGACAGGCGGCGATGAGCGCCACATACTTCATCTCCTGCGGCACAAAATCCGCAAAACGGGCAGAAAATCCCTGTCCGTCGAGGAAGTATCTGGCTTCCACAGCCATTTATAGATTATACACCTTTTGTTGTCAATTTGCAAGAGGTTTTTTCCGTATTTCCGATAAAAAATTCTTCTGCAAAATCTTCCGGTGTCTTTGGTCCCGGCTTTTGCGCTTCTCCACCGGGAAGATGAAACTTTTTCACCAAAAGTTGTCGCAATTGCACAAAAGGCATCTCCCGGCAGCCAAAAAGCCGCCCGGAACGCAGCATTTCTGCACGCTCCGGGCGGCTCGGACCCTATCTTATGAAGTTGATTACTTGAGGCTGAAGGTCTCCGGGTCAAAGTCCGGATCATCCCAGAAGCGGGTCATGATCTCGGTGCGGTCCTTCAGGATCGCATTCGAGTGCTCGAAATGCGCAGCCAGGCCGCCGTCCTTGGTCTTGACCGTCCAGCCGTCAGACAGCTGCTTGATCTTGCAGTCGTACTGGCAGATCATGGGCTCGATGGCAATGGTCATGCCGGGCACCAGGCGCGGGCCGCGGCCCTGATGGCCGTAGTTGGGCACTTCCGGATCTTCGTGCAGCTCCTTGCCGGTGCCGTGACCTACGAACTCGCGCACCACCGAGAAACCGGCATCCTCGCAGTAGCTCTGCACGGCATAGCCGATATCACCGATGCGGTTGCCTGCCTTGGCAGCCTCGATGCCCTTGTACAGAGCAGCCTTGGTCACGTCCAGCAGACGCTGAGCCTCCAGGTCGATCTTGCCCACCGCATAGGTGCAGGCATTGTCGCCGTTGAAGCCGTCGATCTTGGCACCGGTGTCGATGCTCACGATGTCGCCGGGGCGGATCACGATGTCATGGGAAGGGATGCCGTGGATGATGGTATCGTTCAGACTGATGCAGGCTGTGCCCGGAAATCCATACAGACCCTTGAAGTTGGGGGTGCCGCCGTGCTTCACGATGAAGTCGTAGATCAGCTTGTCCAGCTCCCAGGTGGTCATACCTGCTTCGATATGCTCCCCGCCGTACTTCAGGGCAGCTGCGCTCAGGGCATTTGCCTTGCGCATGCCGTCCAGCTCTTTTGCATTTTTGATCTGAATCACGATTATGCCTCCAAAGCCTTCATGACTTCTGCAGTGGTCTCCTCAATGGAGGGGCAGAACTTGATCTCCGCCAGCTTGCCGCGGGTACGGTAGAAATCCACCAGCGGCTCGGTCTGCTCGTGGTATGCCTTCAGGCGATCCAGCACGGTGGCGGGCTGGTCATCCTTGCGGATGACGGTCTTGCCGCCGCACAGGTCGCACACACCCTCGACCTTGCTCTTCTTGTTGATGATGTGGTAGCTGGCGCCGCACTTTTCGCAGACGCGGCGGCCGCTCATGCGCTCCACGATCACATTGTCCTCGACCTGCAGCTCCAGCACCTTGTCGATGCGGATGCCCATGGTCTCGATGGCCTCGGCCTGGGCGATGGTGCGGGGCACGCCGTCCAGGATGAAGCCGTTGGCGCAGTCGGGCTGTGCCAGACGCTCCTTCAGGATGCCGATGATGACCTCATCGGGCACCAGTGCGCCGGCGTCCATGAAGCTCTTGGCCTTCAGGCCCATCTCGGTGCCATCCTTCACGGCAGCACGCAGGATGTTGCCGGTGCTGATGGAGGGGATGTTCAGCTTTGCGCAGATGATCTCGGCCTGCGTGCCCTTACCGGCACCAGGTGCGCCCAACAGGATCAGATTCATAGGATCGCTCCTTTCCTTTGTTAAAGGACATTAACTCTCAAAAAGCAAAAAAGCACTGAAAAGTCCGAGCGTACTCTCCTTTCCAGTGCTTTCTCACATCTTATTGTTCAGATCAGCCAAGGAAACCCTTGTGGTTGCGCATGGTCATAAAGCTGTCGAGGGCGCGGGTGGTATCCAAAGCCACGCCAACCACGATCAGCAGACTGGTACCGCCCAGCTGAATGCTCAGACCGGTGAGGTTGCCCAGAATGATCGGCAGCACAGCCACCACAGCCAAGAAGATGGCACCGATAAGGGTGATCTTGTTCAGGGTGCGGGTGATGAAATCGCTGGTCGGCTTGCCGGGACGGAAGCCGGGGATCGAGCCGTTGTTGCGGCGCAGATTGTTGGCGATCTCAACAGGGTTGTACTGAATGGCAACATAGAAGTAGTTGAATGCCAGGATCAGCAGCAGGTAGATCACGATGTACAGCCAAGAGGTGTAGTTGAACGTCCGGAAGAACGTGTACCACACCGGATGTGCCTCGGGGTCGATCTGCAGGAAACTGCCGATGGTGCCCGGGATGGAAACCATTGCCGAAGCGAAGATGATGGGCATGACGCCGCTCATATTCAGCTTCAGGGGCAGATAGCTGTTCTGCCCGCCCATCTGCTTGCGGCCCACCACGCGCTTGGCGTACTGGATGTTGATGCGGCGCTCTGCGTTGGTCATGATGATGACGAACACAACGGCCACCAGAGCCAGAACGACCAGCAGCGGCAGGAAGAAGTAGTACTGGGGCTTGCCGGACGCTGCCTGGGTCAGCAGACCCGTGACAGAGGTGTACAGCGAGGACCAGTTGGACACGATGGAAGCAAAGATCAGCAGGGAAACACCGTTGCCGATGCCCTTGTCATCGATCTGCTCGCCGCACCAGGTGATCAGCTGAGCACCTGCCACGAAGGTCGCGATGATGACCACAGCGGCAAAAATGCCGGCTGCGCCGTCTCTGTATTCCAGAGCATTCATGTTGCGGATCACGAAGTAGTAGCCAATGCCCATGATCAGAGCGATCACAGCACCGGCGTACCGGTTGATCTGCTGCAGCTTCTGCTGGCCGTCAGCTTCCTTCGCCAGATTTTCCAGCGAGGGGATGGCCACGGTGAGCAGCTGCACAATAATGGAGGCGTTGATATAGGGTGTCACACCTAACGCGAAGAGCGTGCAGCGGGCCAGTGCACCACCGCTCATCATATTCAGATACGAGAGCATGTCGCCGTTGCTTGCAAACATCTGCGTCAGCGCAGTGCTGGAAACAAACGGAACAGGGATGGCACAGCCCAGACGGTACACCACGAGGATCGCCAGCGTGAACAGGAGACGATTTTTAAGCTCGGGGATCTTCCATGCGTTTCGGAATGTCTGGAACACCTTACATCACCTCAGCCTTTCCGCCTGCCTTCTCGATTTTCTCTTTGGCAGAAGCGGAATAGGCTGCGGCCTTCACGGTCAGAGCCTTGGTCAGCTCGCCGTTGCCCAGAACCTTAACGCCGTCCAGGGTCTTCTTGACCAGACCCTTTGCCTTCAGAGCCTCGGTATCGACAACGTCGCCGGCATTGAAAGCAGCTTCCAGGTCAGCCACGTTGACGATGGCGTACTGGGTAGCAAAGATGTTGTTAAAGCCAACCTTGGGCAGGCGGCGTGCCAGAGGCATCTGGCCGCCCTCGAAACCAGCGTGCTTCACGCCGGAACGGGCCTTCTGGCCCTTGCTGCCGAAGCCGGCAGTCTTGCCGTTGCCGGAGCCAATGCCGCGGCCCTTGCGGGTCACAGGCTTGTTGGCACCCTTGCTGGCGTGCAATTCATGAAGTTTCATTGTGCGTATACCCCCTGCTATTAGGCTTCGGTGACGCTGAGCAGGAAGCCGATCTTAGCGATCTTGCCCTGCGTTGCAGCGTTGTCAGGCTGAACGGTAACGTCGCCCGGCTTCTTCAGGCCCAGGGCCTCAGCGGTAGCGATCTGCTTAGCGCCGCGGCCAATCAGGCTCTTCTTCAGCTCGATCTTGAGCATCTTATCTGCCATGGTGTGTTACCTCCTTAACCCAGAATTTCTTTCACGGTCTTGCCGCGCTTTTCAGCAACAGACTCTGCGCTGACCAGGCCGCACAGACCTGCGAAGGTAGCAGACACAACGTTGATGGGGTTGTTGGAACGCATAGACTTCGCACGAATGTCCTTGATGCCAGCTGCCTCAATGACGGCACGCACAGGGCCGCCGGCGATCATGCCGGTACCGGGTGCAGCCGGCTTGAGCAGAACGGCGCCTGCGCCGTACTTGCCGACGATCTCGTGGGGGATGGTGGTGCCCTTCAGGGCAACCTTGTGCATGTTCTTCTTGGCAGCAGCCTCGCCCTTGCGAATTGCCTCAGGCACTTCGCCGGACTTGCCGATGCCGTAACCGATGGTGCCCTTGCCGTCGCCCACGACAACCAGAGCGGCAAACTTCATGATGCGGCCGCCCTTGACAGTCTTGGAAACGCGGTTGATGGAGACAACCTTGGTGATCATGCCGTCGTCTTCACGGTTTCTCATAGCCATAATGTGTTTCCTCCTCTCATTACAGCTTCAGGCCGCCCTCACGGGCGCCATCAGCCAGGGCCTTAACACGGCCATGATAAACGTAACCGCCACGGTCGAACACGACCTCGGTGATGCCCTTTTCCAGAGCCTTTGCTGCGATCTTCTTGCCGATCTCAGCAGCGGCTTCGACGTTGCCGCCGTTG
The DNA here is from genome assembly GCA_900539945.1 of uncultured Faecalibacterium sp. Classification (GTDB taxonomy): domain Bacteria; phylum Bacillota; class Clostridia; order Oscillospirales; family Ruminococcaceae; genus Faecalibacterium. Next base: position 24,350 of record UQDV01000020.1, read on the forward strand.
CCGTTGAAGTCCTTGTCCATCGTAGAAGCCGACACCAGAGTCACGCCCTGCTCATCATCGATGATCTGAGCGTAAATGTGCTTGGCGGAGCGGAAAACATCCAGGCGAGGACGTGCTGCGGTGCCGCTGATCTTGTTGCGAACGCGGCGATGACGACGAAGACGAGCTTCGTTCTTGTCGATCTGCTTAACCATTGTCTTTCACTCCTTACCTTATTTCTTGCCCTTGCCGGCCTTGCCTTCTTTGTGCTTGACAACCTCGCCCTCGTAGCGGATGCCCTTGCCCTTGTACGGCTCAGGCGGCTTCTTGGCGCGGATCTCGGCAGCGTACTGGCCGACCTTCTGCTTGTCAATACCGGTAACAGTGAAGTGGTTGGGATCCTGCCACACGATGGTGCAATCCTCGGTATCGGGGATGTTCACCTGGTGGGAGAAGCCCAGGTTCATGACCAGGTTAGAGCCCTGCTTCTGGCAGCGCAGGCCGACGCCCACGATCTCCAGTTTCTTCTCGTAGCCGTTCACAACACCGTTCACCATGTTGGCGATGTTGGTACGGGTCAGGCCGTGCAGGCTGCGGGCCTGGGGTTCGTCATTGGGGCGGGTAACCAGAACTTCATTGCCCTCGACCTTGACGGTCATCAGGGGATGATAGTTGGAATTCAGGCTGCCCTTGGGGCCCTTGACGGCGACGGTGTGTGCTGCCTCATCGACAGTGACAGTGACGCCGGCAGGAATGACGATGGGTTTTCTTCCAATTCTCGACATTGTCTTTTACCCCTTTCTTACCACACGTAGGCCAGGACTTCGCCGCCGACGTGTGCAGCACGTGCAGCCTTATCAGTCATGATGCCCTTAGAGGTGGAAATGATTGCGGTGCCCAGGCCCTTCATGACCTTGGGCATATCCTCGCAGTTGGTGTAGATGCGCAGGCCGGGCTTGGACACGCGGCGCAGACCAGCGATAACGGGCTCGCCGTTAGCCTGGTACTTCAGGGTGACCACGATGGTGCCCTGAACGGTGTCGTTCTTGACCTGCATGCCCTTGATGTAGCCCTCGTCAACCAGAATCTGGCAGATAGCCTTCTTCATGTTGGAAGCGGGGATCTCCACAGAAGGGTGTTTGGCAGTGCTTGCGTTGCGGATGCGAGTCAGCAGGTCCGCGATAGGATCAGTAATCTGCATTTGCCACTAACCTCCTTAGATTAGCTCTCGTTTGTTTTATAATGATACCGCCCCGAAACAGGTGTTGCCCCGGGGCGGATATCCGACAAATTATCCGGCCCTCTGGCTGATTACCAGGAAGCCTTCTTCACGCCCGGGATCTCGCCCTTGTAGGCCAGCTCACGGAAGCACACACGGCACACGCCGTACTTGCGCAGCACGGAGTGGGGGCGGCCGCAGATGCGGCAGCGGGTGTATGCACGGGTAGAGAACTTAGCAGGACGAGACTGCTTCAGCTTCATAGACAGTTTAGCCATTGTACAAATCTCCTCCCTTAGTTGTTCTCAGCGAACGGAGCGCCCAGAGCCTTCAGCAGCTCCTTGCCCTCCTCGTCAGTCTTGGCAGTGGTGACAAAGCAGACATCCATGCCGCGGACTGCATCGACCTTCTCGAAGTCGATCTCGGGGAAGATGATCTGCTCCTTGATACCGCAGGCAAAGTTGCCGCGGCCGTCGAAGCCGTTGCCGTTGATGCCGCGGAAGTCGCGGACACGGGGCAGTGCGACGTTGAAGAAGCGATCCACGAACTCGTACATACGCTCACCGCGCAGGGTGACCTTGCAGCCGATGGGAGTGCCCTGGCGCAGCTTGAAGTTTGCAACGCTCTTCTTGGCACGGCAGACGACTGCCTTCTGGCCAGTGATCTGGCCCAGATCCTTCATGACAGCTTCCAGGATCTTCTCGTTTTCCTTGGCTTCGCCGCAGGCAACGTTGATGACGACCTTGTCCAGCTTGGGGATCTGCATAACGCTCTTGTAACCGAACTTGGAGTTCAGAGCAGGAGCAATTTCATTGACATACTGTTCTTTCAAACGAGCCATTGTTCCTTACTCCTTTCTTACAGCTCAGCGCCGCACTTCTTGCAGACGCGAACCATCTTGCCGTCCTTCTCGACGTGGCCCACACGCACGGCCTTGCCGCACTTGGGGCAGATGGGCATGACCTTGGATGCGTACATAGCACCCTCAGCCTTGACGATGCCGCCCTGCTCGCCCTGACGACGAGGCTTGACGTGCTTGGTAACCATGTTCTGGCCCTCAACGATGACCTTGTTCTCAGAGGGGCTGACCTGCAGGACCTTACCAGTGTGGCCCTTGTCCTTGCCGCTGATGATCATAACGTTGTCGCCGGTTTTAACATGAAGATTATTCATTTTTAAAACCTCCTTACAGCGATTCCGGAGCCAGGCTCAGGATCTTGGTGTAGCCGGCATCGCGCAGCTCGCGGGCAACGGGTCCAAAGATACGAGTACCCTTGGGGCTCTTGTCGGCCATAACGATAACGGCGGCGTTCTCATCGAAACGGATGTAGGAACCGTCGTCGCGGCGGACGCCATGCTTGCTGCGCACGATGACAGCCTTGACGACGTCGCCCTTCTTAACGGAGCCGCCGGGGGCTGCCTTCTTGACAGAGCAGACCACGACGTCACCAATGTTTGCGTATCTCTTGCGGGTGCCGCCCAGCACGCGGAAGCACATCAGCTCCTTGGCACCGGTGTTGTCGGCAACTTTGAGATAAGTTTGCATCTGAACCATATCAGATATCTCCTTTCAAACTGTTCAAAGCAGCGGGCAAAGATTACTTTGCCTTCTCAACGATACGGACCAGGCGCCAACGCACGTCCTTGGACAGGGGGCGGCACTCCATGATCTCAACACGGTCACCGATACCGCACTCGTTCTTCTCATCACGAGCCTTGAACTTGGCGGTACGCTTCAGGATCTTCTTGTACAGGGGGTGCTGCACGCTGTCCTTAACGGCAACCACGATGGTCTTATCCATCTTGTCGGACACGACGACGCCGACGCGGGTCTTTCTCAGATTACGTTCTTCCATCGTTTAACCTCCTTACTGCTTCTCAGCCAGAATGGTCATCACGCGGGCGATGTCCTTCTTGACTGCTTCGATGCGGCCGGGGTTCTCCAGCTGGTTGATGGCATGCTGGAAGCGCAGGTTAAACAGCTCGGCCTTCAGGTCTGCCAGCTTGCTGGTCAGCTCTGCGGTCTGCATTTCGCGGAGTTCATTAGCCTTCATTGGTGCCATCCTCCTTCACGGAGTCCTCACGGACTGCAAATTTGCACTTGATGGGCAGCTTGTGCATAGCCAGGCGCAGTGCCTCACGAGCAGTTGCCTCATCGACATCTGCCAGCTCGAACAGAACGCGGCCCGGCTTCACGACTGCGACCCAGTATTCGGGAGAGCCTTTACCGGAACCCATGCGGGTCTCAGCGGGCTTCTCAGTCACGGGCTTATCGGGGAAGATCTTGATCCAGACCTTGCCGCCACGCTTGATGTAACGAGTCATGGCGACACGGGCAGCCTCGATCTGAGTAGAGGAGATCCAGGCCGGCTCCAGAGCAACAAGGCCGTACTGGCCCTGGCACACCACGTTGCCGCGGGTAGCCTTGCCGGTCATGCGGCCGCGCTGGACGCGGCGGTACTTAACACGCTTAGGCAGTAACATTACTTGTTGCCTCCTTCCTTCTTCTGGGCGTTCTTAGCGCTCTTCAGGACTTCGCCCTTGTAGACCCACACCTTGACGCCGATGCGGCCGTAGGTGGTAGCTGCCTCTGCAAAGCCGTAGTCGATGTCGGCACGCAGGGTCTGCAGGGGGATGGTGCCCTCGTGATAGCTCTCGGTACGAGCGATATCAGCGCCGCCCAGACGGCCGGAGCACATTGCCTTGATGCCCTTAGCGGGAACGGTGGAACGATCGCGGGGGCTCATAGCATTGCGCATGCACTGCTTCATGGCACGACGGAAGGTCACACGGTTCTCCAGCTGACGAGCGATGTCCTCAGCAACCAGCTGAGCGTTGGTAGCAGCGCTCTTGACCTCGATGACATTGACGATAACGGTCTTGCCATACTCCTTGGTCAGCTTGTTCTGCAGTGCAACGCGCTCTTCGCCGCCCTTGCCGATGACCATGCCCGGCTTAGCGCAGTAGATGTTGACGGTCACACGAGGAGCGGAAGTGGAAGGATCCACAGTGCGCTCGATCTCGATCTTGGGGACGCCAGCGTCCTTCAGCTGAGCCTTCAGCTCAGTGCGGATCTTGTGATCCTCGACGAGGTTATCGCTGAAATCCTTCTTGGAGGCAAACCAGCGGCTGTCCCAGTCTTTAATAACGCCGACACGAATGCCGTGCGGATTTACTTTCTGGCCCATTGTTTTCCCTCCTTACTCTTTCTCTTTCAGAACAACGGTCATGTGGCTGGTGCGCTTCAGGATGCGGTAGCCGCGGCCCTGTGCACGAGGCATCATGCGCTTCAGCGTCGGGCCGGGGCAGACGTAGCACTCGGCGACGTAGAGGTTGTTCTTGTCCATATTGAAGTTGTTTTCCGCATTAGCGGCTGCAGACTTCACCAGCTTCAGAAGGGGCTCACAAGCTGCCTTCGGGGTGTACTGCAGGATTGCCAGCGCTTCGTCCAGGGGCTTGTTACGGATCAGGTCCATAACGATAGACACCTTACGAGGACTAATGCGGGCATAACGAAGAATTGCCCGAGCTTCCATGTTGTGTTCCTCCCTCTCTTACTTAGAATTACCAGTGTGGCCCTTGAAGGTACGGGTGGGAACGAACTCACCCAGCTTGTGGCCAACCATGTCCTCAGTCACATACACAGGCACATGCTTGCGGCCGTCATGCACGGCAAAAGTGTGACCAACGAATTCGGGGAAGATTGTGGAGGCACGGCTCCAGGTCTTGATGACCTGCTTCTTGCCGGAAGCGTTCATCGCTTCAACGTGCTTCATAAGAGCAGCCTGGACGAAAGGTCCTTTTTTAATGCTTCTACCCATTGTCTTAAACTCCTCTCTTACTTACCTGCACGCTTCACGATCAGCTTATCGGAGCGCTTATGATGCTTGCGAGTCTTGAGACCCAGAGCGGGCTTGCCCCAGGGAGTCATAGGACCGGAGTGACCAACAGGTGCGCGGCCCTCGCCACCACCGTGGGGATGGTCGCAGGGGTTCATGACGGTACCACGGCTGCCGGGACGCACGCCCATGTGGCGCTTGCGGCCAGCCTTGCCCAGGTTGACGTTCTCGTGGTCGATGTTGGAGACCTGACCGATGACTGCGGTGCAGTTCACGGGCACGTTGCGCATCTCACCGGAGGGCAGACGAACCAGAGCGTAGCCATTCTCCTTAGCCATCAGCTGAGCCATGTTGCCAGCGGAACGAACCAGCTGAGCACCGCGGCCGGGATACAGCTCGATGTTGTGGATGATGGTACCAACGGGGATGTTCTCGAAGGGCAGGCAGTTGCCGGGCTTGATGTCGGCGGACTTGCTGCTGACGATCACGTCGCCCACCTTCAGGCCATCGGGAGCAATGATGTAGCTCTTGACGCCGTCGGTGTACTCGACCAGAGCGATGAATGCGCTGCGGTTCGGATCGTACTCGAGAGTCTTGACAGTAGCGGGCACATCGGTCTTCTGACGCTTGAAGTCGATGACACGGTACTTGGTGCGGTTGCCGCCGCCCTGATGACGGACGGTGATACGACCGGTGTTGTTGCGGCCGCTGTGCTTCTTCATGGGCTCCAGCAGGCTGCGCTCGGGAGCGACCTTGCTCAGGACGCTGTAATCCGTGACGGTCATGCCGCGGCGGCCCGGAGTAGTGGGGCCATACTTCTTGATAGCCATAGTGCTATTCTCCTTTGTTTATCTTATGAATTATTATCGGGGTCATATCCCCATAGAGGAACCCTCGGCGGGTTCAGCTTAGACCATGCTGTTGAAGAACTCGATTTCCTTGGAGTCCTTGGTCAGGGTCACGATTGCCTTCTTGGAAGCGGCAGTGTAACCAGCATGCATACCCTGGCGGCGGAAGCGGCCACGCACGGAAATGGTGTTGACCTTAGCAACCTTGGTGCCGGGGAACAGAGTCTCGACAGCCTGAGCGATCTCGACCTTGGTAGCATCGGTAGCGACCTTGAAGGTGTACTTCTTGTCAGCGATGCCAGCCATGGAGTTCTCGGTAATGACCGGCTTCAGGATGATATCATGTGCGGTTTTCATTAGCCAAGCACCTCCTCGAGCTTCTTAGCTGCGTCGACGCTGATGATCAGCTTGTCGGCGTTCAGCACATCGTAGGTGTTCACGCTGCCAGCAAAGGTGGTCTTGACACCGGCGATGTTGCCAGCGCTCTTGACGAACTTTGCATCAACAGTCTCATTGACCAGCAGGTTCTTCTTGCCGGCGCCCACGGCGTTCAGCATTGCAACCACAGCCTTGGTCTTGTACTCGTCGCAGGCGAACTTGTCAACAACGACCATGTTGCCATTGGCAGCCTTGTCGGACAGGACGCTCAGCAGAGCCAGGCGCTTGACCTTGTTGTTGATGTGGTAGTTGTAGCTGCGGGGCTTGGGGCCCAGAGCGACGCCGCCGTGAGTCCACTGCGGTGCACGGATGGAACCCTGACGAGCGTGGCCGGTGCCCTTCTGACGCCAGGGCTTCTTGCCGCCGCCGGAAACTTCCATGCGGATCTTGGTGTTCTGGGTGCCCTGACGCTGGTTGGCCAGGAAGTTCACCACAGCAATGTGGACTGCCTTTTCGTTCGGGGTGATACCGAACACGGCGTCGGAAAGCTCGATCTCGCTAACATGCTGACCGTTCATATCGACTACATTAAACTTTGCCATTGTAGCTTTCCTCCTTACGCCTTCACGCTGTTGGCCAGGGTGATGATGGTGCCCTTGGAACCGGGGACAGCACCCTTGACAGCGATCAGATTGTTCTCGGTGTCAACCTTGACAACGGTCAGGTTCTGCACGGTAACGCGCACGCAGCCCATGTGGCCGGGCAGGCGCTTGCCGGGGAACACGCGAGAGGGGTTGGAAATAGCGCCCATAGAACCTGCATGACGTGCCACCGGGCCGGTGCCGTGGCTCTCACGCAGACGGTGCTGGCCAAAACGCTTGATAACGCCCTGGTAGCCCTTGCCCTTGGAAACGCCTGCAACGTCGACCTTGTCGCCAGCTGCGAAGACATCAGCCTTCAGCACGTCGCCAACGTTCAGTGCAGAAACATCTTCCAGACGGAACTCGCGCAGGGTCTTCTTGGGGGCAACGTTTGCCTTCTTGAAGTGACCTGCAGCTGCCTTGTTGACCTTCTTGGCGGAAACCTCGCCGAAGCCCAGCTGAACAGCCTGGTAGCCATCGCTCTCGACGGTCTTCTTCTGCACGACGGTGCAGGGACCAGCCTCGATGACGGTGACGGGGATGACCTTGCCATTCTCATCGAACAGCTGGGTCATACCGACTTTCTTGCCGATAATGCCTTTAACCATTTTCTTTTCCTCCTGTAAAGGTTATTGGTTGGCAGCGCACGTCACTGCCAACATGACCCCTCGGGAAACGAGGGCATCGTTTTTGATCGCTGCTGTTACAGCTTGATCTCGATGTCCACGCCAGCGGGGAGCTGGAGGCTCATCAGAGCCTCGACCGTCTTGTTGGACGGCTTCAGAATGTCGATCAGACGCTTGTGAGTGCGGCTCTCGAACTGCTCACGGCTATCCTTGTACTTGTGGGTAGCACGCAGAACGGTCACGATCTCGCGATCGGTGGGCAGGGGGATGGGGCCGGACACGCGTGCACCGGTGTGCTTTGCGGTCTCCACGATCTTCTCTGCTGCGGCATCGATCAGCTGAGCATCATAGCTCTGCAGACGGATTCTGATTTTCTCTTTGACTGCCATTGCTTACGCCTCCTGAAAAAATTGATTTTGCCCTAGGCGAGCCGATAAATTGCTCTACACAGTTCCGGGTGTTCCTTGATTTGGCACTATAAAAACCGGTGAACCGCATGGCAGTTCTCCCGGAAACATATTAGCAAATCAAATCCGAACATTGGTTCCACCCGTTTCGCAGAGGAGTAACTTCTCTGCCGAGGGAACGTATTCCATCGCTGTCAGTAATTCTTTCGCCCGGTTCTAAGATCGGACATACTCCGCGGAAATAACCCATCGCAGCTATCGCCGGATGACAACCTCCCGCATCTACGCATATCGCTGGCCTGCACGACTTGTATCGCACAAGCCTTTTGCAGCCGAGAGTTATTCTATCACACCTTCGTGCATTTGGCAAGTGTTTTTTAGAAAAAAGAACGAATTTTCTTTTTTATTTTCTCTGTTTTGTGGAATTGCGTTTTTTCTGTGCAAGATGCACAATCCCATCCCATTTTACGGGTGGAAAACTCCCCTTCCCCGCTGCCGCAACGGTAGTATGGCCGTTTTCGGGGTTTTTATACCTATATATAAAGAGAACCCTCCTTCCGCCATCGTCCCACGATGCCAAAAGGAGGGTTTCCTTACTTTTTCTTCAGCTGTTCGGCCAGACCGTCCCGCGGGGTGATGTACACGGTGGTGTACACCTCATACAGCACCATGCCGGGCTTGGCGCCGTTGGCCTTCCAGATGTTCTTCACCTCGGTAGTATCCACGGCCACCTTGGCACCGGTGCCCGCCTTGTAGGCGCTGGAGTGGATGACTGCCAGCTCCGCCGCCTCCTGCTTTGTGGTGTCCGGGATATCCTCACCGTGGCTCATGACCACAACGTGGCTGCCGGGAGCTTTCTGCACATGGAACCACAGGTCCTTGCCGCGGGCCGTGTGCAGGGTGAGCTTGTCGTTCTGGGCGTTGTTGCGGCCCACCAGGATCTCGAACCCGTCGCTGGAGGTGAACCGCAGGAAATCCGCAGGCTTCTGGCGCTTGTCGCGCTGCTTGTAGTACTTCAGATAGCCCTGGCTCTTGAGCTCTGCCCGGATCTCGTTGAGGGCAGCTTCGCCGGAAGCCGTTTCCACCTCGTAGAGCACCGTTTCCAGATAGGCGATCTCTTTTTCGCCCTCGGCCAGCAGATCCACCAGCATCCGGGCGGCGGTCTGCTTCTTCTTGTAGTTTTTAAAGAAGTTCTGGGCGTTCTGGCTGGGAGTGAACCGCAGGTCCAGCGGGATGGTCACCTCTTTGCCCTCATCGTACCAGTTGGGCACCGTGATGCTCTTCATGCCCTTCTGGGCCAGATACAGGTTGGCGGAGAGCAGCTCGCCGTACAGGCGCAGCTTTTCGCTTTTGCCGCTGGCGGCCAGCTCTTCCTGCCGGGCAGCCTGCTTGCGGACGGCACGCTCGTACATGTTGTGCACAGCCTTGTGCAGCTCCTTGCTCTTGGTCCGCAGGCGCTCGGCACGGTCCTTCTCGGCGTAGTAGCCCTCCAGCATCGCGTTGAAGGACGGCCATTCCTTCACCGCGTAGTTTTCGCCGTACTGCTGGGGCCGGAAGAAGGTGAACTCCACCGGCTTGCCGTCCGGGTCGGTCACGCTGCAGGGGCAGCCGCCCTTGTCGTGCAGCTCCTTCAGCTCGTCGATGGCCGCCATCAGGCTGCGCTTTTGCTCCTCGGTCAGCTCATTGGCCAGCAGGTGCTCCCCGTCAAAGGCACGCCAGGCGGCTTCGCGGCAGACCACCGGACCGACCCCGGCCACCGTTTTATTCAGGGCATCCGCCACCGGCAGGTCCCGCTGGCAGGCTGCTGCCACGATGGATGCAGAGCTTACCTGCAGAAAATCCGGCCGGGCCGGTTTGGGCGGCGTGGTGTAGGTCAGGCCCGGCAGCAGCTGCCGGATGTCGCTGTCCTCAAAATCCACCCGTTTGAGGGCGTCGATGATCTTGCCGTTCTGCACCAGCACCAGATTGGAGTAGCGGCCCATGAGCTCGGCGCAGAGGGTGTTGCGCACCAGGTCGCCCATTTCGTTGGTGCACTGGAAGTCGAAGTAGACGATGCGGTCTCCCGGCTCCATGTGCACATCCAGCAGCTTGCCGCCGGTGAGGTGCTTGCGCATCAGCATGCAGAAGGAGGGCGGCGTCTCCGGGTTTTCAAAAGTCTCTTCGGTCAGGCAGACCCGGGCGGAACCGCTGCGGGCTGACAGCAGCAGCGCGTAGGTGTCCGTGCGGGTGCGCAGGGTAATGACCAGCTCATCGCGGGTCGGTTCAAACAGTTTTGCGATCTTGGCGTCGGCCAGAACGGTTTTCAGTTCCCGGGCCGTCAGTTCCAGTGTCGCGGCATCCAATGCCATGTGTGTTACCTCGTTCTTATCATTAAAATGGCCTCCGCGTTCGCTTTGGCCATATTCAGCGGAATGTTCTTTTTTAATTACAATCGGAGCAGCCTGCGGGCTGCTCCGATTGCTTTTTCACGAAAGGGGCCGTTGCGGAAAGCTACAGCCCTCCCTTATTATAAATAAGTATACGGGTCCTTGTTGACTGTGCTCACCAGCACTTCCACGCCGGGCAGAGCGGCACGCAGCTTCTCTGCCACGGCAGCGGTCACCGGGAACTCCGTGGCGTAATGCCCCGCCGCGATCAGCGACAGCCCCAGCCGCTTTGCATCGCAGGCGTGGTGGTGATTTGCCTCGCCGGTCAGCAGGCAGTCCGCGCCCACGGCAAGGGCCTCTTCAAACAGGCTGCCGCCTGCACCGCTGATGACGGCCAGCCGCTGCACCGGTTTGCCGGTGTCGGCAAATTTGACCTGCACCGCCGGGCCGACGTCCGGTGCATTGCAGCGGGCGGCCAGCTCCTGCTGTGCCTTGCGGGCCAGCTGCGGCACCGTGATGGGTTCAATGCTGCCCACCCGGCCGCAGCCCCCGGCAAAGGGCTCCGGGTCCTGCATGCCAAAAATGTCGGCCAGCACCTCGTTGACGCCGCCGGCAGCCGCATCCAGATTGGTGTGCATGCAGATGGCCGAGATGCCCACCCGCACCAGCTGGAACGGCACATCCTGCGGCCCCAGCTTTTTGAGTGGGTCAAAGATGACCGGGTGGTGCGCCACGATGGCTTCGCAGTGCTTCGCGGCAGCCTCTGTCACCACCTCCGGGGTGATGTCCAGCGTGACCAGCACCCGGGTCACTTCCCCGGCGCAGTCCACCAGCAGGCCGGGGTTGTCCCAGCTTTCTGCTAGTTCCAGCGGTGCCAGGGCCTGCATGGCTTCATAAAGCTGCTGTACGGTCGTCATAGTCCGGTCTCCTCTTTCAAAAGTCGGTCGATCTCGTCTGCCAGCGGGGTGCCGTCCGGCACACCAAGGCGCATACGGGGGAGCTTGGCCTTCTGCCAGGCCGCATAGCCCGCGCCCTCCGGCCAGCTGCCGGTGCCGCCCAGCAGACACTCGGAAAAGGTCGGCTCGTGCCGCTCCCCGGTGTACTCGGCTGCCATCACGGCATACCAGCGGCCTGCCGCCTGCACGGGGCGGTCGGCCACAAACGCAAAGCCATGGGTCCACAGCCAGCGGCGCAGCTCGCTGTGACGGGTAGCCGGGATCATGATGATCCGCGGCCCACCCACCGTGAACACCCACGGGGCCTTTTCCAGGATCTCCCAGGTGGTCTGGGCCGAGACGCCCGCCAGCACGATGCTGCCCACCTCACCGGCCGACAACACAGAAAGACCGTCGCCGAGCCTCAGCTCAGCGCGGTCTTGACAATTGGCATGTTCCAGCGTCTGCCGGGCTTTGGACAGCGGGCCGGGGCGCAGGTCGGCCCCGATGACCTTGGGGTACCGGCCCGAAGCAGCCAGCACCGCCGTCAGCTTGCCGTGGTCGCAGCCGATGTCTGCCACCGGCTGCCCGGGGCGCACCAGTTCTGCCGCCGCCGCCAGACGCGCATCCAGTGTGGGCAGCACTCAGGCCTTCTTGGCTGCCAGGTGGGTGTTCAGCTTCTCCAGCAGCTCGTCGCAGTCCACGCCGTGCACCGCGCAGGCCTCTTCGATGCTCTCGCCGCGGGATGCAGGGCAGCCCAGGCAGTGCATGCCGATCTCCATGAAGTAGGGAGCGGTGCTCTGGTCCATGTCCAGAATGTCGCCGATGATGGTGTCACGGGTGATCTGCTTGGGGGCAGCGTTCTCTTCTTTTTTGAGCATATTGAAAATATCAAACATGATGGATTTCCTTTCTTGATCGGGTAATGTACGGCAAAACCTACCGTTCTTCTATACTATACCCCAACTGACCTGTATTTTGCAAGTATCTGCGGGCAAAATCAGTCCTCTTCCTTGTAATCCTTTTCCAGCGAGAAGCCGCGGCCGCTTACTTCGGTCACATGGCTCACGATCATGAAGCAGGTGGGGTCGATCAGGTGGGCGATTTTTTCCAGCTTGGGCAGCTGCCGGTTGCTGACAACACTCAGCAGCACCTGTTCGCTGTTCCGGCTATAGCCGCCCTCACCGTGCAGGATGGTCACGCCGCGGTCCAGCTGGGAGAAAATGGCTTCCCGGATCTCGTCCGCATGCTGACTGATGATCTTGACCTCGGTACGGGTGGAACCGAAAATGAGCACTTTGTCCAGCACAACGGTGTACACGATGACCATCACGATGCCGTACAGGCACTGCTGCAGCGGGCTGAACGCCGCCTGCACCGCCAGAATGATCAGGTCGAACACCATCATGGTCGCCGACACCGGCAGGTGGAACCACTTGTTGAGCACCAGCGGAGGGATGTCCATGCCGCCGGTGGAGGCACCGGCACGGATGGTGATGCCCAGCGAGATGCCCACGCCCAGACCGGCAAAGATGGTGTTGAGCACCAGATCATCGGTGAGCACAAAATCTGCAAACACCCGCTCCCACAGGGCCAGAAACAGCGGGCTGAGGATGGTGCTGGCAATGGTGGTAAGGGCAAAGCGGCTGCCCAGTACCATCCAGCCCAGCACCAGCATGCTGATGTTGATGGCAAACAGCACCCCGGACACCGGCAGGCCCAGCACACGGTTGACCCCCAGTGCGATGCCGGTGGCGCCGCCGGTGATCAGCCCGGACGGCACCAGAAACAGCACGACCGTCAGCGCGTACAGTGCGTTGCCCGCAATGATGGACAGCGAGTTGAAGGCGATCTGCTGCTTATATGAAAGTGGAATCATCTTTACACCTCTGTTCCTGAATCACTTTCTTCTATCATAACGAAAAACTCCACGTTTATCAAGCTTTTGCCGACAAACGTGGAGAATATTCATCCTTTTTTGATTATTTTGCAGCCGGTTCTTCCTCTTCCAGCAGGCGCAGACCGGCGGTGTCGGTGACCGGCAGCGAGAACACGATGGTCCCCGCCCTGCGGTCGGCCCCGTCCATGATGGCTTTCATGATCCGGTTCTTCTGCGCGGTGCGGCTCACGATAAGCACCAGCTCCTTCTCGTTCACCAGTTCCATGCCCAGGAAGGGGGCGGCCCCTTCCATGCCGGTGCCCTTTGCGTGGATCACGGTTCCGCCGCCGGCACCGGCTGCGCGGGCCGCGTCCATGATGGAGCCGGTGTAGCCCTGGTTTGCGATCACCAGCAGCAGTTCATAGCGGGTATCCTTCAAGGTACTCTCCTCCTTCCAGGTCAGGGTCTGGTGCTCCGTGAGGAACCCAAGGGCCCGTTTTCCGCCGATGCTGCTCAGCGGCACGGTGAATGCAATGCCGGTGCCCGGCACGTCGATGCGCATTTTGCGGCGCAGGTCCCGCTGCACCTCCTGCCAGGTCTGGGCTGTGACCACCGCCAGCAGCACAGCTTTTTCGGTCTTTTCCAGCCCCAGGGTGGAAAGGGTCTCCTGCACCGCCGTGCCGGTGCCCACCGTGCGCAGGGTCACGTTCACACCGTGGGCCTCATACAACTGCAGAAAGGCGTCGGCAGTGCGGCGGTCGGTGATGGTGCTCATCAGAAACAGCGAACTCACAGTGCTTGCCCTCCTTACAGTTCAATGATGTCGTCATCCGGCCAGTCGGCATAGGCTGCCACCCCGGCCAGCGCGGGTTCGGCGGCACGGGCAGCCCTGCGCCGTCCGGTTTTGAGCTGAGCGGCAAGGCCCATCAGCTGCACCGTGATGAGCGGCGTCATGGCCACCATGGCCACCACGCCAAAGGCGTCCGTAACGATGTTGCCGCCCACGGCCACGCAGGCTCCCTGTGCCAGCGGCAGCAGGAAGGTGGCCGTCATGGGACCAGAGGCCACACCGCCGGCGTCAAAGGCAATGGCGGTGAACAGCTTGGGCACCACAAAGGAGATGCCGATGGCCACCGCATAGCCCGGGATGAGGAACCACAGGATGGAAATGCCGGTGAGCACCCGCACCATGGCCAGCCCCACCGAAATGGACACACCCGCCGAGAGCGCCATGCCCATGGCCTGGGCCGAGATGGCACCATCGGTCACCTCTTCCACCTGTTTGTTCAGCACATACACCGCCGGCTCTGCCTTGACGATAAAGTAGCCGATGAGCATGCCGATGGGGATGATCACCCAGTGGTAGCTCTGCCCGGTCAGCACCTGCCCCAGGTAATTACCGGCAGGCATAAAGCCCACATTTGCTCCGGTGAGGAACAGCACCAGGCCTACATAAGTATAGGCCAGGCCCACCGCAATGCGGCCCAGCGTGCGTTTGTCCAGCCGCAGGGCCACGGCCTGGAACACCCCGAACATGACCACGATGGGCAGCAGCGAGGAAGCAATTTCCTTGATGTACTCCGGCAGCCCCTCATGGAACAGCTGCCACAGCTCCACCGAATCGCTCACCTCCGGCAGCACCGGCGGGATGTAGGTGCTGTCGGACGCGCGAAATGCGATGCCGAGGATCAGCACCGCCAGAATGGGGCCCACCGAGCACAGTGCCACCAGACCAAAGCTGTCGTCCGCCGCATGGCGGTCGCCGCGGATCGCCGACACGCCCACGCCCAGCGCCATGATAAAAGGTACCGTCATGGGGCCGGTGGTCACACCGCCGGAGTCAAAGGCCACGGCCAGAAACTCCCGGGGCACAAAGGCAGCCAGCACGAACACAAGGCCGTAAAATGCCACCAGCAGCGGCGGCAGCGCCACGCCCAGCAGCATGCGCAGGAACGCGACGATGAGGAACAGGCCCACGCCCGCCGCCACCGAGAAGATCAGGGTCTGGTTGGGGATGGAGGGCACCTGATTGGCCAGCACCTGCAGGTCCGGCTCCGAAATGGTGATGAGGAACCCCAGCAGAAAGCCGACGCCCAGGATCACCGGAAGTTTGCGGCTCCGGGTGAGCACGGCACCCACACGCTCGCCCATGGGGGTCATGCTCATTTCTGCGCCCAGTGTAAAGAACATGATGCCCACCACGATGAGCACCGCACCCAGCAGAAAGCACAGCAGGATGCTGGGCGACACCGGCGCAATGGTAAAGCACAGCACCAGCACAATGGCCACAATGGGCAGCACGGCCTGCAGGGCTTCCAACAGTTTTTCCCGCAGTTTGGGGAGAGATGCTTTTAAAATCGCGTCCACCGCCTTTCCGTTCTGTACATTTTTGTGCAACGTATATAAAAAGTATACAAAGCAACTGCCGCCCCGTCAACCGACGGGGCGGCAAAGATACAGATAATTTACAATTCCTGCTTGGCCAGCACGTCGGAGGTGGGGGTCTGGAACACCGGGATGTCTGCATAGGGGTCGGCGGCATCATCGACCGGCAGGCTCTTCATGTAGGCGTCCATGGACTCGGCCACCTTCTTGGCCACAGCCACAGCCTCGACCACGGTGCGGGCACCCATCACGGCGTCGCCGCCGGCAAACACGCCCTCGCGGGTGGTGCTGCCGTCCTCACTGACGGTGAGCAGGCCCTTCTGGTTGG
The DNA here is from genome assembly GCA_900539945.1 of uncultured Faecalibacterium sp. Taxonomy (GTDB): domain Bacteria; phylum Bacillota; class Clostridia; order Oscillospirales; family Ruminococcaceae; genus Faecalibacterium. The sequence continues at coordinate 40,180 of UQDV01000020.1, forward strand.
TCTCGATGCCGGTGGTGGTCTTGACAAGGTTGCTCTCGGAGCCCTGGCTCACCGACACGATAACGCCGGTGTGGGGGTAGAAGATCTCGCTGCCCTCCACCTGGGTAAACTTGCCGTCCTCGCCCTTGACGGTGTCGCGGCAGATGAGGCCGTTTTCCCGGATCTCCACAGGAGCCTTGCAGAAGCGGAAGCCCACGCCTTCCAGCTTGGCATAGCTCACCTCATATTCGGAGGCGCTGATGCAGCTCTCGTCGCGGCGGGCGTAGCAGGTCACATGACGGGCGCCGTTGCGGATGGCGGTGCGGGCGCAGTCCATGGCCGAGTTGCCCACGCCGATGACCGCAATGTCATCGCCCAGACGGAAGGCCTTGGAGTTGGCCAGATAGTCGATGCCAAAGGCCACGTTGCCCAGGCTCTCGCCCTTGATGTGCATGGCGTTGGCCTTCCACAGACCGGCACCGATGAATACGCTCTTGTAGCCGTCGCGGAACAGGTCGTCGATGGTGATGGTCTTGCCGATGGTGGTGTTGGGCCGTACCTTGATGCCCTTGAGCTCCAGATGGCGGTACTGGAAATCGTCCAGCACACTGTCCGGCAGGCGGTAGTTGGGGATGCCGTAGCGCATCACGCCGCCGATCTTGTCGCGGGCGTCAAAGATGGTCACATCGTAGCCCCAGCGTGCCAGCAGCACCGCAATGGTCAGGCCCGCCGGGCCGGAACCCACCACAGCCGCCTTCATGCCGTTCTTGGGGGCCGGGCCGGCGGTCATCTTGTTGGCGTAGGTGGTGGAGATGTAGTCCTCGATGATGGAAAAGTGCACCGGGTCGTGGCTGGGCATCCGGTTGCGCACGCAGTGGCCCTCGCACTGGTTCTCGTGGTTGCACACCAGACTGCACACGGTGGTGAGCGGGTTGTTTTCAAACAGCATCTGGCCTGCGGCGTCCATCTGGTTTGCCTTGAGCAGACGGATCACCTCGGGGATGTTGGTGTGGATGGGGCAGCCCTGCTGACACAGCGGCTTTTTGCAGCCGAGGCAGCGGTTGGCTTCGTCCAGAACATGAAGTGCCATGCGTTCCTCCTTGGATCGGCGGGGCCGATCTTCCTTCTTCTTCTCGCATGTTGTATCCAACATTGCATTGCTTTAATGATACACCCAATCCGGCACGGTTACAAGAGCGGAATTGCTGATTTTTTGCCAGAATTTTTGTCAATTCGTCAAAAAGATATTTTTTTGACGATATATTCCGCCCATCGGGGCCGGGTTTGCCCGGCACAGGGCCCCAAAGTCGCTGGCCGCTGCCTGTGCCGCCGCCATCCGGGCACCGTCGGGGCCGGTCTGGGCCAGCTTTGCCAACGAGTGAGACACCGGAAGGGACACCTGCCCCAGCAGCGGCAGGGCGTCCTTCCGTGCTCCCAGCAGGTGCAGCGCCGGCGGCAGGGCCGGCACCGTGTCGGCCGTATAGCCCAATGCAGCATCCATGGCAAGGCGGCGCATCCGGGCCCGGGGGTAGCGCACCGTGGTCAGGGCATCCAGCAGCTGCGGCAGACTGGTGCTCTGTCGCACCGCGTGTTCCAACCGGTGTTCCAGCCCTTCGGACACTCCGCGCACCGCTGCAAAAGGCTCCGGCTTTGCGCAGGCTGCCCGCAGCAGGGCCAGCTCACACCGGCCTGCCGCGTCAAAATCCGTATACGCGCCGTCATTTTCCGCCGTTTTATACAGTTCAAACGCCTTTTCCGGCACAAACGGGGCCACGGCCTCGGCTCCGCCCTCGGCCCAGAGAGCCCGCAGAGCGCTGGCACTGGCAAATTGCGCGTGACCGCTCTCCTCCAGCGTCTGCCCGTGGTTGGCCCCCCTGCGGGGCAGCGGCACCGGGGTCATGTCTGCCCCCTGCTCCAGGATGGCGCGGCAGTATTCCACGGCCAGGTTGTTGTTCGGCTGGCTCAGCAGCGCCGCCATGGCAGGGTCGGCCCCCACGGCCTGCACTGCCG
>UQDV01000021.1 GCA_900539945.1 uncultured Faecalibacterium sp.
TCAAGTATAATACCACACCTCCCGCCTTCTGTCAACACTTTTCGGCAAGTTTTTTCTATGTTTTTTGCAAACCATTCAGGTGTGCGGAAATCGTCCTCATTTGAATGTCCTCCGCTTCGCGCTGGGCATCTTCAGAGGTAGCTTCTTTTATCTTTGCAGCCTGCCCAGAACGGTCCTTTCAGATGACAGGCAGCCGCTGCGGGCCGGTACCCGATTTTCCTATATAATGTAATTATATATTCTGTGTTTTCCATTCCCTGCAAGGTATATTACCGTCGGATATTACACGCCGGAATGCCCACGCTCTTGTCAAGCAGTTTGCCGTCTGATTTTATCCTGAATTTTTCCTGTGAATTTTGGCTAAAACTCCGAAACGCAAAATGTAGTGGTATTTTTCTTGACTTGCCACTAGATAGTGATAAAATAGAGCTACATTCAGTTTGTTGGATATCGTGTGCGCAGACGGGTATCTCTTATTGTGAGAGATGCCCGTTCACACTGTCAGTTGGAGGAGAGCTTATGAAGATCATCAAACGCAACGGTGCAGAGGTCCCCTTTGATATTACCAAGATCATCACGGCCGTTACCAAGGCCAGCGATTCCGTCGGCGGTCAGAGCCGTCTGACCCGGGAACAGATCACGCAGATCGCCGCGGCTGTGACCGACCAGTGTCAGGCGCTGAACCGTGCTGTGAGTGTGGAGGAAGTCCAGGATCTGGTAGAGAACCAGCTCATGGACATCCAGGCCCACGATGTGGCCCGGCACTATATCACCTACCGCTATGTGCAGAGCCTGAAGCGGCAGACCAACACCACCGACGAGCGCATCCTGAGCTTGATCGAGTGCCAGAACGAAGAGGTCAAGCAGGAGAACGCCAACAAGAACCCCACCGTGAACAGCGTGCAGCGCGACTATATGGCCGGTGAGATCTCCAAGGACCTGACCGCCCGTCTGCTGCTGGACCCAGAGATCGTGAAGGCACATCAGGAAGGCCTGATCCACTTCCACGATTCCGATTACTTTGCCCAGCACATGCACAACTGCGACCTGGTCAACCTTGAGGATATGCTGCAGAACGGCACGGTCATCTCCGGCACCTATATCGAAAAGCCCCACAGCTTTTCCACCGCCTGCAACATTGCCACTCAGATCATCGCACAGGTGGCCTCCAACCAGTACGGCGGTCAGAGCATCAGCCTGACTCATCTGGCTCCCTTTGTGGACGTCTCCCGCAAGAAGATCGCCGCCGAGGTCGAAGTTGAGATGGAAGGTCTGGACGTCTCCGCCGAGCGCAAGAAGGAGATCGTGGAGCGCCGCCTGCGCAACGAGATCAACCGCGGCGTGCAGACCATCCAGTATCAGGTGGTCACCCTGATGACCACCAACGGTCAGGCCCCCTTCATCACCGTGTTCATGTATCTGGGTGAGGCCCGCAACGCGCAGGAGAAAGCCGACCTGGCCATCATCATTGAGGAAACCATCCGCCAGCGCTACCAGGGCGTGAAGAACGAGGCCGGTGTGTGGATCACCCCCGCCTTCCCCAAGCTGATCTATGTGCTGGAGGAGGACAACATCCGCCCCGGTACTCCTTATTATTATCTGACCGAGCTGGCCGCCAAGTGCACCGCCAAGCGCATGGTTCCGGACTACATCTCGGAAAAGAAGATGCTGGAACTCAAGGTGGACAAGAACGGCGAGGGCCACTGCTACACCTGCATGGGCTGCCGCAGCTTCCTGACCCCCTATGTGGACCCCGAGACCGGCAAGCCCAAATACTACGGCCGTTTCAATCAGGGTGTGGTCACCATCAATCTGGTGGACGTTGCCCTGAGTTCTGAGGGCAACTTTGAAAAGTTCTGGAAGATCTTTGACGAGCGTCTGGATCTGTGCCATCGCGCCCTGCAGGCCCGTCACAAGCGGCTGCTGGGCACCCCCAGTGATGCCGCACCCATCCTGTGGCAGTACGGCGCACTGGCCCGCCTGAAGAAGGGTGAAAAGATCGACAAGCTGCTGTTCGGCGGCTATTCCACCATCAGCCTGGGTTATGCCGGCCTGTACGAGTGTGTGAAGTATATGACCGGCAAGAGCCACACCGACGCCGGTGCCAAGCCCTTTGCCCTGAGCGTGATGCAGCACATGAACGACAAGTGCAACCAGTGGAAGAAGGCCGAGAACATGGACTATTCCCTCTATGGCACCCCGCTGGAGTCCACCACCTACAAGTTCGCCAAGTGCCTGCAGAAGCGTTTTGGCATTGTGCCCGGCATCACCGACAAGAACTATATCACCAACAGCTACCACGTCCATGTCTCGGAGCAGATCGACGCCTTTACCAAACTGAAGTTCGAGAGCGACTTCCAGCGTCTGTCCCCGGGCGGTGCCATCAGCTATGTGGAAGTGCCCAACATGCAGGACAATCTGGAAGCCGTGATGAGCGTGCTGCAGTTCATCTACGACAACATCATGTACGCCGAGTTGAACACCAAGTCTGATTACTGCCAGTGCTGCGGCTACGACGGCGAGATCAAGATCGTGGAGGATGACGGCAAGCTGGTGTGGGAGTGCCCCAAGTGCGGCAATCGCGACCAGAACAAGCTGAACGTTGCCCGCCGCACCTGCGGTTATATCGGCACCCAGTTCTGGAATCAGGGCCGCACCCAGGAGATCAAGGACCGCGTGCTGCATCTGTAACCCTCTCAGTCAATGCTTCGCATTGCCAGCTCCCCCGAGAGGGGGAGCTTTTTATTGGAGTATCACTATGAACTACGCAACCATCAAGTATTACGACATTGCCAACGGGCCCGGCGTGCGCACCAGCGTATTTGTTTCCGGCTGCCGCCACCGCTGCCCCGGCTGCTTCAACGCCGTGGCCTGGGATTTTGCCTACGGCCAGCCCTTCGACAAGGCCACCCGCAATCAGGTGTTCGCCTCCTGCCAGCCGGACTACATTGCCGGGCTGTCCCTGCTGGGCGGCGAGCCCTTTGAGCCGGAAAACCAGCGGGAGCTGCTGCCCTTTGTGCGCAACTTCAAGGCCCTGTACCCCAACAAAACGATCTGGTGCTACTCCGGCTACACCTGGGAGCAGCTCACCGGCAAAGAGCCCTGCGCCGCCCGGTGCGAGGTGACCGATGAGCTGCTGCAGCTGCTGGATGTGCTGGTGGACGGTGAATTCGTGCAGGCAAAGCACGACATCTCCCTGCGCTTCCGCGGCAGCAGCAACCAGCGCCTGCTGGATGTGCCCCGGACGCTGGCCGCCGGGCAGCCCGTGTGGTGGGAGGACGAAAAAGTATTCGCGACCCACACCATGGAGGGCAACTGATCTACAACGCAAAAACGCCCCGTTTTCCACCAAGCCGTCACAGGCTATGGAAAACGGGGCGCTTTCTTTTCTGTTACAGGTTCACGCTCAGCTCAGGGAGACGGGCTTTTCGGGCTTGTTCTCCACACGGGCGTTGGTGCGGCCCTCCGGGCGGATCTCGCCGGCAGCCGTCAGAGCCATCCGGGTCAGGGTGGGGCCTACCAGCTCATACACCAGCACCGAGAACAGCACCACGTTCCGGACCATGTGTCCGTCGGAAAGCTGGGCAGCCTCTGCGGCCATGCCCAGGGCTACGCCAGCCTGGGGCAGCAGGGTGATGCCCAGATACTTCTGGATGCTGGGGCTGCACTTGGTGGCACGGCAGCTGGCATAGGCACCGCTGATCTTGCCCAGGGAGCGGCTGGCGATGTACACCACGCCCACCAGCAGCACCAGAGGGTTGGACAGGATGGTCAGGTCCAGCTCTGCGCCGGACAACACAAAGAACAGGATGTTGATGGGGGACACCCACCGGTCCAGACGGTCCATCAGCTCCTCCGAGGTGGGGCAGACGTTGCAGAACACGGTGCCGGTCATCATGCACACCAGCAGCAGGGAGAAGCCGCAGCGCACGCCGCCTACCTCAACCTCCAGCAGGGAAACACCCACCGTCAGCAGCACAAAGGCCACCGACAGGCTCATGCGCTTGGACCGGGAGTGGAAGTAGACCTCCAGCAGGTTCAGCAGGTAACCGGCAACGGCACCCAGCAGCAGGGACAGCAGGATCTCCATGAGAGGCTCCACCACCACGCTGAGCAGGTCCATGTGGCCCTGCTCCAGGGCATTGGCCACACCATAGGAGGCCGAGAACAGCACCAGGCCCACAGCGTCGTCAATGGCGACCACCATCAGCAGCAGGTGGGTCAGGGGGCCCTTGGCCTTATACTGCTTTACCACCATCAGGGTGGCAGCCGGGGCCGTGGCTGCGGCAATGGAGCCCAAGGTAATAGCGGACGCCAGGGACAGCACCTGGGGGAACAGCAGATGCACCCCCACCAGGGCCACGTCCACCAGGGCGGTGGTGATCACCGCCTGGGCGATGCCCACGGTAATGGCCTGCTGGCCCATGCTCCGCAGGGAGCTGAGCCGGAACTCGTTGCCGATGACAAAGGCGATAAAGCCCAGTGCCACCTGGGTGACTACGCCGTAGCCCTCCACCTGCTCCAGGGAGCCAAAGCCGATGCCCAGGCCGCTGAGGCCCAGCCGCCCCAGCACAAAGGGGCCCAGCAGCAGCCCGGCCACCAGATAGGACGTGACCGCCGGAAGATTTACCGCCTTGGCCAGACGGGACATGAGCAGGCCTGCGATCAGAGCGATCGACAGGCAGATAAGCATTTGTTCCATGTGTGTTCTCCTGGGGCAGAGCGGTTCCGCAGTCTGCCCCATTTCCTCCTTATTTTCCATTCCAGGGCCGTGCAGGAAAGGGAATGCGCCCAGGGGAAACCTGCACAGCAAAAAACGCATACTATACTAGTATACTCTCCGCCAAAAGAAAAAGCAACCATTCACCGCACTTTTATAAAAAATCAAGGCGGACAGCAAAAAAGCTCCCCCGAAATCGGGGGAGCAAGAGACACCGCAGTGCCTATCCTTAGTTGAATTTGAACAGCTTCCGGGCCAGACGATAGCACCCCAGCACCACTTTGTCGCCGCCGGGGACGCTCACATTGGTCACACCGCCCAGGCTCAGCACCACCGAGCGGTACACCTTGGGGCTCACATGATCCTTCAGGTACTGCCACAGTTCCTTCTTTTTGGTGTAGGCCTCCGGGGTGCCGTCCAGCAGCAGGAAGATGTCGCTGACGGTCATCATCATGGACAGGTAGTGGAGCATATAGGCCCGCAGACGCTTTTCATGCTGCAGGGCATCCAGGTCCTGGCAGTCGATCATGTGCCTGGTGACCCGCAGCTGCTGGTCCACCCGCTTTACCATGACGCTCTCGTTGACGCTCTGGTCGGCGCGGCCGATAAAGTAACGGTACAGGTCCAGGTCCATATAATACATGCTCTTGACATAGGGCAGGGGCTGGTACACAAAGATGTTGTCCACATAGAAGGTGTGCTTGGGCAGCACCATGCCGCACTGACGCAGCACCTGGGTGCGGTACATCACCGAGTGCATCAGCAGGTTCTGGTCCGGGCGGAAGTGGCCCACGTGCATCCAGCTGAACAGCCGGTTCTGCGGGAACACATTGGTGTAGCGCACCGTATGGCTGGTGCCGTCCTCCACGTGCTCGTACACATAGTTGCAGATCATCAGGTCCGGGGCGGTGTGGTGCTCCACCAGAACCGCCAGCTTATCCAGCACCTTCTTCAGGGCCTCGGTGTCCAGCCAGTCGTCACTGTCCACCACTTTGTAGTACAGGCCCGTGGCGTTGCGGATGCCCTGGTTGACGCCCTCGCCGTGGCCGCCGTTCTCCTGATGGATGGCCTTGACGATGGTGGGGTATTTGGCGGCGTATTCGTCGCAGATGGCAGGGGTCTCGTCCTTGACCGAGCCGTCATCCACCAGAATGATCTCGGCCCGCTCTCCGGCAGACAGCAGTGTCTCGATGCAGTGGCGCATATAAGCCGCCGAGTTGTAGCAGGGCACGGCAAAGGTAATGAGTTTCTGGTCCATATTCTAAATTGCTCCTTTAATTTCGATTTGCAGTTTCGGCGCACCGGGGGCCGCCGGATGGAGATATGTGTTTTTATTATAGCATTTTCAATCCTGAAAAGCTATGCCCGCCCCCAGATATCCCAGATTTTTCGCACCGTTCGGTGCAATGTGGTGTTTTTCTGTGCGCGCAGACACGGTTTTGTGGTATACTGGTAGCGTTTTGAGCACTCCGCGCACTGCGCGTTCACTGATTATAACGGAGGAAACCATGGAAACCCCGCACAGCATCCTGAAAAAATTTTTTGGCTACGACAGCTTCCGCCCCGGGCAGGAGCAGATCGTGCAGCGCCTGCTGGCCGGGCAGGACGTGCTGGCCGTGATGCCCACCGGTGCCGGTAAGTCCATCTGCTATCAGGTGCCCGCCCTGCTGCTGCCGGGCATCACGCTGGTGGTGTCGCCGCTGGTGAGCCTGATGAAGGATCAGGTGGGAGCTCTTGTGCAGGCCGGTGTGGCAGCGGCTTTTCTGAACAACAGCCTCACCGACAACCAGAAAGCCCTGATGCTGCACCGCGCCCGCGAGGGCTGGTATAAGATCATCTATGTGGCCCCGGAGCGGCTGGAAATGCCAGGCTTCCAGCGCTTTGTGCAGGAGCAGCAGATCAGCATGGTCACGGTAGACGAGGCCCACTGCATCAGCCAGTGGGGGCAGGACTTCCGCCCCAGCTACCTGCGCATCCAGGCCTTCGTGGACAGCCTGCCCACCCGGCCGGTGGTGGGCGCATTCACGGCCACCGCCACCGCTCATGTGCGGGATGACATCCGTACCCATCTTGCCCTGCGCGATCCCTATGAGGTGACTGCCAGCTTCGACCGGCCCAACCTTTACTTTGCCACCCAGCGGGCCCTGCCCAGCGAAAAGCCCCGCCGCCTGCTGGAACTGGTGCTGCAGGAGGGCAATCACGCCGGTATCGTCTATTGCAGCACCACAAAACAGGTGGATGAGACTGCCCGCCTGCTGCAGAGCCGGGGCATCCGGGCGGCGGCCTACCACGCCAAGCTGGACGCCGACACCCGCCGCAGGAATCAGGATGATTTCCTCTACGACCGGGTGCAGGTGATGGTGGCCACCAACGCCTTTGGCATGGGCATCGACAAGCCCAACGTGCGGTTCGTCATCCATTATAATATGCCCAAGGATCTGGAGAGCTATTATCAGGAGGCCGGCCGTGCCGGGCGGGACGGTCAGCCCTCCCGCTGCACCCTGCTGTACTCCGGCACCGATGTGCGTACCATCCGTTTCTTCATCGACAAGGAGCTGGAAGCCGACAACGGCCTGCCTGCCGACGTCAAGGCCGAAGCCGCCCGCAAGGCCGAAGAGCGGCTCAAGTATATGACCTTCTATTCCACTACCCCGAAGTGCCTGCGGGGCTTTTTGCTGGAATACTTCGGCGAGGCCGCACCGAAAAAATGCGGCAACTGTTCCTGCTGTCTGGCGGCAGAGCAGGAAGCACAGCTGCAGCTGGAAACCTCCCGGCGGCGTGCGGCCGACAATGCCCACCGGCTGGAAAAGCCCCGCCGCACCAAGTCCACCGCCGGGGCCGCCCCGCTCAGCGAGGCCGACGAAAAACTGCTGAATGCCCTGTACGCCCAGCGCAAACGGCTGGCCGGCAAGCAGAATGTGCCTGCCTTTATGGTGTTCAGCGACGCCACTTTGCGGGAGATGGTGGAGAAAAAGCCTCTCAGTCTGGACGAGCTGCTGAACATCAGCGGCGTGGGCGAAAAGAAGGCCGCCCGCTACGGCACCACCTTCCTGCGCATCATCGAAGATGCGGTGGAAAACCGGGAATGAGCCTCCCCGCTCCCCTTCCGACAAAAGAAAAAAGGCTCCCCCAAGGGGAGCCTTTCGTGCACCCTGTCGTGCAGCCCATCCGGGCCGCGGCAGGGGGTTTTTTAGTTCAGTACGATCTCGCCGTTCTCGTCGGCATCCACCACAAGGGTGCTGCCGGAGGCCAGGGTGCCGTCGATGAGCTTTTCGGCGGCGGGGTCCTCCACGGCCTTGCGGATGACACGGCGCAGGTCGCGGGCACCAAACTTGCCGCCCTCGCTCTTCTTCACCAGTGCCTTGAGGGCCGCCGGAGTATAGCGGTAGGCGATGCCCTTGGCGTCCATGCCGGGCTTGTACTCGTCCAGCATCAGGGCTGCAATGCCCTGCAGGGTCTCCTCGCTCAGGGGCTTGAAGGTGATCACCTCGTCCACACGGCCCAGGAACTCCGGCCGCAGGAACTGTGCCAGCGCCTTGCGGGTCTTTTCGGCACTGCGCTGCTCTTCGCTCTTGTTGAAGCCCAGGCTGCTGGTGCTCTGGTCGCTGCTGCCCGCGTTGGAGGTCATGCAGATGACCGTGTTGGAAAAGTCCACCGTGCGGCCCTGGGCGTCGTTGATCTTGCCTTCGTCCAGGATCTGCAGCAGGATGTTCATCACGTCCGGGTGGGCCTTTTCGATCTCGTCAAACAACACCACGCTGTAGGGGCGGCGGCGCACCTTCTCGGTGAGCTGACCGGCCTCCTCATAGCCCACATAGCCCGGAGGCGAACCGATCATACGGGACACTGCGTATTTTTCCATATACTCGCTCATGTCCAGACGGATCAGCGGATCCGGGCCGTCGAACAGCTGGTTTGCCAGCTGCTTGACCAGCTCGGTCTTGCCCACGCCGGTGGGCCCCACAAAGATGAAGCTGGCCGGACGGCGGCGGCCGGACAGATCGGCGCGGCTGCGCTTGATGGCCTGCGCCACCAGATGCACGGCCTCGTCCTGGCCGACGATCTTCTTTTTCAGCTCATTTTCCAACCCGGCCAGCTTGGCGAACTCACTCTCGCGGATCTTCACCGCCGGGATACCGGTCCACAGCTCGATGACCTTGGCCACGTCATCCATGGTCACCTGGATCTCACTGGCGGCTGCCTGCTTGGCGGGCAGCTCGGCTTCCAGCTTGGCGATGCGGGTCTTGCGCTCCGCCACCCGCTCATAGTCGATGGGCTCGTTGACGTCCGCCGTCTCCATATCCGCTTCTTCCTGCTTCAGGGCGTCCAGCTCCTTCTGCATGCCCAGATACTCGGAGATGACCGGGTGGGCCAGATTGCAGCAGGCGCAGGCTTCGTCCAGCAGGTCGATGGCCTTGTCGGGCAGATAGCGGTCCGTGATGTAGCGTTCGCTCAGGGTGACGGTGGCACTCAGCACGTCGGCGGGCACCTGCACATGGTGATGCTGCTCGTAGTAGTGCTTGATGCCGTTCATCACGGCCAGCGTGTCGGCCACGCTGGGCTCCTCCACCCGCACGGGCTGGAAGCGGCGCTCCAGTGCCTGATCCTTCTCAATGTACTTGCGGTACTCGGTAAAGGTGGTGGCACCGATCACCTGGATCTCGCCGCGGGACAGGGCGGGCTTGAGGATGTTGCCCGCGTTCATGGCACCCTCGCTCTCACCGGCAGAGGTGATGGTGTGGATCTCGTCGATGAACAGGATCACGTTCCCGGCTGCCTTCACCTCGCCCAGCAGGCCCTTGACCCGCTGCTCAAACTGGCCGCGGAACTGGGTGCCCGCCACCAGACTGGTGAGGTCCAGCAGATAGATCTCCTTGTCCTGCAGGCCGATGGGCACATCGCCCTTGGCAATGCGCTCGGCGATGCCCTCGGCAATGGCCGTCTTACCCACACCGGCTTCGCCGATGAGGCAGGGGTTGTTCTTCTGGCGGCGGCTCAGGATCTGGATGGTGCGGTAGATCTCGCGGTCACGGCCGATGATATTATCCAGTTTGCCTTCCCGCGCCTTGCGGGTCAGGTTCTCACAATAGGTATCCAGGAATTTGCGCTTGGGGGGCTTTTTGCCGTTCTTGCGGTCGGAGCCCTTTTTGTCGCCGTCCTGTTTTTCACTGCTGGTAAAGCCCAGCGGGAAGGTGGCATTGCTGCCGGGGATCAGATCTTCGTCCTCGTCGGGGGCATCCTCGCCGCCCTGGGTCATGTTCATCATCATGGAGAGAGGGTTGGAATCGCCCAGCTCTTCCATCATGCTCTCCATCCGGTTTTCCATGTTGTCCAGATCCTGATCCGACATGCCGAACTGCTTCATCAGATCGTCCACCGGTTTGATGTGCAGCTCCCGCGCACAATGCAGGCAGTAGCCCTCCTGCTTCATCTGGCCATCCACCATCCGCTGGATGAAAATGATGGCCGGACGTTTCTGGCATCGAATACAGACCATAGTTCCTCCTTGCTGTTCTCTCCCCGTTCTCTGTTACAGGAACGGGTTGAACAGATTAAACACTTTATAGTAAAGACTGCCGCTCATCACGGTGTCATTCAGCACACTCAGGCTGCCGCCGGTGATCACCACAAGGCCCCACACGACACACAGCACCAGATAGATGTCCATCAGCGCGGTGCCGCCGCCCACCAGCCAGCCAAGGCCCCGGTTCACCGTGCCGACTACCGGCAGCTTGTTCACAAGGCCCAGCACCGTGACCAGCATGCTCACCAGCAGCCGCAGCAGCGCGTAGAACACAAAGAACAGCACCAGCATGATCACCGGGGTCAGCAGGGGCTGCAGGACCTTTTCCACAATGGCATCGGCCAGCACCACGGCGTTGTCGGACAGCACCGCTCCGATGGACCGCTCACAGGCTGCCACGATGGACGCCCGGAAGCTCTGGGGCAGAAACCCCGCGTACTTGTCGGCAATGCCGGTCAGGTCCACCACGCCGCCTGCGGCCAGGCTGGCCGCGATCTGGGTGCGGAAACCACCGGCCAGCAGGTGCTCGAATACCCAGCCCGCACAGGCGGACGAAAGCTGATGGGCCCCCAGCAGGCTCAGGCCGTTGCCCAGCAGCTGGACCATGGAGGCCAGAAAGCCCTTGCGCGCATACCGCACGGTCAGGACGATCCACGCCGCCGTACATAGGATATCAAAAAGAAATGACGGATTCTTGAACATACCTTGTTTTCCCTGTTATTTTTTAGCACTCGGCTCATGCCGCTGCGATAAAGAGGCGTCTCAGGACGCACTGGAGCTGTCCGGCTCCGGTGCCGTGACCTGCTGCACCGTATTTCCGCTGAACACCAGCAGCTGCCGACCATTGAGCACACCCGCCTGGGGCTTTGCATCCATCGGCTGGGTCCACTGGAACTCCCCCGCCTTGTTGAAGCATTCCACCGTGCTGTCGGTGAGCAAATAGAAGCCATCGGCTGCGCGGAGGATGTGGCTGGCCGCCGGCACATTGCCGCTGTACTGCACGCCCAGGCTGTTGTCCAGCAGCACGGCGGTGCAGGTCTGGCCGCCGCTCAGCAGCAGGGCCACGCCGCCGTTTTCGGTGTCCACATCCACAAGGGTACTGCCGCCGAAGTCATAGCTGGCCTTCTCGCCGCCGTTGGCACCGTACAGCACCGCCCGGTCCTCATAAAGGGCCAGCACGCTGTCCCCGCTCAGCCAGCCCAGCCACTGGGGCACGCTGGTGGCGGTGCCCAGCTGTACCGGGTCGCCCTGCGCAAGGGCCAACACATAGAGGTTCGTGGTCAGCTGACCGCCGTTCGCAGTCACCGCCGCCACCGCAATGCGGCGGCTGTCCGGTGAAAAGGCCATGCGCAGCGGGGTGCCCTCGGCGCTGGTCAGGTTCCAGCTCAGTACCTGTTCCATGGCGGACGAGTACACGGTCAGCTTTGCCACGCTGTCGGTGTCGTCGGTGGCTACGGCCACCTGCCCGGCATCCGCCACGGCGCACAGGTAGATGCTGCTGTCCAGCGTTTTGGTGTACAGGTTCTGGGTGCGGCTCTCCACCCGCAGCTCATTGCCGGAGCGGTTGTACAGCACAAAGCGGCTTTTCCCGGCTGCCAGCGCCGGGCGGGCATAGCCGCTCTGGACGCTGTTGAGCTTTGCGCCGCCAAAACTGTACACCACACAGCTGTCCGTGTCCATCTCCGCAAAGCCGCCGGACAGCTTTGCCACCGCCGTGGGCTCGGTGATGCCGGTCTGCTGCGGCCAGCCTGTGTTCGGGGTCAGGGTGATGTGCACACTGTCCACCAGATCCTTGGCACGGGCAATGGAGGTGCCCACCGCGCCGGTGGCAAACAGGACCAGCACCGTGAGCACCGCCACGATGATGGCCCCGCGGCGCAGCCGACGGCTGCGTGCCCGCTGACGCGCTGCTTCCAGATACTCGACCCGTCCGGCCGAGAGCGGCTCGCCCTCTGCCGGGGAACTGCCGCGATGAATCTTTCTCATGAATGGTTCTCCTTCATATCCGGGTATTCCACACATTTCAGGAACAGCCCCTTTGCCGGCAGGGTCGGCCCCGCCTGGCTGCGGTCGCAGCCGGCCAGGATGCCGGGGATCTGTTCCGGCTGCATCCGGCCCGCGCCCACTTCGCACAAGGTGCCCGCCAGAATGCGCACCATGTTATACAGGTAGCCGTCCGCCGTCACCTCAATGTCAATCTCGTCGCCCCGCCGGGTGACATGGCAGTCGGTGATGGTGCGCACCGTGTCGCCATGGGCTGCGGCGGACGACCCCGCCGCGCACAGGGCCAGAAAATCGTGGGTGCCCACGAACTGCTGCGCCGCCGCCTGCATCCGCACTTCGTCCAGATGCTTCGGCATCCGGGTGTAGTAGGCCGCGTCAAAGGGCGAGTCGATGGGGTGGTTGTGGATGCGGTACAGATAGGTCTTGGTGTGGGCCGCGTACCGGGCGTGGAAATCCTCCGGCACCACCCGCGCCGCCAGCACCCGGATGTCCGGCGGCAGGTGCTGGTTCAGCGCCAGCGGCAGCTTTTCCGGCGGAATGCGGGTGTCGGCGTGGAAGTTGAGCCGAAAGCCCAGCGCGTGCACCCCGGCATCCGTGCGGCTGCAGCCCTTGATGTCCGGCCGGGCACCCAGCACGGCTTCCAGCGCATCCTGAAACACAGCCGCTACGCTGCGCCCGTTGGGCTGCACCTGAAACCCGCAGTAATTCGTGCCATCGTAGGCAAGGGTCAGTAAAAAGTTCATGGATAAACGCTGCTTTCCCGTTTCATGGTTTTAAATCGGAAGAACGCAAAAAGCGTCCGGCGACAGCGCCGACTGGCGCAGCGCCAGCTTTTTGCGTTCTGACTTCAGCTTTGGGGTCTGAAAGGGGCGGGCAGCCCCTTTCTCGTCAGGGGTAAGTGGAGTCCAGAGGATGAGAGGGGCGCGTCGAAACGCCCCTCTTGTCCTCTGGCCCAGCGGAGCGTCATGCTCCTTTAAAAATTCGGGAACACCCACCGGGACGACAGGATCACCGCAAAGCAGACGATGCAGAACGCCAGGTCGATGTAGTCCTGCTTCATGCAGCGCAGCACCTTGAGCCGGGTGCGGCCGTCGCCGCCGCGGTAGCAGCGGCACTCCATGGCCATGGCCAGCTCGTCGGCACGGCGGAAGGCCGAGATGAACAGCGGGATGAGCACCGGCACCAGCGCCTTGACCCGGTCCAGCATCTTGCCGGTGTCCAGCTGGGCACCGCGGGCCTTCTGGGCGTTCATGATCTTGTCGGTCTCCTCGATCAGGGTGGGGATGAACCGCAGGGCAATGCTCATCATCATGGCCAGCTCGTGCACCGGGAAGTGCAGCCTGCCCAAAGGCTTGAGCAGCTGTTCAATGGCATCCGTCAGCACGATAGGGCTGGTGGTGTAGGTGAGCAGGCTGGTGCCCGCGATCAGTGCCATGACACGCACGGCCATGAGCACCGCGTAGCGCACGCCCTCGGCGTAAATGGTCAGAAAGCCCAGCTTTACCAGCGGGTCGCCCTCGCCCGACACAAAGAACAGGTTGAGCACCGCCGTGAACACCACGATGGGCAGAATAGGCTTCAGGCTCTTGAGGATCATCTTGAAGGGGATCTGCGCCACCTTGTACATCAGCGCAAGGAACAGGATGGAAAGAGTCAGCCCCAGCGGGTTGGATGCCGCAAACAGCAGCACGATGTAAACGATGGTCAGCACCAGCTTCATGCGCGGGTCGAACCGGTGCACAAGGCTCGTGCCCGGGAAGTGCTGGCCGATGGTGATATCTCTCAGCATTTGTCAGCGCCCCCTTCCTGCTTGTCTGCGTGCGGGAGCACAAGGGTCTCCCCGGCATCCCGGCGGCGCTTGGCCTCCAGGATCATCTTGACGGCATAGGGGATGGTGTACACATCAGCTGGCACATCCACGCCCATTTCCCGCAGCTTGAGGAAGATCTTGGTCACCTGCGGCACGCTCAGGCCCAGCCCCAGCAGCTCCGGAGCCCGGGCAAAGACCTTTTCCACCGTGTCGTACATGGCGATCTTTTTGTTGCTCATCACCAGCACCCGGTTGGCGTACTTGGCAATGTCCTCCATGCTGTGGGACACCAGCAGCACGGTGGTGCCGGTCTTTTTATGGTACTCCTTCACTTCCGAGAGGATGTCGTCCCGGCCCTCCGGGTCCAGACCGGCGGCGGGCTCGTCCAGCACCAGGATGCGGGGCCGCATGGCCATGACGCCTGCCACCGCCACCCGGCGCTTCTGGCCGCCGGACAGCTCAAAGGGGCTGCGCTCCAGCAACGCCGGGTCCAGACCCACAAAGTCTGCGGCCTCGTGCACGCGGCGGTCGATCTCCGCCTCGTCCAGACCCATGTTCTTCGGGCCAAAGGCGATGTCCTTATAGCAAGTCTCCTCAAACAGCTGGTATTCCGGGTACTGGAATACCAGACCGGTGAGGAAGCGGAAGTCCCGGATCTTTTCCGGGTCGGCCCACAGGTCGCGGCCGTCGATGTAGATCTTACCGCTGGTGGGCTTGTTCAGGCCGTTCATGTGGGTGATGAGAGTGCTCTTGCCGGAGCCGGTAGCCCCGATGATGCCCACAAAGTCGCCCTCTTCCACCGTAAAGCTCACGTCATCCAGCGCGGTGACCGCATTGGGCATGCCGGGGTTGTAGACGTAGCTCAGATGTTCTACTTTGATGATATCTGCCATTTCGTCTGTCCCCCTTTACTGCAGCAGCTCATACAGTGCCTGTGCGCAGGCGCCGGTGTCGATGATGCCCTCCGGCATCGGGATGCCGGCCTTCACCAGCTCCTCCCGCAGCTCTGCGGCCTGCGGCACATCCAGATGCAGCGCGCGCACCTTCTCGGTCTGGCTGAACACCTCTTTCGGGGTGCCCTCCATCACCACATGGCCCTTGCTCATCACCAGCACACGGTCGGCCTGGGCGGCCTCTTCCATGTAGTGGGTGATGGACACCACGGTGATGCCCATGTTCTTGTTCAGGTGGTGGATGGTCTGCATCACCTGTTCCCGGCCGCGGGGGTCCAGCATGGCGGTGGCTTCATCCAAAATCAGGCAGTCCGGCCGCATGGCCACCACGCCTGCAATGGCCACGCGCTGCTTCTGGCCGCCGGACAGGTTGTGGGGTGCCCGCTCCCGGTACTCGTAGATGCCGGCCATCTTCATGGACTCATCCACTCGGCGGCGCATCTCGTCCGGCGGCACGCCCAGATTCTCCAGCGCAAAGGCCACATCCTCTTCCACCACGGTGGCCACGATCTGGTTATCCGGGTTCTGGAACACCATGCCCACCGTCTGGCGGATGTCGTAGAGCTTGCTGTCGTCGCTGGTGTCCATGCCTTCCACATAGACCTTGCCGCTTTCCGGCAGCAAGATGGCGTTGAAGTGCTTAGCCAGCGTGGATTTGCCGCAGCCGTTGGCACCCAGCACGGCCACGAACTCGCCGCGCTTCACGCTTGTCGATACGCCGTCCAGCGCATAAACGGGCTGTTCACTGTCATAGCGGAACTTTAAGTTTTCTGCTGTTAAAATCGTTTCACTCATTTGTTTTCTCTTTCTGGTGGTGCGCCCCTCCGAAAGGGGCTGTACCCCATTCTTGGATCTTCTTCATTTTTTCAGGAAGGCTGCCTTTGGGCGGCCCCTCCCGTGAAAATGCGTTTGGAGCGGCCCGCAGGCCGCGACAAACGCAAAATTAAAAATCTATTTTCCGCTGAATATGGCCAAAGCAAAGCGGAGGCCATTTCAATCGTTTCGGCTTATTTATTCTTCCCAGATGGCCGTGGCACCGCAGGGCACCACGCCGCCGGTGGCGGACACCGGCAGGCCGATCTCGTCGCAGCTGGTCTTGCCGCCAAAGCGGGGCACCAGCGTGGTCTTGAGCATATATTCCATGACCGCCGGAGACAGGCCGGTGGTGTAGCTGTTGACCGCAAAGAAGAGGGGCTTGTCGCTCAGCACCTCTTCGCACTGGCTGATCAGGTCGTAGATGCAGTCCTCCAGCTTCCAGATCTCGCCGCCGGGGCCGCGGCCGTAGCTGGGCGGGTCCATGATGATGCCGTCATAGGTGTTGCCGCGGCGCTTTTCCCGCGCCACGAACTTGGCACAGTCGTCCACCAGCCAGCGGATGGGCCGGTCGGCCATGCCGCTGGCCACAGCGTTGTCCTTGCCCCAGGCCACGATGCCCTTGGAGGCGTCCACATGGCAGACGGTGGCCCCGGCCGCGGCACAGGCCAGCGTGGCACCGCCGGTGTAGCCGAACAGGTTCAGCACCTTCACCGGGCGACCGGCGGCGCGGATCTTCTGCTGGTACCAGGCCCAGTTGACGGCCTGCTCCGGGAACACACCGGTGTGCTTGAAGCCGGTGGGGCTCACAATGAGGGTGAGCCGGTCGTCCCCTTCGCCGCAGTGGATCTTCCACTTTTCGGGCAGGCGGCGCTTGTACTCCCACTCGCCGCCGCCCTGATTGGAGCGGTGGTATACGGCATCCGCCTTGGCCCACAGCGGGCTTTGCTTCGGTGTTTTCCACACCACCTGCGGGTCCGGCCGGATGAGGATCGTCTCACCCCAGCGCTCCAGACGGTTGCCGTCGGTGGCATCCAGCAGTTCGTAGTCTTTCCAGGTATCTGCAGGGCGCATAGCGTTCTCCTTTTACTGCTTCAGAATTCGTTTGTTGATCTTTTCCACAATGCGGTCGGCGCAGCGATGGATGGCCTCCAGATCCTGGCCCTCCACCATCACGCGGAGCTTGGGCTCGGTGCCGGACACGCGCACCAGTACGCGGCCCATGCCCATCAGCTTCTGCTGCTCGTTCTCAATGAAACCGGCCAGCACTTCGTCCTCTTTGTAGGCGGCCTTCTGGGCAGCATTGGCGGTCACATTCACCAGCACCTGGGGGTACTGTTCATAGATGCCGTTCAGCTCGCTCATCTTCTTGCCGCTCTCGGCCAGCAGCTTGAGCAGCTTGCCGGCGGTCAGCTCGCCGTCACCGGTGGTGGCATGGTGCAGCAGGATCACATGGCCGCTCTGCTCACCGCCGATGGCGTAGCCGTTCTCGCGCATGTTCTCCAGCACATAGCGGTCGCCCACAGCGGTCTTTTCGGTGTGGATGCCCTGGCTCTCCATGTATTTGATGAAGCCCAGGTTGGACATCACGGTCACAACGGCCGTGTCGCCGTCCAGACGGTCCTTCTCCTTCATGGTCATGGCCAGCAGGGCAATGATCTTGTCGCCGTCCATCTCGCGGCCCTTCTCGTCGCAGGCAAGGCAGCGGTCGGCATCGCCGTCAAAGGCGATGCCGCAGTCAAAACCGCCGGCCACCACGGCCTTTTCCAGATTGTCCAGATGCGTGCTGCCCACGCCCTTGTTGATGTTCTCGCCGTCCGGGCTGATGCCCAGGAAGGCGCACTTGGCGCCCAGCCGGGGGAACAGCTTCTGTGCCACCACGGCGGAAGCGCCGTTGGCGCAGTCGATGCAGATGTTCAGGCCGGACAGGTCGCCGTGGATGGACTCGTACAGATGGTCCACATAGTCCTGCAGGCCGTCATCGCGGCGGTACACGCGGCCCACATCGTCGCCGGTCATCAGCTGGATGCCCGCACAGTCGTTGTCGATGTAAGCCTCGATCTGGTTTTCCACCTCATCCGGCAGCTTGTAGCCGCTGCCCGCAAAGATCTTGATGCCGTTGAACTCCATCGGGTTGTGGGAGGCCGAAATGACCACACCGGCGTCTGCGTTGTACTTGCGCACCAGATAGGCCACGGCGGGGGTGGGCAGCACACCCAGACTCTCCACGTCCGCACCCACGCTGCACAGACCGGCGGTCAGGGCAGCTTCCAGCATGTCGCCGGACTGGCGGGTGTCCTTGCCGATCAGGATGCGGGGGCGGTGGCCGGTGCTGCCGGTGAGCACCGCTGCCGCGCCGCGGCCGATCTTCATTGCCAGTTCACAGGTCAGGTCTGCACCGGCCACGCCGCGCACACCGTCGGTCCCAAAGTATTTTCCCATAATAATACCCCACTTTCTATAGAAAGAATCAAGTTTTAATATTGTAAGCATCCTCGCCCTCTCCGTCATCGCTGCGCGATGCCACCTCTCCCAAAGTGAGAGGCTTTGGCAGTCCATGCAAAGTTCACGGTTTTGCCAAGGGCTCTCCCTTTGGGAGAGCTGTCGAACGAAGTGAGACTGAGAGGGCAAGCCCGTTTATCTCAGAACAAACTCTGCTGGCCGTTGTCCTCCGGTGCCCCGGACTCCGGGGCTTTCATGCCCAGATGCTCGTAGGCCAGGCGGGTCACGCACCGGCCCCGGGGCGTCCGGGTCAGAAAGCCCATCTGCATCAGATACGGCTCACACAGGTCCTCCAGCGTCACGGCTTCTTCGCCCAGAGCCGCCGCCAGCGTCTCCAGACCCACCGGGCCACCGTTGTACATCTCGATGATGGCACGCAGCACGCTGCGGTCCAGCTCATCCAGACCCAAAGCGTCCACGTCCATGCGCTTGAGACCCATCAGGGCCACATCCCGGTCAATGACGCCGTCCCCCAGCACCGTGGCAAAGTCACGGATGCGCTTGAGGAAGCGGTTGGCCACACGGGGCGTGCCCCGGCTGCACTTGGCCAGCTCGTAGGCACCTTCCGGCGTGATGGGCTGGTCCAGGATGCCCGCCGACCGCATGATGATGCGGGCCAGCTCGTCCGGGCCGTACAGCTCCAGCTTGAGCAGCACGCCGAAGCGGTCCCGCAAAGGACCGGTGATCTGGCCCGCCCGGGTGGTGGCACCCACCAGCGTGAACCGCGGCAGGTTGATGCGGATGCTCTGGGCGCTGGGGCCCTTGCCGATCATGATATCCAGCGCGTAGTCCTCCAGCGCCGGGTACAGCACCTCTTCCACCTGCCGGGACAGGCGGTGAATCTCGTCGATGAACAGCACATCGCCCTCCTGCAGGTTGGTCAGCAGGGCGGCCAAGTCGCCGGGCTTTTCGATGGCCGGGCCGCTGGTGATGCGGATCTGCACTCCCATCTCGTTGGCGATGATCCCGGCCAGGGTGGTCTTGCCCAGGCCCGGCGGGCCATAGAGCAGGATGTGGTCCACCGGCTCCCCGCGCCGCTTGGCGGCTTCCAGATAGATCTTCAGGTTCTGCTTGACTTTTTCCTGCCCGATGTAGTCCTCCAGATGCTGCGGGCGGAGGTTGTTTTCTTCGCTGTCCGCAGCGGTCATGCCGGGCTGCATCATTTTTGCGCCGTACAGCGCGGTTTCGTCCTGCATTGTTTACCTCCTGCCTGCCATGCCGCGCAAGGCCAGCTTGATGATCTCTTCCACGGGCAAGGTCGCGTCGATCTTGGAAATGGCCAGCGCCGCTTCGCTCTGGCTGTAGCCCAGCGATACCAGCGCCGCAATGGCCTGTGCCGAACTCTGGGAGGCCGGTGCGTCGGACGCAGCACCGGCCACATCCTCCAGCGAGATGCCGTCCACAAAGCCCTTGGCCACCTTATCCTTCAGTTCCAGCACGATGCGCTGGGCCAGCTTGGGGCCAACGCCGGAGGCCGCCTTGAACGCCTTGTGATCCCCCGCCGAGATGGCCAGCGCCACCCGCTGCGGCTCCATGACGCTCAGGATGGCCAGCCCCACCTTGGGGCCCACGCCGGACACGGCGGTGAGCATCTCAAAGCAGGCCTGCTGCTCCTCGGTGGCAAAACCGTACAGGCTCACGTCGTTTTCGGTCACACTCATCACGGTGTAGAGGGTGGCTTCCTTGCCCACACCGGGCAGGGCCCCCGCCACACTGGCCGGGCACTGGGCATAGTAGCCCACGCCGCCGCAGCTGAGCACCACCGCACTCATGCTTTTTTTTACGATTTTTCCAGTCAGACAGTAGATCATGGATCACACCTCAGATCGGCCCGGCCACACGGCGGGTAAAACGATTCAGCTGATTGCCGTTGGTATGGCAGAACGTAATGGCCATGGCCAAAGCGTCGGCGGTGTCGTCGGGCTTTGGCACAGCCGGCAGGCTCAGCAGCATGCGGGTCATCTCCTGCACCTGCTTTTTGACCGCCTTGCCGTACCCGGTGACCGCCTGCTTGACCTGCATGGGGGTGTACTCGTAGATGGGCAGCCCCGCCTGCGCCGCCGCCAGCAGGATCACCCCGCGGGCCTCGGCCACGCCGATGACGGTGGTCTGGTTGTGCTGATAGAACAGCTTTTCGATGGCCAGCACCTCCGGCTTCGTGCGCGCGATGACCTCCTTGACGCCGGTGTACACCTCGTCCAGGCGGCGCTCAAAGGGCACGCCCGCGTCGGTGCATACGGCACCAAAATCCACCGGCGCAAACCGGTTGCCCACATAATCCACCACGCCCCAGCCCACGATGGCGTAGCCGGGGTCGATGCCCAAAACTCTCATTCTGCGATACCTTTCCTATTATAATCAGTTTATTATACCACACCCATAGGTTGGGAGCAACCAGAAACCTGTCGCTCCGGCCGCCAAAATGTGCGCATCCGCGTCCAAAAGCCGCCCAATCCCGGCAGTTTCAAAAAACTTTTACAATTTTTGAAAAAAGGCTTGCTTTTTTTGCGCAGGTATGGTAATATAATCAAGCTGATTTCGGCAAAAACAGAATATGGACGGTTAGCTCAGCTGGTAGAGCATCTGCTTGACGTGCAGGAGGTCACAGGTTCGAGTCCTGTACCGTCCACCATACAGTTCGTACTCGAACCCGATTCTTTACGAAAAAGGGTTCGGGTACGTTTTTTGTTTACGGGAGGTTCGCGGTTGCGGAGTGTAACGAAGCAATGAAAGCCCCAGTGGGGCTTTCAAGCGACAGAACGTTCTTGCGCAGCAAGATGGAGGGGCCTCGCCCCGACAAGTTCCTGCGGAGGCACTACTCAGAACGGTAAGCAAGAACGAGCAAAGGCAGGGTATCACCATGGCGGTGGTGCCCTGCCTTTTACGTTTGTCCCTCCTATATGCGTGTTTCGGGTCAATCGCTGCGTACGTCCGTACACAGCCCGTACGCACGTACGCAGGAAAATGAGCAAGTTCTGGCATATAGGGGTGGTCTTTCGGTTGGCAGTATGATATACTCGGCTCAACATAATAGTTGTAGACAAATGCAATTTTGAAAGTGTATCAATCGTATCTTAAATAAACGCACCATCTAAAAAGGAGGTCTTAGCTATGAAAAAAACATCGAGCATTTGGGTTCGCAGAGGTGTTTTGATTCACCGCTTGCATGGTCAAGGGTTGGCATTAGCTCTCCTATTAAAGCAAAAGCCGATGTCTGCTCCGCAAATTTGCTCATCCCTTTTGGAAAAGGAAATTCACGTTGACCGAAAGAAGATTGGGAAACTTTTGGCAGACCTTGAATGGTGGGGAATTGTTTCTAACGAGAATGGTATATACAGCTGTCAGTGTGCTGCGTTGGATGGTTTCCAAGAGAACTATAATGAAAGCCAACTGATTGATTTGATTGGGCTGACTCAAAACACTGTAAATGGCCAGTCTTTTTACAGTTCTGTGCCTCCAATGAGTGTTAGTTCTCGTGGGCCTAGCGGGGCATGATTTTCGGATAGTAAACAGCAGGGTTTGGGGCAGGCACGCCCCAACAAGAAGCTGTCCCAAAGGGGCACAACATTTTCAAGAATTGAAAATTTGCGGCCACGGGACGGTTCTTGCCCTCTGCAGTTTCCATCGGTGTTATAATCGCCGTCCTTGAAAATTCGCCGTATTTCCGTTATACTATAAGAAAAAGAGGTGATAGGATGTTTCTGCAATACTATGTGACCGAATCAACCACCGGAAACCTGGTCAACATTGAAATCAATGCAGCCACCAAAGCTGATTTGGATGCAACGCGGAACGGCTGGCAGACAGTCTGGAACACAGATTTCATCCTTGACCCTCAAAAGGAAAAGTATGCAGCCAAAACCGAAGATGGTGAGATCATCGCGCTGGGAGCCTATCGTGTCTGGAAAGGAAGCGTTGCCGTTTACATTGCCTATATTGAGAGCCAGCCAGAA
Source organism: uncultured Faecalibacterium sp. (assembly GCA_900539945.1). GTDB lineage: Bacteria > Bacillota > Clostridia > Oscillospirales > Ruminococcaceae > Faecalibacterium. The sequence goes on from UQDV01000021.1 coordinate 22,280, forward strand.
AGCAACCCAACTTTAGTGGAACACAAAAAATATTCCGGCATCGGCAAAGCTATGATTGCGTTCGGCATACAGCTTTCTATTGATGCAAGCTGCAATGGCGTCGTAGTGTTTGAAGCAAAGACCGATGATCTGGAACAGCACTATATCCGTGATTTTGGTGCAAGGCCAGTCGCATCTCTGTATCCGGATGGCCCGAAAACCTTTATGATTGCAGATGAAGCCGCGAAAAACATCTTTTCTTCTTACCTTTTCTGAAATTGAAGGAGGAAACCGTATGAAAGAGTATAACAAAGATTTGGATATCGTCTTTTCTCCAATGTCCGATGAAACGATGTCGTGGCTGGACGAATTGTTTTCAACCTGCAAACGCTTCGGTGTGGATTATTACAACGCTTCCGAAAAAGACCGTGTCTTTGTGGAAGCTGTTGCTCGAAAGAACTATGGTTTGAAACAGGCATCTGCCAACGGAAAAGCCGCTTCTACCGTGGAGCCGTTCTTTGGGATTCACCGAGCGGTATAAGGTTTTCGGGTTCGAGTGCTGTGGAGAATGCTCCACCATGATCCCCAGGCCATTCGGTCTGGGGATTTTTTGTGGTGGGCGGTACAGGACTTGCACGCGGTCCGGCCTGCCGTTCCGGTCGTCGTGCCTCCCAGTTCAGCAACAAAAAAGCAGTTCTGCCGAAGCAGAACTGCCAGGTTTGCGATACGGGGTAAATCAGCGCTTGCTGAACTGGGGTGCACGACGTGCAGCCTTCAGACCGTACTTCTTACGTTCCTTCATACGAGGATCGCGGGTCAGGAAGCCAGCCTTCTTCAGGACAGCGCGGTTCTCATCGCTCTGCTGCAGCAGGGCACGGCTCAGGCCGTGGCGGATAGCGCCAGCCTGACCGGAAACACCGCCGCCGGAAACGCGGACGACGACGTCATACTTGCCCTCCAGGCCCAGCAGGACCAGCGGAGAACGGACGATCAGCTTCAGGGTCTCCAGACCAAAGTAGTTGTCGATGTCACGATCGTTGATGGTGACCTTGCCGGTGCCGGTGTAAACGCGAACGCGGGCAACGGAATCCTTACGACGACCAGTGCCGTAGAAATAAGGTTTGGTTTCGTACATGTTCGATTGCCTCCTTCTTAGAACTCGATCTTCTCGGGCTTCTGAGCTGCGTGAGCGTGCTCGGCACCCTGGTAGCAGTGCAGGCGGGTCAGGGCCTTGTCACCGATGGTGTTGGAAGGAACCATGCCCTTGATGGCGTAGGTCATAGCCAGATTGCTGTGCTCAGCCATCAGCTTGCTGTACTGGACCTTCTTCAGGCCGCCAATGTACTTGCTGTGGGTGATGTGGAACTTCTGCTCGGCCTTCTTGCCGGTCAGAACAGCCTGATCGCAGTTGATGACGACAACGTAGTCACCGCAATCGACGTTGGGGGTGTAGTTGACCTTCTGCTTGCCGCGCAGCAGAACAGCGGCTTCAGCAGCGACGTGGCCCAGGCTCTTGCCGGCAGCGTCGAGCAGATACCACTTGCGCTCGACTTCAGCGGGCTTTACGAGAGTAGTGCTCATATCTATTTCCTCCTGATAAACTCTTTGTACATTTCAGGCACCCTTGTGGGGCGCGAGTGTCAGTATACATCATAAAAAGGTGCCTGTCAACAGCATTTTTTGATTTTTTTCAGCGAAAATTTTCTGTTCTCTCAAAATCTCTCGTTTTCTCTCGAATTCTCACGAATTCAAATTTTCGATTTTTCAAAAAAGTTTTTGCCGGTGCGTGGATATTTTCCGCACCTGCCCGCTACAATTTTGCCTGCGGTTGTGTTATACTATAAAGGATATGGGCAGCTTTGCGCTGCACCGCTTACAAAAGGAGAACTTTTCATGCCACACGACATCGACCACAACACCGCCGCCCAGCGCCGCACCTCCAAGCTGCTGGCCGCCATGGCCATCTTCATCTGTCTGGGCATCGTGGCGTACATCATCCTCACCCTGCTGGTCAACCGGCAGACCCCCGCCAACCCCGACACCCACTACACCGGCACCAACGGAGTTTCGGTGTATTACGACAGCAGCATCTGGAAGGTCTGCCAGATGACCGAGGACGCCACCCTTGGAACCGTGCTGGAGCTGGCGACGGCCGACTCGGCTGACGGCGCGGAGGATTATCAGGCCGTACTGCTGCAGCGCGGCACCGCCGACACCTACCCGGACTTCATCGACGATTCCGAGAAGGACCTGAAGCAGGCTTACGGCATCATCAAGCCCCGCACCGCCAACATCACGGTGGAAGGGGCTGAGGTCACTGCCGTGCGCTGCGATATCCAGACCTATTATGCCGTGCTGGCCACCATCACCTACGACAGCGGCGATGTGGTCTATGTTTCGGCCCTGACCAAGCTGGCCTCCATCAACGACATCGTCAATCTGGTGGAAAGCGTGAGCCTGTCATGAGCGAGCAGCGTGCCATGCAGCGGCTCTGCGGCCTGATGCGCAAAGCCGTGCAGGATTACGAGATGCTGGCCCCTGGCGACCGGGTGATGGTGGGCGTGTCCGGCGGCAAGGACAGTGTGGCCCTGACGGTGGGTCTGGCCCTGCTGCGGCAGTACATCGGCTTTGACTACGAGGTGGTGGCCGTCACGCTGGATCCTCAGTTTGACCACCAGCCCATGGACTACACCGCCCTGCAGGCCCTGTTTGCCCGGTACGGCATCCCCTACCACATCCGCCGCACCGAGATCGGCCCGGTGGTGTTTGAATACCGGCAGGAAAAGAACCCCTGTTCCCTCTGCGCCAAGCTGCGCCGGGGTGCCCTGCACACCGCCGCGCAGGAGCTGGGCTGCAACAAGGTGGCGCTGGGGCACCATCTGGACGATGCTGTGGAGACCTTTTACATGAATCTCTGGCGGGAGGGCCGCATCGGCTGCTTTTCGCCGGTCACCTATCTGTCCCAGCGGGACCTGACCCTCATCCGCCCCATGCTGCTGGCCACCGAATACGAGGTGCAGTGTGCCGTGCGGGAGGAGGGCCTGCCCATCGTCAAGAGCCGCTGCCCCGCCGACGGCGTGACCGTGCGCGAGCAGACCAAAGAGTTCGTCCGGGAACGCTGCCGCACCGACCACGCCTTCCGGCAAAAGACCCTGCACGCCCTGCAGGAAAGCGGCATCGACGGCTGGCGGCCCGTTCACACCGGGCGCGGCAGCTTTATACAAACAGCAAAGAAGGATGAATCATGATGCAGACCCAACCCTTTGAAAAACATGTCTGGGCCGAGATCGACCTCGAAGCCCTTCGCCATAATTTCCGCGCGGTCAAGGCCCGTGCCGGTGCCCTGCCGCTGTGCGCAGTGGTCAAGGCCGACAGCTACGGCCACGGCGCCGTGCAGTGCGCCCGCGTTTTTGCGGAAGAGGGTGCCGCCTGGCTGGCCGTGAGCTGCCTGACTGAGGCCGTGCAGCTGCGCAAGGGCGGGCTGACCCTGCCCATTTTGGTGCTGGGCCATGTGCAGCCCGGCTACGCGGCGGCCCTGATCCAGAACCATATCACGGTGGCCTGCTACTCGGCAGCGCAGGCCAAGGCCCTGAGCGATGCTGCCGTGGCCGCAGGCGGCCGGGTGCAGATCCACCTGAAGGCCGACACCGGCATGGGCCGCATCGGCTTTGCCCTGCGCACCGATTTTGACGCCGCCATCCGAGACATGCTCACCGCCTGTGCCCTGCCCGGGCTGGAGATGACCGGCCTGTTCCAGCACTTCTCAGTGGCCGATGACGTCAGCGAGGACAACATTGCTTACACCGCCGAGCAGCACCGCCTGTTCGTGCAGGCCTTCCACGCCCTGAAAGCCGCCGGGCGGGAACCGCAGCTGGTGCACTGCGACAACTCCGCCGGAGTCATGCTGCACCCGGACTGGCCGGAGGGCCTGCCCCGGGAGCGCTGCATGGCCCGCCCCGGCATCATCCTGTACGGCTACGACCCCAGCGATGAGGTGCGCTTTGGCTGTTTCCGCCCGGTGATGACCCTTAAGACCGTGGTGAGCATGATCAAGGAGATGCAGCCCGGCCAGTGCGCCAGCTACGGCCGCCGTTTCACCGCCGAAAAGCCCACCAAGGTGGCCACCCTGTGCACCGGCTACGCCGACGGCTACCCCCGGCTTTTGAGCTGCGGCAAGGGCGTCGTGGAGATCCACGGCGTAGCCTGCCCGGTGCTGGGCCGGGTGTGCATGGACCAGATGATGGTGGATGTGACGAACGTGCCGCAGGTGCAGGAGGACGACGAAGCCATCCTGTGGGGCGGCACCGTGAGCGATACCGCCGAGACCATCGCCCGCAAGACCGACACCATCCCTTATGAAGTGCTGTGCGGCGTGTCCCGCCGCGTGCCCCGCGTCTACCGCGACCACGGACAGATCGTGGCTGTGGAGGACTGGATCCTGGAAGCATAAATCCCAACCGGAGGAACTACATGGCAAGAGACAATATCCGCAACTTCTGCATCATCGCCCACATCGACCACGGCAAGTCCACCCTGTCGGACCGCATCCTGGAGCTGACCAAGAGCGTAGACGAGCGCACCATGGAGGACCAGATCCTCGACAACATGGACATCGAACGAGAGCGCGGCATCACCATCAAGGCCCGCGCCGTGACCATGAACTACACCGCCAAGGACGGCAAGACCTACGAATTCAACCTCATCGACACCCCGGGCCATGTGGACTTTGCCTACGAGGTGAGCCGCAGTCTGGCTGCCTGCGAGGGTGCCATTCTGGTGGTGGACGCCACGCAGGGCGTGGAGGCCCAGACCCTGGCCAACACCTACATGGCACTGGAGCATGATCTGGAGCTGGTGCCCATCCTGAACAAGATCGACCTGCCCAGCGCCCACCCGGACGAGGTGGCGCAGGAGGTGGAGGATGTGATCGGTCTGCCCTGCCTGGACGCGCCCCGCGTCTCCGCCAAGACCGGCCTGAACGTGGATCAGGTGCTGGAACGGGTGGTCACCGACATCCCCGCCCCCACCGGCGACCCGGACGCCCCCCTCAAGGCCCTGATCTTTGACAGCATTTATGACAGCTACAAGGGCGTCATCGTCTACATCCGCGTGTTTGAGGGTACCGTCAAGCCCGGCGACACCATCCGCATGATGGCCACCGGGGCTGAATTCACACTGGTGGAAGTGGGCCACATGGGTGCCACCAACCTGACCCCCTGCGCCCAGCTGCAGGCCGGCGAAGTCGGCTACCTGACCGCCAGCATCAAGACCGTGCAGGACACCCGCGTGGGCGACACCGTCACGCTGGCTTCCCGCCCCACCGCCGAGGCTCTGCCCGGCTACCGGCAGGTCAAGCCCATGGTGTTCTGCGGCATCTACCCCGCCGACGGTGCCCGCTACCCCGATCTGAAGGACGCACTGGAAAAGCTGCAGCTGAACGACGCCTCCCTGACCTTTGATCTGGAGACCAGTGCGGCTCTGGGCTTCGGCTTCCGCTGCGGCTTCCTGGGCCTGCTGCACATGGAGATCATCACCGAGCGTCTGGAACGCGAGTTCGATCTGGACATCATCACCACCACGCCCAGCGTGCGCTACCGCCTGACCCTGACCGACGGCACCGTGGAGATGATCGACAACCCCTCCAGCTACCCGGATCCCTCCAACATCGTCAAGCAGGAAGAGCCTTTTGTGGACGTGCACCTGTACACCCCCAACGACTATGTGGGCGGCCTGATGGATCTGTGCCAGAACAAGCGCGGTGCCCTCATCGACATGAAGTATCTGGACGATGTGCGCGTAGACCTGCATTATGCCATGCCGCTGGGCGAGATCGTGTACGACTTCTTTGATGCCATCAAGAGCCGCAGCCGCGGTTACGCCAGCTACGACTACGAGTTCAAGGAGTACCGCGAGAGCGATCTGGTCAAGCTGGACTTCCTGCTCAACGGCGACCCCGTGGATGCACTGTCCATGATCGTGTTCCGGGATAACGCTTACGCCAAGGGCCGCCGCATCTGCGAAAAGCTGCGGGACAACATCCCCCGCAACCTGTTCGAGATCCCGGTGCAGGCCGCCATCGGCGGCAAGATCATCGCCCGTGAAACGGTCAAGGCCATGCGCAAAGACGTGCTGGCCAAGTGCTACGGCGGCGATATCACCCGCAAGAAGAAGCTGCTGGAAAAGCAGAAGGAAGGCAAAAAGAAGATGCGCCAGCTGGGCAGCGTTTCCCTGCCCAGCGAGGCCTTTACCGCCGTGCTCAAGCTGGACAGCGACGACGATTGAGCCCCCGCTTTTTCCTTATAAAATACAGCGCCCCTGTGCACGGAACCCATCCGGTGCACAGGGGCGCTTTTGTTGTTTCGTCTTTTCAGCGGCGGTTGTTCCAGCTGGACAGAGCAATGACCACCGCGCACAGCCGCACCTTCAGCAAGGCCAGTTTGATGCGGTCGTTGCGGCTGCGGGCGTCCTGCAGGGGCATGTCCCGCACAGCGGCTCGCACCGCCGGGATGCGCAACGCCTGCCGCAGCCATGCGGTGCGCTGCCGGAAGCTCAGCGGCCCCAGACAGACATTCTTGATGCCCAGCTGCAGGTCCAGCACCCGGCTGTGGTTTACGGCCCGGCGGCAGGCGGGGTCGTTTTCTAATCCCCAGCTCTTTGCCACAGCCTCCACCGCATCCGAGAGGTAAAAGTTATCCGTCAGGCGTTCCGGGTGGTAGCTCTGGGAGGCCGAGCCGTCATCCCGCAGACGATAGCGGTAGAGCCGGTCCGGGATGCCCACCACACAGCGGGGCCGCTGCCGGTAAAAGGACACGAAAAACAGCGCGTCCTCCGCGATCTTGTAATCGGTAAAGCGGCAGCTGCCCTCTTCGATGCAGCGGCGGCGGAACAGCTGCCGCGTGACCAGCGACATGGCCGACAGCTGCGGGAACAGCTGTGGGCAGGGGTCGCCGCGGTACACCCCTTCCAGCACCGGGGCAATATCGGTGCAGCCGGTACGGGTGCCGTCGGCCGCGTAGTGTTCCTCATAGCCGCCGAACATAATCAGGTCCGCGTCCGTCTGCCGGGCCGTGCGGCACAGCACCTCCACCATCTGGGGCTCCAGTGCGTCATCGCTGTCCAAGAATTGCACATAGGTGCCGCGGGCTGCAGCCAACCCGGCATTGCGGGCCGCGCCGACCCCGGCGTTCTTCTGATGGATCACCCGGAAGCGAGCATCCTGCCGGGCGGCCGCATCACACAGCGCCCCGCAGCCATCCGGGGAGCCGTCGTCCACCAGAATCGCCTCCCAGTCCGGGCAGGTCTGGGCCCGCAGAGAGTCCAGTGCCGCCGGGAGATATTGCTCTACGTTATAAACCGGAACAATAATACTGATCTCAGGCATGTGCGGCACCCCTTTTGGCGATCAGGCCGGTGTACAGCTGCTGCAGGCGCAGGGTCTCCTGCCGGATGTCGTACCCGGCAGCCCGCACCTGTGCCGCCGCCTGCGCACGGTCGGGCAGATTGCGGTCCGCATCCTTCAGCACAGCGGCCCATGCTTCGTCCGGCTGTTCCAGCGAAATGCGGCAGCTGTCCGGCCGCAGCAGGACTTCCTCGGTGACGCCGGTGGAGAACACGCAGGGCAGACCGGACGCCTGCGCTTCCATGCCCACCACGGGCAGGCCCTCAAACAGCGAGGGCATCACGAACACATCCATGGCCTGATACCAGACGGAGGTGTCACTCTGCACGCCCAGGAACTTCACATCCTGCGCAATGCCCAGCCGGGCGGCCTTGGCTTCCAGCTCGGCCCGCAGCTCGCCCTCGCCCACCAGCAGCAGGCAGCTGTCCGGCCGCACCTTTTTCAGGGCCGCAAAGATGTCCAGCAGGCGGGTGTGGTTCTTCTGCGCCATCAGGCGGGCCACACAGCCCACCACCAGCTTATCGTTCAGGCCATATTCTGCCCGCAGCTTTGCCCGCACCTCCGGCCGGTAGCCAAAGCGGTCCAGGTCGATGGCGTTGCGCAGGGTCACGCCCCGGGCATCCCACGCGCTCTGTCCAAAGTAGTAGATGCCGGCCTCCCGCCCGCAGGCCCAGTAATCGGTGGCCGCGCCGGGAATGAACTGTTTGCAGAACCATTTGATCGGCAGCTTGGCGTCCTTGGGCAGACGGGTGTTGTGGGCGTGGGCGATGCGCACCGGCAGGCCCGCCTTTTTAGCGCCTTCCAGCGCAAAAAGCTGCATGGCCTCGTTGTGGGCGTGCAGCACCTTGATCTCCGGGTGCTGGGCCAGCAGCTGCTGCATAGAGCGCAGGTAGGCCGGGTAGCTCTGCGGGGCTACGCCCGGGCTCTGGAAGATGCGCCCGCCCAGTGCGCGGATCTCGTCATCAAAAAAGCCGGGCTTTTTCTTGTTGACCAGAAAATCGAACTGGAACCGCGTGCGGTCCAGATGCCGGTAATAGTTCATCAACATCGACTCGATGCCGCCCCGGTCCATGTTGCTGACCGACTGCAGGATGTGGATCATGAAGAACTTCCTTTCTCCCGGTACTGCGCCCGGATGCGCCGCTGCACCTCCTGTGCAGAGGGCGGCTGCCATGTCTGTTTTTGGGCGGCAGGGTCCTTCGTCGGCTTTGCAAAGCAGCAGACCGCCAGCGGGATCATGCGCAGACCCATGGTACACCAGAAATAAAAGGCCGTGTTGTCGGTGAGGTAGGTCATGGACAGCGGGTTGAGGATGGCAAAATACAGGATGCCGGCCTCGGGCCCGTAGCGTTTGGTCCAGTACCAGGGCAGGATCAGGTACAGGAACGCACACCAGAAGCACAGCCCCGGAAACCCCAGCTCCACGAACACCTTGAGGATGTCGTTGTGCAGTGGGTAGGCCACATCAATGAGGCCGATCTCATAAAAGCGGGTGACCATGGCGTCCACCGCCTCGAACCCCAGCCCGATGAAGGTGGGCGAGAACTGATAATAGGGTTTGGCCAGGCTCCAGATGTAATCGCGGCCCATCATGTTGACGCCCACCGCGTTCAGGATGCGGGAGATGGCCCCGGTGTGCACCAGATACAGGTACACCCAGAACAGGGTCACCCAGGCCGCGCCGGTGAGCATGATCAGCTTTTCCTTGGCATGGCTGCGGCGCAGCACCCAGATGTAAAAGGCCGAGACCACCAGCGCCGGCAGCAGGATGCGCTTCATGCCCGCCAGTACAAAAAAGAAGGAGCAGCCCGCCAGCACCCAGTTGCGGGTGCGCTGCTGCTTGGTTTCTTTTGGCGAAAAGAACAGGTAGTACAGCACAAAGATGCCCTCCAGAAAGGTCACCTCGTGGATCTCCAGCCGCTCGGCATAGCCATAGGTGTTGTTGCCCAGCGACAGGATGCTGGTGAGCAGGGAGCTCACGCTCTCGCCCACACCATAGGCGGGCACCTCGCTGAACAGGATGAAGAGGTTTGCGCAGCAGATGCCGATGGTGAACAGGTCGATGCTGAACCGCCCGTACAGGTACACGCAGCAGATGGCCACCACCGTGGCGATGCTCTGATACAGGATCTTTTCCACGCCGCGGGTGATGGAGGCAAAGGCCGTGAAGTTGCGCACCCAGATGAACATGGACCAGGCGGCAAGCACCGCCAGATACAGGATGTACAGCCCGGACGGCCCGGCCAGTTTTTTCAACCGGTCAAAATCGCCCCGGATGAAAAATTCCAGCCCGGCCAGCCCCACAAAGGCCAGCGTCACCGCCTTGGGCAGACCGCCCAGCACCACATTGATGCTTTTGCCTTCGCCCAGCCCGGACACGGTGAACAGCAGCACCGCCAGCAGTTCCATCCAGCGGGGCTGGCGGAACTCCCGGCTGCGGAACGGGTCTTTTTTGCCGTAATATTTCCGGGTCAGGATCTTGGAAACATCCTGCACGCGGTCCACCTCGCTTTCCGTGCCGGTGTAAACCGGTCAGTTGATCAGCTGGAACAGTCTGCCCTGCACCTGCCATAGCCCATAGTCCGCCTGTTCCAGCGCCCGCTGCGCCAGCCGCACGGCATAGGGCAGCATCCGGGGGTCCGGCAGCTTCGCTGCCCACCGGCGGTACAGCAGGCAGCAGCAGGCAAAGGCCGTCTGCCGGTCCGCCTCCGGCAGACCGGCCACACACACATAGCAGTAATTGGCCAGCTGCAGGATCAGGTTGCAGGCAAACAGCGCATCCTGCGGCAGGCCCAGACGCACCGCACCGTCCAGCATTTCTTCAGCCACCCAGTAGGCCTGCAATGCTTTGGCCGTATTCTGGGAGGTCGCGGTGAGCCCCATTGTATTTTTGCGCCACAAATATACCACAGGTTTTGTCGAAGCAATGCACTTCGCCCGCGGAAAGACCCAGAAATGGATCATGGCATCCTCAAAACAGGTGTACCCGGAGGGGAACCGTACCCGTTCAAACAGGGTCCGGCGGTACAGCTTGCCCCAGGGAGTGCCGGGCAGCTCCACCACATCCAGCCGCCGGGGGCCGGTGTAGCACGCTTCTGCGTACTGCTGCACCGCACCGCGGGTGTCGGCTTCGTCGCAATACTGCCAGCCGCCCTGCACGATATCCGCCCCGGTGCGCGCCTGTGCCGCCAGCAGCGTCTCCACTGCGTCCGGCAGCAGGCAGTCATCGCAATCCACAAACAGGACCCAGCGGCCCACCGCCCGGGCCAGACCGGTGTTGCGGGCGCGGGCCGCGCTGCCGCCCTGCTCCGGGTGCAGCACGGTGACCCCTCCCTGCCGGGCGTACTCGGCCAGAATGGCCCCACTGCCGTCGGTGGAGCCGTCCTCCACCGCCAGCACCTGCAGGCGGCGAGTGGTGTTCTGGTGCAGGATGCTGTCCAGACAGGCGCGCAAAAAGCGCTCCCCGTTGTGCACCGGCACGATCACCGACACATCCACCGCCTCGTCCTGCGGCGGCAGCGGGCAGGGCTCCCCGGCATCGCACACCGGCTTCGGGCAGATGCCCGGCGCGCGGGCGGCAAAGGTCTCCAGCTGCTGGTCGGAAAAGCGCTGATGCTTCACGGCTCCCAGCACCCCGGCGGCACAGCGGCCCGCCTTGCGGGCACCCCACGCTACGGCAAGTGCCAGCGGCTCACAGCCGGTTTGGAAACGGACGAGCTGGCAGGCCCGTTGATTCTGCAGCATGACTGCCGCCTCCTTATCTTTTTTTACACCGTCTCGTGTGCGGTCTCCGGCTGCGGCTTATTGGCATCCCGCAGCTTCTTGAATGCGCAGCGCAGCAGATCCCGGATGTTGAATTCCTTTTCGTCATCCGAGGTGGCACTGGCTGCCTTGTACTCGATGGCGTAATCCGGGTTCAGGCTGTTGTACTCCTGGATCTGCTCGTCCAGCACTTCCAGAATGGCCTCCGCCTTGACGGCGTTGCATTCCCGGAAGAAGCCCATGATCTGGCCCGCACCGTTGGAACCGATGAAACTCTCCTCGGTGCCAAGGGCCGCCACCAGCCCGGCAAAGTCCCGCAGGACATGGTTGCCCACCGAGTAACCATACTCCCGCGAGAGATGGTTCAGGCTGGTAAACTGGAAGCACATGCAGGTAAAGTGGCTGGGCAGCAGGCCCTGCTTTTCCAGCCGTGCCATCATGGCATCCACACGGTCGCGGTTGGGCAGACCGGTCTTTTTGTCCACATACATAAAGTATTCCACAAAGTCGCGGGAACGGCCCACCACAACGGCCAGTGCGCAGCCCACGAGGAAGAAGAATACAAAGCCGATGGCCAGATACAGCTTGGTGTTGATGCTGGGCCACACTCTGGTGGAGCTGGTGGTCTGCAGATAGTCCGCGCTCAGGGAGCGGTTGTGCTCCATGCTGGTCTGGCTCACGATCTGGTAGTAGTCCACCAGCGTCTGCTCGTACTTGTTGATCTCCGACTCGATCGCGGCATGGGAGGCCTCATCGCCGCCCACCCCGCCGGCTGCCTGGAAGGTGTCCAGCAGCTGCTGGGTGTAGGCCCGGCGGATGGCGCTGCTGCGCAGGGTCTTGTCGATCTCCACATACTCCAAAATCAGCGAATCGTAGGTGATCTGCTTGCTCTGGTTGTCATCGTAGGCCTCTACGTTCTTCAGAATGTAGTCGGTGCCGCTGTCATTGGCGTCGTTGTGGTAATGGTAGTTGATCAGGTCGCGGTTCTTCTCCGAGTAGTTCTGGATCAGGCCGCTGAGGTAGGCTTCCCGTTCCTGATACACCTGCTCGTTCTGCACGCTGCTCTCGATGCTCTGGGTCAGGTTGCGGCACAGCTTGTCGGCGTTGCGCACCTGCGGCCCGGTCATCACATTCGCGTACAGCGACGGGATCTCGTAGTCGTACAGCATCTTATAGATGTCGTACAGGTCCTCGTAGGTATAGCCCGTGACCGAAGAGCGGAAGTTGGGATAGTTTGTCTTTTTATCCTCCAGATAGTTCAGCACTTCGGTGGTGTCGGCCGACAGCACGTCCACGCACTCGTAATAGTCGTAGCCGCTGTTCAGCAGGCCGCTGGAGGGGTTCATGGTCAGGGGCAGCTCCACATATTCCTCCGTGTAGATGGTGGAATAGCTGCTGACGATGGCATCCAGCACCCGGCGGGCGTAGCTCGCACCCAGGCTGCCGTCCACCACCAGCGTCACCTTGTATTCGTCCGGGAAGTAGGTAGACTCTTCCCCCTTGTCGATGAGAGCTTCCTGCAGGGCCTTCTGGTCGTCCGGGATCAGCTCTTCCACCGTGCAGTGGGAGCGCACAAGGTTGATGCCGCTTTGCAGCCCAAGGCTCTCCATGGCCTGCGAGATGACCTTGGAAGAATAGATCTCGTCCACGTTCATGGCGGTGCCGTCCGGGGCAAAGCCGTCCTTGATGCCGTCGTGCAGGTACTTGATGTTCACACTGGCGGTGTAGGTCTGGTTGTTCTTGCAGTACCAGTACACCACCACTGTGCCCGCCATGGTCACGGCCAGCACCAGTGCAAAGAACCGCCGGAGGTAGCGCAGGATATCAAACTTTTTCAACGCTGTTCCTCCTTCCGGATCTGCCGGGCGGTGCGCACCATGCACAGGCCGAAGCACAGCACCACAAAGGCTGCCATTTCCACGATCACCCGCTTGAGGCCGATCTGCTGCACAAAGGAGCCGGCCGCATCGTTGAACACCAGGTAGTTCTGGGTCTTATAGATGATATAGGAGGCATCCGTCACCCGCAGTGCCTGCTGGATCTGATCCATGGTGGTTTCCAGTTCCTGCAGCATGGCGTTCACCGTGGTCAGGCCCGCCGGGTCGCTCATGGTCTGCATTTGCTGCACCACATACTGGGTGGTGGTGATCACATCCTGATGGGAGGTCGCCTCCGCCAGGGCACCGTCGGCGTCGCTGGCCATGGTGTCCAGCGCCGTTTTGGTGCGGGACATATAGAACTCGCGGTTCTCGTCCAGCGTGGGGATCATGACGATGGCGCTCATGCTCTCATCGTACAGGCCAATGCCCAGATTGTCGGAGTTGTAGTAGGCCATCTGCTCCTGATAGTCCAGCTGCTCGATCTGCAGCTTGTATTGCAGCATGGCCGTCAGGGAAGAAACGTCCGCCGACAGGCCGCCCCGCAGGATATAGGCCTGGATGCGCGGGATCTCGTAGTTGATCACGTTCTGGATCTGCTTGGACAGGCTCAGGAAGGTGTTGCCGGTGGTGGCGTCCTGATAGCTCTTGTTCTCGCTGACACGGGCCGTGAGGTAGCGGTCCAGCTGGTCGGCCCGCAGCGTCAGGCTCTTGAGGCGCAGATACGGCTCGGTGTCAAAGTAATCCGGCATGGTGCAGGAGAACACGCTCTGGTTCTCGCCGTAGTGCTCCATGAAATAATCCTTGTAGCTGCCGCAGAAGATCCGGAGCAGCGTGGCTGCGGTCAGGTGCTGGCAGGGTTCTTCCAGCTGCAGGCTGATGCTGCAGCTGGTGGTGATGTAGTTTTCCGAGCTGCTCACGTTGGTCACATCAGTGGGTTCCACCGTAATGGCCTTGCGCAGCTGTTCCACCGTCATCTGACCTTCCAGTCCGGCGTTGTACAGGGTGCTCTGCAGCACCTCGTCGGAGGTCAGGTCGGTAGTCGTAAACCGGGTGCGGTTGGGGTTGAGCCCCTGCGATGCCTCGGAGTAGTTCAGGGTCATCTGGGCCGAGGCCACCCGGCTGCTGTCCTGATATTGTGCGGTGCACAGCAGTGCCGCGAGCAGGATGCACACCACGATCAACGGCACCCGCAGGCTCCAGAAGCGCAGCACAGCCTGTTTGAAGATCTGCTTGATCTTTGTCACCACGTCTCCGGGCCTCCTTTCAAGTTCGTTCATCTCAGTACCAGTTCACATCCACCAGAACCAGCTCCGGTGGATTGTATACGCGGGGGATCTGGTTGGAGTCGCCCAGGCCGCAGCCCACGATGAGGGGTGCCCCGCTGTCCAGCCGGTACATGCCGCCCGCATACTCCGGGAACAGCCCCTCCTCTGCGGTGTACAGCCGCCCCAGCACCGGCAGGCGGATCAGGCCGCCGTGGGTGTGCCCGGCCAGCGCCAGGTCAAAGGGCGCATCCTGCATGTAGTCCACAAAGGCCATGGGTACATGGTTGATGCAGATGCGGAAGGTGTCGTACTGGCGGCTCAGGCTCTCCACACAGTCGCTGGCACCGTATTTGTAAAAGTCCTTCAGGGCACCTTCCAGCCCGATGAGCTCCACGTTGTTTTCCCCGATCTGGATGGTGCGGGTCTCATTGCGCAGCAGCTGCACCCCGGCCTCCGAAAATTTTTCGGCCAGCTGGTCATCCACCCCGCCGTAGATCATCTCGCTTTCGTGGTTGCCCAGCACCCCGTACAGCGGGGCCACATCGGCAAGGCTGCGGCACAGCGAAAGCATATTCTCATACTCCGGGTTCGGGAAGGTGACAAGGTCACCGCCCAGCAGGATCAGGTCCGGGTCCAGCTCCTGCACGGTCTGGATCAGCTCCTCGTTGTGCTCGCCGTATTCCCGCAGGTGCAGGTCCGACAAAAACAGGACCCGCAGCTTTTCCGACACATGGCTGGAGGTCACCCGGTAAAAGGTTACCTGAAAATGACTATTCGTATAATCCGTGTACAGTTTCAGTCCGGCAGCTGCCACGCCGCACAGCAGCACAAAAGCCGCCAGCAGCTGCAGCAGCCGGTTCTGCCACCATCGGCGGCGTGCGCCGTCCGGCGGGGGCGTTCGTTTTATTCTTGCATGTTGCGCCATGCTCTTCTGCCTTTCCTGGTCAATGGGTCAATGATTCATCACCCGCCGGAACAGCTCCGGCGAGAGGGCAAACAGCGCTGCCTTGGCCCGGCGGCGGGGCGTGCAGGCAAACTGCAGCATCCGCAGCCGCTGCGGGCGGTAGCCCGGCAGGGTCCTGCAATCGAACCGCGCCGCGCAGTCCAGATACTTCCAGCACAGGTCATCCTGCAGGCGGCGGCGCAGCGCCCGCGGGGTCACCGTACGGTAGATCTCCGCCAGACTGTCGTAGATGCGCAGCCGGTCCCGAACACGGCGGGTGCTCAATCCTTCCGCGTGCGTGATGGAACCGGCGCGGCAGTTATCGTAATAGTAGATCTCCTGCCCGGTCAGCACCACCCGCTGCGCCTGCAGCAGCACCCGGGGCGTGAACTCTTCGTCCTCGTGCAGGATGCCCTTGCGGAACTGCAGGCCGTTTGTCCGCAAAAAATCGGTGCGGTACAGATGCCGCCCCACTTCCACCCGCAGGCCGCCGGTCTGCAGGCATTTCAAAAGATACTCCTTACCGGTGTAAACTGTGTGAAAGGTGAAGTTTTCTTCCACCGCTTCTTCCCAGCGGGTCATCACCGGTTCCTCGCGCAGAAAATGCGCCTTGCCGATGACCACATCGGCCCGGGTCTGCAGCGCCATCTGCAGCAGGCCGGGGCAAACGTTCTCTGCCAGCCAGTCATCACCGTCCATGAACAGGATATACTCGCCCTGTGCATGGCACAGCCCGTAATTGCGGGCGTCCGACAGGCCGCCGTTGGGCTTGTGGATCACTGTGACCCGACTGTCCTCCGCCGCCAGTGCGTCACACACCGCGCCGCTGTCATCGGTGCTGCCGTCATCCACGATGAGCACTTCCAGCGGCACATCCGGCTGCGCCAGCACCGAGCGGACACAGCGCTCCACATAGTCCCGGATGTTGTACACCGGGATCACGACCGAGAGCAGGCCCTCGCACATCGTTTCTTCATTCCGCATCGTGTTTTTCCTCTGTCGCTCCTTTTTTGATCGTAAGCGTGTGCAGCAGCCCGCGCAGGGTGTCCACATTGCGCCAGTCCAGCACCGCGTTCACCACAAGGAACAGCGGCAGCACCCACAGCCCGAACAACGCACCCTTCAGGCACACCATCAGGTAGCCGCCGCCATAGCAGCGGTCAAATCCCAGCAGGTACAGCAGCACAACGCAGAGCAGCCCGTTGACGCCCAGCCGCACAAAATCGCCCACCGGCGACTCGCCCAGCACTTTGGTCCGGGTAAAAAGGATCAACGCCGTATAGCGGTACAGGTGCGCCGCCAGTGTGCCGAACAGGCAGCCCGCGATGCCGAACCGCAGCACCGACATCACCGACACCAGCAGGTTGATGCCCATCTCGATCAGGGCCTGCTGCCGGGTCTCTTCAAAGCGGCCGCTGATGTTCAGCAGCATCCCCGACGGCTGCTTGGCGCTGAACAGCAGCTCCACCGCCGTAAACAGTACCAGCAGGCGGGTGTCAAGGTACTCGGCATCGGTCACACCGGACGTATACAGCGCGATGATGGGCATCAGGAACACAGCCACGGTCGTGAACAGTGCAAAGGCCGCGGAAAGGTAAAGGGCATCGTACAGCCGGTACAGCCGCTTGAACTTTTCCGGCTCCACATAGAACAGCTGCCCCAGCCGAAAGCTGATGCTGTTGACGATCGAGTAGAACAGCTTTTCGATGTTGGAGAAAAACAGCATATAAATGGTGTACACACTGGCCGACGCCAGACCGCACAGGCTGGAGATCAGGATCGTGTCGGTGTTGTTGAACACGATGCTCGTGAGCTGATGCACCAGCACCGAGCCGCGCTGGGCCAGCGCCTCCAGATTGGGGGTGTCGTGCGCGTTAAGCCACGGATAGTTTTTGCGCATATAGGCCGTAAGCACCAGCACCTGGAACACCGAAGGCACGCAGTAGGTCACCTGCACCAACAGGATGCTGCGGGTAAACAGCAGCGCCAGCATGCGCAGCAGGTTGCCCGCCGCCATGGTGGCCGTGGTGATGTAGGTGATCACATAGTTTTTGCCTTCCACTTCCATAAAGGAGCGGTATTTGCCCTGCACCAGATAGCTCATGATGCCCGGGATGCCGTAGAACACCACGATCAGGCTCACGGTGCCGTAGGACAGCACTGTGTTGATGCACAGGGGGTACAGCAGCGCAAACACCACCGTGACCAGCAGATACACGATACCGGTGCGGCGGTAATAGTGATGCGTGGCCGAAAAAATGCCGTTGATCGCTTTCCGGTCGCCCACGGCCACCGGAAGGTAATAGGCCTGCTGCGAGGCCAGGCCCACGCCCGCTTCCAGCAGAGTCAGACAGGAAAAGATCTGCTTGATGGTGCTGTCCAGACCGTTGAGCTCCGAACCGAAGCTGGTGAGGTACAGCCGCGGCAGCAGCAGGCCGAACAGGATCACCGACAGGTTGTACAACAGCGACGAGCACATGTTGTGCAGCACCCGGCGGCGGCTTTCGGCCGCGGTCAGGACCGGACCGGTCGGGTTCTGTTCTTCCTTTATCATGCTGCGCCTCCCTGGGCGGCCGCGGCCTTGCGGTGTGCCTTGGCCTGCGAAGGTATCTCCTTGAGCGGGTCACCGATCACATGGTGGTACACTTCTTCATACCGGTCCAGCATGATGTCATAATCAAAATTGGCCCGCACATAGTCCAGCTGCGCTTTGCTCTGCTCCGGGGTCAGCGGCTGGGCGGTGTCTCGCTCCAGTGCCCGGGCCAGACTGTCGGTGTCCTCGGTGCGGAATTCGGTGCCGTAGTCGGCGGTCACCGTGGTGTTTTCCGGGATGTCGCTCACCAGGCACTTTGCCCCCAGCGAAAGCGCCTCCAGCAGTGCCAGCGAGAGGCCCTCGGTGTGGCTGGGCAGCACGAACAGGGCGCAGTTGCTGTACAGCTCCAGCAGCGCGTCGCCTACCACATAGCCCGTCGTGATGATGTTGGGGTTGCCCGCGATCTTCTCCTGCACCGTGGTGCAATACTCGGTCTCCGCAAAGGGGCCGGCCAGCACCAGTTTTTTGTCCGTGTGGGCTTTCAGATAGCCCTCCACCAGGTCCAGCGGGCCCTTTTCCGGCGAGATGCGGCCCACATACAGAATGTAGCTCCCGGCTTCCAGCCCGTATTTTTCGCGAATCAGGTTGCAGGGCAGCGGCTGGCGCATCTGCACCGCATTGGGGATGAGAATGGCGGTACGATTGTACTTCTCCTGAAAATAGTTCCACTCGCTCTCCGACAGCACTACCAGATCATCCGCATACTTTGCGGCCACCCGCTCACCCAGCTTCAGGTAGGCGCTGGCAAAGCCGCCCCACTTGTCCACCTTCCAGTTCAGCCCGTGCACGGTGCACACCGTGTGCTTGCCGAACAGCTTGGCGATCACCAGCGGCACCGATGGGCCGATGGCGTGGTAGTGGATCACATCGTAGTCCCGCGTCAGGGCGTCAAAGGTGGCCAGGAACGAATAGACCATGGCATTCAGCGACGCCTTCTGAACGGTAAAGATGCGGCGGGCCTGCACGCCCTCGGTCGTGTAAACATTGTGCCCCTTCTGCAGGCCGCGGTTGTACACGGTGACCTCATAACCGCGCCGGACCAGGCTGGCTGCCAGCCCGCCGACCATGACCTCCACGCCGCCCGAACGGGACGGAAAATCCTTGTGCCCGATCATTGCCACCTTCATACCAAAATCTCCCTTTCCGTGACAGCGTTTGCTGCCGTTCTGCCGGTCGTGGCTGGCCGGCTTCTGTGTGCAACTCAATTGTAACATACCCGCAACACCTGCGCAACATTTCCGTGCATTGTTTTTGTCAAACATCCCCGCAGAGCCTGCATTTTTCTCCATTGACCGGGCCGTACCTGCGCCAAATGTTTAACAAAGTTTAAGGCGTTTCGTGCCCCCAAATTGATTGACATACTTTTCACAGGTATGCTAAACTGTTTTTGTTGGTTCTGTGCAGATTTTTCCACAGAGCAGGGCCAAAAATCACGAAAAGACACAAGAAGAGAAAGAGAAGGAAACCACTATGAACAAGATCTCCCGCAAAGGCTTTCTGAAGATCGCCGCTGCCGCCGCCATGAGCGGTGTCACCGCCGGTGCTCTGGCTGCCTGCAATGCAGCCTCCGGCTCCACCTCCACCGCTGCTTCCGGCAGCGCTGCCGCTTCCGGTGCAACCGGCACCTACATCCCCGGCACCTATGAGGGCACTGCCGAGGGCATTTCCTCCACCGTCAAGGTCACCATGACCTTCTCCGACAGCGCCGTGACCGACGTGGTCGTGGACACCTCCGGCGAGACCGCTTCCATCGGTGCTGCTGCTGCCGACGAGCTGCGCGATCAGCTGCTGGCTGCCGGTTCTGCCGAGATCGACGGCGTGTCCGGCTCCACCATCACCTCCGAGGCCGTCATGAAGGCTGCCAAGAGCTGCTATGCACAGGCCAAGGGCGAGGCCGTTGTGTCCTCCGTTCAGCTGCCCACCGGCGACGAGAACGACTGGCTGGGCACCGAGCCCGACATCGACG
>UQDV01000022.1 GCA_900539945.1 uncultured Faecalibacterium sp.
CCCGCCGCGTGCCCATTCTGGAAGAGCAGATGAAGGTGGCCAACCACCGCATCGCCGACCTTGAGAACCACGAACGAATGAAAGAGAGGAACTGATTTATGGAACTGAGCAACAAGATCTCCGCCGCTACCCTGGCCCGCACCGCTGTGCTCCTGCTGGCCCTGACCAATCAGGTGCTGAGCGCAATGGGCAAGCCCGTGCTGCCCATCGAGAGCACCACCGTGGAGCAGCTGGTCACCGCCGGCATCACCACCGTGGCCGCATTGATCAACTGGTGGAAGAACAACAGCTTCACCGCTGCCGCCGTGGCCGCCGACAGCTACATGGCCCGGCTGAAGCAGAAGCAGTGATCGCCGACTGCCCTATATAAGGTAGAGGGCAAGGCCCCCGGAGACGCAGGTTTCCGGGGGCCTTTTTCGTCTGCAGCAGGGCGGCAGGAGAAATTCCAGCCGGTTCTTTGCCAGAAATTCCGTCCCTCAAAAAGTGGTTTTCCGCAACAATCCGCACACTCTGCACCAGTACCGCAACCGCATCATTTCACATCCGCAACAGTTTCTCTTTTTTCTGCAACAAATTCTTGTGATTTGTGCAAAATATCCAATTCAGACTTTGGAATATTTTCACAAATCATGCGTTTCTACATATTTTTTCTTGACAACCCGCACCAGAAAATGGTATAAAAGAAGCAGGATAGCAAGCCTCGAAATATGTCCATTATATGGGACAGTTATAATGCGTAAAAGACTTGACACCATTTGAAAGGAGCCATCAATCATGACGAACAAAAAGCTGAAACTCGCTGCCATGTCCGTAGCCCTGACCGCCTGTGTTGCTGCACAGCCCATGGCTGCCCATGCTGTGGAAGGCCCCGACCCTGCCGAGGATAACGCTGCCCCGCAGGCCGAACCCGCCCCTGTGGAAGGTGAGACCGCAGAAGGCGAGGTCGAGGGCGAAGAGGGCAAGCAGGAGGAGTTTACCCCCCCCCCGGTGAACGAAGAGGCCAAGAGCGAAGAGCAGGCCCCTGCGTTCGGCCCCGGCACCAAGACCGATGACATCACCATTGACTATAAACCTGCTGAGAAGCCGGAACAGCCCGGCAAATCCGGTGAGGACGGTGAAGCCGACGGCTCTGAGGGCTCCGGCGAGACGGACGAGACTGAGAACCCCGACGGCACCTATGTGAAGGGTGACGTGATCGACAACAGCAAGAAGGACGAAGCCACCGGCAAGGACGGCAAGATCGGCACCGCCACCAAGGAAGAGACCCCCGACAGCTCTTCCAGCACCACCGTCGTGGACCCCGACGCCGAGGTGAAGAAGGGCGACCCCGTGGTGGGCAAGGACGAGGACGGCAACACCACCATCACCACCCCCACCGAGACCACCGGCACCGAGACTACGACCACCACCGGCACCGGCAAGGCCGATTCCTCCACCACCATCACCGACACCAAGAAGGGCGAAGAGATCGACCTCGACGACGAGCTTGGCAAGGACGTGCGTCCGGACTGGAAAACCGATAAGGATGCCAAGCTGGGCGGTTACACCGTGGACAAGGTCGAGCCCGCCAAGGACGGCAACTCCAAGACCCTGACCCTGAAAAAGACCAGCGAGCCCGAAACGAAGGAAATGTCCGCTGAGGACGTTGCCAAGCTGCTGGATGTCCCCGAGGACGGCGTGGAGAAAAAGACCGACGACGAGGGCAAAACCACCTATATCCTGAAAAAGGAAGAGACCTCCACCGACGAGAACGGCAACACCGTCACCCGCGTCACCTACTACAAGATCACCGGCAATACGGTCGAGACCACCACTGAGACCACTCTGAAGCTCAAGGTGGAAAAGGGCACTGTGGATGTTGATGAGAAGGACCTGACCACTGAGATCGAACTGCCAAGCATCACTGCCAAGAACACCGACGAGACCAAGACGGATGTCATCGAGATTTCTTCGGAGAAGCTGGGCGAAATGCTCAAGGACGAGTACTATAACAACGATACCGGCGAGTATGTCTATACGGAAACCGATGCAAACGGCAAGGAATATACCTATAAAGTCAAGAAAACGGAAGACACCAAGCCGCTCACCAACAAGCAGTTGGCCGACCGTCTGGGCGAGGGCTTCACCGGCGATGACAACGGCGTTTACTACAAGGGCGAAAAGCTGAACCTTGACCAGATGGAAGCCGTCCGCAAGACTTTGAGTTACACCGTGGAGGTCACCGAGGTCACCAAGACCCCCGGCCAGGTCGAAGGCGGTCAGGAAAGCATCAAGAGTGCCGAGGAAACTGCCAAGCTGGAAGCCATCAAGGCCGCTCTGACGGATGCCGCCAAGAAAACCGGCATCAATGTGGACAGCGAGGATTTCAAGAACCAGCTGAATACGATCGATCCCACCGGCAAAGGCCAGCTCAATCTCAGCTATACCGATGCAGACGGCAATGTTCATACTGTCACCCTCCGCTATGACGGTGCAACGGTTTCTGCGCCTCAGCCGGGCAGCTCTGATCCGAGCAAGGACACCGAGACCCGTAAGGATGTTACGGACAACGTCATCACCGGCACCGCTTATGTGACCGGCTCGAATACGTGGACCGAAAGCGGTTCCCTCAACGGCACCTACGTCAAGCCCGGCAGCGGTGAACTTCCCTCTTTCGATGGTTGGACGATCGCCAGCAAAGACCCGGAGAAGGGCACCACGACCTACAAAAAAGAAGAAACCGTGACCTCGCCCGACGGCACCAGCACCAAGATCACCCGTACCTGCACGATCACGGAATCGTCCGCTTCCCTCAGCGATACGGAGAAGGAAGAGATTGCCTGGGCGGAGTTGCTGAACCAGCACCCCGAATATAAGAACAAAGATGAGTTGAAAGCTGCAGGTTATAACATCAATATCAGCAGCATGGACTTCTCCGGCATCAAGCGCGTGGAATGGACGATCGACACACTTTCTGAATCCACAAAGACGGACACCAAGGATCTTAACGACAAGCTGGTGATCCCCGGCGGCAAGAACTGGTCGATCGACGAAAACGCCGGCACCATCACGGTGGACGGAAACATCTACCGCAATGTGACCAAAACCGATGACGGCTACACCTGCACGGTCGAGGACAAAAACGGCGTAAAGACCACCTACACCTTCACCAAACAGGCCGGTGCTCCGCTGACCCCTGAAGAGATCCAGACCGCACTGGCAGGCCAATACAGTGTTTCCGCTGACAGCATCCGACTGAACGCCGACGGCAAGACCGCGACCTTCACGAAGGGTAACGAAACCATCACCGTGGATTACAGCACCCTGAGCGAGACCCTCACCGTCCGGAAGGATGTGCACACCTCCTCCAGTGTCACCGACATCATCAAGGACAATAAGGATCTTGAGAAGGCATACGACGAGCTGTGGAAGCAGATTCAGGAGATTCAGAGCAAACTTCTGCCCGGCGAGGAACTCTGGATCGGTAAAACGAAGATCGATTCCACCACCAAAAAGGAAGATATCATCAAGTATTTCACCAAGGCCATCTCGCCCGAAAACATGAGCAAGGATGAGCTGATCAAGGCTCTGCAGGAGCAGGAACGGATCGCCAAGAACTCCACCTATGTTGCCAACAAGGGTTCTGATTACGAAGAGACCAAGAAGAACTACTACTCCGGTGAAAAGACGGATGAATTCAAATCCTTCAGCAAGGCACCGGATGGTTCCAAAATTGAGGTCTATTGGAAATCGACTTGGTTGTGGTACGGCTATTATTACTATACAGACGCTAACGGCCAGGAAGTTCGTGTTGATAATAACACTGTGCACTCCGAAGAGCAGCGCGACGACATCGGCCACCTCGACCTCGCTTCCGGCTCCAAGCTGGATCTGCTGCCGGACGAGGACGGTAAGGTCGATCAGACCGACTGTGTGCTGGTGAGCAAGAATCTGAAGCTGGAGTGGAACTACGATGCCGGAAACCTGGTCAACGGTAAGGGCAACCAGCCGGTCGGCCTGGACAGCAAGATCAGCTGGGATGATGAAGGCGGCAAGGGCGACGGCCACTACGAGTATGACCGCGGCAATTCCAACAACTGCCCCGACAAGAGCGCCTACTACAAGCTGACCGGCACCGTTGCCTACGACCCCATCAAGGAGAACGGCAGCATCAAGCTGTATCAGGGTCAGAGAGGCGACTATTGGACCCCTGGCATCAGCGCAGAGGATGAGGCCATTAACGCTTACCTGAAGGCAACCGGCAGCAACAAGACAGCCGCCAGTCTCACGAAAAAAGAGCGTGATGCCATCGTTGGCACCTATGTTGTGCAGATCGGCACCACCGGCACCAACAGCACCGGTGAGAGCGGCTATCAGGTCTATCTCAAGTCCTCTGAACTGACTGCCTACGGCTATATGACCCGCGATGCCAACACCTGCATCAACAGCACCTACAAGCGCCAGGACGGCACCTGGGGTTACGTCGGCGGCTATGACCTGATGATCTCCGAGCTGACCCAGGTGAGCGAGGGCAAGGTCGTCGGCCAGACGGAATCCACCATCAAGACCATCACCGCCCCGCTGAGCATCCGCAGCTCTCAGGACTTCGCCAAGCGCCTTCTGGAGCTGAACAAGCAGACCACCACCACCCATAAAACCGGTGAGGGTGCTACGGCTTACGGCGAAAATACTTCCGGCGACTTCGACGGTACCTATACGCAGAAGAAGAGCGAAACGGTCGAAGGATCCGGTACCGGCAAAGGCCACTACACCACCTTTACCGAAGTGCTGAAGAAGATCTTCTCCGGCTCCGGCAGCAAGGAGCACGATGAGGGCAGCGTCTCCTACACCCACCGCACCACGGACAAGGTGAACACCACGCCAGTGTCCAAGGAGACCGTGACCACCACCGACGCCCATGTGGGCTACAACTATACCTCCATCGAGACCCGCACGGTCACCGTGAACGGCGAAGAGACCGTCATCGTCCCGCCCGTTACCCCGCCGGAAACGCCCGTGGAGGACGAGACCCCGGACGAAGTCGTGACCCCGGAGACCCCCAAACTGCCGCCCGTGCAGGATGCCACCCCGGACGCTCCGGTCCTGCCGTCTGACGCGGTCCTGCCCGCTGTGCAGGATGCACTGCCGCAGACCGGCGTGAACTGGATGGCCGCTCTGGGCATGGCATTCAGCGGCATGCTGCTGACCATCGCAGGCGCATTCGCCAGCCTCAAGTACAAGGAAAAGCACTGATGCTTTTCCCTTCCAACGTGATCCACGTCAAGTCGTAAACGCATAGAAAGGGCCTCCCCATTCCGGGGAGGCCCTTTCGTGTTGTGTTCGGCTTATGCTTCCGCATCCAGGTACGATTGCTTGTGCACCAGATTCCCCACGCTCATGTACTCCTTGCGGAAGGAGTAATCCTGATAAAACGGCTTGTTGCGGCCATGCTGACCGGCCGCACGGCGCACAGCAAAAGCCGCCCCGCAGGCCGGAACTTCCGGTGCCTGCGGGGCGGCTTTTTGCATTTATGAAACGGAGGAAAACGCTCAGAGGTCTGCGCCGTTGGAGCGGATGACCTTCTGATACCAATCGAAAGAATCTTTTTTGCTGCGGGCCAGCGTACCGGTGCCGTCGTCCTGCTTGTCCACATAGACGAAGCCGTACCGCTTGCTCATCTCGCCGGTGGAGGCAGACACCAGGTCGATGCCGCTCCAGGCGATGTACCCCATCAGGTCCACGCCGTCGGACACAGCCTGCTTGACCGCCTCGATGTGACGGCGCAGGTAGTCGATGCGGTAATCATCGTGGACGCTGCCGTCGGGCTCCACCGTGTCGTGGGCACCCAGACCGTTTTCCACCAGGAACAGCGGTTTCTGGTAGCGGTCGTACAGCTGGTTTATGGTGATGCGCAGGCCCAGCGGGTCGATGGCCCAGCCCCACTGGCTGGTCTGCAGATAGGGGTTCTTCACCGAGCGCACCACGTTGCCGTCGTTCACGGCCTTGCCCTCCAGGCTGGCCGCCACGCAGCGGCTGGCGTAGTAGCTGAAGGAGATGAAGTCCACGGTGTTCTCCCGCAGCAGGGCGTCATCGCCGGGCTCGGTGTGCAGCTGCACCTGCTTTTCCGCAAACAGCTTGCGGGCGTAGCCGGGGTAGCGGCCCCGCACCTGCACGTCGATGAAGAGCAGGTTTTCCTGCTCCTTCTGCACCGACTCCCAGACGTCCTCCGGGTTGCAGGAGTAGGGGTAGAAGCTGCCGCCGGCCAGCATGCAGCCCACCTGATTGGCGGGGTCGTACTGGTGGGCCAGGCGGGTGGCCGTGGCGCTGGCCAGTAGCACATGGTGGGCCGCCTGATAGATCACCTGACTGCGGTTCTCGCCCTCCTGGAAGGCGATGCCTGCCCCGGAGAAGGGGCTGTGCAGCAGGATGTTGATCTCGTTGAAGGTAAGCCAGTAGTGCACAAGGCCGGAGTATTCTTTGAAGCAGGTCTCAGCGTAGCGGGCAAAGCATTCCAGCGTTTTGCGGCTGCGCCAGGAGCCGTACTGCTCCACCAGACCCATGGGGATATCAAAGTGGCACAGGGTGACCAGCGGCTCAATGCCGTACTTCCGGCACTCCTGGAACACATTGCGGTAAAAGGCCACGCCCTCCGGGTTGGGGGTCCGTTCATCGCCGTGGGGGTACAGGCGGGACCAGGAGATGGAGGTGCGGAACACCTTCAGCCCCAGCTCTGCCATCAGGGCGATGTCCTCTTTGTAATGGTGGTAGAAGTCCACGCCGGTGTGGCTGGGGTAATACTCCCCTGCCTGCAGCGTCGGGTGGGGCGTGCCGCCCAGCTTGACCTCCATGCGGTGGACACCGTGAGGCATCATGTCGATGTTGCTCAGGCCGCGGCCGCCCTCGTTGTAAGCGCCTTCGGCCTGATTGGCCGCAATGGCAGCACCCCAGAGGAAATTTTCGGGCAGTTTGTAATCAGACATGGGGATCACTCCTCTTCCGGGAGATCCTCAAAGCCGATCACCAGCGTCAGCACAAAGGACAGCACGATGGACAGCACCGAGATGCCGGCGATCCAGGCGATGCTCACACCGGGGTTGGCCGGGTCGATGAACTGCACACCGGTGAGCACGCTGGGCGACACCATGGAACGGCTGGCCAGACCTGCCATGCCGGCCAGGCAGCCGCAGACGAAGCCGGTGATCAGGGAAGCGATCAGGGGGCGCTTCAGGCGCACGGCCACGCCGTACAGGGCGGGCTCGGTGGTGCCGGCGATCAGAGCAGAGGAAGCAGCGGCCAGAGCAGTCTGGCGCAGCTCGCTGTTCTTGGTCTTGAAGGCAACGGCCAGGGACACGCCGCCCAGGGACAGGTTTGCACCGATCTCAGAGGGCATAACGGTGCCCTCCATGCCGGTCTCGGAGATGGTCTGCAGGATGGTGGGGGTGAACACGCGGTGCATGCCGGTGATGACCAGCAGGGGCCAGAGGGCACCCATGATGCCCACAGCCAGGAAGCCCAGCTTAGCCTGCACGAAGTAGACGAATGCGGAGATGCCCTCGCCGATCATGATACCGACCGGGCCGACCACGATGATCGCAATGGGAGCAGCAATGAGGAAGATCAGCATGGGCTTGAGGAAGTTCTTGGTGACAGCCGGGGTGATCTTGTCGATGGCACGCTCGATGTAAGACAGGATCCAGGTCATGCACAGGGCCGGGATGACGGTGTAGGTGTACTTGACGCCCACCACCGGGATGCCCAGGAAGTGTGCGGCGGTATCGCCGACCGTGACTGCCTCCATCATGGTGCGGAAATCCGGGTGTAGCATCAGGCCTGCAATGGCAATGGCGATGAACATATTGGTGTTGAACTTCTTGGAAGCAGAAGCGGCCACCATCACCGGCAGGAAGTAGAAGGCTGCATCACCGATGGTGTTCAGGATCTTGTAGGTCTCACCGTCGGCCGACAGCACACCAACCATGCCCAGCAGCATGACCAGCAGCTTGACCATGGATCCGCCGATGATGGCGGGGATCAGCGGGGACATGGTGCCCACGATGGCATCCAGAATGTTGTTGCCCACCTTCTTCAGGGTCAGAGGCTCCTTCTTCTCGCCGCGGGCCACCTGGCTTGCCTCGCCGAAGTCGCCCATCTTGAGCACTTCGTTGTAGGCCTCTTCCACATGGTTGCCAATGATGATCTGGTACTGGCCGCCCTGGTTCACGACGCCCATCACGCCGTCGGTCGCCTTGACGGCTGCGTCGTTGATCTTGCCCTCGTCCTTCACCACGAAGCGAAGGCGGGTCATGCAGTGGGTCACGCTGGCAATGTTCTCCACACCGCCGATGTTCTCCACGATCTTTTTGGAGATCGCAGCATAATCTTTTGCCATGATTGTTTCTCCTTTACCTTTTCAAGTCATCCAATTTCCGGTCGAAGCGCTTCCGATGCGTCCATTATAGACGCAGGCAGGTGGTTTGTCAGCAGTTTCTGGGCATAAAAAAACAAGTGCCGTTTTTTTGCACTTGTTTTTTTCGGGTAACGCCCTGTTTTTTATTTTTTGCTTTTTCAGATGGCCGCCGGGCCCTCGGAAGTGTAGCGGTAGAGCTTTTTGCCCAGCCGCTCCACAATGCTCATGGCCGGGAGCTGGGTCGTCACATCGTAGACTCCCAGCCGCTCGTAGGTGACATAATAGGCCAGATTATAGTCCGAGAGTTTTGCGATGGTGCAGTTTTCCGTGTTGGTCACGCTGAGGATCTGGCAGTTCTGCTCCTTGAAGCGCATCACATGGCCGATGGTGTCGCGGGACTCGCCGGACACCGAAAACACGATCACCAGCGAATTTTCCACGAATCGGCTCTCGGTGGGGTAATGGGGCTCGTCGATGTACAGGCAGAACTTGCCCATGCTGGAAAAATAGCGTGCCCCGTACTTGGCCACGATGCCGGACATGCCGCTGCCTACAAAAAAGATGTGCCGGGCCTGAAAGATGACCCTGGTCAGCATGTCCAGCTTCTGCTCAAACTCCGCCGAGCAGGTCTTTTTCAAAAAGTCGATGACCTCCGACACATCGTCCTTGACCGGCGGCTGCTTTGCCTGTTCCAGATGCTGGCGCAGCCGGATCTTGAACTCCGCATAGCCGTCGCAGCCCGCCTTTTTGCAGAACCGGAGGATGGTGGAGGTAGACACATGGGCGGCATCCGCAAACTCCCGGATGCGCATATAGCACACCTTGTCCGCGTTCCGCACAACATACTTATAAACTTCCAGCTCCAGATCATTCAGGCTGCAGATCATCTCTTCGCTGAACATCGGCCGCCCCTCCCTCGTGGTGGTTTTTGTTCCAGTATACTGTATTTTTTGCCGCGTTACAATTCCCCTGCTCAGAAAAAAGCCGCCGCACGGTGGCAGGGCCGTGCGGCGGCAGAAACATGCTTTGGGGAACCGATCAGATCAGGCTCAGGGCCTCTTCGTCGCCCACGAGGATGAAGTCGGGGTGCATCTGCAGGATGCTGGCGGGCACTTCCGGGGTGACCGGGCCGAAGAAGGCTTTCTTCACGATCTCGGCCTTGCCGGTGCCGTTGACCACCATCAGCACCTTACGGGCCTGCATGATGGTCTTGATGCCCATGGTGTAGGCCTGCTTGGGCACCAGGTCTACGTTGCCGTCAAAGAAGCGCTTGTTGGCCTCGATGGTCTCCTGGGTCAGGTCCACACAGTGGGTCTCCAGCTCAAAAGCCTCGCCCGGCTCGTTGAAGCCGATATGGCCGTCGTGGCCGATGCCCAGCAGCTGCAGGTCGATGCCGCCCACGCTGTGGATGATCTGGTTGTACTGGGCGCAGGCTGCGTCCGCATCGGGGTTGGTGCCGTCCGGCAGGTTGATGCGGGCGGGGTTGATGTTGACGTGGTCGAACAGGTGGCGGTGCATGAAGCTCCAGTAGCTTTCCGGGTGGTCCTTGGGCAGGCCGCGGTACTCGTCCAGGTTCACGGTGGTGACCTCCGAGAAATCAATGTCGCCCTTGTTGTACCACTCCACCAGCTGCTGGTAGGCCCCCACCGGGGTTCCGCCGGTGGCCAGACCCAGCACGCAATTGGGCTTCATGATGACCTGTGCGGAAATAATGTTTGCCGCCTTGCGGGACATGTCTGCGTAATCCTTTGCACGAATGATCTTCATCACAAACGACCTCTTTCATCTTTCATCTTTGCTGCGTTCACCGCGCAGCATCGGTTTTGCGCTTCCACGCATTCTATTGCAATTCTACCACAATTCACAGGATGCTGTCCAGCATTCTAGCGCATTCTGACCGAATTTTGCTGTTTTTCAGCCGATTCGTCCAAAACCCGCCGGGCAGAACGCAGAGGACCCCGCCGAAAGCGGAGCCCTCACGCCGGGAACGCTCGGCAGCGTCTGCAATTTCAGGTTCAGTCCAGCTCCTCGCCGTTGGATGCGATGACCTTCTTGTACCATTGGAATTCCTGCACCTCTAGTATAGCGGAAAAACCACAAAAGGAAAAGAGGATTTCGGGGCTTCTTTGTGCCAAAAAGACAAAACAGCGCCCCCTGCGCCGTCCGAGACGGTTCAGGGGGCGCTGTCATTGCGGTTCAGGGAATGCTGCGGGGATCAGTCTGCAGACAGATAGTGCATGGCCTTGCGCAGGCGTGCCTCATTTTCTGCGGTGGGCTCCATGAAGGGGCTGTGGAACAGATCCTGGAACAGGTTCTCCATCTTGGGGGAGTTCGGGTCGATGCCGATGTCCTCCAGGGTCAGGGGCATGTTCATGCTGCGCATAAAGGCACGGAAGGGTGCCACCTGCTCCGGATGGCCGTTGAAGGCCAGCTGCAGGCAGTCGCCGATGGCCACGATCTCGCCGTGCAGGTAGGGCTTTGCCTCCTGGGTGAAGTGGGTGCGCACCAGCTCGTAGGTCTCGTGGCCCAGAGCGGTCTGGCCAAAGCCTTTGCTCACGCCGCTGACGATGCCGGCCACGGCAACGTTCAGGTAAGCGATATCCTCCACGGCCTTGGTCAGCTTGCCCTCGGCGATGTCATGGCAGGCCTGATGGGCCTCCTTCTCGTAAACATGGTAAGCCATCTCTGCGATGGTGTAAGCGGTGAACAGACCGATGCTCACATCGTCCAGCAGGATCTCGCTGCGGCCGTTCTGGATCTCGATCATCTTGGCCATGCCGTCCATGATGCCGCTGGCTGCGTAGCGCGGGGGCTCCTTGCAGATCACGTCCATGTCCATGACGATGGCGTTGACCTCGTGGTCATAGCGCAGGCTGCCCAGGGAGGCACCCTCGGCAGTGTACATGACGCTCAGCGGGGCAAATGCCGCGCAGGTGGCAATGGAGGTAGGCACCTCCACGATGGGCAGGTCGCCTGCAAAGTGTGCCGTAGCCTTGGCCTGATCCATGATGCGGCCGCCGCCGATGCCCACGATGACCTGGCAGCCGGTGGTCAGGGCCTGCAGGGCGTGCTCCTTGGCGCGCTCGTAGGTGTTCTGATCCGGGTACAGGGAGAGTTCAAACTCCACACCGGCATCCTTCAGGCTCTTTTCTGCCTTGCCTTCGGTGGCTGCCCAGGCGCGGGGGCCGGCAATGACCAGGGCCTTTTTGCCCAGACGTGCCACCTCGCCGCCCAGCAGGTTCAGGGCGCCTGCTTCCTGCAGGTAACGGCCAGCGCCGAACTTGTAAGCGTTGTCCAGTTTGATATCGGCTAAACTTCTTGCTTCTGCCATAGTTTTTACACTCCTTACTCCATGTAAGCACCCTTCATGGCGCTGACTGCGTGCTGGCTATACAGCTTCAGCAGGCCATGGGTGTATTTGCTTGTAAAACCTTTCCAGTTTGCTTTGCGTTCTGCCAGAATGGCGTCCATTTCTTCGGGGGTCTTGTGCTCGCCCTTCACACCGGTGATCTCCAGGCGGCGGGCCTCCACGTCCAGTTCAATGATATCGCCCTCTTCCACCAGTGCGATGGGGCCGCCTGCGGCGGCTTCAGGGCTGACATGGCCGATGACGGGGCCGCGGCTTGCGCCGGAGAAGCGGCCGTCGGTGATCAGGGCCACGCTGGAAGCCAGGGCCGGGTCCGAGCAGATGGCTTCGCCGGTGTAGAACATCTCCGGCATACCGCTGCCGCGGGGGCCTTCGTAGCGGATGAACACGGCATCGCCCGGATGGATGCGGCCGTGGAGGATGGCGTCGATGGCGTCCTCCTCACAGTCGAAGGGGCGGGCGGTCAGGGTCGCCTTGAACATGGCCTTGGGGCAGGCGGTGTGCTTGATGACACAGCCTTCCGGGGCCAGGTTGCCGCGCAGGATGGCGATGGAACCGTTGGTGCCGATGGGCTCGTCGAAGCTGCGGATGATGTCGGTGCGCTTGATCTCGCGGCCGATCTTCTTGCTCTTCTCGGCCAGCAGGGCATCGCAGTGCTCGTAGAAGCCGTTCTTCTTCAGCTCCTCCAGGTTCTCGCCCAGGGTCTTGCCGGTAACGGTCTTGGCATCCAGATGCAGCATGGACTTGATCTCTTCCATGATGCGGGGCACGCCGCCTGCATAGTAGAAATACTGTGCGGGCCAGTCGCCTGCGGGACGGATGTTCAGCAGGTAGTGTGCGCCGCGGTGCATCCGGTCAAAGGTGTCGGCGTCGATCTCGAAGCCGAACTCGTGGGCAATGGCGGGGATGTGCATCAGGGCATTGGTGGAGCCGGAAATGGCCGCATGGACCATGATGGCGTTCTCAAAGCTGCGCATATCCACGATATCGCCTGCGGTGACACCGGCTTTCACCAGCTTCATGAGCTGGGTGCCGGCGTCGTAGGCAGCCTGCTTCAGTTCGGGGGCAGTGGCCGGCATCAAAGCGGTGCCGGGCAGCATCAGGCCCAGAGCCTCGGCCATGACCTGCATGGTGGAGGCAGTGCCCATAAAGGAGCAGGCGCCGCAGCTGGGGCAGGCGTGCTGCTTGTAGTAGGTCAGCTGCTCGGCCGGGATCTCGCCGCGCTCGTACTGTGCGCTGAACTTGCCGATCTGCTCCAGGGTGAGCAGCTCGTTGATGGCACAGCCGGGGTCGTTCTCGGTGTACTTGGCGGGCAGGTCGTATGCCTCCATGACACCGCCGGTGACCACGATGGCTGCCATCATGTCCTTCATGCGGCCGATGCTCATGAGCATGGCGGGCATGGCCTTGTCGCAGCTGGAAATGAACACACCGCCGTCAAAGGTGGTGGCGTTGGCCTGTGCTTCCACCAGGTTGGTGATGGCTTCGCGGTGGGCCAGCGAGTAGTTGATGCCGTCATGGCCCTGGGCCATGCCGTCGCACATGTCGGTGGCAAAATACCGGGCAGCCTTGCCGCCGTGGTCGTTCACGCCGCGGACAGCCTCTTCCACAAAAATGTTCAGGTGGCCGGAGCCCGGATGGCTGTTGCCGTAGGTGCTCTCCACCATGATCTGGGGCTTGCTCAGGTCATCGACCGTCCAGCCCATGCCCATGCGCAGAGGGTCCATCTCAGGGGACAGGGAACGGACCTGCTGACTTTTCAGCATCATATTCAACTCCTTATAAAACTCTCAGATACTCTCTCACAGGGTCAGGCGGCGGTCACGCGCAGCGACCTTCCACCAGCCTGTGACCTCGCCGTTTTCCACCACCGGGACCGCCGGGTACAGGGCGCTGGTGGGGCAGACGTGAGTCGGGATGGCAAACAGCTCGGTCCCGATGGGCGGGATGTCGGCGATGTGCTCTTCCGGCACACGCACCACCCAGTGCTCCTCGTTCTGGATCACGGTGCGGGCATACTCCATGCCCACGATCTCCGCGCGCTCCGGCTGGGGATCGGTGGCCACGGCCTTGCAGCCCAGATCCAGTGTGAAGGTGTCGCGGCTGGGGCGGCTCACCACGCGGGTGAGCAGGGCAGCAGCCGGGGTAAACTGCAGGTCCGGGTAGGCCTTGCGGTACCCAGCGTCCTGGATCACGCAGGTGCCGGGGCTCAAAAACTCTCCGGTCATCTCGGCGTGCACCGGGAAGGACGGGGTGCCGCCCATGATCAGGATCTCGCAGCAGATGCCGTCCGCCTTCAGGCGGGCCTTGATCTCCTCGATCTGCTTGTCCACAGGGGCGGTAGCCACCTCGCGCTCCTGCACGCTGCTCTCGTGGCGGTGGCCGTCGTAGCAGTGCATGCCGCGCATGACGATGCCGGGCAGGGTGTTCCACTCCCGGTACATCGCTTCCACTTTATCCAGCGGCACACCGGTGCGGTGCTGGCCCATGTCCACATCCATCAGCACATTGGCCTTGCAGGTCTGGCCCAGCTTGCGGATCTGCTCCGTGTCATCGCCGATGGCAAAGAACTCCACCCCCGGGAAGGCGGCCTGCAGCGCGGCAAAGCGCTTGATGTTGGGGCCCACCAGCGGGTACGCCAGAGTCAGGTGCTTCGCACCGGCCTTGGCGGCCATTTCGGCCTCGGCGATGGTGGCGCACTTGAAGCGGTCGATGCCCGCCTCGATCTGCATTTGGACCACCTCGGCCATCTTGTGGGTCTTGATGTGGGGCCACAGGCGGGCAGCGCCGCCTGCAATGTCGATCATCTTGCGGATATTCTCGCGGATGATCGCCGGGTAATAGACCAGCTGCGGGCTTACGATGTCCTGCTGACCCTCAAAGGTATAGAGGTTGTCGTTGATCTTATTCATACTCCACCAGCATCTCGATCTCGACCGCGATGTTGCCCGGGCAGGAATTGGTGCCCATGGCGGTGCGGGCGGGCAGACCCTTCTCCTCGCCGAACAGCTCGAACAGCAGGTTGGAGCCGCCGTTGATGACCTGCGGCTGCTGTGCAAAATCATCGGTGCAGTTGACAAAGCCCAGGACCTTGACGCAGCGCTTGATGCGGTTCAGGTCGCCCAGCTTGGCGTCCAGATTGGCCAGCAGGTTCAGCATGCAGTTGTAAGCAGCCTTCTGGCCCTGCTCCAGGGTCAGGTCGCCGCCGACCTTGCCCACGATGTTGTGGCCGTCGCCGATGTCAGGGCCGCAGCCGCTGCAGTACAGCAAATGATCGCCGAACTCCATGACCGGAGTGTAGACGCCGCCCTTCGGCGGGGGTGCGGGCAGGGTGATGTTCATTTCCTTGAGCTTATCGTAGACATTTGCCATAAGAAAAAACCTCTCTTCTTTTTCTCTGACGCAGCCGAAACGGGGGCTGCTGCCGGTTGAAAGATGTTCCGCAGCCGGTGTGCGCCGACTGTGAAGCGACTTGTTTATATTCCCAACAGCGTGCTGCCCAGGCTCAGCACCAGGGGCACGCTGATCAGGATACTAAGGGTGGAATGTGCAACGGCCTGGCTTGCCAGCTCGCCCTCGGTGTCGTACTGCTTTGCCAGCACGGCCGTCAGGCTGCCTGCCGGGCAGGATGCCAGAATCAGGATCGCCATGCACAGGGTGCGGTCCAGCGGCAGGAAGTACAGCGCCGCCAGGAAGCCCAGCGGGAACACGACGCACCGCAGGGCCGTGATGAGCCATACCATGGGGTTCGTGACCAGTTTTTTCAGGTCACTGCGGGCCAGCATGCCGCCGGCGATCATGAGGGCCAGCGGCGTGGTGGTGTTGCCCACCGCCTTGCAGAAACTTTCCAGGATGGCGGGCAGCCGCAGGCCGGTCACCAGCATGACCACCATGATGGCGGTGGTGATGTTGGTGGGGGTAAGGAATGCTTTGATGCTCACCTTGGCTTCCGGGTCGAACAGGTGCTGTACATAAGTAAAGAACAGGATGTTGTAGGCCATGATGCCGGCGGCACCGTACAGGGCACCCGCCTCGCTGCCCAGCAGGGCGCTGATGAGTGGGATGCCGATGAAGGCGCTGTTGGGCATGACGGCGGCACCCACCAGCACGGCCTTCTGGCCGCGGGTCAGGTGCATGGCCCTGCTCAGCACAAGGCAGATGCCGATGGTGAGGATGTAGAAGATCTCCAGCACCACATAGCCCTTGAGCATGCCGGCCACGGCCTCGCGGCCGCCGTCGATGCTGGCACTGGCCAGCAGGGTGCAGGGCAGGGTGACCGACATGACCAGGTTGGACAGGAACTTGCTGTTCCTGTCGTCCATGATGCCCAGTTTGGTCACGGCTGCACCGGTGCCGATCTCCAGAAAGATGATCAGGATCTGCTGCAGAAGAATCGCGATCGACATGGCAGCTCCTTACACCGTCAGCACCATACCGGCACCGGTCGTGGTGCGCCGGTCGTGGTCAATGGCGACCTGGCCGTTGACGATGCACCAGTCCAGACCGGTGGCCTTCTGGGCAGGATTCGTGAAGGTGGCATGATCCGTGAACTTCTTCGGATCGAATACCAGTATATCAGCATAATTGCCTTTCTGCAAGCTCCCTCGTCCGACCAATCCCATTCTTGCGGCGGGCTGGCTGGTCATCCGGCGGATGGCCTCCTGCATCGTGTAGATGCCGCGCTCAGCCACATACTCCCGCAGCACCTTGGGGAAGGCACCGAACATGCGGGGGTGGGGCGTGTCGGTCTTGGCATAGATGGCATCGGAGATGATATTGGACCAGGGCAGACGTGCCACCGTATCAATATCATCCTGGCTCATGGACATATTGATGATGGCAGTCTTCCCGTCCTCGCTGTGCATCAGGTAGGCGGCCAGTGCAGCGGCGTCCTCAAAGCCGAATTTCTCGGCAGCCTCCGTCACCCGCATGCCCAGGAACTTCTCGTTTTCGGGGCAGACCACGCCGCTGATGATGATGCGGTCCCAGCCCAGCGTGATGCAGAAGTTGTCCCAGTCATCGTACAACACGCTGCTGGTACGGCGGAACTCCTCCACACCTTCGGGGGTGCCCAGTTTTTCCAGTGCACGGGTCATGTTGCCGGCCACGAACACCGGGGGCAGCATGGTGGTCAGGGCTGTGCTGCCGCCCTCGTAGGGGTAGAAGTCCACGGTCACGTCCATGCCCTGGGCCCGGGCGGCTTCGATGTCGGCAATGGCGGTGTGGATGTCCTTGCCCCAGTTCTTCATGCCGCAGCTCTTGAAGTGGCTGATCTCCAGGGCACAGCCCACGCGGCGGGCGATCTCGATCACCTCGCGCACGCTCTGCACCATGCTGTCGCCCTCACCGCGGATGTGGGTGGTGATCACACGGTGATAGCGGCCCA
The DNA here is from genome assembly GCA_900539945.1 of uncultured Faecalibacterium sp. Taxonomy (GTDB): domain Bacteria; phylum Bacillota; class Clostridia; order Oscillospirales; family Ruminococcaceae; genus Faecalibacterium. The sequence continues at coordinate 17,140 of UQDV01000022.1, forward strand.
CCGGCTCCAGAATGTAGGAAAATTCATCGGTGGAGGAGTAGCACTCCGGCAGATACATGATGCCCAGCGACACACCGGGAGCACCGGCGGCCATGGCGTCCTCGATCAGAGCACGGGCGTCGTCCAGCTCCTGCTGGGTGTAGGGAGTGTCGGCAAAGCCCTTGACGCAGATCTTGACGGTGCCGGTGCCGATCATGGCGGCAACGTTCAGGGGCAGGTCGGCCTTGTGCAGGGCAGCCAGATAATCACGGTAGGTGTGGGGGCCGTCCAGGCCGATGGGGCCCATGACGGCTTCTTCAAAGGAATAATACTCCTTTGCCGCCTCGTCCGATTCCGGCCGGGGGGTCATGCTGATGCCGCAGTTGCCGGCCACTGCCGTGGTAATGCCCTGGGCCAGCTCCACCTCGCCAAAGTGCGGGTCGTTGAGGGGCTTTGCGTCGTGGTGACGGTGGATATCCACAAACCCCGGGGTCACCGCCTTGCCGGTGGCGTCGATGACCTGGTCTGCCGGTTCCGTGATGCCCGGAGCGATCTGAGCAATACGGTCGTCCTGCACCAGCAGGTCTGCCTGGTAGGGCTGGCCCCCCAGGCCGTCGTATATGGTGCCGTTCTGGATCAAAATACGTTTCATGATAAGTTCCCTCTTGCTATGAATTTGCCCTGCGGCAAGGCGACCCTGCCGCAAATGATGAAAGGGGCAAGGGCGTATGCCCTCGCCCCTTTCGGAGAAACAGATTTACAGTTTGCCGGCTCAATCGGTCTTACAGATCTTCTTCCTCAGCAGCAGCCTCAGCAGCAGCGACCTTTTCCACGACAGTGCCGCGGCGGTCGTCCATAACGTGCTTCAGGCGCACATCGTCGGGAGTGGTGTCAGCAGGGAACATGAGAGAGACCACAATGCCGAACACCAGAGAAATGATGGTAGCAGGCACAGCCGGACCACCCATGGTGGCGTTGATCCAGTTCTTGAAGGAAGGCAGCACCAGGATCAGCACGCCCAGCAGAGTGCCGGAGCCGATGCAGGCCAGACCGCCCTGCCAGTTGACACGCTTCCAGAAGCGGCCCAGCAGCATAGCCACAGCCACGCCGGGCAGGAAGGCGCCCACGATGGTGGAGATGTAGCCGATAACGTCGTTGACGAACAGGGTGATGAAGAAGGCAGCGCCCAGGGTGCAGATCAGAGCGATACGGCTGTACTTGGCGTAATCCTCTTCCTTGATGGTCTTGCCGGTGACGCTGGGGTACACGTCGGTCAGCAGGATGGTAACGCCGGAGATGGCGTCGGAGTCACCGGAGGACATGGTAGCGGACAGGCCGCAGATCATGAACATCATGCCGATGATCGGGGGCAGTGCGTTGGTAGCCATGTAAGCAAAGGCGTAGTCGCCGCTGGCCAGGGTGTCACCATTCATGGTGGCGATGGTGAAGCAGCTCATGCCGATGATAGCGGTAACAAAGCTCCAGCCGAACAGCAGGATGCCCTGGCCCAGGAAGGCCTTGCGGGCAGTCTTTTCGTCCTTGGAGGTGTAGATACGGGTACGGTGGGTGGGAGTGCCGATAACGCCCATGGCTGTGGACAACACCAGTGCTATGGCAGCCATGACACCGTAGGAGCCCAGGCCGTAGAAGGTCATTGCGCCGGGCTTGCCAGCAGCGGTGAAGGTATCCACCACGTTCTGGTAGCCGCCTGCCAGGGGGATAGCACGGACAGCGATGGTCAGGAAGCCGATGAGGATGGCGATGAACTGGACAGCGTCGGTGGTAACAACGGCCATGTAGCCGCCGATGAACACGTAGATGCCGAAGCCCAGAACGGTGATGATCTTACAGGTAACGTCCGGCAGCTGGGTGACGTAAGCCAGGTACTTGGCACCGCCGTTCAGGTGGTTGCCCAGCCAGATGATCTCGATGACGAACATCATAAAGCCCATAACCTGGCGGATGATCTTTTTGCCGCCGTAGTAATACTGTGCTTCCTCAGACATGGTCAGGAAGCCCTTGTTCTTTGCCTTGGTGAACAACAGCATGGAAAGGATACCTGCCGATGCGCCCAGGCCGTAGATGGCGCCGCCCCAGCCGTGGTTGAAGCCGTTGCCGATGGCGCCCATGGAAGAACCGGTGCCGATCATGGTTGCACCCACGGTGCAGAAGATCAGGAAGAAGCCGAGGTTGCCGCCGCCGGTCAGGAAGCTGCTGCCCTCATTCTTGCCGCGGCTGGTGATCCAGCCCACAAAGATCATAAAGCAGATCCATGCGATAAAGCCGCCAATAAACAATGGGATGTATTTGGGGTCCAACATAGTTTCATTTCCTCCTTAGAATCATTTTCCTCAGCCCGGCGCAGGGTCCGCTCGGGCCGATGTGGCTGTCAGACATTTCCCCGCTGCGGGCCGGCACCGTGGGGTCGTTGTCCGACAACAACCTTGCTGAAATAAATGTACCAATTTTTGCATCATCCGTCAATAGATTTTTAACATTTTCTTCAAAAAGAACCATTTTTGGCGTATTTTATAGTTTTCCTGTTCATAATTTTGTCATTTCCACGAAAAACAAACTGCCCCTTGCAGTCTATTTTCCGGTGTCGTATACTGAAATTGGAGCAGGGATTTACAGAAAAAAATCCAAGTCCCTTTCAAAAGCGACGATGTTGCGCTTATTTTTAATCATTTGCAATTTATTAAGTTGTCCGACAATGCCGTCGCAGGCCCCAAAATCGTCTGCATCCCGTGCAAAAGGCAACGATCGGCGGCGCTCCGGCCGCCGAAAAAGGGGCGGACGGCCTGCAGTTTTCAGCCGTCCGAACCAGAAAGCACACAATTTTTGTTCAGATATCGGAACGCAAGTCCCAATACAGCCCGATATCCGAACACGTCCGGTGCTCTCAGGATTTCTGTGCGGAACACATCGGAACACTTTCGTCGTTTTCCCGACCTGGTCCGAATGCCTCTCAGAGGCCCTATATATGCCCTATATATAAGGAAAGGAAGTGAGTCCCATGCCTTCCGGAGATGCCCACCGTTCACTGGCCCGGGCCCTGGATATTCTGGAGCTGTGCAGCCTGAACGGCAGCGGTTACACCCTGACCCAGCTGTCGCAGCAGCTGGGCATTGCCAAAGGCAGCATCTCCCCGCTGCTGCACACCCTGCGGGACCGCGGCTACCTGACCCTGGACGACCAGGATCATCACTACCGCATCGGCCGCATGGCGTTCCGCATTGGAAACACCTATCTGGACGAAGCCAGCGCCCTGCGGGAGATCTACCGCCTGATGCACGACATCGTGTCGGTCTGCCACGAGACATGCCACCTCGGCAGCCTGAAAAACGGGGATGTCTATTACCTCAAAAAGGTGGAGACCCCGCTGCGCAGCCGTACCGTCACGGTGGAGGGCCGCAGCCTGCCGGCCTACGCCACCGGCGTGGGCAAGGCTCTGCTGGCCGACTACCAGCTGCCCCAGCTCAAGGCCCTGTATTACGACGGCCTGTACCCGCTGACCGAGCACACCATCACCGACTTCCGCCTCCTGGCCGACCAGCTGGCCGAGATCCGGGCCAGCGGCTTTGCCTACGAGTGTGAGGAGAGCACCCGGGGCATCCGCTGCATCGGCGTGCCGCTGCGCAAAAGCGGCAAAGTGGTGGCCGCGCTGAGCGTTGCCTTCCCGCTGGAGCGCTACAGCGACGCTGCCGCCGCCAGCGCCCGGCAGGCACTGGACGAAGCCCGGCGTCAGATCGAACGAATGCTCTGCAGCGTAGAACTGCAGTTCTGAGCCCTATAAGAAAAGGAGTGTTATTTATGCCTCAGTTGATCACCATCGGCGAGACCATGGCCGCCTTCACCCCGGACAGCGTGGGTGCCCTGCGCTATGTGCAGAACTTCGGCATCCGCACCGCCGGTGCCGAGAGCAATGTAGCCGTGGGGCTGGCAAAGCTGGGCCTGGAGGCCGCCTGGGTCAGCCGCCTGGGCACCGACGAGTTTGGCTGCTTCATCCGCAATCAGCTCCGTGCCGAGGGCGTGGACTGTTCCCGCGTCATCTACGACCCCGACCACCGCACCGGCATCATGTTCAAGGAGACCGGCGTGGGCGAGACCAAAGTGTTCTACTACCGTGAGAACAGCGCCGCCAGCCACCTGTGCCCCGAGGACGTGACCCCCGCCCTGCTGGACGGCGTGAAGGTGCTGCACATGAGCGGTATCACCCCCGTGCTGAGCGAGAGCTGCCTGGCCATGACCAAAGCCGCCTTTGCTCTGGCCAAGGAGAAAGGCGTTGCCATCAGCTTTGACCCCAACATCCGCCGCAAGCTGTGGCGTGGGCAGGACTACGCCCCCCTGATCCGGGAGCTGACCCTGCAGAGCGAGATCGTGCTGCTGGGCCTGGACGAGGCCGACGCCCTGTTCGGCCTGCGGGACCCGGATGCCATCTTCGATCTGCTGTTCCGCGACGGCTGCGCACAGTATGTGGCCATCAAGGACGGCGGCAACGGTGCCTGGGTGGCCGACAAGACCACCCGCGAAAAGCTGCCGCCCTACCCCTGTAAGCCCATTGAGCCCATCGGCGCCGGTGACGGCTTCAATGCCGGCTTCCTGGCCGGCATCCTGCAGGGCCGCGATGTGGTCACCGCAGGCCGCATGGGTGCCATCTGCGGCGCCCTGGCCACCCAGACCCCGGGCGACGTGGAGGGCTACCCCGACGCCGCCCAGATGGAAGCTGCCCTCACCGGCGCTGCCATCACCTACCGCTGATCCGCTGAAACCACCGGTTTCATTTTTTGCCGAAAGGAGTTTTTTGTATGGACACTTACGATCTGGTTTCCAAGCATCCGCTGCTGGCCATCCTGCGCAACGTTCCGCTGGAAAAGACCATTGATTACGCCGAGGCCGCCGTGCAGGGCGGTGCCCCCTTCTTTGAGGTGGCACTGAATAGCCCCCACGCCCTGGAGCAGATCACGATGCTGCGCACCCATTTCGGGGACCGCTGCACCGTGGGTGCCGGCACCGCCATCACCGTGGAGCGCTGCAAAGCCGCTCTGGACGCCGGTGCACAGTTCCTTCTGACCCCCGGCACCCCGCTGGATGTGTTCAGCTACTGCGCCGAGAACGACATCGCCCTGCTGCCCGGCGTGCTGACCCCCACCGACGTGGCCACCAGCCTGCGGTTCGGCTACAAGACCATGAAGCTGTTCCCGGCCGGCAGCATGCCCCGCCACTACGTCAAGGACCTGCAGGGCCCCTTTGACGGCACCAACTACATGGCCATCGGCGGCGTGAGCCCCGCCAACATCCGCGAGTTCTTTGACGCCGGCTGCATCAGCGTGGGCCTGGCCTCCAGCCTGATGCCCAAGGACGCCGTGGCCGCCAACGACTGGGAAGCCTGCGCCGCCTACGTCCGCGGCATGGTGGACCAGATCCAGCGCTGAACCTGAACCCATTGAAACCTTCTGCAATACAAGAGAAAGGATGATTTCCCATGAAGATCGTTGAAGTCAACACCTATACCGTCCGTCCCCGCTGGGGCTTTGTTGAGATCGTGACCGACGAGGGCCTGACCGGCTGGGGCGAGCCCGTGCTGGAAGGCCACTGCGCCACCGTTCTGGCCTGTGTCCAGGAGATGAAGCCCTACCTCATCGGCAAGGACCCCATGCGCATTGAGGACTTTTCCGCTGTGCTGTACCGCGCCGGGTTCTACCGCGGCGGCGGCGTGCTGATGAGCGCCATTGCCGGCATTGATCAGGCCCTGTGGGATATCAAGGGCAAGTTCTTCAACGCCCCGGTCTACCAGCTCATGGGCGGTGCCTGCCGCGACAACATGCGCGTGTACAGCTGGATCGGCGGCGACCGCCCCAGCGACGTGGGCGCTGCTGCTCTGGAGCGCAAGAATGCCGGCTTTACCGCCATCAAGATGAACGCCACCGAAGAGCTGCAGATGATCGACACCTACGACAAGGTGGACGCCGTTCTGGAGCGCGTGGCCGCCATCCGGGAGAGCTGCGGCAAGTATTTCGGCATCGCCATCGACTTCCACGGCCGTGTGCACAAGCCCATGGCAAAGGTCCTGGCCAAGAAGCTGGAAGAGTTCGACCCCATGTTCATCGAGGAGCCCGTCCTGTGTGAGAACATGGAGGTGTTCAAGGAGATCGCCGCTGCCTGCAATGTGCCCATTGCCACCGGCGAGCGTCTGTTCACCAAGTATGACTTCAAGCGCCTGCTGCAGGCCGGCGGCGTGGACATCATCCAGCCCGACCTGAGCCATGCCGGCGGCCTGACCGAGGTCAAGAAGATTGCCTCCATGGCCGAAGCCTACGACGTTGCCCTGGCTCCTCACTGCCCGCTGGGCCCCATCGCTCTGGCCAGCTGCCTGAACGTGGACGCCACCTGCTACAACGCCGTGATCCAGGAGCAGAGCATCGGCATCCACTACAACGTGGGCAAGAGCGTGCTGGACTATGTCAAGAACCAGGACGACTTCAAGTTCGTGGACGGCCGCGTGCAGCTGCCCGTCCGTCCCGGTCTGGGCGTGGACGTCAACAAGGAACTGGTGCTGGAGGAGAACAAGACCCCGCACGAGTGGAAGAACCCCGTCTGGCGTCACAAGGACGGCAGCGTTGCCGAGTGGTAATGCATCCCGCCGCCTGAGTTAACACAGAAAAACAGCCCGCATGGCAGGAGCATCGTGCTCCGTCATGCGGGCTGTTTGCGTTCGATTTACTCTTTTTCTTCCGGTTCTTCGGGCTTGGCCAGCTCCTTGAGCTGCAGCACCCATTCCGGCACTTTGGGAGCAAGGGGCGGTTCACCGCTGCGGGCGCGGTGCATCTTCCGGTACAGGTCGCGGTTGTAGGAAAGGTGCAGGGTCATGGCATCCCGTGCCCAGGTGCTGTCGCCGCACTTGATGGCCTCCAGTACAGCCTTGTGGGTGTCCAGGGTCTCCTGCAGCAGAGCGCGGTGGGTGCCCTCGGTGAACACCTCCACCGACGCCGTGATGATGGGAGCCAGCTGGGGAGCCACTAGGTTGCCGCTGGCGCGGGCAATGGTCCGGTGGAACTTCATATCCTCGTCCAGATAGTCCTGCCCATGCAGGATGTGGTATTCCATGAGGTTGTACAGCGATTCCATCTCGGCGATGTCCTCCGGGGTGGCATGGCGCGCCGCCAGCGCGGCAATGGCCGGCTCGATGATGTTACGCACCTCCAGCAGGTCGAAGGCCAGACGCTCCTTGTCCTCAATGAAATCCAGCCCCAGCGGGTCATCCGCCAGGCCGGGCTGGTCGGTCACAAAAGAGCCCGCGCCGTGGCGCACGGTCAGAATGTTCTGTGACTCCAGCCGCTTGATGGCCTCGCGCACGGTACTGCGTGCCACACCCATCTCGCGGGCAAGCGCTGTTTCAGTGGGCAGCTTGTCGCCGCTCTTCAGTTTTTCTTCCAGAATGTAGTCCTTGATCCGCTGTGCAACCTGTTCGGCCAGCGGCCGGCTGGAATCGTACCCCGCAGTCTCCATAAAAACCTCTTCCTTTGGCGTTTTGCTCTGTTCTACCCTTCATTATACCGGAAATTTCTGGCAGTGTAAAGCAACGCCGTGCAGAAACCTTCGCTCCGGCAGCAAAGGTTTTTGTTTTATGCAAAAGCGGCCGGTGTTTCCCGCACCGGCCGCTTTGTGTTATACTGAACAGGTCACAGGGGCAGCTCCAGCTGATGGCAGTAGTCCACGATGTGGTGGAACATCTGCTCCACGGCGGGAGCCATGGAGGCCGGGCGCTGCACGGCCAAGCCCACCACGCGGTACTCCTCCGGCTCGATGGGATACACCTTGACGGCTGCCTTGCAGTCCCGCAGCAGCATCTGCGGCATGATGGAAATGCCAAGCCCCGCTTCCACCATGGCGATGTTGGACTGGTCGTCGATGACATGGCAGCGGCGCTCGGTGCTGATCTTGTACTTCTTGAGGAACTGCCGCATCTCGGCGTCGGTGGCATCGCACTGCACCACAAAGCTCTGGCCGTTCATCAGAGCAGGGGTCATCACGCCGTCCTGGGGTTCGGGCCAGTCCTGCGGCACGATGCACAGCAGCGGCTCCCGAAACAGCTCGGTGAGGTTGAATTCCTCCTTGCAGGTGGAGGAAAGGAACGCAACGTCCACCTGCCCGGTGCGCAGCCACTCCTTGACATCGTCGTAGGTGCCCTGATACACTTCAATTTCGATCTGAGGGTACTGGGCCGCGAAGCTCTTGAGCAGGCCCGGCAGCAGCGAAGCGCACACCGAGTTGAATGCACCCAGCTTCACCTTGCCTTTTTCCAGGCCGTTCAGGCGGGCAATGCTCTGCTTGAGTGCCTCGTCACTGTTGAGCACCGCACGGATGGACGGGTACAGCGAAGCGCCATAACTGGTCATGGATACGCCGTTTTTGCCGCGGTTGAACAGGGCAAAGCCCAGTTCCTCCTCCATCACGGCAATGGCGTGGCTGATGGCCGAAGGGGTCAGATGCAGCTGCTGGGCCGCTTTGTTGAAGCTGCCCTGCCGTGCCACTGCATCGAAGATCTCGTAGGAAAAAAGCGTCATGCCCCAAAGCCTCCTTCCTGATTATTCTGGTTCGGAGACGCCCGATTCTCTGTGAATCTTTTTCATCTTTCGTTTGAGATAGTTCAATTATCTTCTTGATTGTACTATCCCGCGCCTTTTCTGTCAAGCGTTTTTGCCCCGATTTTTGCACGCTCTGTGCAGATTTTGCCGCGATTTCTGCAGGAAACGCCGCCTTTCCTTCGTTATAGTTCCTGTAACGATTTTTTGCAAACTGAACGAGGTGTTCTTTATGACTGCACTTTCCCCGCGCCGCACCTTCAGCGGCACCGCTCTTAAAACCATTGCCTGCATCACCATGCTGGTGGACCACATCGGCGCGTCCTGCATCGAGGCGGGCATCCTTACGCCCGGGCTGGATGCCGGCACCCTCTCCCAAGACGCCCTTTCTGCCTACCCGCTGTACCGGCTGGACATGGTGCTGCGCTTCACCGGACGGCTGGCCTTTCCGCTGTTCTGCTTTCTGCTGGTGGAGGGCTTTGTGCACACCCACAACGTCAAGGGCTACCTTGGGCGGCTGGTGCTGTTCGGCCTTTTGAGCGAGGTGCCCTTTGACCTTGCGTTCTTCCGCACCCCCTTTTTCCCGGGCGCGCAGAATGTTTACTGGACGCTGGCGCTGGGCGTGCTGGCCATGGCAGGACTCAAGCACTTTGAAAAGGAAAACGGCCTGCCCGGCTGGCAGGGCATCCTGTGTGCCGGGGGCTGCGCTGCGCTGGCGCTGGCTGCCAATACCGACTACAACGCCATCGGCGTGCTGATCATCTGCGCCTTATACCTCACCCGCGCAAACCGCAAGCGGCAGTGCCTTGCGGGCGCAGCGCTGTTTTTGTTCGAGCTCACCGCTCCGCTGGCCTTTGTGCTGATCTGGTTCTATAACGGACAGCGCGGTGCGTGCAGTCCGCTGCAAAAAAAGGCCTTTTACTGGTTCTACCCGGTGCATCTGGCCCTGCTGGCCTGCATCACCAACCTGCTGCTGTGACGCGGAAGGGGCACCGGCCTTTCAAAAGCCGGTGTCCCTTCTTTTTTGCGTGCAAAAATGGAAAAAGCCCGGTGATCTCAATGGATCATCGAGCTTTTTCTTGGCGGAGTAGGAGGGATTTGAACCCTCGCGCCGTTGTTTAGACGACCTACGCCCTTAGCAGCGCCAGAAAAAAGCACGCTATAACGATACTCCGTATAATCAAGGGGCGCATCCATGAGCGCATCCCTCTCACTCGTTAAAAATAGCCGTCGCACGCTCAACGGCTGCCAGTTTGTCCTCGAATGCCTGATGACGACTATAGTGCTCGGTGATATCCCGGACAGCGTGACCCAGGATCAGCTTTTGCAGCAGCACCGGAACCTCTGCCCTCTCCATTGCCGTTGCCAGCGTGTGGCGGCAGCTGTGGGCAGTCATGTGCGGCCTGCCACCCCAGCGCTCCACTGATGGGCACCAGCGGTCATAAAAATGCTCACGGCAGCTGTCAGCCAGACCGTGGGTGGCCGTCTGCATGGCCTCGCGCACCAGCGGCACAATGGCCGTTGCAATCGGGATCTCCCGGTTTTTGCCGGCGGCTGTCTTTATGCCGCCCACGATGCATTGACGCTGGAGGTCAATATTGGACAGCTGCACCTGCATCAGCTCACCCGGCCGCATCCCGGTATAGCACAGGATCAGCGCATACCGGGCCAGATCGTCACCGGCACGATACGCCCGCCACATCCCGTGCACCTCGTCCACGGTGTAGGCATCACGCTCGCTGTCTGGCACCGGCGGCAGCTCAATCAGGGCCGTTTTGTCCTGCGCCATGTCCAGCGCCTCGCTGGTGATCGCCACCTCGTACAACTTACCCAGCAGCGTTTTGATGTCCCGGTGGGCATAGTAGTCACCGGGCGCGGCATCTGTCAGCTCCTGCAGTGCCCGGAACGGAATCTGTCCCACCGTCTGCATCTGGATCTGTTCCAGCCGGTTCCATGCAGTCTTATAGTGACTGCGCTTGTCCTTGCTCAGTGCCTGCCATTTTTTTGTGTCCTGCAGGGCTGTCCAGCAGTCGATCAGCCGCATGGAGCGCGGCTGCACACCCGTGCGGGTGTAGTTGTCCAGATATTCCTCGGCGGCGCTGCGGGTGGCAAAGCCGCATTTTCTGCGGGAGTACACAACAACACCAGCCCGCACCACGCGCACCTGTGCGATCCACGTTCTGCCGCGCCGGTATACACTTCCCCGCCCATTGGCGCGCTTTCGGGGCTTCGGTGCTGCTGTGCGCTGCTGCTTTTTGCCGCAGTACGGGCAGTACAGTGCATCTTCCGGGATATCCCGCCCACAGGCGGTTCTTTGACATTTCATCTTATACCTCCACTTGCATCCTTTGCTCAGCGGTGGTATCATAGACCTGCAAGTCCTTTCCAACTTGTAAGGCCTGATGCAACCGCATTCAGATCGGAAACGCTCTCGGTGTTCCAGCACCGGGGGCGTTTTTTTATTCGCTGATAGCTCTGAAAATTTCCAATTTCAAAGATTCGTCATCATCGTAGGTTCCATCCATGATAGCCTGTATGATTTGGTGCAAAAGTTCTTTGTCGATTTTGCTGGCAGCAACATTCAAGCAGATATTTTCTGTTTTGGCTAAAAATGTTTCTGCAACAGAAAGATATCCATTCAGAAGTAGAAAAAGCGTAGATAATGTGATCGCCAACCGTTTATTTCCATCGGCAAAACAATGAAATTGGCATGTGCAGAAGAACAAATGCGTCAGCTTATCCACAAAGGTAGGATACCAGTCATCATTCTGGATGTTATGCAGAACACCCTCAAGTCGGCCAAAGTCAATTTCTTCAAGCGTTCCACCGCCACTATACTCAACCGTTTTAGCATGTGTGATCCTTGCCTGTTCTGGCGTGATATATATGATGTTTTCCATTACTGACTTTCCTTTAATCGGGCTAACACATCTCGGTTTTCATCCATCAGCTTTTCAAGTTCGTGTCCAGCATCGCCGAGGAATCGTTCATACTCATTCTTTTCCAATGGACGGATATACTCTTTCAGCTGATAATGGAACGCATCACGCAACGCCATATCACGACTTGCCATTTTTGTTCTTGCTTGTATAATGAGTGGCTTCCAGAGCGGAAGATTTTCAAATGCGGTAAAAAGGTCTGAAAGTTCCCAGTTGTTCAGCTTGTGGCCAAGTGCTGTGGACTGTTGCTTTATCATTTCAGCCAAACCACATTCGTAGGATGCGATCAGCGTGAGGATCTCCGAATAAAAGGTATCCCGTACCCTGTCTTTTGCGCTCAGATTGAGGACTTGCTTATATTCTTTTGCTTTTTCACGGAAAATGCTTTGGTATATCTTATCTGTATAAATTCCGTATTTTGCATTTCCCATATCAACATAATCGCGCAATGCATCCGTAAACTCCCGGCGGTAATTTTCCTCCTGAAGAAACGCTCCCAAAAAATCGCTATCACGTTTGTTGATATACTTGGTTCCACCACCGGCTTTGCGGTTGATAAAGTCAATGACGATATCCAGAATCACCTTTCGCAAACTCTTTGCAGGGTCGCTTTCTACCAAAAGCATCGCCAAATTCAAGAAAGCACGAAAATCAAAAATTGCGATTTGGGAAGTACGGTTACTGATGCTCCCGACATAAATGTCGGGAACATCCTGCGTCTGGATGCAGTCTAAAAAATCCTTCAAACGCTTGCCAATCAAAATTTCATATCCGTTTTCACTAAGTTCACCCTGATTCTCGCTGACATAGCGCTCAATCGTGCGTGTATCGACCTCAAAATACGTTGCAACCATGCTTTTTGTAAAGCAAAGTTTTTCCTCAAAGAGAAATCCCTTTATGTTTGTCTGTTGCTGAATTTCGGCAAGCGCAGCATCATTATTGAGAATATTTTGTCGGTCTATCTGAGATACAGTCAGGTCTTTGTCCACGCTGGTCCCCTCCTCCTTTTACATTAAATCCATGCAAAGCCCCACGGCTTTGCCCTCGATGTGCACAGTCTCAGTCCTTCTTTGCCGCTGCTTTAAGCTTCAAGGATTCCCGATACTGTTCAGCCGGTGCCAACTCGACAAATTCCACAGACTTGTCGTAGTTCTCACGCACGACCTGCTTAATTTCGTCCAATGTAACATTGAAGAACTCGCGGCGCTGGTTCACAAAGTTCAGTTTGCGGTCTGCAAAAGCATTGTGCAGTGCGGCTTCCAACTTGGGCGCATCATTCGAGAAGATCATGGCGTGGACGTCAAAATTAAACGGAACGGAAGCGTCGCTCAGTTCATCCACGCGATCCTGAGGATCAAGGCGGCGGGTCATGCCGATCTTATAAACATTTTCACCAAATGCACCGATGTTGGAAATGACATAAACATAACCCGCGCGCTGGTTTGCTTCACGGTAATCAACATCAGCAAACTCTTTGTCGATTTTGTTGAGCTGCGCCACAAGCTCTGCTTTCTTTTCCTCGATTGCGGCGCGGTCTGCTTCGGATGCTGCTTCCAGCTGCGCATTGATACGCTGCAGGGCGTTCTGATAGTGCTGTTGTTCCTTTTCCAGCTTTTTACGTTCTTCCTCGATTTCTTTGGCCAGCTTGGCTTCCTCGCGCATTCTTGCACGGGCTTCTTTCTGCTCTTCCTTTTCCTGCTGCTTCTTCTGTGCGTACTCAAAAGCAAGGTGCAGCTCCTCAATCTTCAAACGGTAATACTTCGGCTGAACGCTGACATCCATAATCGAGCCCAATTTGGAAATCGCATCTCTCGATGAAGTGATACGCTTTTCACTGGCTTCGATATTGTTATATTTAACGTGCTCGATCACGTCATCGCATTCCGAATTGAACGCTCTCAAGAGCAGCTTCTGCATATCTGAAACCATTTTTCTGCCCTTGGATTCGCTGTTGTTTACCGTCCAGTTCGTGTTCCCACTGACAGCGGTTTTATTTTTCACCATATCTTTTTGCTCTGCACGGATTTCAAGCAATCGTGCTTTGTATTCGTCCGCATTCATGAAGGAGTATCGCGGAGTGTACAGCCCGAAGCTCTGCATCAGGACTTCCTCGTTCGTTTCGACGAGCTGGCCTTTTGCTTTTCGCAGCTCCTCCATTGTGTCGTTGAGTTCTTCCTGACGGCTGTGCAGATTTTCCTCTACTCTGGAAAGCTCATCGCAGGAACTTGAAATTTCGCGGTTGATATCGTCCAACGTCCGGCTCTCGGACGGCATCGCAGCTTTAAGCTTTTCAATTTCCGAATTAAGGCGTTCAATCTCTTCTTTTTCTTTTCTTCCAAACAGAGACATTTGCAATTCCTCCCAATTTTATATATCTCGGCAAAGCCCTACGGCCTTGCCTTCAATCGTTACGGTGTTCATGTCCTCTTTGGCCAGGATAATACTTTCAAATGCCGGGTTTTCTGCCCGGAGCTCAATAAAGCTCTCGTGCAGGTACACTCGCTTCAGGGTGGCATCGCCCTCGATCCGCACGGCGGCAACCTCGCCGTTTTCCACCGTGGGTTGGCTGCGGATGGCTACCAGATCGCCGTCATGGATCTTGGGCTCCATGCTGCTGCCCTCGCAGGTCAGGGTAAAGGTAGCGTGCCACTTTTCAGGCACACAGACCATCCCCTCGATATTCTCCTCTGCAAGGATGGGCGTACCGCATGCGATCCGGCCCACCAGCGGCACCTGCACCAGCTCCGGCATGGGCTGGAACCCCGGCGGGATCTCCGGCTCATCTTTGAGCGAAACGGGCTGATTCCCGTCCAGCACGGCTATCACATCATTAAAATCCATGTTGATTGCCTGCGCCACCGCCTTGATCGTCTCAAGCGATGGTATGACGGGCTTGTTATTTACCGGGTTTACGTTTCGTTCCAGAATGGATATATATGCCTTGCTCAGCCCGGACATTTTGGCAAACTGATCCATACTGTAGCCATGTTCTCGGCGGTACTCTTTTATCAGATCGCCCAGAATCACGTTGAACCACCTTCCTTTCTTGTAATGGTGTCAAGTACATCATACATTTTGCTAGACAAAAAATCAAGTCTTTTGTCAAACTTGCTTGACATTATGTGTCTAGTCTGCTAGACTATGTGCAAACAGAGGAGGTGACGAAAACGATGCCGTTTAAAATCAAGGAAGCACGCAAGGAGAAAGGTTACACTCAGGAGGAGCTTGCAAAGCGCGCAAATGTTTCCCGCGCGACCATTATCGGGCTGGAAAATGGCTCTGTCACGGTAACGACTACCGACACCCTGACTAAAATCGCAAGTGCCTTAGACAAAAAGGTGAGCGATATTTTTTTAGCATGAGCGTCTAGTAAACTAGACAAATATAGAGGCCTGAGTATGAAAGCTTCAAGTAAATATCTCCTGATGGCCGCGGCCAACATCGTCCAGCAGCTGGCTGACCAGAACAGCGGTGTGCAGGTGCTGGCCATGGAGAGCAAGAAACCCGACTATGACGATTTTTGCAGCCTGCTGGGCTGCGAGCTGGAGACGCTGCAAAAAACGCTGCAGCTCATCGCCGATCAGGAGGAGGCAGATATCAGTGCGGCATATATTGCAGGGCATCCGTGATGATCTGGAGATCCTGTACTACCGGTTCGAGGTCTGGCGTTGCCAGCGTACCATTGACCGGTGCAATTGGGTGATCTCCATTTGCCAGCGAATCGAGCGCTGGATGGGAGGGAGTGAGGACACAAGATGGAAAGACTGACAAGCCCGCGCTGCAACGGGATCAAGACCGGCTACTGGAGCCTGGCCAAGAAAGAGGATCTCGTGCAGCGGCTGGGTGCCTATGAGGACAGCGGTCTGGAGCCGGAAGAGGTCAGGGCGCTGGCCGAGAAACGTAACGTTTGCCGCGAGGTTTCCACCCGCGGCTGAAAGGAGAACAGCATGAAACCGTTTATCAGGCCACAGGCGGCAGTTGAGTATCTGCGGGACGTAGGTTTTTCGATTGGGCGTGAGACCCTGCAGGCCGGGCTGCAGCAGCGGGTTTTCCCGTTTGGCGACTACATCCACTCACCCGTGCCCGGCGGGCAGGATGTCTATATCATCTACCCGGTGTTGCTTGCCAAGTGGGCCGCAGAGCGCAGCCCGGCGGCAAAGCCGGAGGACGCGGAGCGGATCGGCGTGAAAGAAAAGGATGGTGCAGCATGAAGATCACAGCCAGCGATGAGGGCAGTCTGACCGGCAAGGTCAAGCCGTATCTGCGTGTGCAGTATGGTGACGATGGAAACCCGGAGGTTGAAACAACCTGCATCGGCATAGATGCAACAAACCTTTGTATTGCGCTGGTGGCTGCTCTGGCCGCAAACAGCGCAGACCCCGAAACGTGGTTGATCCGGGTAATGACCAACGCCGCCGATCTGCTGGATCGCGTGGAAACTGAGGAGGACAACGACAATGAAACGGTATCTTAAAATTTTCGGCGTGGCATTTCTGGCTGGCGTGGGTGCAGCCCGGGTGCTGATCTGGCTAAACATGGGCATTGTGCACCTGCTGGTCATGCAGGGCGGCTGGGAGGCAGTTGCAGCGGTCAAGGCTGCGCCGTGGGTGCTTGCTGCGGTTGGCAGCGGTCTGATCTTCAGCATTGCCGTGATGCTTGCCGACAGCAAGCACTACGAGCACACCGCCCTGAAGCAGCAGAAAACCGCCGTCAAGACCTCCAACGAGAGAAAGGCGGGGTAACATGGACGACCTGAAAGAGCTGCGCGCTTTGCGGGATCGGCTGCTGCAAACCGTTGGGTGGTACACCGGCAAAGCTGAAAACGGAAACACCGAGGTGAAAACCGATGATGTGATTCAGCGGCTGCGCTGGGTACTGAACGGTGAAGAGCCACGGTGGGGGACCTGACCATGCCAAACTTTTACAGCAGCTGCTACTGGTACACCGTCTGGGAAGCCAAAACCGGCAACTTGATCGCGTCCGGCACGTCCGCTATGGTCGCCCGGCGGCTTGGCTACAAAGGCACCGCTGCCTTTACCACGCATTACAGCCACACCCAGACCCGGAAACCCAAAAATCCGTATAAATACATCATGCAGCGGGAGCTCATAGAGCGCCGTGAGGCCGAATTGCCCCCGCCGCGCACCAGAGGAAAAGGAAGGAAAAAATCATGAAAATCACCATTGAAACCATCGGTGACAATATCTCTGTCAACATAAAAGCACCGGAAGGGACTTCTCGTGCTGATGTCTCAGCCACCATGAGCCTTGCACTGGCGAGCACTGTGGCCTCGGTAATCCCGGCGGATGCACCTTCTGCCGCACGCATGAAAGCTGCGTCCTCCCTTGCTGATATGATCGCAACGGCAGTGAAGCAGAATTTTTTGGAAGTCGTCACCGGCAAGGCTGGAAAGGCTGCCGTCTTTACCGACAAGGAGGCAGCTTTCCTCTCCAAACTGATGGGCTTATGACCGGGCAAAAAGAAAGAGCCTGCCCGTGCGCCAACACGGACAAGCTCAAAGAAAATATGAACAATTTTCTCCCACCAGAGTATAGCACAGATCTGGATCAGCTGCAATATGCCGGCATCCTGTACTACGCCGTGGATGGCCATGGGCACAAGTTTCAGGCCTCCACGGTACTGCGGCTGAGCGATCCGCAGTTGGGTGAGCTGATCCACTGGCTGCACTACCACCTCAAGGGCAGCAATCCGCCGCCTGCCCTGTATCATCTGGAGATGCTGCTGAACAATCTGGAGTATCTGCGCGGCGGCAGACACTACCTGTATAACTCGATCTATCAGATCACCCGTCTGGAAGCGTACCCATGAAAACACTGATCTATGTGATCCTCGGTCTGGATCTGCTCTATGTTGCCCTGATGTACCGCCACAACAACCGATAACAGCGCCCTCCACTGGTGGCAGGAGGTAAAACAAGAGCCACTGCCACCCCCTTTGAGATGCAAAAACCGACTGGATCAGTCGTATCTGATCGGGCCGCATGTTGAGCCTCTCTCATTGTGACAAGATGTGTGGTATTGGGGCCACACGGGACTCCGGCGGGCCTTGATAGGCCGGTGCGTGCAGAAGCAGCACAATAGAAAAAAATCCGCAACAACCTATTGCGTCAAAAGGTGGGTGACTTTGTATCCGTAAGACTCGCACCCGGTAATAAACAGTTGAAAAGTAGTGTCGGTGACTGCTGGAACATAGACAGCCTTCCGATGGCGGCAGGAAGTAAAACAAAAGCCGCTGCCAGTGTACCAAAGCACAGAAAGGAGATGATCCCATGGGCCGTATGGTTACGGTTGACGAGTGGGCCGAGATCCACGGCAAAACTCATGCCACGGTCATGCGCAAGATCTACGCCCACGCATGGCCGCAGGCGCAAAAGGTCTATCAGAACGGGAAACCCGTGTGGATGATGGACGAGGATTGGCTGTGGCCCCGTGCCATGACCCCGACCAGGCAGGCCAAGCTGCTCTGCGAGATCCGGCACCTGATGCCGCCGGTGATCTACGCCACCACGGCGGACGGTGTGGTCATCTGCATGGTGACTTGCACCAAGCACACCCACATTGCCTGCGGCGTGACCGCGGACGAGATGAATGATCTTTGGAAAGCCCCCCCGGCGGCACGTTCGGCCGCACAGGCAGCCTTGCAATATGGTTGGCTGCACCCGCTGGCTGATCCGAGATCCTACAACGAGAAAGGAGAGCGTTTGCAGAATGTCTACAACCGCAAAAAGTAACGCGAAAAGCACCACCCGCAGAAAGCCCGTCCAGAGCGCGCAGGAGCGCCCGGCGACGCAGGCGGTACAGTTTCCCCTGTTTGCCCCCAAACCCCGTCAGACAGCCCCGCAGGAGGTGCAAGTGGTCATTTGCGAGTGCAGTGCAGATGCCGTGCGCGTCCGGCTACTGCCTGACCCCGCTGCCGTCTGGTGCATGATGGATGAGACGTTTGGCACGCTGGGCTGGACGCGGCGCTACTACTTCGCAGATGGCCGTCTCTGGTGCGGCGTGGGCGTGTATCACCCGCTGATGAACAACTTCGCCATCAAGGACGCAGCTGCCCCGGCGGGCAAGCTGCAGATCTCTAACCCCGACAAGTGGAAGGAAAACGGCAGCTTTCTGGCTGCTTGCGCGCTCTGGGGTGCCGGTGCTGACGTGATGGCACTTCCCTCCCTGACCTTTGCCGCCGATCAGGTCAGCATTGACCCGGTGCACAAGCGGGCAAAGAACCCCAACGACCCGCCCACGGTGGCGGGCTACCGTCTGCACAGCGCTCTGACCGTGGACAAGCTGCTGCGGGCTGAAGATGGGCACATCATCGGTGCGCAGCTGCTGCAGGGAGAGCGTAAAGTGGTATGGCAAGCAGAGTGATCGGCCGCCTGCCGGTGGTGTATTATCCACAGACCGGCAAGCTGGAAGTGGAAAGCGCCGGGGAATTTGTGGAAACTCAGCTCTTCCAGCGGCTGGATGAACTGGCCAAGGACAAGCCCCTGCGCCTGACCCTGACCGTGGAGCCAGAGCACCACAAGCGTAGCACGGCCCAGAACAGCCTCATGTGGGCACTGCTCACCATCATGGCAGACCATTACAACGGCGGGCGCACCGGCGGCGTGACCCCGGAGGACTGCTATCTGGAGATGCTGGAGAAGTACGGTGCCAAGGTAGATTATCTGGAAGTCCCGGCGGGTGCTCTGGACATCCTCCGCGGCTGTTACCGCATCGTCCATGTGGTGGAGATCCTGGACACCAACCGCTGCACGGT
This sequence comes from uncultured Faecalibacterium sp., assembly GCA_900539945.1. Taxonomy (GTDB): domain Bacteria; phylum Bacillota; class Clostridia; order Oscillospirales; family Ruminococcaceae; genus Faecalibacterium. Next base: position 36,416 of record UQDV01000022.1, read on the forward strand.
CAAGTGCACACAGGGTTCCAGCACCTTCACCACCGGCGAAATGAAAGCACTGATCGACGGGATCTTTGACCGCCTCGCTGAGATGGGCGTCAATGATCCCGTGGTAACTGCTTATTGGCAGGAATGGAGTGAACCATGAAACGCAAACGCTTTGAAAAGCTGATGATCTCGCAGCACAAATCACAGGCTCGCGATATCCGGCAGGCTGTCCGTACCATCATCGAACTGCGCCACTACTCTGAGGGGAACAAGGGCGTCCTGATGGTCTACAACGAAAAAGCCGAGTGCTTTACGGAGGCCACGCTGTACCCTTACGACGAAATGTATGCCAGGATTCAGAGAGGCCAGGGCGCTATTGGAAAGGAGTCTTGACAGATGACCAAGAAAATGACCCGCAAGCGCTTTTGCAAGCTGCTGATGGCTCACGGAACCGACCGGAACACCGCACGGGACTTGGCGCAGTGTATCAACGCCGCCCGGCGGTATGGCTTCATTGATGGGTTCACCAGTAAACTTGTCAACGGCCAGAAGTATCAGGTCGACAATGTGCACTCTTACCGCGAGGCTTATGAGAGCACGCAAAAGGATGGGGTGCCGCTTGTCTAAAAGCATCATTCAGGCAGAGCGGGAGTGCTATATCTGCCGCCGCTGGTATGCGGTAAAAACCACGCGCGGGCTGGAGGAGCACCACATCCTCAATGGGCCGCTGCGCAGCTTCTCTGAGCGGCACGGTCTCAAGGTCTGGCTGTGCCACCAGCACCACAACGAGCCGGGCATGAGCCCGCACCACAACGCCGCCTGCGCCCAGACCCTGAAAGCCGTTGCGCAGGCAAAATATGAGGAGAAGAACGGCCCCGGCGCACACGCTGCATGGATGGCCGCCGTTGGAAAGGACTATATCAATGCTTAATGTTACCGCTATCATGGGCCGCCTTGTGGCGGATCCTGAGCTCCGCACCACCCCGGCGGGCGTGAATGTCTGCCGTTTCCGCATTGCCTGTGACCGCAATTTTGCAAAGCCCGGCGAGCAGCGTCAGGCCGATTTTGTGGATATCGTGGCATGGCGGCAGCAGGCGGATTTTGTGTGCCGCTACTTCCAGAAGGGCAGTCTGGTCGCCATCAATGGCCGTCTCCAGACCAACAACTATCAGGACAAGAACGGCAACAACCGTACATCCGTTGCCGTGGTGGCGGACAACATCAACTTTGCGGGCTCCAAGGGCACCAGCAAGCCGGTGGACGAGGGCGGCGAGGCTGCCCCGCGCTCTGATGCCTGGCCGAAAGCAGACCCGCCTGCAAACTACGGCGGCGTGGACGATTTTGCAGTGATTGATGACAGTGACGATCTCCCGTTTTGATTCAGGAGGACAAGCAGGATGAGAAAAGACGGATATGTTGTGGTGCAGCCGTGGATGGTCACAGACTACAACCTCAACGGCAACAAACTCTTGATTTATGCCCTGATCTGGGGTTTTTCACAGGACGAACAGTCTTGCTTTTATGGCTCTGTCAGCTACATTGTGGAGTATTTCAAGCTGAGCAAACGGGCCGTGCTGAACCTGCTGGCTGAACTGGAAAAGGACGGCCTAATCCGCAAGTGGACTGAGCCGGTAAACGGCAGGCCCACAAACCGGTATGCAGCGCTTCGCCCTGCGGCGTGTGCTTCTGCGTCTGATGGGTGCAAAAAGTGCACCGGTGAAGAAAATGCACCGGTGAATAATGTGCACTCTGATGGGTGCAAAAAGTGCACCTCTACCGGTGCAGAATGTGCACCCAAGAAAGAAAATAATAATAAAAGCGAGAATAAAGGGCCGTCCGCAACTCGTTTTTCACCGCCTACGGTGGAACAGGTCAGAGCGTACTTCCGGGAGCGTGGTGTCCCGTCTGCTGATGCTCAGACCGAGGCTGACAAGTTCGTTGACCGGTACGAGGCTAACGGGTGGATCGTGGGCAAAACCAGGATGAAGGACTGGAAAGCGGCAGCGCGTAACTGGCTGAGGAACCGGAAAGAGTGGGGCCAGCCCGCTGCACAGCCTGCAACCCCGTATGGCGGGCGTACATGGGAGGATCTGTGATGGACGTGCAAAGCGTATTGATAGGCGCGCTGCTGATGGACGATCAGCTGGCACCGTATTCCCTGCCGGAGTTGAGCATTGAGCATTTCCGGCCTGAACTGCAGCCCACCTTTGCAGCCGTGCAAGGGTTCTGGATCACAAAGGGCCTGCTGGATATCATGCAGATCGCGGCAAAATACCCAGACCAAAAGCAAAACCTGCTGTCCTGCGTGGCCTCCTGTGAGAGTGAGTGCATCCGGCTGACCCGTGACCGCGTGGAAGAGTGGACGCGGATCATCATGGAGGATGCTGCAAAGGTGCGTTTTCAGAGCCTTGCCTTTAAGGCCGTGGATGCTGCAACCGCCTTTGATGACCTGCCGGATCTGTATCAGCAGATGGGTCAGGCGCTGGATATCCACACCGAGAAGGGAGACTTTCAAAGCGTAGGCGAGCTGCTGGATGATTATATCCGACACTTGGGAGAGAAACCCCGGTACATCCGCACCGGTCTGTCCAAGCTGGACGAAAACCTGCATCTCATCCCCGGCAACTATTTCGTGATCGGCGGCAGACCCAGCGCAGGCAAGACCGCTCTGAGCCTCCAGCTTGCTGCCGGGATGGCAAAGCAGGGCAAGCGGGTGTGTTATTTCTCGCTGGAAACAGACCCGGCCACCCTGCAGGCGCGCTTGATCGCAAACCAGCTGTACGCTCCTCTCTCGGCGGTCAAAAATAAAACCCTGTCAATAAACGAGCTCGACCGGCTGGCCGATATGAAGCGCTGGCCGTTGTACATTCGCTCTGCCGCAGGCAAGGGCGTGGCGTGGATCAAGGCGCAAGCTCTCCGCATGAAAGCAGATATCATTTTCGTGGACTATTTGCAGCTGATCCATGAGCGCGGCAGCAGCGACCGATACAACGCCATCACCGAAATCTCCATTGCGCTGCATGAACTGGCCCAGACAACCGGCATCCTCGTTGTGGCTCTGGCCCAGCTGAACCGTAACGCTGCACGGGCTGAACCGTCCAACGCAGATCTGCGTGAATCCGGCCAGATCGAGCAGGACGCGGATGCCATTTTGCTGTTGTCCGCTGATGGTGACACCTATTTCAGCCGCCTGACCAAAAACAAAGAGGGCCGCGTGGGCAATGCCGGGCTGGAATTTGACAAGATGACGCAGCGCTTTACCTGCGTGACCGCAAATTAACAAGAGGCGCCGCCCGGCGGGGCGGTATAGGAGGCAAACAAAAATGGATTGTAGTTCTTGCAAGGCACGCCATAACTGTATGGCGGTGGTGATGCCCGGCTCTATTGCGTGTATGGCTCACCTGCTGCAAGCGGGTGGAACAAAGGCAGATGGGAACCCGTACCAGACACGCGGGGTGCCTAAATTCTGCCCGATTTGTGGCAAGCCGCTGAAAGTCATTGGAGCCGAGCGTTTTTGCAACAACGTCCAGTGCGAAAACAGATATATTCCTATGGGGTGAGCGTGCCATGGACGGAAACATAAGTGTTTGCTACAACATGGACTGTATGGAGGGCATGGCAAAAATCCCGGACGGGTATTTTGACCTCGCCGTTGTAGATCCTCCATACTTTTCCGGCCCAGAGCACCGCGGATATTATGGCTGTAAGCAAAGCAAGATCGGCGTGCGCCGTTGTTACTACCCTGTAATAGAATCGTGGGAAGTTCCGGGCAAGGCTTATTTTGACGAACTGCGCCGGGTTGCTGCGCACTATATCGTCTGGGGCTGCAATTATTTCGACTACGAGTTTGCACCCGGTAGGATCGTGTGGGATAAATGCAACCAGAGCACAAGTTTCTCGGATTGTGAGCTTGCTGCAACAGATCTGTTTGACAGCGTGCGTCTGTTCCGGTTCATGTGGAACGGTATGCTACAGGGAAAGAGCATTTCAGAGGGGTACATCATGCAGGGAAACAAGGCCCTGAATGAGAAGAGAATCCACCCGACGCAAAAGCCTGTTGCCCTGTATGACTGGATTTTCCAGCGGTACGCCAAACAGGGATGGAAAGTGCTTGACACACACCTCGGCAGCGGTAGCAGCAGGATTGCAGCCTACAATGCCGGGTTGTCCTTTGTAGGGTTTGAGCTCTGCAAAGAGTATTTCGACCGGCAAGAGGAACGCTTTAGCGCATACACCTCGCAGCTGGATATGTTTCACCTGATGGACAACCTTATGGGGGAATAAAGGGAGGATTCAGTCCGATGACCTATGAAGAAAAAAAGGAATGGTTACGGCGGTACCGCAAGGCCGCAAAGCTGGAAAAGATCAAGTTGGAAGAGGTAGAGCGGTACCGCACAGACGCGGAGCACATCACACAGGTGCTCTCCCCTGTTCCCGGCGGCGCTGGTGACGGTCAGGCGCTGCCCCGCTCTGTGGAACGCATTACGGACGCTATGCAGGAAGCCAACGCGCAGGTGATGAAGTGCCAGAGGATCTGCAAGGAGATCCTGAGCGTCATGAACCAGACCGTGGACATACAGGATTATGAAATCCTGTACCTGCGGTACATCGGTGGCAAGAAGTGGGAGCAGATCGCCGTCAAGATGGGCATGGATGTGAGCCGGGTGTATCGCCGCCACAAGCTGGCCGTCAAGGCTCTGGACATCCCGGAGTGCCAGTAAACGCACTGTTTTGAGGGCACTGCGCACTGTTTTGCACTGTTTTTGATGCAACGCGCACTGTTTTGCACTGTTTGACCTGTGATATTATTAGACTGCGAAAGCCGCAAGGAGCTGGACAACATCCAACACCCTGCGGCTTTTGTATTGCCCGGCTGCGACAGGGGAACACCTTACCGACCAACAGCCTGAATGTACCAGCC
>UQDV01000023.1 GCA_900539945.1 uncultured Faecalibacterium sp.
AGCCGTTTTTATTCCACCAGCGGAGCTGGTGGTTGTCGCTCGCTCAAGCTACCCAAAAGAAAATCCCACGAGGAATCTTGCGATTCTTCGTGGGATTTTGGTGCGCTCGAGGGAACTCGAATCCCTGGCCCTCTGATTAAAAGTCAGATGCTCTACCGGCTGAGCTACGAGCGCATATTCTGCAGCAATACAATACTGCCGAATAATATTACCATAAATGCCGATAAAATGCAAGTGCCCGGCCGAAAATTCTTGCGTTGCACTTATGAAGTCCCCCGCGGGGACCTTAAGCGACCGAACGGTCTCGCCGCAGGCGAGATGGAGGTTTTTTCCCGACAAGTTCCTCTTTACAAAACCGGACAGAATCGTTACAATCAAAGCAAATCCGATTTGGGCTCTTTTCCGGGCAGGCAGTGCCTGACCCCGCCGCGATCCTTTTCCCCTGCAGGAGGTACTTTCTATGAAAAAGATCACTCGCCGTTCCGTTCTTCGTCTGTCCGGGCTGGCGGCCGCTTCGCTGGCGCTGACCAGCTGCCGGGCCGCCGGTTCTGCCGCCGTTGGCAGCCGCTTTTCCGACTGGCTGCGGCAGAAGCTCGCCAACAGCTCTTCCTCTGCATCCTCGGAGGCGGCAGCCTCCGGCGAGGCAGCGGCTTCCAGTGAGGCCGCCGCATCTTCCGCAGCAGCGGAGGAACCGGCCGCGTCCAGCTGGCTGCCTGCCTACGACGCCGACCCGCTGACCGGCGAGGCCAACCGCAGCAGCGGCCGCATCGTGGGCGTGATGGTCAACAACATCGGCTATTCCGAGCGGCAGAACGCCCGCCCTCAGCGGGGCCTTTCTTCTGCTGACCTGCTCATCGAGAGCAAGGTGGAGGGCGGCATCACTCGCTTCTGTGCCGTGTACCGCGACGCCGACAGCATCCCCGAGGTGGGGCCCATGCGCTCCGGCCGGGACCAGTTCCTGCAGCTGCTGATGCCCTGGCAGGCGCTGTACTACCACGACGGCGAAAGCGCTCCCTGCACCAAGTTCATCAGCGTCTACAACTACTCCGGTCTGAACATCGGCGGCAAGAGCTACTTCAGCACGCCCACCCATCCCCATGTGGCCCACCGGGACAGCCGCGGCCGCAACGTTGCCTACGAACACACCGAGTTCACCTCCGGCAAGGAGATCCGGCAGGCCGCCGCCAATGCCGGCATCGGCCTGAGCCACGATTACGACACCACCTTCTTCCGCTTTGCGGACTACCGCACCGGGGCCGAGAATACCATGCGCGGCACCGCTTCCGGCCGGACGATACGCATCGTGCACTCCGACAACTACAAGACCAGCTTCAGCTACAGTGCACTGAGCCGCACCTACAAAATGCAGATGTACAGCCACGCCGCCGGCGGATTCGAGAACACCGTGGACGAACTGAACGGCAAGCAGCTGAGCTTCGACAACCTGCTCGTCTGCTTTGCCCCCATCGCCGCCTATCCCGGCGACTCCGGCGACGTGCAGCAGGTGAGTTATATTTCCGGCGGCGAAGCCTACTTCTTCAGCCGGGGCGGGGTACAGGTGGGCCGCTGGGAGAAGGTCTCCCCGGAGCATCCGCTGAAGGTCTACGATGACGCCGGGGCCGAGCTGCTCTTCAACCGCGGCAAGACCTACCTTGCCATTGTGGACGACGATGAGTGGTCCAATTTCAGCTATCAGTAAACGAGGGGAATGCCATGAAACGCATCTGGATCCAGCGCATCGGTGCGGCCGTGCTGTGCGCTGTGCTGCTGGCCGGCTGCATGCCGGGCGGCCCGGCAGCCGACAGCACGGCTTCTGCTGACCCCCTGACCGGGCAGGAGCAGCAATACCCGGGCCAGCGTCCGGCGGCAGTGGTCATCGACAACGCCCCCGGCAGCACCACCCAGTGGGGCATCGGCAGCGCCTCTGTGGTGCTGGAGGCCGCAGCCCGTGCGGACACCGCCCCCAGCCTGTGCCTGGTCTATCCCTCCGTGTCGGCCATGCCGACGGTGGGGCCGGTCACGCTGGGGCAGGACCTGTTCTGGCGGCTGCTCAGCGGCCAGCAGGTGCTGCCCATCCAGCGCGGCTGCGACCTGTACACCCGCAATTTTCTGGACTACTGGAACCTGCGCGCGGTGGACGCGCTGGAAACAGGCCGCAACGCCTTCACCACCGGCAATACCGACTGGGCCAGCCCGCTGTGGTGCACCAGCGGTCAATCTGTGGCCAAGGTGCTGAGCAGCCTGAGCCTCTCGTCCGCGCTGTCCGAGGACCCTGCGGAATCCGCAGACAGCACGCAGGAAGGGGACACCCCCGCCGTACCCACTGTCCCGGCCCTGCTGCCTCAGCAGACCGACGGCCATCTGCCGGATGCGGATGCCGCCGACGCAGTTCAGGCGGCAGTACAGTTCCCATCCGGCAGCACCACCTGCTTTGCCTACGATACCGACACCGGCACCTACGGGATGATGCACCATGACGGCTCCCCGCAGCTGGACGCCAACACCGGCATCCAGGCTGCCTTTGACAACCTTCTGGTGCTGTACAGTGCCTCCACCCCGCGGGACGATGGCCGCACCCTGGACTACGACCTGACCATGGGCGGCGGCCTGTGGCTCAACGGCGGCCACCTGTGGCACATCACCTGGACCCAGGGCACCGGCTCGACCTTTGCCTTTTATGACGCCGACGGCCGCCCTCTGCGCATCCTGAGCGGCCGCAGCTACATTGCATGGCTTTCCAGCCTGACCGGTGAGGAAGTCACCGTGCAGGATTCCGCCGGGAACGACCTGCTGCAGCCCTGACACACAAAAAGCTCCTCGTGCAGATGCACGGGGAGCTTTTGCGTTTATTCGGTTTACAGATCCACCACGCTGCCCACCTCGGCAGGGGTGGCGGGCACCATGCCCAGTTCCGCTTCGTCCGCGCCGCGCTGCACCGTGAAGGTGACGCTGCGCCCGGCGGCAAAGTCCGGGGCATAGGTGAGCTCCAGCGTCTGCCAGTCCTCCGGCACGGCGCAGAAGCAGTGCAGCAGCGCACCGCGCCCGGCGGCCAGATTCAGGGTAAAAATCGAAGCATCCGCCGCGTTCTCACCGTACAGCGGGGCGGCAAAGCTGCCGCAGCGCACCGCATGGCCGTTGCAGGCGGCCGTGACCCCGGTGCCCATGCTGTACAGGTCCTCCCGGGTGGACACCCGACGGCTCTGCAGGTAGCTTTCGCCCACCGGCAGCGCATGGCCGGACAGGTTCTCCACCGAGAGATACACCAGCACACCGCCCAGACCCGGAGCCGGGGCATAACCCAGCAGCTCCACTGCCGCCTTGCCGTCCAGCAGGGCAGGGTCGCCCGCAGCACGCAGCTCGGCCGCTGCTGCGGATACACCGGTGAGCAGGGCAGCCGCAAGGCTGACCGCACCGGAGCCGGCACATTTCAGGAATGACCGGCGGGAGATGGCTTGTGACATGGGAACTTCCTCCTTGGCGAAACGAAAAAGTGGTTCCTTTATACAATAAAGGATTGTGACCGTTCTGTCAAGCGGTTGCCCCGGATTGTAACCGATTCTTTGCGTTTATTCGTAGGCCTCGTTCTCTTCGGTCTCGGCCTGGCCGCGCAGGGTGTCGGCATAGCCGAAGGGCACGATGTCGATGGCCTCCACCAGCTTGTCCCGCATCCACAGCTGCACGTCAGTCTGCACGGTGTAGCCGCAGCCGGGGTCTGCCATCCACTGCTCGGGGCGGCGGCTGGGCAGAGCACGCTGGCTGAGCATGCTCATGATCACGCCGCCGTGGGTCACACAGGCGGCCTCGGTCACGTCCATGCGGATCATATACTCAAACAGCTTGAGCAGGCTTTCGGCGCAGCGGGCGTGGAACTGCTCGGTGGGCTCAGCCCCCTCCGGCACAAAGCCGGAACCCGGGGTGATCCACTTTTTAAAGTCCTCGTCGTGCACCAGTTCCTTCACGGGCTTGTTCTCGAATTTGCCAAAGCCCGCCTCCCGCAGATCGTGCACCGTAAAGGTGTGGGCCGCGTTGGGGAACAGGATGTTGGCCGTTTCCACCGCACGCAGCATGGGCGAGGAGAACACGGTGTCCACCTGGGGGTACTCAAAGCGTTCCTTCAGTTCGGCCAGCTGGGCACGGCCCTCGTCGCACAGCGGGATGTCGGTGCCGCTGCCGATGTACAGGCCCTGCAGGTTGCCGGCGGTCACGCCGTGACGGATGAGATGGAGCTTAAAGGTTTTCATGCAAAATACCTCGTATCGTTTGCAAAGATCCAAACCCCCGGAGCCGGTGCGCGGTGCACGGAAGATCAGTCGGCGTAGCGGTTGACCTCAACGGTGGCGGGGAAAACGTTCGTGTCGATGCGGCAGTTGCTGCGCACGGTCACGCTGGTGAGTGCATTGCAGTCCTTGAAGGCACCGGTCTTGATGTAACCCACGCTCTCCGGGATGGTGATGTCGGACAGGGCGGTGCAGCCGTTGAAGGCGGCAGTCTCAATGTACTCCACGCCATCGGCCAGAGTCACGGTGGTCAGGTTGGTGCAGCCCTTGAAGGAGCTGCCGCCCACGGTGGTCACACCGGCTTCCACGACCACAGCGGTGATCTGGTCGGCCTGATCCGCCCAGGGAGCGGGGGAGTTGCTGTTGTAGTCGGTCATACGGCCGGTGCCGCTGATGGTCAGGGTGCCGTCGGCCAGGGTCCAGGTCACGTTCTCGCCGCAGGAGTTGTCGCCGGCGGCAGCAGCGGATGCAGCGGTGGAAGCGGTGCTGGAAGCAGCAGAAGATGCGCTGCTGCCGCAGCCGGTCAGGGCGATGCAGCTCACAGCCAGAACAGCGGCAGCGGCCAGGCTGCACAGACGGGTGATGGTGTTGCGTTTCATTTGGGTAATCCTCTTTCCTATTCCTATTTTTATAGCCTCCCTGCCCACCACAAAGCTGTGCGCCGGGCAAGGACAGGTGCCAAAACAGCATTATAGCACAAAACCAGGAAAGATGGAAGTTCCAATTTGGAATTTTTGCATTTTGCGCCGGGTGCCGTTTCTTTTGGCCGGAACGGGAGCCATTTTCTGGCAGAAAAGCGCGTCCTCTGCCAAAAATATTCCCGCCCGGCATCTTTGTGCCCCGGGCGTCCGCCACAAAATGTATGCTGTTATACCTGTAGTTTAACATAGATGTAGTGTACCCGGCAAGGCCTTTGACAGAAATGACGAAATTTGATGAAAAATATTGTCACTTTTCTTGCTTTACATTTCGTTTTCCGTTGTGTATAATCAACCTGCTGTAAACCAAAAATCAAGGATGTTCCCCAACCCGGGGTCATTGAGGAGTCAGAGACCATGGAATTCAATCGTATCATCAAACTGCTGCGCAAGGAGCGCGGCATCACCCAGAAGCAGGCGGCGGAAGATCTGGGTGTTTCGCAGGCCCTGCTGTCCCACTACGAAAAAGGCATCCGCGAGTGCGGGCTGGACTTTGTGGTGCGCGTGGCTGACTATTATAACGTTTCCTGCGACTATCTGCTGGGCCGCAGCGCCGAGCGCAACGGTATGATGCTCTCGGCCGAGGACCTGCCCAACCCCGACAAGATGAAGGACAACATCTACCACGGCAGCGTACTGCCCACCATGAACAAAAAGCTGATCTCCAACAGCCTGAACGTGCTGTATGCCAAGATCGGCCAGTGCCACAGCAAGGCCCTGACCACCGAGGTGAGTGCCTACCTGATGATGGCCGTGGCCAAGATGTTCCGCCTGCTGTACTCGGCTGAGCCCCACAACGCGTCCAGCATGTTCAGCATCGGTGCCCACCGCTGGCGCGGCTATTCCGACGCCGTGATGCGCATGTCCGAGGCCAATGTGGAAGCCCTGCTGGCCGGGGAGGACGTGAACGGCGGCGAAGGCGTGAAGGACCCCGCCTGCCTTGCCATGACCACCGAGAGCCTGACCCGCGAGTTCCCGCTGTACACCCCCAGCCTGCTGAATCTGGTCAAGACCAGCGAGACCCATGTCAAGGGCCTGACCCCCGAGGACTGAAATCCCGTCGTACTGGGGTGATATTCCTGTGAATTGTTCCCCAAAACTCTTGCATCTGTGCACCAAAAACGGTATAAACAGAGTAGAAGATTCTGGAAAGGACAACATTTCCACCGATCAAGAGGAGGACAATACCTATGTCGAACAAGATTTCCCGCCGTGCATTCCTGAAGTGTGCAGGTGTTTCCGCTGCAGCGGTCGGCTCTGCCAGCCTGCTGAGCGGCTGCAAGACCAATGGCAGCAACACCACCGTCAACGACGTGAAGGTGGGCGACACCGTCAAGAACTGGAACGGTCTGGGCGTACAGCTGTCCAGCGTGTTCCACCTGACCCAGGACCCCGCACAGCCCGGCTATGAGTATCTGGGCGTGCGCGTGACTGTGCTGAACCGCAGCAAGACCGAGACCTATACCATCGGTGCACAGGGCGTGGATGCCATCAACGCCGCTTACCCCGTGCCCCCTCTCAGCAACGTGGACGCCAACTTCCAGGCCATGGCCGCTGCTACCACCGACTTTGTTGCCACCTGCGACGGTCAGGGTGCTGCCATCAGTGCCACGGTGTCCCTGTACAACTCCAACTCCCAGAGCTTTTCCGACAGCGAGAGCCTGCCCCCGCAGGGCTCCGGCTACATCGTGCTGATGCTGATGGTGCCCAAGAATTGGAAGGAGCTGCAGGTGACCTACATGCCCACCTTTGCCCCGGACAAGACTTTGACCTTTACCATGAAGGCCGCCGATGTGATCCGCGGATAATTGCATTCGATTTCGTCCATTTTGTACGATATGCCCACAGAATGTTCACAATTATTTTATAAAAAGCATTGACTTTTGCGGTCATTTCGCCTATTGTATAAGTAACTTCCATTGGCATAAACTGTATAATTTTACATTCCAGGAGGAGGAACCAAATCATGTCTACCGTTTTCTCCCGCCGCGCATTTCTGAAATACACCGCCGTGGCCGCTGTGGCTGTGGCCGGTACCAGCCTGCTGGGCGGCTGCTCCGGTTCTGGCGCAGAAACTGCGATCCAGACCACCTATCCCAGTGATAATGTCGTGCTGAAGGTAAAATCCACTCTGGAATCCCTGGAGTATTACCCCAAATCCGGCAACGCGACCTTTACGATCCATATCGTCAACGGCCGCAAGAATCCCATCGTCGTGAGCCCCAATCGTTTTGCAGTCAAGGCCTACGATAAGAACAACAACTGCATCGCAAACATCTTTGTTGGTTCTACCCAGGGCAGCCTCAACGCCGCCCTGGCCCCTGGCGATACCAACCCCATCAGCCGCGGTAAGGAGTGCATCTGCACCGTTATTGCATCCGGTCTGCCTAAGGTGACTGAGAATACTGAGAATCCTGAGGATACCGAGTGCCCCATCGCCTCCCTGCGTATCATCTACACCCCGGATACCGAGTACAACGAGTACACCGCAAACTGGATCATCTCCCCGGATACTGCGGTCCCTGCTTTGGGCTGACCCTTACACCATATTTTGTTGATAAACGGAGGAACGTATCATGTCTTACACTTTTTCCCGGCGTGATTTTCTGAAGTATTCTGCCATGACCGCTGTGGCTGTGGCCGGTGCCGGCCTGCTGACGGGCTGTGAGATCCAGGACCCCAACAACCCTGTTATCAAAAAGCTGGGTTACGGCACGACCCTGGGCACCACCGGCGGCCTGCTGAAGAGCGTGGATAAGGATAGCACTACCGGTAACGGGGTCTTTACCTTCACGGTGAAGAACAACTCCGATGCTCCCCTTCCTATGGACCCCAACGAGAGCTTCGTAGTAAAGGTCCTGGACAAAGACGGCAACAGCAAGTGGAGCAACTATTTCAACCTGTCCATCGAGGCTGTTCCGGGGGCAGACGGCAAGGTTCCTGATATTCTCCCCCAGCTCCCGGTCCGGACTGTAGGTGAGTACAAGGTCCATGTCCCCGACTATGCCGGGCATGCTCCCAACCCTGAGGAGACCCTGGAATTCACCTTCATTCCTCGCCCGGCCAAGTCTCCTGAACTCCGTATGACCTGGAAGATCCCTGGTGCCGACCTTGTCAAGTCTAACGAGAGTACCGGCAAGTAATTCTCCCTTTTATTGCACTTCAGCCCGCACCCTTGGTGCGGGCTTTTTTGACCCTTTTATTGGGCAGTTCGCCGCAAAGCACCTATCGTTTTTTAGTGATTTTGTGTCTTGTGCACAGTTCCGTTTTCCGGTACAATAAAAGAACAAGCAACGGACAAAGCGCAGCGGCAGAGCCACTTGCCGCCGCGCTGTTATATTTTGCGGCGGGTACGCCCGCCCGGCTGAAAAGGAGTGCTGTCTGTTATGATCAACATGGTCAAGCTGCCCACCAAGAAAAGCGACCTGTTCCTGCGCGTTGCCAAGGGACATTTTGCCACCAGCCACAGCCACATCAACTATTACATCGACGTCACCACCCAGAAGTCCCGCCTGTCGGAGGCCAAGGCCGTGGCCAAGGAGCTGGTGAGTGCCTACCAGCACAGCACCATCGTGGACACCGTGCTCTGTCTGGACGGCACCCAGGTCATCGGCACCTGTCTGGCCAATGAGCTGACCAAGGACGGCTTTGCCAACATGAACGCCCACCAGACCATCTATGTCATCACCCCGGAGTACACCACCGGCAGCCAGATCATCCTGCGCGACAATCTGGCCCCCATGGTCAAGGGCAAGCATGTGCTCATCCTGGCCGCTTCCATCACCACCGGCTACACCGTGCAGGCTGCTGTGGAGGCCGTGAACTACTACGGCGGCATGGTGGCCGGGCTTTCGGCTATTTTTGCCACCACCCACGAGTGCATGGGCTACCCGGTCACCTCCATCTTCGACCCCGCCAGCCTGCCGGACTACGCCAGCTTCGACAGCCGTGACTGCCCCCTGTGCAAAGCAGGCCAGCACATCGACGCCCTGGTCAACAGCTTCGGCTACTCGGCCCTGTAAGGAGACCCCCAATACAAAAGCGTCTGCAGAAGCCTCTGCAGACGCTTTTTGTTTGCCCGGGGCACCGGGTCATTGTTTTTTGGGGAACACAAAGGGATTGCAGCGGTATACCGCCACCAGATACAGGGCCATAAAGCACCAGATCACCGGCTCGCAGAGGATCACCGCATTGTAGGCAAAGCGGGGGATGAACACCAGCACGAACACCACCTTGCCCAGGAACTCGATGACACTGGAAAACAGCGGCAGCACCTTTTCGCCCAGGCTCTGCAGGGCATAGCGGGTGGACAGCAGCACCCCCAGCACCGCATAGAAGGGGGAAGTCCAGCGCAGATAGCGTGCGCCGTTTTCCAGCACGAGGGCCTCCGACGAGCCGGACACCATGCGCACCAGCCACTCGGCGCTCACCTGCATCAGCAGCACCGTCACCACCATGACCACCAGCGAATACAGGTAGATCTCCCGCATGCCCTTGCGGATGCGCTCCGGCTGGCCTGCGCCGTAATTCTGGGAAACGAAGGTGGACGCCGCATTCGCCATGGCGATGAGCGGCATATCCGTGAAGGCAAACAGCTTGCGGGCCGCCGTGTGTCCGGCGATGGTCAGGGTGCCCAGCCCGTTGATGCCGTACTGCAAGATCACCGAACCGGCAGACACGATGCTGCTCATCAGGCCCATGGAGATGCTCTGGCTGAACAGGTCCCAGTACAGCTTGCGGCCCACGTCCAGATGCTTCCGGCCCGGGATGAGGATGCGCACCCGCGCCATGACATAGAGGATGCACAGCACCACTGACACGCCCTGTGCGATCACGGTAGCCACAGCGGCACCGGCCACGCCCAGGCCCATCCCGGCAATGAACCACAGGTCCAGCACCACGTTCAGCGCCGAGCTGAGCAGCAGGAACACCAGCGGCATCACACTGTTGCCGATGGCCCGCAGCAGGCCCGCGCACAGGTTGTAAGCGAACATGACGATGACACCCAGATCAATGATGATGATGTAGCGGTAGGCATCTTCCAGAATTTCGGCGGGGGTGTCCAGCAGCTCCAGCAGAGGCCGCAGGCCGAAAAAGCCTGCCATGGTGATGGTCAGCGACGCCGCCAGTCCGATGACCAGCGACCCGGCCACCGTGCGCTTGAGCAGGTCCTCGTCCTGAGCGCCGTAGGCGCGCGCTGCCACGATGGCAAGGCCGTTGCCGATGCCAAGGCCGAAGCCCACCAGAAGCTCGTAGATGGCTCCGCAGGAGCCAATGGCAGCAAGGGCGGTGTCGCCCAGCACGTTGCCCACGATCATGGTGTCCACGGTGTTGTACAGCTGCTGGAACAGGTTGGAAATGAGAATGGGCAGCATGAACAGCACCAGACTCCTGAAGATGGGGCCGTGCATCAGGTCTACATTCATCTGGAAGAGGTTCTTCTTCCGGGACTGGGTCTGGGTCATAGGGTTCCTCCAACTTTATTTTTACCGCAAAACAAGGGGCCGCCCGGAAAGCAGTCCCTTGTTTTGTCGTTTTATGCAGTTGCTTTTTACGAAGAAGCTGCCCGCGGCGGCCCCTCTCGTGAAAAGGCAGTCAGAGCGGCCCGCAGGCCGCTCTGACTGCAAAATCAAAAACATTTTTCCGCTGAAAATTGCCAGAGCGCAAGCGGCGGCAATTCCAATCGTGCTCTTTACAGCTCCTGGGTCTCAAAGCCGTGGCCGGTGAGCACCTCCACGCTGGTAAAGCCTGCGGCCTTGATGGCGGCAGCGGCCTCGTCAAAGCCGTAGGTCAGGCTGGCAATGTCGTGGGAATCGGAGGTGATGATCACCTTGCCGCCCATCTTCTGCCACTCACCCAGCAGCCAGGGGCCAGGGTAGAAGTCCTTGCGGTAGCCGCGGTAAACGCCGCCGGTGCTCACTTCCAGCAGGCAGTCGTTGTCCTTTGCGGCCTGCAGGGCCTTGAGAGCAGCGGCCTTGTAGCGGGGCGACTCCTCGTCGAAGAACTCACCCTTGGCGTTCAGCTTCTTGATCAGGTCGATGTGGGCCAGAATATCCGGCTTGAGGGCGGCCACCTTTTCCACCTCGGCAAAGTAGGCTTCCACAGCGGCCAGCGGGTCGGCGTCGAAGTCGTCGTTGATGCAGTCCCACAGGTCCTGCGGGCGGAAGTCGATCTCGTAATACTTGCCGGTGTTCTTGCCGTACAGGTGGTGTGCGCTGCCGATCCAGTAATCGTAGCCGGTGCGCTTGTCCTCGCTGAGGATGTCCCACTCGATGCCGCACAGGATGTCCACCTTGCCCTTGTACTCGGCCTTGAGCTTGGCGATGGTGGCCTTGTACTGGGCGGTGCGGCTGGGGCTCATGCAGTATTCGCGGTCGCGCTGGGTGTAGCTATGGCCGGTGAAGCCCAGCGTGGTCAGGCCCTGCGCGCACGCAGCGCTTGCCATATCCTGCAAGGTATTTTTGCCATCGCACATGGTGGAGTGGCAATGGACACTGGACTTCTTATAATCTGCCATAATTGCTTCACTGCATCCTTTCCTGCTTGACCTTATGGTCAATGACGTGTCGTTTTTCCAGTTCACGGGTCACGTCCTCCACCGTGATGCCGGCGCTGACCATCAGCACCAGAACATGGTAGGCCAGATCACTGATCTCGTAAACGGTTTCTTCCTTGTCCTCTTTTTCGCCTGCAATGATGACCTCGGTGCACTCTTCGCCCACCTTTTTCAGGATCTTCTCCTTGCCCTTTTCAAACAGGTAGGTGGTGTAGCTGCCCTCTTTGGGGGAATCCTTGCGGCCTTTGATCAGTTCATACAGGCCCTGCCAGCTGAACTGTTTCAGCTCCGGGGAGACGTATACTTCGTTGAAGAAACAGCTCTCGGCCCCGGTGTGGCAGGCCGGGCCGGACTTGACCACTTCCACCACCAGTGCGTCCTTGTCGCAGTCGGCAGTGATGGACACCACCCGCTGCACGCTGCCGCTGGTCTCGCCCTTGCGCCAGATCTCCTGACGGCTGCGGCTCCAGAACACGGTGCGACCTTCGGCAATGGTGAGGGCCAGCGTCTCGGCGTTCATGTACGCGAGGGTGAGCACCTCTTTGGTGTAGTGATCCTGCACGATGGCAGGGATCAGGCCCTTTTCGTCAAATTTCAGTTCCATGGTCGTTTCTCCCTCCCCGGATGGGGATAGCTCTAGTTTAGCGTATTCGGCTTGCAAACGCAAGGGGTACGGCGTATTTTTACAGGCGCATTTCCACGCCATTCTCCGCCAGATATTCCTTCAGGTCCCGGATGGTCAGCAGCTTCTGGTGGAAGATGCCGGCCGCAAGGCCCGCGTCGATGCCCTTGTGGTGGAACAGCTCCAGAAAATCCTCTTTTTTTCCGGCACCGCCGCTGGCGATGATGGGCACGTCTACGCGGGCCGCCACGGCGTCCAGCATTTCCAGATCAAAGCCATTGCGCACGCCGTCGGTGTCGATGCTGTTCAGGCAGATCTCCCCGGCACCGTGGTCCACGCACCAGCGGATCCAGTCCAGCGCATCCCGGCCGGTGTCCTCGCGGCCGCCCTTGGCGAATACCCGGAACTGGCCGTTCACCCGTTTGACATCCGCCGAGAGCACCACGCACTGGTTGCCGTAGCGCCGGGCTGCCGCCGGGATCAGGTCGGGGTCGCGCAGGGCACCGGAGTTGACGCTGACCTTGTCGGCACCGCATTTCAGCACCCGGTCAAAGTCCTCCAGCGTGTTGATGCCGCCGCCCACGGTGAGCGGGATGAATACCTCGCTGGCCACCCGGGTGAGGATGTCGGTGAAGAGGGCGCGGCCCTCAAAGCTGGCGGTGATGTCGTAGAACACCAGCTCGTCGGCCCCGGCCGCATTGTACATCCGGGCCATCTCCACGGGATCGGCCACATCCCGGATGCCCTCAAAGTTCGTGCCCTTGACCACGCGCCCGCTGCGCACGTCCAGGCAGGGGATGATGCGTTTTGTGATCATATCGGTTTCCCCTCCGTTCAATCCTGTACCAGTTGTACGCAGCGTTCAAGGTCCAGTGCGCCGGTGTACAGGCTCTTGCCCAGAATCGCGGCTGCGGTGCCCATCTCTTTCAGTTCCAGCAGCTCCGCCTCGGACGAGATGCCGCCGCTGGCCGTAAAGGCCACGCCGGGCACCTCTGCTGCCAGCTGGCGGTACAGGGCCAGATTGGTGCCCTGCATGGCACCGTCGCAGGCGATATCGGTGTAGATGATGGCGGTGCACCCGGCGTCTGCCAGCCGCCTGCAGAAGTCCACGCCCGGCTCGGCGCTGACCTCTTTCCAGCCGTGGATGGCCACATAGCCGTCCTTGGCATCCACGCCCACGGCGATCCCGTCGCCGTATTTTTGCAGCATCCGGGCGGTGAACGCAAAGTCCGTCACCGCCACACTGCCCAGGATGCAGCGCCCCACGCCGAGGGAAAGATAGTTTTCAATGCGCTCCTCGGTGCGGATGCCGCCGCCAACCTCGATGTACAGACCGCCCTGTTTGGCCAGTGCGGCAATGGTGTCGTAGTTGGAAAGGGTGCCGTCCTTCGCGCCGTCCAGGTCGACAACGTGGAGGTTCTTTGCGCCTGCGGTCAAGAACTGCCGTGCCTGGGCACAGGGATCCTCGCCGTATACGGTCATGCGGCTGTAGTCGCCCTGGGTCAGGCGCACCACCTTGCCGCCGCGCAGATCAATGGCTGGAAACAGTTGCATCATATTCTCCTTACAACTCCGCAAACGCTTTCAGGATGCGCAGGCCGGTGTCGCCGCTCTTTTCCGGGTGGAACTGGGTGCCGTACACCTTGCCCGCCCGTACCGCGCCGGTGACCGGGATGGAATACTCGCTGGTCGCCAGTGTACTCTCGGTACAGTTCTTGCCGTAATAGCTGTGGACGTAATATACATACTCGCCCTCGCGGATATACTGGAACAGCGGGTCGTCTTTCACGATGTGCAGTGCGTTCCAGCCGATCTGCGGCACCTTCAGGCTCTTGTCCGTCAGGTCCGGCTCCAGCGGGCACACCTCGCCCTGGATAAATCCCAGGCCCGCGTGTTCGCCGTACTCATAGCTTTTTTCAAACAGCAGCTGCATGCCCAGGCAGATGCCCAGCAGCGGCTTTTTTTCCGCCTCGGCCCGGATGACCGGCACAAGGCCGGTGGCCACCAGCTTGTCCATGGCGTCGCCAAAGGCACCCACGCCGGGCAGGATGAGCCGGTCGGCTTTGCGGATGGTATCGGGGTCGGCGGTGACCACCGTGTCCTGCCCCAGCTGTGCAAGGCTGGATTTCAGGCTGAACAGGTTGCCCACGCCGTAATCCATGATCGCGATCATACCAGCAGTCCTTTCGTGGAGGGGATCTCGTCCTTGTGGGCTTCGTCGATCTTCACCGCCGCACCCAGCGCATGTCCGGCCCCCTTGAAGCAGGCTTCGAGGATGTGGTGAGTATTTTCGCCCGCAAATTGTACAAAGTGGACGGTGGCGGGCACGCTGCGGGCAAAGCCCAGCCAGAATTCCTTGGCGCACTCCACGTCAAAATCGCCCACCTTCTCGGTGGTGCAGTGGATGTCCCAGTTCAGGGTGCAGCGGCCGGACAGGTCCACCGCGCACAGGATCAGCGCTTCGTCCATGGGCAGGTGGAAGCTGCCGTAGCGCTGGATGCCGCGCATATCGCCCAGCGCCCGGGCAAACGCCTGCCCCAGCGCGATGCCCACATCCTCGGTGGTGTGGTGGTAGTCCACCTCCACGTCCCCGTGGCAGGTGAGCACCAGATCGAACCGGCCGTGCCGGGCAAACAGCTCCAGCATGTGGTTCAGGAAGCCGCACCCCGTGTCGATCTCGTAACGGCCGGAGCCGTCCAGATCCAGCGTCAGGTCGATCTGGGTCTCATTGGTGTTGCGTTCCAGAGAGATCATCCGGTTTTCCATGGTTCATTCCTCCAGAATTTTGTCCAGTGTTTCCACAAGGGCCTGCATCTGCTCCGGCGTGCCGATGGTGATGCGCAGCCAGTTGGCGATGCGGGGTGCGTCAAAATGCCGCACCAGAATGCCGTTTTTCTTCAACTCTTTGTATAGCGTTCCTCCGTCTCTCCGGTCCGTACTCGCAAACAGGAAGTTGGACCGGCTGTCCAGCACTGCAAAGCCGCGGGCTTCCAGCTGCTGCTTCGTCCAGCTGCGGGTGTCCACGATGGCGGCACGGGTGCGGTCAAAGTAGGCCGTATCTTCCAGCGCGGCCTGCCCGGCCTTCAGGGTCAGGCGGTTGATGTTGTAGGGGTTCAGGCTGAACTTCACCCGGTTCAGGTCGGCGATGAGTTTTGCATTACCCATGGCCAGCCCCAGCCGGGCACCGGCCAGCTGGCGGGACTTGGAGAAGGTCTGCACCACCAGCAGGTTCTCGTACCGGTCGATGAGGGGCACGCAGCTCTCGCCGCCAAAGTCCACATAGGCCTCGTCCACGATGACCACGTTGTCGGGGTTGGCCTGCAGGATGCCCTCGATGGCGCTGCGCGGCAGGGCAAGGCCGGTGGGGGCGTTGGGGTTGGCGATGACGATGGTCTGGTGCAGGCCGTAGTAGTCCTTCGGGTCCAGCGTGAAATCATCCTTCAGCGGGATGATGTGGCTGGGGATGTGCAGCAGCCCGCACCACACGCCGTAGCAGCCATAGGTGATGTCGGCATAGGCCAGCGGGTGCTGTTCGTCGCAGAAGGCCCGCAGCGCAAAGAACAGGTTCTCGTCGCTGCCGTTGCCGGGCATGATCTGATCCGGCTGCAGGCCAAAATGGGCCGCCGCTGCCCGCAGCAGGTCGGCACAGGCGGGGTCGGAGTAAAGGCGGAGCTTTTCCACCTCGGCTTCACTCACCGCCGCCACCACCGCCGGGGACGGCAGATAAGGGCTTTCGTTGGTGTTCAGTTTGATGTACTGCTGGTCCTGCGGCTGTTCGCCCGGCGTATAGGGGGTGACAGCAGACAGGGTGGGGGAAAGAAAACGGCTCATAATGGTTTCCTCAGGTCTATTCTGTTATGGCGAACAACCTCGCCTCTTTTACTTCTCGTACCGGATGGTCACGCTCTTTGCGTGGGCGTGCAGGCCCTCGCGCTCCGCAAAGTCGGCAATGCGGGGGGCCACTTCGCCCAGTGCCTCGCGGGTGTAGTAGAGGAAGCTGGACTTCTTGACGAAGTCGTCCACGCCCAGCGGGCTGGAGAAGCGGGCCGTGCCGCTGGTGGGCAGGGTGTGGTTGGGGCCGGCGAAGTAATCGCCCAGTGCCTCCGGCACGTTGCGGCCCAGGAAGATGCTGCCAGCGTTGCGGATCTCGTTCAGCACGCCGAAGGGGTCCTCCACGCACACTTCCAGATGCTCCGGGGCGATGATGTTGCAGGCTTCGATGGCCTTGTGCAGGTCGGTGCAGACGATGATCTTGCCGTTGTCGTCCACGCTGGCGCGGGCGATGGCGGCGCGGGGCAGCTGAGGGATCTGCACTTCCAGCTCGGCCTGCACGGCCTTGGCGAGGTCGGCGCTGTCGGTGACCAGCACGGGGCTGGCCAGCTTGTCGTGCTCGGCCTGGCTCAGCAGGTCGGCGGCCACCCAGGCGGGGTTGCAGCCGCCGTCGGCCAGCACCAGAATCTCGCTGGGGCCTGCGATCATATCAATGCCCACCTTGCCGAACACCTTGCGCTTGGCGGCAGCCACATAGATGTTGCCGGGGCCCACGATCTTGTCCACGGCAGGGATGCTCTGGGTGCCGTAGGCCAGCGCCGCCACAGCCTGGGCGCCGCCGGTCTTGAAAATTTTGGTCACGCCTGCCGTGGCGGCGGCGGCCAGAATGACCGGGTTCACCTTGCCGTCCTTCCCGGCGGGGGTGGTCATGACGATCTCGGCCACGCCTGCCACCTTGGCGGGGATGACGTCCATGAGCACGGTGGAGGGGTAAGCCGCCGTGCCGCCGGGCACATACACGCCCGCCTTTTCAATGGGGGTGTATTTCTGCCCCAGCACGATGCCGGGCTTGTCGTTCACCACAAAGTTCTTGTGCACCTGCTGGCGGTGGAAGTTCTCGATGTTGGCCGCCGCCTGCCGCAGGGTCTCAAGGAAATAGGGGTCCATGCCCGCAAAGGCCTCGTCGATCTCTTCCTGTGTGACCTGCAGGTTTTCAATGACAGCCCCGTCAAATTTCAGGGCGTAGTCCTTCAGGGCCTCGTCGCCCCGGGCACGCACATCGGCAATGATGCCGTCCACCACGTCCTCCACGTTCTTCTCGGCGCGGATGTCACGGTTCAGGATCTCTTCGGGCTTCAGCTCGTCGAAGTTGTACAGCTTGATCATCTTGCTTCCTCCTTGTTCTGCAGCTGCGCCCGCAGCTTTTCCAGCATGGTGTCCATTTCAGCGTGCTTGAACTGGTAGCTCGCCTTGTTGGCAATGAACCGGGCCGAGATGGGCAAAAATTCGGTGACCACCTTCAGGCCGTTCTCCCGCAGGGTGGTGCCGGTCTCCACGATATCCACAATGACATCCGACAGGCCCAGGATCGGGGCCAGCTCGATGGAGCCGTTCAGCTTGATGATGTCGATGTCCCGCCCCTGCGAGGCGTAGTAGGCTTTTGCAATGTTGACGAATTTGGTGGCTACCCGCACCGGTCGGCCGGGGTCGTCCTGATAATCGGCCGGGGCCGCCACGCACATGCGGCATTTGCCAAGGCCGGTGTCCAGCAGCTCGTACACGTCGGCTTCCGCCTCGGTGAGGATGTCCTTGCCCACGATGCCCACATCCGCCGCACCGTGTTCGACGTAGATGGCCACATCGCTGGGCTTGACGAGGAAGTAGCGGATGCCGGCCGCCGGGTTCTCCACCACCAGCTTGCGGGTGGCGTTGTAGTCCTCCGGGCAGCCGTAGCCGATGCCGGCCAGCAGATTGTAGACCTTGTCGCCCAGACGGCCCTTGGGCAGGGCCACGTTCAGCATCACCTTGTCGGTGCTGTTCTTCTGCACCGGCGGCAGGGGAGCGCTCAGGCGGTCCAGCTCGTCCAGATAGACCGCAAAGCCAATGGCACCGGCCCCGGGGGTGAACTGCTGCATCAGCAGGTCGTACCGGCCGCCCTTGAGCAGGGGGCGGGGCAGGGCTTTGAGGTAGCCTTGAAAAACAAGGCCGTTGTAGTATTCCATCTCACCGGCCAGGGTCAGGTCCAGCCGGATGGCACCGCCCGCCTGTTCCAGCGGCCCGGCCAGCCCCTGCAGCTCTGCCACCGCGGCCCGCATGGCGTCGTTGCGGCACAGGGCTTCGGCACGGGGCAGGGTGTCGGCGTAGCCGCCGCAGAGGGTCAGCACCCGGCACAGGGTGTCGGCGGCGTCCTCGTCCAGCCCGGCGGCGAGGGCAGCGGCCCGCAGCTCGTGGGCGTTTTTCTGGCCCAGCTTGCGCAGCAGGCCCGCGCGGGCGTCCTCCGGCACCTGCAAAGCATCAAGCAGGCCGAACAGATAGCCCATGTGGCTCACTTCCAGCACCCAGTCGGTGCCCAGCTGCCCCAGCGACTGTGCCGCAAGACACACGGCCTGCTGCACTTCCGCTTCGCCCACACCGCCCAGAAATTCCAGACCCATCTGGCCGATCTCCTTGAAGGTGTGGCTCTCTGCCGAGGGGCGGTAGACGTTTTCGTGGTAGTAGTAGCGCAGCGTCTCGCCGGGGGCGGGCTGCGCCGTTTTGGCAATGGAGAGGGTCACGTCCGGCTTGAGAGCCAGCAGACGGCCGTCCAGGTCGGTGAAGGTGATGACCTGTTCCGACGAAAGAAAGCTGCGGTTGGCCTGATACAGGCTGTACTCCTCAAACCGGCCCATGTGGTACTTGCGGCACCCTGCGGCCTCGTACAGCGCCCGCAGTGCAAAGGAGGCACGCTCCTTGGGCTGCAGCGTCGAAAGATCAAATTCCATGTCGGTTCCCCCCTGTTCTTCTTACACCATCCTGCACCGGTCCTCCCGGCCGGTGGGTGCGGCACCTTCCGCACACAATGGGCACACCCGGGTGTGTTCTGTCTTTATTTTACTTTATCTTGGTAAAGTTGTAAAGCAGGAAAGTGACAGTGTTTGCAGCTCCATCTTACATTTTTTCGGTGCGTTTGTACAGAAAGGCGAAAATGTTTCACCGCCGGGCCGCAAGAGTTGACGGCGGGCGAACACAAAAAAGCCACCCGCAGTCTCCTGCGGATGGCTCTGTCAGCACATCTTAACCCAGCAGCTCCAGTACACCGGCCTTGGGGCGGGCACCCACGGCCTGACGCACCAGCTTGCCCTGCTCGAACACCAGCAGGGTGGGGATGCTCATCACCCCGAACTGTGCCGCCAGGTCCGGCTGCTCGTCCACATTCACCTTGCCCACCTTGACGTCGGTGCGCTCTTCGGCCACCTCATCCACGATGGGGCTGAGCATGCGGCAGGGGCCGCACCAGCTGGCCCAGAAGTCCAGCAGCACCGGCTTGTCGCTGTGCAGCACTTCCTGCGCAAAGTTTTCGGTCGTAATGGTCACAACTGCCATATTTTATCCCTCCGTAAAAGGTGTTTGTTTTTTCTGACAGCATCAGTATACCCCGGATGCCGCATGTTTTTCCGTGACCGGGTCACACAAAAACGCGCCGCCGGGCACTCAGGCACGGCAGCGCGCTGCAAAATCGGTTTTACTTGTTCAGCATCTCATGTGCGGTCTTGCAGATGGTGGCAGCATCCAGGCCGTACTTTGCCAGCAGGTCCCATGCGGGGCCGGAGCAGCCGAACACATCCTGCACGCCCACGCGGCGCACGGGGGTGGGCAGCTTCTCGGACAGGACGGCGCACACGGCTTCGCCCAGACCGCCGATGACGTTGTGCTCCTCGGCGGTGATCACCTTGCCGCACTCTTTGGCCGCCTTCAGGACGATCTCCTCGTCCAGCGGCTTGATGGTGTGGATGTTGATCACGCGGGCATGGATGCCCTCGGCGGCCAGCTGCTCGGCAGCGATGCGGGCCTCGTTGACCATCAGGCCGGTGGCGATGATGGCAATGTCATTGCCCTCGGTGATCTGCTCGCCCTTGCCGATCTCAAAGTGGTAGTTGTCGGCATCGTGGAACACGGGCACCGCCAGACGGCCGAAGCGCAGGTAGACCGGGCCTTCCATGGCGTAGGCGGCACGCACAGCGGCGCGGGCCTCCACGTCATCGGCGGGGCAGATGACGGTCATACCGGGGATGCTGCGCATGAGGGCAAAGTCCTCGCAGCACTGATGGGATGCACCGTCCTCACCCACCGAGATGCCGCCGTGGGTGGCACCGATCTTCACGTTCAGGTGGGGGTAGCCGATGGAGTTGCGCACCTGCTCAAAGGCACGGCCGGCGGCAAACATGGCAAAGCTGGAAACAAAAGGCACATAGCCCATGGTGGACAGGCCGGCGGCCACACCCATCATGTTGCCCTCGGCAATGCCGCAGTCAAAGTGGCGGTCCGGGTAAGCCTTGCGGAACATGCCGGTCTTGGTGGCGGCAGCCAGGTCAGCGTCCAGCACCACCAGGTCGTCGTGGCCCTCAGCGGCCAGCTCCTTCAGGGTGTTGCCGTAGCTTTCACGGGTAGCGATCTTTTTCACGTCTGCCATCTTACTTCTCCTCCTGTTCCAGCGCGGCGTAGGCGGCGTTCAGTTCTTCCATAGCGACCTTGTATTCGTCGTCGTTGGGGCCCTTGCCGTGCCAGTCCACGGAGTTGCTCATAAAGGAAACGCCCTTGCCCTTGGTGGTGTCCATGATGATGCAGGTGGGCTTGTCGTTCTCGGCATGGAAAGCCTGGATGGCGGCCTCGATCTGGTCATAGTCGTGGCCATTGATGGTCCGCACGTTGAAGTTGAAGGCCTTCATCTTCTCTTCCAGCGGCTCGCTGCTCATGACCGTCTCGGTGGAGCCGTCGATCTGCAGGCGGTTGCGGTCCAAGAACACGCACAGGTTGCTCAGGCCGTAGTGGGCGGCAAACATAAAGGCCTCCCAGCACTCACCCTCTTCCACCTCGCCGTCACCCACGATGGCAAACACGTTGATGGGCTTGCCTGCGTGCTTGGCACCCAGTGCCATGCCGCAGGCTGCAGAGATGCCCTGGCCCAGACTGCCGGTGGACATGTCCACACCCGGCGTCTCGTTCATGTTGGGGTGGCCCTGCAGGTAGCTGCCGATCTTGCGCAGGGTCTTGAGGTCCTCCACCGGGAAGTAGCCGCGCTCTGCCAGAGCAGCGTACAGTGCCGGAGCGGCATGGCCCTTGGACAGCACCAGACGGTCGCGGTCGGCCATCTTGGGATCCTTCGGGTCGATGTTCATTTCCACGAAATAGAGGTAGCTCAGCAGCTCGGCGATGTCCAGACTGCCGCCCGGATGACCGCACTTTGCGCTGTGCGTGCCCTCGATCACGCCCATGCGGATGTGACAGGCGTGCTTTGCCAGGGTAAGTTTTTCTGCATTTGTCATGATGGTCCTCCCGTATGAACCTCAGATTTGCAAGCGTTCCAAAAAAGCCGTTTTACGCCCTGCCGGACAGGTGTGTCCCAGCAGTGCGCTCTTTTTCAAGTTTATATTAGCTATTCTATGCAAAAAGGTCAAGTTCCTTCATGCAAAATGTACATACACGGGGAAATCTTGCCCGAAAAGTTCCGCTTTTTGGTCAATTTGCGGGTCGTTTGCCGCATCTTGACAGCCGCCGGGGCATTTGCTATAATTTTGTCAAAATCCGGCACGGAGCCGGGTGTGCGGGCAGAAGTCCGTTTTCTCCATGCGGAGGATATTTTCGTCCAGAGTATTTTTTCAAAAGACGCCACGAAGGGGTCTGTTTCCGGCCGGAATGCCGGGAGCAGGCCCCTTTTTTGTGCAAAGGAGGACTTTTTCATGAACACCAAGACTGTTTCGCCCGCCCGCCGCATCGTGCTGGCGGCATTGTTCCTTGCGCTGGCCTTCCTGCTGCCCATGGTCACCGGCCATGTGCCGCAGGTGGGCAACATGCTGTGCCCCATGCATTTTCCCATTCTGCTGTGCGGCTTTGTGCTGGGCGGCCCCTGGGGGCTGGCCGTGGGCTTTGTGGCTCCGCTACTGCGCTCGGTGCTGTTCGGCATGCCGCCGATGTTTCCCATCGCCGTCTCCATGGCCTTTGAGCTGGCCGCCTACGGCCTTGTGTCCGGCCTTGTCTGGCGCAGAGTGAAGCACACCCTGCCCATGATGTACGCCGCCCTTGTCACCGCCATGGTGGCGGGGCGTCTGGTGTGGGGTGCTGTGCGCTTCGTGCTGGCAGGCCTCACCGGAGGCAGTTTCCCCTTCCAGGCCTTTTTGTCCGGTGCATTGCTTACCGCCGTGCCGGGCATCCTGGCCCAGCTGGTGCTGATCCCCCTGATCCTCACGGCCCTGGAAAAGGCAGGGTTTATGGACTAAGGCCTTTTCGGGAAAGCGCATCAGCGATAATTTCTGTCGTAATACATATAGGTCATCGCACTGTTCGCAAGTGCCGATACCCGGCTATTATATGCGGTCAGTTCGGTATTTGTCCTCACAGCGTCCAGCTGCCCATAGATCCTCTGGTTTCCCTGCTCAATGCGGTTCAGGGTATGATTGCTCTGGTTCAGGCATTCATAAAGGCCCTGATTGACCTGCTGCAGCTTTCGCAGTTCTCGTACTGCCTGCTGTAAATTTGTAAGGACAGCGTGCCTCCACGAATCCTCATCAAACCGGTCATAGCAGCCTTTCTTTCCTTCCAGTGTGTTCGTAATGCCCGTTGAGAGATAGTGGTGGAAACACGCCATGGGGATCAGGCTTCTGTAGGCTTCGTGGATCGTTCCGCGGGAATACAGTCTTGCCCGGGCCTGCTCCAGTTTTGCCTGCTGCTGCAGCAGCAGTTCCTTTTCACTCTGGAGCTGTTTCCTGTAAGCACGTTCTTTTTCTACTCTCTTTTTGTCTGCAGCCACGGCACTATCATACTTTGCCCATTTTTCGTTGCGTATTTCCCTATCCGCAGCACGCTGGTAGATGTTTCCCCAGACCGTTCCGAACACACCGAGAGCGATCGCAATAACAATGCCCAACGAGATGCTTCGAACAACACCAGAGATGGGGATCCCCAGAAGAAAAACCATATACCAGCCGCCGTTTTGAACGAACGGATTTCCGCCGTCTGTCGGTTCTGGAGGATCGACTTCCCTTGGGTGTCCAAGCCGCTGCATCTGGTAGTCCAGATTGGCGATCAACCGCTGTGTCGTATAGAGTTCCCTTTCTACATCGCAGATTTTTCCGACATAATCGGTCAGAGCCTGATTATAATATCCCATTGATCTTTCCTCCAAATCAGCTGTAGATCATCCATGCACTCATTGCAAGATATGCCACTCCGCATAGGATCCCGACAAGGATCGGATACGCCGCCGCTACCATGTATGCATCCACAGCAATGATCAGACAGCCGATCGGCGGACAAATGCATGCGATCACAAAACCCGCTATCAACATCGTTAAATACATTTTTCCATCCTCCCTTTAAAAGCAACAGCCGCCTGCCCTCTTTTTGAAGAAAGCAGACGGCTGTTGCTTTATTTCATCTGTACCATTGCTCAGAATCCATCTGTCAACCGAATTGCCAGCAAAAACAGCCACTTAACGATGGTTACGCAGATAGTTGCATAGCCCACAACCACCGACAGGAGTGCTTTTTTCACCTGCCCGCCGTCCGAATTCAGCGACTGCAGTGTTTCTGCCGAAAGGAATCGGCACATCCATCCCCGGCCATTGCTGATATCCCGCCAGGAAAACCATGCGCCGATCAGCAGAATCACGATCAATACCACCAACTGATCCATTTTCTATTCCTCCGTTTTCTGGATTCATTCCAGTGCAGCCTTCCCCAAAGCAAGCCGCACTTTGCAGCTTTTAAAGAGCAGATCCGGTGAGTTCATTGTTCCACACTGATCCTGATGGCCGATCTGCTCCTTTACTACAGGTCCATCACTTTCTTAGCGTTCTTCAAACCAGATGCAGCCGTTCCGATCTTCCGGGCGGTTGTAGCCGTGGGTCCAGCCTTTCTGGCAGCGGCAGTAAACCCTATCCCCGTTCCAGTCACTCCGGTCAGCATAGATACACTCCATGCAGTTTCCACAGAAGCAGCCCTCCGGCAGCACGATCATGCGCTTGTTCCGGGTATCAACTTTTTCCATCGTCAATTCCTCCCTGATATAAGATTGGCTCTTTTTCTATTTTGATTTTCCCATGATCGTTCGATGCCCGATAGACTACCATTTCCCGCTCAGGCATTTTAACGACCGGAAAATACAAACAAGTTATTTCTTCTGGCATTGCTTCCAAAATCTGGCCGATGTACAATTTGTCACCCGGCGAAAGACTCTCTGCTCCACCAAAATGCACATGAAAGATGCCCATAAATTCAATTCCATCTTTGAACCATTCCTCGATCTTCCGGTTCAAATACGCAATATTTGGCGTATAACTGCACGGAGAACCGCCCGTCTTTCCGTAGTCCAAGACATGGCATGTGACCACTCCATTTTTTCCGCCAAGAATTCCGCCTATCTCTGGCGGCTCACACGGAAGTTTTTTCAGGATCTCTCCCATCACAGATTCCGACTTTACGACCATTTGCAGTTCCTCTCTCGCCAAAAGCCGTATTTTTATTGCATATTTGTATTATAGATAATATTTATCTATTAGTCAATAGAAAAATTCTTCTTGCCTATCCTTAATAGTAAGGAGGGCAACAGCCATGAAGAACAGACTCAAAGACTTACGAGAAGATCACGACCTTACGCAACAGATGGTTGCTGACCAAATCGGTATCACACAGCGGAAGTACAGCTACATCGAGACAGGCATTCAACAGCTCACAGCAGAATTGCTGGTTTCTCTTGCTTTGTTGTACAACGTGAGCATCGACTATCTTCTTTGCCAGACGGATAACCCCAATCGTTATTGATTTTCAAATTTTACACGCAAAAAACGGCCGCCGCCCTCGCAACGAGGACAGCGGTCGTTCGCATTTTTTAAAATTTAGGTTTTCTCACTGAGCCAGGAACCCCGGCAGAGCCTTGCCCTGCTTGCGCCACTGGTGATACTCTGCGGTGGCGGCAAATTCCACGTCACCGGCAGAGTTCAGGGCCGTTTCCACCGAGTCCTGCACCACGCCGATGATAAAGCCCACGCCTACCATCTGCATAGCCACGTCGTTGGAGATGCCGAACAGGGAGCAGGCCATGGGGATCAGCAGCAGGGAGCCGCCGGCCACGCCGGAAGCACCGCAGGCACCCAGAGCGCTCATGGCGCTCAGCACGATGGCGGCCGGCAGGGACACCTGAATGCCCAGCGTGTTGGCGGCGGCCAGCGTCATGATGGTGATGGTGATGGCGGCACCGTCCATGTTGATGGTGGCACCCAGCGGGATGGACACGGAATACATGTCCTTATCCAGCCCCAGCTTCTCACACAGGGCCATATTCACAGGGATGTTGGCGGCGGAGCTGCGGGTGAAGAAGGCGGTCAGGCCGGACTCCTTCAGGCAGCGGAACACCAGCGGGTACGGGTTGCAGTGCAGGTAGATGAACATGATGAACGGCGAAACGATGAGGGCCATGAACAGCATGGTGCCCACCAGCAGGGCCAGCAGCTTGCCGTACTGGGTAAAGATGGCCAGGCCGTTGCCGGAAACGTTGGTGTACACCAGACCCATGATGCCGAAGGGTGCCAGATTGATGATCCAGCGCACGATCTGGGACACCGCATCGGCGGTGTTGGCCATAAAGGTCTTGGTGCTCTCAGAGCCGATGCCCTTCATGGCAATGCCGAACATGCAGGCCCAGAACAGGATGCCGATGTAGTTGCCGTTCATGATGGCCGCCACGGGGTTGGCCACAAAGTTGGTGAGCAGGGTGCTCATCACTTCGCCCAGACCCTGGGGGATCACGTCGGACTGGGCAGCGTCTGCCAGCACCACCGTAACCGGGAACAGGAAGCTGGTCATCACCGCAATGGCAGCGGCCAGGAAGGTGGTGAGCATGTACAGCCAGATCACCGTGCCAAAGCAGCGGTCCAGCCTGGAAGAACCCTGTGCCAGGGCGCTTGCCACGATCACGAACACCAGCACCGGGGCAATGCCCTTCAATGCGCCGACGAACAGGCTACCGAACTCAGCCACCCAACCGGCACCCGGGGCCACCAGTGCCAGCACCACGCCGACTGCCAGGCCGACGAGGATGCGCAGGATCAGACTGATGCCGTTGTATTTTGCAACAGCAGCTTTCAGGGTCTTCATAATATGATAACACTCCTCTTTATGCTGTACGCCTCATGCGTACAGTTTTCTGTCTCTTACCCAAGAACAAGTGTCATTATAGCACAGACGGTCCAAAAGAGGAAGTATTTCCAGGTATTTTTCTCTCTCATTTTCCAATTTTTGTGAACTTTTATTTTTTCGCCCCGAAAACTGTATTTTTATAAAATACAGTTTTGCGGTTTTGACAACAAAAAAGCACCCCCTGCCCCGGGGCCGGGCCCTCGGGGCAAAGGGTGCTATGCTGTGTTTTTGGCTCAGCTGTGCTGCTGGGTCAGGGCCAGCTTCTGGTAGGCGATGCGGGGCGTTCCGTCCGCCACATGGATGATGCCGCAGCGGACAAAGCCATTGGCCTCCAGCAGATGCTGCATGATCTGGTTGTCGGCATGGGTATCCGCCCGAAGACTCTGGCAGTGCTCCAGACACCACTCAATGACCGCCGAAGCCACCCCCTTGCTCTTGCCGGAGGATGCCAGCCGGTGGATGGTGCCATAGGGCAGGGCATCGTTCAGCCATGCACCGCCCTCGATCACCTGATAGGTGGGGTCCGCCCCCAGAATGAAGGCGAACACGCCCAGCAGCTGGCCGTTGACCACATCCACGAACAGCCGGTTGGAGTCGATGTCCTCCTCCAGAAGCTCCTGCGGGGGAAAGTTGTCGCCCCACTGGGTGGGGTTGCCCGAAGCCGCCATGGCTTCCCGCGCATGGGCATAGATCTGCAGGATCTGCGGCAGATCTCCTCTCACTGCTCCACGAAACATCTGTTTACACCCTCTTATCCTGCCGCATATTCTCCGCAAGGAAGGCGCGGCACCGCTTTGTTGCACTTGTTATTATACTACATCCTGCCAGAAAACACCAGTTTTTTGTGCATCGGCACAACTGCAAAAAAGCAGGGCACCGTGCGTCTCACACCGGTGCCCTGCTCAGGGGGGGGGAAGTGATTCTCTTGCCTGGAATGCTCAGGCCGTGGTCCGGCTGCGGACTGCGCGCACCTGACGGTACTCACGGGGGCTCAGGCCGTAGCGCTCGTGGAACAGACGATAAAAATAGCTGGTGTTCTCGTAACCCACCTGGGCAATGATCTGCTGGATGTTCAGATCGCTGCGGCGCAGCAGGCGGGCCGCCGTCTCCATGCGGTGTCTCTGCAGCAGCTCCTTGTAGGTCTTGCCGGTCTGCGCACGCACGCACTCGCTGACGTATGCCAGCGAAACGCCATAGGCCCGCGCCACGTTGGACAGGCTGGCCTCGCGGTAATTCTGGGTGATCTCCTGCAGAGCCGCCCGCACCAGCGCGTCGCGGCTGACGGCTTCCGTGCGGCTCTCCAGCATCTCGTTCTTGGTCTGCATCATCTGGATCTCCTCTGTAACGGTGCGGCGGGCGGGGACTGGGGGAAGCCGGACACCCGCCGCACGGGAACTGCAGGTCTTGCTTGAAGGCCCTTACACTTCGTATACGAAACACGGTCCCGGAAGATTGCACGAAATGATAAAAATTTTTGAATTATTTTCCTCAGCAAAAAGGGCCGCCTGTGCACGAACTGCACAGCGCGGCCCATCTGGAAGAAAATGAGGAAAATCGCTTGATCAAAACATGCTCTCGTCCTTGTAACGGCCGGTGCGCACGAACTGCACCCACTCGGCCACGTTCACCGCGTGGTCGCCGATGCGTTCCAGATATTTGATCACCATCAGCAGGTCCAGCGCAGCGTCCACCTTAGCGGGGTCGGCTGCGATCTCCTGCGCGAGGGTGTGCTTGATGGCATTGAAGTCAAAGTCCACGGCGTCGTCGGCCGCAATGACCTTGCGGGCGGCCAGCTCGTCTTCCACGGTCAGTGCCGCCATGGCGTCCTGGATCATCTGGTATGCCTTGCGGCCCATGGCAATGGCCTGGCTCACCGCCGGGTCGCCCTCCTTGCGCACGGTGACCAGATGCGGGATGATCTCGGCAATGTCCGAAGCATGGTCGCCGATGCGCTCAATGTCGGTGACCACCTTCATGGCGGTGGAGATGCGGCGCAGGTCACCGGCCACCGGCTGCTGGCGCAGCAGCAGGGTCATGCAGCGGTGCTCGATGTCCCGCTCCATGTTGTTGATGCGGCTGTCGTCCTTCACGATCTTCTGGGCGGCTTCGGCATCGGCGGTGCACAGTGCTTCGAGAGCGGCCTCCACGGCCTCGGCAGAGTTGCTGCCCATTTCCACCAGCGCCGCCTTGAGGGCTTCCAGATCGGTGTCGTACTGTTTGCGGATGCTCATTGGTCTTTCCTCCTCGATTTAACCGAACCGGCCGGAGATGTAATCCTCGGTGCGCTTGTCCTGCGGGGCGCTGAAGATCTGGTTGGTGGGGCCCACCTCCACCAGCTCGCCCAGCAGGAAGAAGGCCGTGCGGTCGCTGATACGGGCAGCCTGCTGCATGTTGTGGGTGACGATGACCACCGTGTAGTTCTTTTTCAGCTCGCTCATCAGCTCTTCCACCTTCATGGTGGAGCCGGGGTCCAGGGCGCTGGTGGGCTCGTCCATCAGCAGCACTTCGGGCTTGACCGCCAGGGCGCGGGCGATGCACAGGCGCTGCTGCTGGCCGCCGGACAGGCCCAGGGCGCTCTTTTTCAGGCGATCTTTCACCTCGTCCCACAGGGCCGCCCCCCGCAGGGAGCTTTCCACCAGCTCATCCAGCTCTGCCTTATTGCGGACCCCGTGGAGCCTGGGGCCGTAGGTGATGTTGTCGTAGATGCTCATGGGGAAGGGGTTTGCTTTCTGGAACACCATACCCACCCGGCGGCGCAGGTCGGTGAGCTCCATGTCCCGGGCAAAGATGTCCTGCCCCTTGAGGCGGACATCCCCCTCGATGCGCACGCCCGGCACAAGGTCGTTCATGCGGTTGAGCGTTTTCAGGAAGGTGGACTTGCCGCAGCCGGAGGGGCCGATGAGGGCCGTGATCTCCCGCTCGCCCACGTCCAGCGAGATATGTTTCAGCGCCTTGAAGTCGCCGTACCAGAGGTTCAGGTTTTTTGCCGAGATCACCGGCATCGTTGTGCTTTCCATAGCATACCTCTTTATTTTTACTGCTTCTGTTTCAGTTTTGCTTTGGCCAGCCGGGCCGCCAGATTGATGACCAGCACCAGCACCAGCAGCACGGCACCGATGGCCCAGGCCGAGGCAAAGTCGCCGTCCTCAAAGGCACGCAGGTACAGCAGCACCGACAGGGTGGCACCGTTGGAGGTGTAGGCCTTGACCACGCCCTTGGCGATCACCTCTGCCGCACCGGCGGTGAACAGCAGCGCGGCGCTTTCGCCCACGATGCGGCCCACGGCCAGAATGCAGCCGGTGACGATGCCGTCCATGCTGCAGGGCAGCACGATGGTGCGGATGATGTGCCACTTGCCGGCCCCCAGGCCCAGCGCACCCTCGCGGTAGCCCTGGGGCACCGTTTTCAGGGATTCCTGGGTGGTGCGGATGATGGTGGGCAGGTTCATGACCACCAGGGTCAGGCTGCCGGACAAAAGACAGGTCTGGAAGCCCAGGGCCTGGCTGAACACCAGCATGCCCACCAGACCGTAGAGGATGCTGGGGATGCCGGCCAGCGTCTCGTTGGTGAACTCGATCACCTCGATCAGACGGCGGTTGGAGGCGTATTCGGTCAGGTAGACCGCTGCGCCCACACCCAGCGGCAGCACGATGAGCAGGGTCAGCAGGATGACGTACAGCGTGTTGAGGATGGCCGGCAGGATGCCGTCGGTGCCTTTCAGCACGCTGGCCGTGGTGGTGAGGAAGTTCCAGCGGATGTGCGGCACACCGCGCACCAGCACCATGCCGATGATGCCCGCCGCCAGCGCCATCACCAGCAGGGCAGCCGCCCACACCAGCACCGTCATCACACGGTTCCAGGCGCGGCGGGAGGGCGAAAACCCGTTATGCATCGCGGTCGCCTCCCTTCAGCACCACGTTGAGCACCACATTGATGATCATGATGAACCCGAACAGCACCAGCGCGATGCTGAACAGCGCCTGCCGCTGCAGGCCGCCGGCGTAGCTCATTTCCTTGGCAATGGCCGTGGTCAGGAAGGTGACGCTGCGGAACACGCTGTCCGGCATGTTGGGGCTGTTGCCGGCCACCATCATTACCGCCATGGCCTCGCCGATGGCGCGGCCGATGCCCAGCACGATGCCGGCGGCAATGCCGCTTTTGGCAGCGGGCACGCTGATCTTGAACCAGGTCTCGGTGTCGGTGGCACCCAGGGCCAGGCTGCCCTGCTCATATTCCGGCGGCACGGCGTTGAGGGCCGTGACCGACACGGACACGATGCTGGGCAGGATCATGATGGACAGCACCACGATGGCCGACAGCAGGCAGGCACCGGACGCCTTGCCAAAGGTCTTTGCCACGGCGGGCACCAGCACCTGCATGCCCAGCAGGCCGAACACCACGCTGGGGATGCCGCTCAGCAGCTCAATGGCCGTGACCACCACCGTGCGCACCTTCGGGCCGGCCGCCTTGGACAGGAACACCGCCGTGAGCAGGCCGATGGGCACACCGATGAGGGTGGCACCCAGCGTGCCGTACACACTGGACAGGATAAAGGGCAGGATGCCGAACTTCGGGTCGGCGGCGGTGGAGGCCCACTCGGTGCCCAGCAGGAACCGGAACAGGCCGATCTTGTGGATGGCCGGCACGCCGGAGAGGACCATGTACACCGTGATGAGCACCACGCAGCCCACCGCCAGCATGCCGCACAGGAAGAAGATGAAATTCATCATCGCTTCCAGCCACTCTGCCGGGGTGCGGGGCAGCCGTACCCGAGCCAGATAGGATTTTTTGTTCATAGCTGAAAACCTTTATAAAAGCCGCGTCGGCTCGCAGAAACGGCAGGCCAACGCGGTGGGCTAATTTTATCATTGTCCCCATCCTGTTTACCGGGTCAGTTCGGCCGGGAGTTTCACCAGCGAATGATCCGAGGGTGGGACCCTGTTGCCGTAGGCAATAGGGCGGGAGCTGGAAGCCCCGAATTTCGCGGGGGAACTCCCAGCCGGGCTGGCTCTGAGCGCCTTTTACTCGTTCACGGGCACAGCGCCTGCGGTGCGGATGAGGTCGGCGGCGTCCTTGCTGGCAGCAAAGTCCACAAAGGCCTGGGCCTGTTCCGACAGGGTCACGCTCTTGTTGGTGACGAACACAAAGGGACGCTGGATCTTGTAGCTGCCGTCCTTCACGGTGTCCTCGCTGCACTCCACGCCCTCCACGGTGACCATAGCCACGGTGTCGCCCACAGCGGACAGGGAAGCGTAGCCGATGGCCAGAGGGTTGGCCTCCACAGCGCTGATGACAGCGCCGGTAGCGGTCAGCTCCTGTGCATACTTGCAGCTGTCCTTCACGTCCACGATGCTCTCGAAGCCGTCGCGGGTGCCGGAACCGGCCTCACGGCCGATCAGCACGATCTCGCCGTCGTCGCCGCCGACCTCAGACCAGTTGGTGATCTCGCCGGTGAACATCTGCTTGAGCTGGTCCACGGTCAGGTCCGCCACCTTGCTGTCCTTATTCACGATGATGGCGATGCCGTCCAGCGCCACGGTGGTGCCGTCCACATCGTTCTTCTCGTCGTCCTTCAGGGCACGGGAGGACAGGCCGATGTCCAGGGTCTTGTCGGTGGCACCGGTGATGCCTGCGCCGGAACCGGTGGGGTCATAGCTGACGGTAACGCCCGGCTCCACCTCGGCAAAGCCTTCGGTCAGGGCAGCGATGACGTTCTTCATGGAAGTGGAACCGCCGGTGGCCACATTGCCGCTCAGGGTGCCGGCAGCAGCGCTCCCGGCAGCGGAAGAAGCGGTGGATGCCGTAGCAGAAGAAGCGGAACCGCCGCAGGCGGTGAGGGCAGCAGCGGCTGCCACGGTGCCGCAGACAGCCAGGAACGAACGACGCGTGATCTTTTTCATAATATTTTCCTCCAGATCGGGCCGGGCACCCGCCCGGCGTCTCTTATTGTGCTTCTTTGGGAACGGCCTTATTGTAGCGCATTCCCGCCGGAGGCTGCGACCATACGCGGGCAAAATGCAGGTAAAACTTTGGGGGCCGGGCCTGGCTTTTGCAAGGAGCTTGTAAACTGACGGTGAAAACCGTGGCACATTTCTTTACATTGCCGGAAAAACTGCCCAAAACCATCCTTCTGCCCCTGGGCAGAACGACAAAAAGCCCCGGGCACTCGTTTCAGAGTGCCCGGGGCAAAGGGTTCTTGATCCGATCAGCCGACCGTCTTGGTGGCAACGTATCTGCCGTCCCGTTTTACCAGGTACAGCACACCCGTTATGTTGTTGATGGTAATGGTCAGGTAAGCAGGCTTTCCGCTCTGGTAGGCGTCCCGAGTGGCCACATCGGGGAAGCTCAGCTTCAGGGTCACTTCCTTGGTGGCAAAGGGCTTGCCCAGCAGTGCATCGGAGACCACCAGGGTTCCGGTGGGAGCCACCTGGTTCAGGTTAGAGCCGCCGACCGTAGCGTTGAACATCCCCTGGTAGGGCACAGCCTGCATGCTGCTGCCGCTGTCGGAGAAGCGGATCTTCACGGTGCCGGTGATGGCACCTGCGTCGCCGCCCAGCTCTGCGCCCTGGTCCACGTTCAGGCCGTAAATGCTTACGTTGAACACGCCCAGCTGGACTGCATTGTCCGGCAGCTCCTGGTCACCGCCGCCGCAGCCGGTCAGCAGGCCAGACAGGGACACTGCTGCCGCAGCAGCCGCAGCCCCCTTCAGAAACGTGCGCCGAGTCATTTTTGTTGTCATAAGAAAAACCTCCTTTTCAGCAATTGCTGTTTCACCTTTGCACCCCTGCGCCAGGGTCTCCCTTACAGGCGCAGGCTCCCGTCCGGGGCGTAGAACTGCACATACTTGCGCCACTGGCTCTCGCTGATGGTGCGTTTGTAGCAGCTCACCAGGGCGTCCAGCGCGTCCTTGTCGCTCAGCTCCGGCGCACCGGGGCAGGGCAGCACCAGGATGCGGAACCACGCATCAAACAGGTGCTCATAGTAACCGGTGTCGCGGGCACCGCACCGGGCGTAAAACCCCAGGCGGCGCACGGCCATGGCCTCGTCCTCAGCCTTTTCGGGCATTTCGGCCTCAATGATGATGGCCTGTGCCCCGGCTTCGTACTCCGGCAGGGCTGCCAGCAGCTTTGCGCCAAGGCCGCCCGCGCGGTAGGCGGGCACCACGGCAAAATAGTCCAGCTGACTGATGGCACTGCCATCCGGGCGCACCATGAGCAGGTAGGCGGCCAGCGTCTCCCCGTCAAACACGCCCCAGGTGTGGGCAAGGCCCTCGGCCTCGCTGGTCAGGATCATACTCAGCGGCTTGAGCTCCCCGGCGGGAAAGTCGCGGCGCATTTCCTGCAGATACACGTCGGTCAGCTCGCCGGGGGTCAGCAGCCGCCAGGTAAAGGTCTTGTTCATACGATGCGGGTCCCTTTCTGGATCACGGCCTTGATGTTCAGTTCCTTGTCGGCCAGGATCACGTTGCCGTAACGGCCGGCGGCCAGGCTGCCGTAGTCGTTGTCCACGCCGATGCTCCGGGCCGGGTTCTCGCTGGCGGCGCGCACGGCGCTCTCCAGCGGCACGTTCATCTCCAGCACGGCACGCTTCATGCAGTCGTACAGGCAGGTATTGCTGCCGGCAATGGTACCGGGCTGCTCGGTCAGGGTAGCGCGCGGGCCCTTGACCGTGACAGCCTGTCCGCCCAGACTGTACTGGCCGTCCGGCAGGCCGCAGGCCATCATGCTGTCGGCGATCAGGCACACATGGTCGGCCCCGAAGGTGTTGAAGGTGAACCGCACCATGGCCGGGTGGATGTGCACGTTGTCGGTGATGAGCTCCACCTCTGCGCCGTGCTCCAGTGCCGCAATGATGGGGCCGGGGGCACGGTGGGTGATGCCGGGCATGGCGTTGTACAGGTGGGTCATGTGGGTGGCACCGGCCTCAAAGGCCTGCACGGCAGTGTCGTAGTCGGTGCAGGTGTGGGCAATGGAGATGCGCACCTCATTGTGGCATTCCTTGATGAAATCCAGGTTGCCCGGCTCTTCGGGGGCCACGTCCACCAGCTTGATCAGGCCGCCCGCACGCTTCTGCAGGCGGCGGAACATCCCCGCGTCAGCACCCTGCACATACTCCGGGTTCTGGGCACCCACCTTCTTGGGGCTGATGAAGGGGCCTTCCATGTTGATGCCCACCAGATCTGCGCCCTTGCCGTTTTTGTGGGCGGCGGCGGCGTCCATCACATGGTTCAAAAACTCTTCCGGGTAGGTCATGGTGGCAGGGCAGATAGCCAGCACGCCCTTGCTGGCCTCAAAGTCGGCCAGCGTCTGAATGGCCTCCTCGGTGCCGTCGCAGAAGTCCTTGCCCATGGCCCCGTGGAAGTGGATGTCCACCAGACCCGGCAGGGCATACAGGCCCTCGGCGTCGATCACCTCTTCGCCCGCTTCCGGGGCGGCAAAGGGCACGATGCGCCCGTTGCGGATGAACAGCGTACCGCGCTCAAAGGTGTGGCGCGGCGTATAAACCAGTGCATTCTGAAGGATCATACAAAACACCTCGTTCTTCTCAGCGGCCGCCTCCCTGCGGGGAAGCCGCATCTATTTGATCTGAGTATAGCACGTTCCATTTTGGAAGAAAAGCAGTTTGTGTGAACAAAAAAGCCGCCGGGAACGGGCGCTTTCTGCGCCCGCCCCCGGCGGTGTCATGCGGAGGCAACCAGCCCTCCGCGCCTGTTTTGTTTTACCGAAGTGCCAGTTACAGCATCTTCTTCAGCTCGTCGTACACGAACTGAACCTTGGTGCCGATGATGACCTGGCAAGCGTTCTTGCTGGGACGGATGACACCGGCAGCACCGGCAGCCTTGACAGCCTTCTCGTCAACCTTAGCGTTGTCGAGCACCTCAAAGCGCAGGCGGGTTGCGCAGTAGCCAACTTCCTTCACGTTCTCCTTGCCGCCGACAGCAGCCAGAACAGCAGAAGCGACTTCGGTGTAGTTGTTGTTGGCCAGAACGACCTTCTTCTCAGCCTCTTCGTCGTCATCCTCACGACCGGGAGTCTTCAGGTCGAACTTGGTGATGGCGAAGTAGAACACGAAGTAGAACACCAGGAATGCTGCGATGCCCAGAGGAATGATCATCCAAGTCTTAGCAGCTGCGGGCAGGGAAGCGGAGAACACCAGGTCGGTAGCGCCTGCGGAGAAGCAGAAGCCAGCACGGAAACCGGAGTAGTAGGTGATGATGGTGAAGATGCCGTACAGGGCAGAGTACACAATGTACAGGGGGAAGCACAGGAACATGAAGCCGAACTCAAACGGCTCGGTAACGCCGCAGACGAAGGCGCAGATGGCAGCGGACAGAACCAGACCGATAGCAGCCTTCTTGTTCTTGGCGGTCTTGACCATTGCCAGAGCAGCACCGGCAATACCGAACATCATGCAGGGGAAGAAACCGGACATGTACATGCCCAGGCTCCAGCCCACATCTGCGCTGGTCTCGCCTGCCCAGAAGTGGGACAGGTCGCCCAGGCCGATGGTGTCGAACCAGAACACGTTGTTCAGAGCGTGGTGCAGACCGGTGGGGATCAGCAGACGGTTCAGGAAGGCGTAGATGCCAGCGCCGATGCCGTCCATGCCAGCGATGCCGTTGCCGACGGCGACCAGAGCACCGAAGATGACGGGCCAGACGAACAGCAGAACGACGGACACCAGAATGGAGATCACGCCGGTAGCAATGGCAACGAAGCGCTTGCCGGAG
Organism: uncultured Faecalibacterium sp.; assembly: GCA_900539945.1. Taxonomy (GTDB): domain Bacteria; phylum Bacillota; class Clostridia; order Oscillospirales; family Ruminococcaceae; genus Faecalibacterium. The sequence continues at coordinate 36,044 of UQDV01000023.1, forward strand.
AAGAATGCCAGCCAGTCAGGCAGCTGGGTGTTCTTGAACTTGTTGTAGCAGGCAGCACCCACAACAGCGGCCAGGATGCCGATGAAGGAGTTGCCGGCCACCTTCTGGAAGGCGATGTAGGTAGCGGTGCCCTCTTCCAGGGTACGCACCATGCCCACCACGCCGGGGCTCAGCAGCTGCTGCATCATCAGGTAGCTGACCAGACCGGCCAGACCTGCGGTACCGTCGTTGTCGGCCAGGCCCACAGCGGCACCAATGGCGAACAGCCATGCCATGTTATCGATCAGAGCGCCGCCTGCCTTGACCAGCAGGAAGCCAACGGTGTATGCTGCACCGGAAGTTGCTGCACCGGGAACGCCCATAACGCCCGGAGCGAGGGCATAGCCAAGACCCATCAGGATGCCGCAGATCGGCAGCACAGCGACGGGAAGCATCAGTGCTTTGCCCAGTTTCTGGAGATACTTCATCATAAAGCACATTCCTCCTTAAGAAATGTTTGTGTTTACAGACAGTCTCTGGTTGCAGACCGTCCATAATTCCGTAATAGAATATTAACATACTTTTGCAAAAAAGGAAAGTCCTTTCCGCGATAAATCTATCAAATTGCGTCAAAAGTCCTTATTTGCGTATTTTTGCGTGAACATTTTTTGGTTTTCGTGCACAACCCTCGGCTTTATGTTGAAAAATCTTTTCTTTTCTCCGGCATTTTGCCCAAAGGCTTGCATCCCAGACGGGAATCGGGTACTATACTAGTATAAGGAAACACAGCATTTTGAAGGAGGTTTTCCCCATGGAATGGACCGACATCCGCCTGACCGTGGCCAAGTCCGACGCCGACAACGCCGAAGCCGTTGCCACCATGATCGCCGAGGGCGGCATCTATATCGAAGATTACAGCGACATCGAGCAGCAGGTGGCCGAGATCGCCCATGTGGACCTGATCGAGCAGGAGCTGCTGGACAAGCCCCGCGACCGGGTCATCATCCACATGTATCTGGAGCCGGGCGCTTCCCCCGTGGAGACCCTGGCCCTGATCTCTGCCCGCATGGAAGCTGCCGGCATCGCCTACACCGTGGAGACCGAGGGTGTGGAGCAGGAGGACTGGCAGAACGGCTGGCGCAAGTATTACCACCCGTTGGAGATCGGCAAGCGGCTGGCCGTGGTGCCCTCCTGGCAGGAGTATGACACCGACCGCGTCAAGCTGGTGCTGGACCCCGGCCTTGCCTTCGGCACCGGCGGCCACGAGACCACCAGCCTGTGCATGGAAGCGCTGGACGAGCGGGTCCAGGGCGGTGAACGGGTGCTGGACATCGGCACCGGCAGCGGCATCCTGGCCATTGCAGCCCTGAAGCTGGGTGCCGCCGTGGCCGAGGGCGTGGACATCGACCCCGTAGCCGTGCGCACCGCCGGGGAGAACGCTGCCCTGAACGGCGTGCAGGATCAGCTGACCGTGCTGGTGGGCGACCTGTCCGACCAGGCCAGCGGCCAATACAACATCATCACGGCCAACATCGTGGCCAACGCCATCCTCAGCCTGGCCCCCGCCGTGCCCGGCCTGATGGCCGACGGTGCCACCTTTATTGCCAGCGGCATCATTGACAGCCGCAAGGACGAGGTGATCGCCGGGCTGGAAAAGGCCGGCCTTGCCGTTGTGGAAGTGAAGGAGAAGCGCGGCTGGGAGTGCATCGTCTGCAAGAAGGCGTGAAATTATAGAGCAGGCTTACCCTCTCCGTCACCTTCGGTGCCACCTCCCCCAAAGGGGGAGGCCTTGGCAAAGAGATGAAGTTTGCGTGGACTGCCAAGGGCTCTCCCCTTGGGAGAGCGGACGCGTTAGCGACTGAGAGGGCGAGGACGTTTCAGGAGGAACTATGCCGCACCGTTATTTTACCACTGAGATCGCCGACGGCACGGCTGTGCTGCGCGGCACCGATGCCCATCATCTGGCCCGCGTGATGCGTGCCCGCATGGGCGATACTGTCATTCTATGCGACGGCAGCGCCGTGGAATACACCGCCACCATCACCGGCTTCGGGGATGACTGCGTGGAATTCTCGGTAGAGCCGGGCTACCCCAGCGCCGCCGAGCCCAGCGTGGAGGTCACCCTGCTGGCCGGTTACCCCAAACAGGACAAGCTGGAGCAGATCATCCAGCACGGCGTGGAACTGGGGGCCGCCCATGTGGTGCCCTTCTTCAGCCGGTATTGCGTGGCCGCCCCCAAAAAAGAGGAGCAGAAGAATGAGCGCTACAACCGCATCGCGCTGGAAGCCGCCAAGCAGTGCGGCCGGGGCGTGCTGCCGGACGTGGCCCTGCCGCTGCCCAACTTCGGGGCCGTGTGCCGCACCTTTGACCAGTACGACCTGGTGCTGTTCTGCTACGAGTGCGGCGGTGCGCCGGTGCGCCAGCTGCTGGCCGAGGCAGCACCCGCCGACGGCAAAAAGCGGAAGATCGCCATCGTGACCGGTGCAGAGGGCGGCTTTGCCGCCGAGGAGGCCGAAATGGCCGCCAAAGCCGGAGCCAAAACGGTTGGCCTTGGCCCCCGCATCCTGCGGTGCGAGACAGCCCCGCTGGCCGTGCTTGCCGCCGTGATGACCCTGACCGGCAATCTGGAATAACCGGGGCTCCGGGCGGCGCACCTTCCATAAAAGAAAAATTCCGACCCACGGGTTCGGGAAAGTCTGCGGGCTTTCCCGGGCCCGTTTTTTATTTTTTGCCCCGTATAAAGATCTCCCGGATTTTTGTGCAGCATTACCCTGTCATTCTGTCGCAAATTCTCAGTTGTTTTTGTGCTCGTTCCACAAAATTACCTACCCCCCCCCCGAAAATTCAGCATTTTGTCTTGACATTCTCCACGGCACAGTACTATACTTGCGCCACAAAGAGACGCCGGGCATGAAAATGCACAGCTATGTGATTTTCTGCCCTGAAGTTCCGGGTTTTGCCGGTTTTCGGCATCGTTCCCGGTAACGTTCACGTCTCTGCAACTTTTTTTGTTTGGAGGGTTTTGCAATGCGGAAAAATGTGAAACAACAGCTTGCCTTGCGGGTGCTGTCCACAGCGGCTCTGGTGGCCATGGTCTCGTCCATCGCCACGGCAGCCTTTGCGGCAGAATACAATGTAAAAGACGGCAGTGTGGAGATCGTGGCTAAAGATGGTATCCAGTCCATCACCCAGCGGGATGATACGGGTGCCTTTGTGAAGGATGAGAAGGGCGACATCGACCATCGTCAGGATGATGACATCATCCTGACCACCAAAAACAAAGACACCGGCGAGACCGAGACCACTTCCAACACCGTCACCATTACCGCCGAAGATGGCAACACCGCCAATGTGACCCTGAAGAATGTGGACATTGAGCAGCCAGACTCCAATTGGGGTTCTGTCCCCGCACCCATCGAGATCAAGGGCAACGGCAACACCAACCTTGAGCTGGACGGCAATAATACCGTTCTCAGCGGCAATGGAAAACACGCCGGTATTGAAAAAGCAGACGTAAACGGCACCGGCACCCTGACCATCAAGGACGATAAGAATGATGATGGTACTCCCAAAGACAAGGACGAAAACGGAAATGCCGTTGGCGGGGATACCGGCAAGCTGCTGGCAGGCGGCTACAATAGTGGTGCCGGTATCGGCGGCGGCTCATATCACGATGGAAAGAATTATGCCAATACTTCCAACATTACCATCACCGGCGGTAAGATCACTGCCTGCGGCGGTTATTACGGCGCAGGTATTGGCGGTGGTGAGGATGGAGATGCATCGAATATCCGCATTGAGGGCAATGCAGATGTTGCCGCCTCTGGAGAAAATAGTGCTGGCATTGGATCCGGTTATCAATCGTCAGGCAACAGTGATATTACCATCACCGGTAATGCCACTGTGGATGCTGCTAGCGCAGTTGGCTGTGGCATCGGTGACGGTCATCTTGCTTCTGGTAAAGTCACTGTCACAATTTCTGGTCATGCATCGGTAAACGCCGAAGCCTTCAACTCTTCAGCAGCCATTGGCAGTGACAAGTCTTCTGCTACGGTTAACATCGAAGATCATGCTGACGTTACTGCCGTTGGTTATGGTGTTGCCATCGGCACCGGTTATGGCCATGAGTATAATGGAGGCACCTCCACTGTGATCAATATTACCGGTGGAACAGTAAATGCCGTCACCCGTGACGACTCCGGACCCGCTATTGGCACAGTTAATGGCAATTTGGACCTTACGATCGACAGCTCTACCGGAAAAACGACCGTAAATACCTACACGACCGGCAGTGACCCCCTATTAAATATCGGCACCCGTCATTACGACGATTCTGCAAACAAATATAGAACCAGCCCATCTGAGGGCGCAGAATACAACGAGGATGGCTCTTCCAATCTGGGCGAAGACAATGCTGCCATCATCAATTCCTACCGCAACACTCCTTTGGGCACTGCCACTTTTAATGCGCCCAAAACACTTGATATATTTGCATTTCATGGCGCTCAGAAGCACACCCTCTCTGACAAAGACAAAGGTGACCTCTACAAGGTCGTCCACAACCGCAAGTACATGGACGAGACCATCGACACCAGCGACCTGAAGGACGAGGACCTGCACGACTGGAAGCTGGTGGGCGAAGTCGTAAAGCCTACTACCGAAAAGGACGGCTATGCTGACTACATCTGCTCCATCGACAAGTGCGGGCAGACCAAGCATGTGGTGCTGCCCAAAATCGTGCCGGACACGCCCAGCACCCCGGAAACTCCGGAAACTCCGGAAACTCCGGACACGCCCGACAAGCCCAGCACGCCCGACAAGCCCAGCACGCCCGACAAGCCCAGCACGCCGGACGTCCCGTCCACCCCGGAGGTGACCCCGGATGCCCCTGCACAGGACGGCACTGTACCGGCTGACAC
>UQDV01000024.1 GCA_900539945.1 uncultured Faecalibacterium sp.
ACAACCAAAATATTTTTTTCGTATCTTAAAGCAGCAAATTGCTGTCCAATATATTTGTTCATAGCGGCACCATTTGTTCTGAGCGTAGTTTTATATCTTATTATATCACAGCACCCCTTCAATGAAAATATTTTGTTGGAAATGCTAATGAAAAATTTTTGTGAATTTGTTAAGGCGCAGGGGCTGTTATCTCCATAGTGTCTGGATGGATCAGAGTGATTACTTTTCCCTGATGCAAGGCATAGTTGACGGTCTGTGCTGTACCTGAGCGCAGCTTTTTCTGATTATCAAACACACCGATAAGGTACTCTGCATGATCGACCATATAATAATTTCTTTTTTTATAACTGGAAACATCCGCAGAGTGTGAAATAACAATAGAATCGTTTGCGTTTTGGATCAGCTTTTTCAATCTATGTTTACTCTGATCCGGCCATTTAGAGTCATAGCCGATGAAGGGAACTACAACGATAATTTTAATATAAAAGTCAATATGCTTCATCCGGTTCGGTAGGTGCTGCGGTAATATCGCGGTAGAAAGTAGCCCATGCAGCTTCCTCATAGGGGTGTACAAAAAAGAAGCCAATGCTCAATGGAATTGTCAGCAGAAGAACAAGAGAAATCGCCAGAGCCTCTGAACCGGTGAAATATTTGAGAACCAGAAAACCCTCGGCATACAGTGGCACCGAACAGAGCAGCTCCCAGCCAATGAAGCTGAAATCCAGACAGAACAGCCGCCATTTGTTGCCATTCATGATCCGCCGGGATTCTGTGATCGCTTCATTTGCGGTCAGCGAAGGATGCTCGGACATGATGTAAGGTGTCATCGCATAGCTGTATGTTTTCACGATTCCCGGAATCACCAACAGCAGCGACCAGAGGGCGATGTACAGACCCTGCAGGAATTTCATGCAGAAGCCATCCCACAGACGGTCTTTCTGAGAGAACAAGTCCGAGATGGCAGCATCATTTCCATCTACAAGGTTCAGATTAAAATGAGCATATCCCAGTTGAACTGCACCGCCCACGATCAGTTGGAGGACTGCCCACAGAACAATGCCGGCAAGCAGAACAGCAAGCAGCCGACCGCCGTTGGGCTGGGAGAACAGTTCAAAATGGATGTCCTTTGCCTGATTGGAATTGGATACGGCACTGTTGGAACTGCTCACAATGGTAGCACCGAGCGCACTGGCGGCAATACCTGTCAAAACAGCAGTTTTCCATTTTCCGCGCAGGGCATCGAGAGCGAGCATACGATAGTCGGCAGATACTTTCATAAAAGCAACCTCCTGTCTGAAAACGGCAAGGATTTGTGAAATAGGAAGATGATATACCACTTTAATTTAGATACGTTTGAAAAGCTGAAAAAATTGCAGCATGAATGAAAAAGAGGCTGTTACACCGGTTTTATCCTTGTGCAACAGCCCCTTCCTTTACTTCAGCAGCTTGTCCAGTTCATCATATTGCATTACTGGAGCTTTGCAAGGATTTCTTCAGCCGTCATACCGCTGGCAAGCAGCTTCTTCAGCACATCTTCTGCTTCGCCCTTCTTTGCTTCTTCTGCTGCTTTTGCTTCGGCGGCAGCTTTTTTGTTTTCGGCTTTGGCAAGTTCCTTGGTGGCGGCTTTCAATTCTGCTTTCTTGGCTTTCAGCTGCGTCTTCAGATCATCGAGATTTGCAGTCAACGTAGCAACCTCAGATTCGATTTTCTCTTTTTTTGCGGCCTTTTCTGCAATGACTGCTACATAATCAACGCTGGCCTTTACAGTACGAGCCTTATTCTTGCTTCCCTTGGGTCTTGCCATAATAATTTCCTCCCATAAAGTGAAATAATTTGATACTTACAAGTATATTTCCAAATAGTCAGAATTGCAATAGGTAACATGAGCCGTCTTCAACTGCCAATGCAAATCTTATTCGGTATGCCCGAAGATCGTCGCAAATGTATTCCTTCAATGGTAACAATCATGGAGATTAGTGTTTATCTGGAGATTACCAAAGGATAAATAGAAGCAGTATTAAAGCCGTTCACCACGCAGATTTTCCAGCGTGGCGAACGGCTTTTTTGCTGCCCCTATATTTACAGGTAGGAGGAATCGAAGAAGTCTTTTAATGTAATTCCTAAACCCTGACAAATTCTTTCAATCGTCTCTACGCTTAACTGCCCTCCCCGACGGGCGGTGGTTTGAATCGTGGAGTACGATATTCCGCATTTCTTTGCCAATACACATAGATTCATATCACGCACTTGCATCAAATCCTGAACACGCTTGATCGTATCCACAAAAACTCCTCCCATCTTTTTAGTTCAAAACTTTTCCAACAACCTCGAATCTTTGCTCTGGAGATATAAGGATCGGCGAATATTTGGTGTTAAGAGAAACCAAAACCGGTTGGTTATGCACCACGCCATAGCTGTCGGTAAGGAACTCTGCTTGGGATTTGTCTGGGGTATGTTCATCGTATTTTTTCAGATATCCACAGTCATCATATACGAATATCCCGATATCCCCGCACTCAAGTTCTTCGCAGCGCTTCACCCATACAATCTGTCCGTTATGATAGCGTGGCTCCATACTATCACCGCTAACATATATCCCGAACTCGGCACCAGCCGGAACGCTACTGGCAGGCACTTGTATCTGCTGGAACATTTCACCCTCAAGAAAAGCTCCTAGACCTGCCGATACTGGCAACTCTGATACAGGCATCATTATGTAGTCGATTTCCGCGGGCTCTTCTGCGTCTGGCTGGTAGCGTCGGGATGCAATCAAGTCCATTTCGTACTCAGCGACTTTTTTTTGCCCGATGTCATTTAGAAGGGCGGGTTTCTGGAAGTTCTTTGTAAAGTAGGAAGGACCCTCCTTGATGTTCAATGCGTAGCAGATTGCAACTAGTTGGTAGATGCTAGGAGTGGTATAGCCTTTTTCCCATTTGCTGATTCCTTTATCACTGACATCGACGCCATAGTGACGGAGAAGTTCAGAGAAAGCTACAAGTGAATAGCCATTTCTTTTTCGTGTGCCTGCGAGAATCTGACCAACCTCATTGCTATCCCTCGCAGCGACTGCATCATAGCGCACTGTGGATGGGGCTATGTGCATTTTGGTGAGCGTGGTTTTCTTTTTCATAACAAGAACACTCCTTTGTGATCCGGTAGCTCTATTATAGTATAGAAAATATAAGAAATCAACAGGAAATCTCTAAAATGGCGACAAATGCGCAATTGACATCTCCATAAAGTGGGTGTATAATCAAACCAAATCCACAAATAACAGCCTTTTGGTGTTATTTTCGCATGGGATTGTGTTTGTTTGGCGTTTTTTTTGCGAGGTGATACTATGAGAAAAGAAAATGTAAGATGTCCAATGTGCGGAACCATGAATTATGATGTGGATCTTGATGAAACCGGTGGCTGGACAAAATGCCGTCTGTGCAAAGCAGTGACCTGCTCTATGGATGAGTGGAAAAAACATACAGTGTCCGTTCCGCTGTTGAACGAAAAACAGCTCGTGGCACGCAGTATGATTCGCAAGTAATGCACGCCGTGTTTTGATAAATCCGCAAAAAGGAGGAATTCTGATGTGTGGTGATTACAACCTTCGCCGTGAGAAAAGATACGTCGAAGTGGACGTTCGTTTTACTCCTGACGGTAAGATCCGCCCTCTTGCCATAAACTATGACAAGGCTCACACTTATGGAATTGATCGTGTCTTGGCAGTCAAACATGGGACATCACGCCTAGGCGGAAAAGGTCACTGCTTCACCTGCCTGATCTGCGGTCAGAAGCGGAATCTTTGGCTTGAACGGGGCAAGTGGTTCGTGGAAGCCTACTGCTCCGTGCCGGAAAGCTGTGCTTCGTAATGGCAAGATACTTATCCCGCGCAGATCTTTCGCACATAGCGGGTAAGTATATCGACCAGTACTATACCCGTTTCGGGATCAGTAAAGATGACCCAGAACCCATTGACCCTGAACGGCTCGCAAGTTCTGTTCTTGGGCTGAATGTGAAAATGCTGCCGCTATGCAGCGATGGAAGTATTCTAGGACTGACTGTTTTCCAGAAATGCGGTTTTACCGTAACCTTGGGGGACGGGACAAAGCTTGTGGAGGTGTTCATGCCGAAGGACGTTGTAATCGATTCCGCCCTTGCGTCAGACAGCTGCACCGGATGCCGGAATTTCACGATAGCGCATGAAGCGGCGCACCATATACTGGCTGACCTGTTTCCGAACGACTACGGAAAAGCAGTCAAGTGCCGTGGGCACATTGCCTATCGGGAACGAAACGGACAGCCCTCATGGGAAGAATGGCAGGCGAATACCCTTGCAGCGGAGCTGCTGATGCCAACATTTCTGGTCAACGCCGAAATAGAACGTGCAGCGCTGTGCCTGCCAAATGGAATCCTGTACAAATCCGCATCGGACCCGAACTATGAAAGAATTCTGGAGATGGCTGCACGGATCGGGGTATCGTGGTCTGCGATCAGGATCAGATTACAGCAGATGCAGGTCATCAACGGAAAACCCATCCACTGCCATCCATTGGACGTCATTCGATTTGGAGAATAATATGACTTGGTCAAATAATCGCTCTTTTAAGAGTAAACCGCTGAACAATATACAGCAGGCACAATTCAGCATTGGCTGGAGGTTTTGTCCGGTTTGCGGACACAAGCTCTACCAAAAAACCGAGAGCTGTTCAGGCTCTATCAGCATAAAGTGCCTCAAGTGCGGTAACATAGCAACAGTTGACTTAGCCTACCGCAGACGCTGACTTTTTTAGACAAACCACAATTTCAAAAATCGGGTGCATTGCACCCTGAATATGGACTGTTCGTCACCGAGCAACGGGCCATTGCCGCAAGGCAATGTATGAAACGCGCACCAAATAGCCGGGCAACAGCTGATAGAGTGATTCTGCTTTAGAACCGCTCTGTTAGTTGGTTGTCCGGCTATTTTTTAGCCTTCAGGTAGCCTGCTCCCGTAAAAAGGAGCAGGCTTTATGTTTGTCCGTTTTTCGTGGATGCCCCAAGCGGCGAAATATCCGTAGCCTTCCAAATTTTCGACTTTTTACGATTTATCGAAAATTTGGAGGTTTACGATGTCTTTTAATAAAGGCTATGAGTTGAAGAAGTTTGAAGCACACTGGGAAAAGTTGCGCATCGAGTACGCAGTTGCGGGAATGACGGAAGAGGCCATCCAGAAGATGTACGACTATGACCGTCAGCAGTTCAATTCGAAACGTACCTTCGTTGAGCGGACGCAGGAATTCACGGCTCCTGCGTATGAAGGTTCCGAGGAAGAAGCATCTCCCTTGATGTTGCGCTATCAGGAGGTCATTACCACAACGGATACCTATCACGAAACTAAGAGCAAATTTGCATGGATCGGTGAAATCGAGAACGAACGGTTGCTGTCTGCTCTTGAAAATTTATCGGAAGATGACCTCAAACTTTTGACGCTCTACGCCTATGAAGGTTACAACGAGAGCGAAATTTCTAAAGTTTTTAATATCTCACAGCCTGCAATTCATAAGAGAATAATGAAAATCACTATTTTTTTGAAGAAGTTTTGATTTTTGGTTATAATTTGACCATTTTCGTCGGCTACCAAGTGAGAGGACAATTTCCCAAGCGGCACTCACCGCAGGGCGAAACGTCCGACCTCAGGGACCTTGAAAACTGAATAGTTCCGTCATCTGGTACTCCGATAATGATACTTCCGTAATTCGCGGCCCGGTCACAAAGCAGACGGGGTGGCTGAAATGCCAATGAAGCGGTACAAGTCCGCTGCCAGATGTTCATGCCCCACTCGCAGGGAGCCGAGGGCGAATATGCGAGACCTTTAATCATATTGATCCGGGAACTGCCGGGTACGTTCCACGCATCCGGCAGTTCCCGTTTTTACGTATTCTTATTTATTCTTTACCCGAATATCCACTTTTGATACATAGGAGGACACTTTTATGGACGAGTTGAACCCCACGGTGCGCGAGCAGGAGATCTACGAGGAGATGGAGCTGACCCCTGAGATGGTCAAGTCCATCCGAACTCTCTGCGGTACCTGTCTGCGGCACTTTGTGGATGCAAAGGCTTTCAAAATCGCGCTTGTACCCAGCCCAGACCGGAGCATGGACACATGCACCGTCTGCCAGATGCGGCGCGGCTATGATTATGTGGTCATGCACCGCTGACCCAACCATACCACCATACCTTGAACGAAGCTCGTTGCGGAACATCCGGCAGCGGGCTTTGCACATAACAACATGGAGGTACAATTTTGCAGCAAAACTGGAAATTCCAACGCGGAGACATCTTCTTCACCCATTTCGGGGCGAGCACCGGCTCGGAACAGCACGGTGACCGCCCGGTGGTCATTCTTCAGAATGACGTGGGCAATTATCACTCTCCGACCCTGATCGTTGCGACCATGACAAGCAAGGCGGAAAAGAAAGTAAACCAGCCGACCCACTGCCTGTTGGAAAACGCAGGGTTGAATATGCCGTCCGTTGTGCAGGCAGAGCAGATCTTCACCATCGACAAAAGCCGGGCACTGAAGTATCTGGGGCATCTGACCCCAGAGGAGATGCGCCGGGTGGATGATGCGGTTCGCATCAGCCTTGCACTGAACCCTATGGGCAGCATCCAGCAGATAGAGCCTATCCGGCGCTCTACGGCGGTTTATGCGCCGCCTGAGGTGGTGGATGGCAAACCGCCTGTCTACCCCTATACGCCCATCCGGTCGTCCTTTGAGAACGCCGGAAGCATCGAGGAAATGATGCTGTACACCGAACTGCAATCCGCGGTTCATGCCATGATCCAGCGGCTCGAATATAGCTTCACCTTCAATCCCAGCCTGCTCACCAGCCCGAAGCGGAAGCAGCAGGTGACTGAGATCTTAGAGGAAGCCGAGAAGTACATTTGGAGAATCAAGGAGGAAATGCGATGCGCCTGAACGACAACAATACTTTCATTGGTATCAACCCGCCGTACCAGCTTTCGGTCATCCACAGCAGCAAGCTGATCTATCCCCGCGAGATCTACCAGCGGGGCGTAGAGCGCAAGAGGGTGGAGCTGATTGCAAGGGACTTCAACGAGTACATCGTTAACGAGCCGAAGGTCAGCTTCCGCAACGGCAGGTACTATGTAATGGATGGGCAGCACACCATCGAGGGCTGCATCCTCCTCAACGGCGGCGAGGACCGCCCGATCCTCTGCAAGGTCTACACCGGTCTGACGATGGAGCAGGAAGCCCTGCTCTTTGCCGAGCAGAACGGTCACGCCGCACCCCTGTCGGCGGGCATCAAGCTGCGCGCCAAGGTGGTGGGCGGCGATGCGCCTTCCAAGGCGTTTGTCGCAGCCACTAACCGGGCGGGGCTTTCCCTCAACTACGACAGTATGCAGCTGAGCGACTACCGCATCGGCTGTGTGGGCACGGCGCTGAAGCTGTACGACCAGCTGGGCGAAGAGATCTACTGCGAAGCTCTGCGGCACATCGTGGAAGCGTGGGAGGGCAAACCGGATTCCTTCCGGGCGGCTGTCCTGCGGGGCGTGATGTACTTTGTGCAGCTGTATCATGGGCAGTACAGCGAGGAGCGGCTTGTCCGTGCGCTGAGCGGCGTCCATCCCATGGAGCTCTACCGTGTCAGCCGGGATAACCCCGCCAAGCTTCCGGGCTGGCGGCGGTACGTTTACCCCATCTACACCACCTACAACGGCAAGTGCAGGAAAGACGCACTGCCGATGAAGTTCTAAGCTCAAATATCTCCTTTGGCAAGTGAGATGGTTCCCGAAAAAGACCATCACACTTTACATATAGTATTTTCTGCTGAATAATCGACATATTGAACTAGAAAGAGAGGACAGGAATGAGCGAGATCGCAGCCTGCACTTTGATTCAGGAAGAGCCTGACCGAAAGACGGAGAGGTATCTGACGATGTTCAAGGACTACCCGGATGTGGTGACGGTGGAGCATCTTCAGGAAATGCTTGGCATCTGCCGGAAGAATGCGTATCTGTTGGTCAAGCAGAATAAGATCCACTCGGCGCGTGTAGGACGCAGCTATAAGATACCAAAACTCTGCGTGGTAGAGTACCTGCTCGATCAGGATCGGCAACTTGGAGGGATGCACCTTTCAAACTCCCTTGTGCCATCCTTGCAAAACACTCCAGAATCTTCTAAACTTATGATGCCTAAGCAAAGGACGTTTGGCTGCGAACAGAAAGGAGCATAACTATGACAAATGTGGCCGGACATTTAAGAGAACAAAACGGTATGTATCAGATGATTCTGAGCTGGAAAGACACAGATGGAAAGCGCAGAACCAAATCCATCAGCACAGGACTTCCTGTTAAAGGAAACAAAAAAAGAGCTGAATCTCTGTTGCGTAAAACACAAAAAGAGTTTAACCCTGAAACGATGCAGCAGGTTTCCGACCTGCCGGTATCGGAATATCTGAACCGCTGGCTTCGGGAAAGCGTGATGAACCTTCCGCCCGAAACCTATGGCAGATATGCTTATGATCTGGGAAGAGTAGTTGTCCCATACTTTGAAAAGAAGCGGCTGTCTTTGAAAGCACTCTCTCCGCGCGATCTGGAAACGTTCTTCCGCTATGAGCGTCAGCAGGAGGAGGCCAGTGTACAGCAGCTTCTGGATTGGCACAAGGAGTTGACCGATGCCCTACAATATGCCGTTGACAATAATTGGCTGAAGGTCAGCCCCATCAAAGAAGTTGACCCCTGCCTTGATAACTCCCCGGTACTTTTCACCGACTTCATCACGGACTGGTTGAAAATGATGAAGTCACGAGTGGAAATCACAACCTATACCAGCTATGAAAGAGCAATCGTTCACAAGATCGTCCCATATTTTGAACCGCTCCACTATACATTGCAGGATATGGAACAGCATCCCAAATACATCCAAGACTTCTACCAGCATGAGTTGGATCGTGGCCTTACGGCAAACACCGTCATTCACTATCACGCCAACATCCGCAAATGCTTGCAGTACGCTTTTCAAATCGGCATGATCCGTTCCAACCCGGCAGATCGCGTTGAACGTCCTCGTAAGGAAAAGTTCAAGTCGGAGATTTACAGTGGTGAAGAACTGGAGCAGCTTTTCAAAGCGATTCAAGGTGACCCTTCGGAGTTTGGCGTTATCATGGCTGCATTCTACGGCCTGCGGCGCAGTGAAGTTGTTGGCTTGAAATGGGATGCCATTGACTTTGAAAACAAGAAAATCAGCATTCAGCATACGGTTGTGACCGCAAAGGTCAACGGAACGCTAACAGAAATCGCACGAGATAAGACAAAAACAAAGTCGAGCTGCCGGACACTTCCCCTAATCCCTGCCTGTGAGCAGATGCTCAATAAAATGAAAAAGGAGCAGGAGCAGAATCGGAAGGTCTGCGGCAAAAGCTATTGCACCGATTATCTTGACTATATCTATGTAGACCCGATGGGAAAACGGATTCGGCCCGATTTCCTGAGCCAACATTTCCCGGATTTTCTGGTCGCACACCAGATGAAGCGTATCCGCTTTCACGATCTGCGCCATAGCTGCGCCAGTCTGCTCTATGCCAATGGCGTGAGCCTGAAGGAGATTCAGGAGTGGCTGGGGCACAGCGACATCAGCACGACAAGCAACATTTATACACATCTGGATTTCTCCAGTAAGGTATCTTCGGCGAATGCAATCGTCAATATCTTCCCAGAAAACGCCAAAGTATAAAAAATGGGCAAAAAAGAAAAACAGCCTAAAATCTTTCGTTCCTAAGCTGTTTTATGATGAAGTGCCGATGGTGGGACTCGAACCCACATGGTTTCCCGAACGATTTTGAGTCGTTTGCGTCTGCCATTCCGCCACATCGGCTTATATTCAATTTTGGGACATTAGTACCGGTTTCTGGAGATTGGAGGGATGTTCAGGAGGGATGTAAGAAATCTCGCTCCGACAAACCCTCAAAACCCAACGTACACTCGTGAATTTCTCGCACAGACACGGAAAATCACGAAGGGGATTTTGAGTCGTTTGCGTCTGCCATTCCGCCACATCGGCTTATATTCAATTTTGGGACATTAGTACCGGTTTCTGGAGATTGGAGGGATGTTCAGGAGGGATGTAAGAAATCTCGCTCCGACAAACCCTCAAAACCCAACGTACACTCGTGAATTTCTCGCACAGACACGGAAAATCACGAAGGGGATTTTGAGTCCCCCTCGTCTGCCATTCCGACACACCGGCTGATGTTCAGAACATTACTTATTATACCGGATTCCCTGCCAAAAATCAAGACAAAAAATCAGAGGGGAAACCTGCCCCCGGCGGTCTGCTTTTTTTGCGCCGGGAGGTGGACAGAACCCGCGCCGGGCGGTATACTGGGGGCAGATGTTTTACACCACAGGAGGGTTTAGCTGTGAAAAACTTTGACGAACTTCTCAAGAAATATGCCGATTTCATCGTCCGGGTGGGGGTCAACCCCCAGCCGGGCCAGGTGCTGATCATCAACTGTGCGCTGGAAGGTGCCCCGCTGGCACGGCTGTGCGTGCGCAGTGCCTTTGAGGCGGGTGCGCGGGATGTGCAGGTGAACTGGACCGACGACGCCGTCACCCGCACCCGCATGGAGCTGGGCAGCGAAGAGGCCCTGACCGACCACAAGGGCTGGCAGCTGCGCCGCTATCTGGACTACGCCGAGACCGAGGGCGGCGTGTGCGTGCTGCACCTCATCGCCGACGACCCGGAGGTGTTTGCCGGGCTGGACGGGGCCAAGATCAGCCGGGTGAACAGCGCCAACCGCGCCTTCATGCAGCCCTGGCGCGAGTACACCATGAACGACCGGGTGCAGTGGTCCATCGCGGCCATCCCGTCCGCGCCGTGGGCCAAGAAGATGTTCCCGGAGCTGGACACCGATGCCGCCATCGAGGCGCTGTGGCAGCTGATCTTTGACACCTGCCGCGTGACCGGCGGTGACCCGGTGGGCGAGTGGCAGGAGCATCTGGCCCGGCTGTCTGCCCTGCGGGACAAGATGAACGCCCTGGATCTGGAGAGCGTGCACTTTGCCAGCAGCAACGGCACCGACCTGACCGTGGGCATCGCTGACCAGGCCGTGTGGGAGAGCGCCGCGAGCAAGAACGAGAAGGGGGTCACTTTCCTGCCCAACATCCCCACGGAGGAGGTGTTCACCGCGCCCCATAAAGATAAGGTGAACGGCATCGTGTACGGCACCAAGCCCTATGTGTTCAACGGCCAGCTCATCAAGGGCTTTCATGTGACCTTCAAGGATGGCAAGGTGGTGGAGCACGGTGCCGAGGAAGGTGCCGACCTGCTGGGCCAGCTGCTGGACACCGACGAGGGTGCCCGCCACATCGGCGAGGTGGCACTGGTGCCCGCTTCCAGCCCCATCAACCGCTGCGGCAAGCTGTTCTACAACACCCTGTTTGACGAGAACGCCGCCTGCCACATCGCCTTTGGTGACAGCTACCCCGGCACCACCGCGGGCGGCACCGGCCTGACCCGGGAGCAGCTGGACGCACGCGGTATGAACCACTCCTCCCTACACGAGGACGTGATGATCGGTGCCGAGGACAGCGAGATCACCGGCAAATGCCGCGACGGCCGCACCGTGCAGCTGTTCCAGAACGGCGTCTGGGTGCTGTAAAAAGGCCGGAAATGCGAAAAATTCAAGAAAATGCTTGCATAAAGCGCAAGAGTATGCTATATTCTAGTAGTACGATATAGTTTAACCTGAAACGTGGGCCGCAAGGTCCGCGTTTCTTGTTTGTCAGGAGGTTTTTTATGGCGAAGCAGTCTGGCGGCAACACCGCCCAGAGAGTCGAAGCGCTTGTCCGCCCCACCGTGGAGGGCATGGGCCTGCGCCTGTGGGATGTCGTTTTTGAAAAGGAAGGGCCGGACTGGTATCTTCGCGTCCTCATCGACAAGGACGGCACCATGGACACCGATACCTGCGCAGATGTTTCCCACGCACTGGACCCCATCCTGGACGAGGCCGACCCCATCGACCAGAGCTACTATCTGGAAGTGGGCAGCCCCGGCCTGGGCCGCAAGCTGACCCGCCCGGAGCACTACGAGCAGCTCAAGGGCCAGAAGATCCGGGCAAAGCTCATCCGCCCCAACGCCGACGGCGTGCGCGAGCTGGCCGGCATCCTGACCGGCCGCGAGGGCACCACCGTGACCCTGGACACCGACAACGGCCCCGTGGCCTTTGAGGTGAACGCCGCATCCAGCGTGCAGCTGTGCGACGACGAAGATCTGTTTGACTGATCGGATTTATAATAGAGAGTAAATTACAGGAGGAACCCGAAAAATGGCAGCAGCGAACAACGAATTTTTTGAAGCTCTCTCCATGCTGGAGCACGAGCGCGGCATCACCGCAGAGTACCTGATCGAGAAGATCAAGGCCGCCATCATCATTGCCGTCAAGAAGAACTACGAGGTCGAGGAGGACCACGTCAAGGTGGACATCGACCCCGATACCGGCCGCTTCGATGTGGCCCTGATCCAGGACGTCGTGGCCGACGAGGACTGGTACGACGAGCACTCCGAGATCGGCATCACCGAGGCCCAGAAGATCCGCAAGACCTACGAAGTGGGCGACCGCATCATTACCCCGCTCAAGACCAAGGACTTTGGCCGCATTGCCGCCCAGACCGCAAAGCACGTCATTCGTCAGGGCATCCGCGAGGCCGAGCGCAGCCAGCAGCTGAGCGAGATCCAGTCCCGCGCACACGACATCGTGCAGGCCACCGTCACCCGTGTGGACCCGGAGAAGGGCATCGTGGCCCTGGACCTGGGCAAGGGCGGCGAGGCCATCCTGCCCCGCAACGAGCAGGTGCCCGGCGAGGTGTACACCGAGGGCCAGAGCCTGCAGGTCTACGTGGTGGACGTGGTGAGCACCGAGCGCGGCCCCCGCGTCATGATCAGCCGCACCCACCCCGGCCTTGTCAAGCGCCTGTTTGAGCTGGAAGTGCCCGAGATCTTTGACGGCACCGTGGAGGTCAAGGCCATCAGCCGCGAGGCCGGTGCCCGCACCAAGATGGCCGTGTGGAGCAAGGACCCCAACGTCAACCCCGTCTCTGCCTGCATCGGCGAGCACGGCAGCCGCGTGGCCGCTGTGGTCGAGAAGCTGGGCGGCGAGAAGATCGACATCGTCAAGTGGAGCGAGGACATCTCCGAGTTCATCTCCGCAGCCCTGAGCCCCGCCAAGGTGGTCAAGGTGGAGCTTCTGCCCGGCGAGACCCGCTCCTGCCGCGTGACCGTGCCCGACCAGCAGCTGAGCCTGGCCATTGGCAACAAGGGCCAGAACGCCCGCCTGTGCGCACGCCTGACCGGCTACAACATTGATATCCGCCCGGAGAGCGGCTACTACGGCGAGGACGAAGAGCCGAAGAAGAAGGAAGAAGCTGCCGACGCCGAATAAGCCCGGCACCGCATGCCAAAGGAGGGAAACCGGATGGCACAGAAAAAGATCCCTGCCCGCCAGTGCATCGGCTGCATGACCAGCCGCCCCAAAAAGGAGCTGGTGCGTGTGGTGCGTGCACCCAGCGGAGAGATCAGCATTGATCTGGTGGGCAAAAAGCCGGGCCGCGGCGCATACCTCTGCCCGGACCCCGCCTGCCTGGCCAAGGCAAAAAAGAAGAAGGCGCTGGAGCGCTGCTTTGAGCAGCCGGTTCCCGCCGAAGTATACGAGGCGCTGGAAGCCCAGCTGACCGAAGCCGCAAAGGAGGCTGCCCGGAATGCCGAAAAAGAATAACACCCCCGCAAAACCTGCGCTGGCCCCGGAAGAAGCCCTGTTCCAGGCCGTGAGCCTGTGCCGCAAGGCCGGTGCGCTGACCATGGGCTTTGACGCCGTGGAGGAAGCCTGCGTCAAGGGCAAGGCCTGGCTGGTGATGACCGCATCCGACGCCAGCGCCAAGACCGTGCAGCGCCTGAACTACGCCGTGGGCGACCTGGTGGATGTGATCACCATGCCGCTGACCCAGGACCGGCTGGCCGACATCAGCCGCAAGGCGGTGGCTGTTTACGCGGTGACCGACCGCAACCTCGCAAAGCTCTGCTTTGACCGCCTGTCGGACTGCGGAGCAATCAAAAATGAGGAGGATATGAGCGAATGATCGTAAAATATAAAGTGAGTGATTTTGCAAAGGACCTGAACCTCTCTGCCAAGAAGGTTCTGGACGAGCTGGCTGCCATGGGCAGCACCGGCAAGAAGAACAGCTCCAATCTGGAAGAGAACGAGCTGAACTACCTGCTGGAGAAGTTCAGCAAGGACAGCAGCGTGACCGACCTGAACGAGTTCCTGAACAGCGCCAAGGCCCCCAAGGAGGAGCCGAAGCCTGCCGAAAAGAAGGCGGAGAAAAAGGCGGAAAAGAAGCCGGAAGCTCCCAAGGCCGAGGAAAAGCCCGCCCAGAAGCCTGCTGAAAAGAAGCCGGAGCAGAAGGCACAGCACGCTGCCCAGCAGAACCAGCAGGCAAAGGCCGGCAGCAAGCACGGCGACAAGAAGAACGAGCAGCACAAGAAGCGCGAGGAAAAGACCGTTTCCCTCAGCGAGCTGGCTCGTGAGACCGGTGCCAAGGCATCCACTGCCCCGGCACAGGCCGTGTCGGTGCGCCGCGAGGACAATCAGGTGACCGTGGACACCCGCACCGTGGACATGAACGTGGATCGCTTCGACGTCCGTTACGACGATCTGGCTTCCACCAAGAACACCGAGAACCGCCGCAAGCCCACCCCGCAGGGCAACAAGCAGAAGTTCACCCAGCGCGGCCAGCGCCAGCGCCAGCAGTTCCAGAAGGGCAAGCGCGAGACCGAGTTCGAGCGCCTGCAGCGCATCCAGCTGGAAAAGGCCCGCAACGCCCAGCTGAAGGTGATGATCCCCGACGAGATCACCGTCGGTGAGCTGGCTGCCCGCCTGAAGCAGCAGGCCGGCAAGGTCATCGCCAAGTTCATGCAGATGGGCGAGATGCATGCCATCAACGACGTCATCGACTTTGATACCGCTTCTCTGCTGGCCGAGGAGTTCCACGCAAAGGTCGAGCACGAGGTGCATGTGACCATCGAGGAGCGCCTGTTCACCCAGGAAGAGGATTCGCAGGAGGATCTGGTGGAGCGTCCCCCGGTCGTCTGCGTCATGGGCCACGTTGACCACGGCAAGACCAGTATTCTGGATGCCATCCGCAAGACCAACGTTACCGCAGGCGAGGCCGGCGGCATCACCCAGGCCATCGGTGCCTATCAGGTCAAGGTCAACGACAGCCTGATTACCTTCCTGGATACCCCGGGCCATGAGGCATTCACCTCCATGCGTGCCCGTGGTGCCAACATGACCGATATCGCCGTTCTGGTGGTTGCTGCCGACGACGGCATCATGCCCCAGACCATCGAGTCCATCAACCACGCCAAGGCTGCCAACGTCAAGCTCATCGTGGCAATGAACAAGATGGATAAGCCCACCGCAAACCCCGAGCGCGTGATGGAAGGCCTGACCAAGTACGGCATCATCACCGAGGACTGGGGCGGCGATGTGGCCTGCATCCCGGTGTCTGCCCTGACCGGCATGGGCATCAACGACCTGCTGGAGCGCATCGCGCTGGAAGCTGAGGTCATGGAGCTGAAGGCCAACCCCAACCGCCGCGCCAAGGGTGCGGTGGTCGAGGCCCGTCTGGACAAGGGCCAGGGCCCCATTGCCACCATCCTGGTGCAGAACGGCACCCTGCACTCCGGCGATGTGATCATTGCCGGTACTGCCGTGGGCCGCGTGCGTACCATGCGCAGCGACAAGGGCAAGCTGCTGAGCGATGCCGGCCCCTCTACTCCTGTGGAGATCACCGGCCTGACCGCTGTGCCCGAAGCAGGCGACCTGTTCGAGGCCGTCGAGGACGAGCGCCTGGCCCGTGAGCTGGCCGAGCAGCGCATCGCTGCCGCCAAGGAGAAGCAGTTCTCCTCCTTCCAGAAGGTCACCCTGGATAACCTGTTCAGCCAGATGGCTCAGAACGACATGAAGGAACTGGCCATCGTGGTCAAGGCCGACGTGCAGGGCTCTGCCGAGGCCGTCAAGCAGAGCCTGGAGAAGATCTCCAACGACGAAGTGCGGGTGCGGGTCATCCACGCCGGTGTCGGTGCCATCAGTAAGTCCGATGTGGACCTGGCCGATGCCTCCAACGCCATCATCATCGGCTTCAACGTCCGCCCGGACAACGTGGCCAAGGAAGAAGCTGCTGCCACCAAGGTGGAAATGCGGATGTACCGCGTCATCTACGACGCCATCAACGACGTGACCGACGCTATGAAGGGCATGCTGGCTCCCAAGTTCCGCGAGGTGTCTCTGGGCGAGCTGCAGGTCCGTCAGGTGTACAAGATCTCCAACGTGGGCACCGTTGCAGGCTGCCGTGTTACCAGCGGCAAGATCACCCGTGACAGCCAGGTCCGTGTGGTCCGTGACGGCATCGTCATTGCCGAGGACGAGATCGCATCCCTGAAGCGTTTCAAGGATGACGCCAAGGAAGTGGCCGAGGGCTACGAGTGCGGCGTGACCCTGGAGAAGTTTGCCGACGTCAAGGAAGGCGACGTGTACGAGGCCTTCAAGATGGAAGAGTACCGCGACTAAGATTTTTTGAGGATTTCTCTGGCACCGGCAACGATGCCAGAGAAGTTTGTTTAAAGGAGAAACCGAATGTCTCAGAAAAATATGGGCCGTCTGGCGCAGGATATGAAGCGCGAGATCATTGCCATCATCGGGCGTCTGAAGGACCCGCGGCTGGAGGGCGGCCTGCTGACCGTCACCCGTCTGGACGTGACCCCCGACCTGGATGTGGCCAAGGTGTATGTGAGCGTGATGGGCCGCGCGGACGGCCCCAAGCCCGCCATCGAGGCGCTGAACCGCGCCGCCGGTCATGTGCGCACCGAAGTGAGCAAGAAGATGCACATCCGCAAAGCACCCCGGTTCATCTTTGTGGAGGACGACGGTGCCGCCTATGCAGCCCACATCAATGAGCTGCTGCGCAGCCTGAACGTCAGCGGTGAGGCCGAGGCACAGCCCGAAGCCGGGGAGACCGAGGAGTAAAACACACTTTACAGCCTTGCGGAAAGGATGGAACATCGGATGACGGAACCGTTGAGTGTGCAGCAGATGGCCCAGCGCCTGAAGTCTGCCGACAACATTTTGATCCTGTGCCACAAAAACCCGGACGGTGATACCGTCGGCTGCGGCAGCGCCCTGTATTATGCCCTGAAAGCTCTGGACAAGAATGCAGCGGTGCTCTGCTCCGACACGATCCCGGCCCGCTATGCCTTTACCAATGCGCACCTGTTCAAGGGCGAGTTCGAGCCGGAAACGGTGGTTGCCGTGGACGTGGCCGGGCTGCAGCTGTTTGGCGAGGGCAACGGCGTGCCCCGCTACAGCCGCCATGTCGATCTGTGCATCGACCACCACGCGGGCAACAGCGGCTATGCCGACTTTACCCTGCTGGACAGCACCGCGGCCGCAGCCGCAGAGCTGATGTACCGGGTCATTCTGGAAATGGGGGTGGACATCACCCCGCACATTGCCGACTGCCTGTACACCGGCGTAGCCACCGACACCGGGTGCTTCCGGTTCTCGGCCACCACGGCCAACACCCATCTTGTGGCGGCAAAGCTCATCGAGGCGGGCTGCCATGTGGAAGAGCTGAACACCCTGCTGTTCGACACCAAGCCCCGGGCCCGCATGGAGGCCGAGCGCATCGCCCGCAACCATCTGGAATACTATCTGGACGGCCGCTGCGCCCTGATCTACCTCACCCGGGACGAGATCGAGCAGACCGGCGTGGACCCGGCAGACCTGGAAGAGCTGACCAGCCTGCCGATCAGCATCGAGGGCGTGAAGGTGGGCCTGACCCTGCGTCAGCAGCCCGGCGGCAGCTACCGCATCAGCGTGCGCACCGCCAAGGGTGTGGACGCCTGCGCCATTGCGCGGCGTCTGGGCGGCGGCGGCCACAACCGCGCTGCCGGATGCGAGCTGCTGGGCAACCTGGAAAACGCCAAGAATGCGATCCTGGCCGAGGTGGAAGCCGAGCTGGACGCACCGCAGGAGGACGCATAAATGCAGGGCATCCTGATCGTGGACAAGCCCATGGACTGGACCAGTTTTGATGTGGTGGCAAAGCTGCGCGGCGTGCTGGGCACCCGCAAGCTGGGCCACAGCGGCACGCTGGACCCCATGGCCACCGGCGTGCTGCCGGTGTTCTGCGGCGGTGCCAGCAAGGCCGTGGACCTGCAGCTGGATCATGACAAGGCTTACCGCGCCGTGCTGCGGCTGGGCCAGCGCACCGACACCGGCGACATCACCGGCACGGTGCTGGAAACGGCCCCCGTCACGGCAGGGGAGCGGGAACTGCGGGCCGTGCTGCCGCAGTTCGTGGGCAAACAGATGCAGGTGCCGCCCATGTACTCGGCGGTCAAGGTGGGCGGCCAGCCCCTTTACAAGCTGGCCCGCGAGGGCAAGACCGTGGAGCGCAAGGCTCGCCCCATCGAGATCTACAGCATCACCTACGGCGGCAGCCCCGCCGAAAACGAATATGTGCTGGAGGTGACCTGCTCCAAGGGCACCTACATCCGCACCCTGCTGGAGGACATTGCCGACGCACTGGGCCAGAAGGGCACCATGAGCGCCCTGCGGCGCACCTGCGCCGGGCTGTACACCGAGGCCGACGCCCACACGCTGGAAGAGATCCTTGCGGCGAAAGAGCAGGGGCCTGCGGCCCTGGAAGCGCTGATGCTGCCGGTGGAAAGCGTGTTCACCCCGCTGCCGCTGCTGGTGGTGGAGCCCTGGGTGGAACAGCACCTGTACAACGGCTGCCCCACCAGCCCCTAACCCGCAGCGGATGGCCGCTACCGGGTGCGCAATGCCGCCGGGCAGTTCCTGGGGCTGGCCAACATCACCGGGGGCGTGCTCCGGGTGGAAAAACTGTTCGTGGAACGGAATTGACAAGAAAAAAAGGAAACCAATACCCATGCAGATCATTTCACAGTTCGTCCCGCTGCCGCTGGCAGACCCCGCACAGGGCACCGCCGTGGCCATGGGCTACTTCGACGGCATCCACATCGGCCACCGGGCCGTCATCGACGGTGCGGTGCAGTGGGCCAGAGCCCACGGGGCTGCCCCGGCGGTGTTTACCTTCCGGCTGCCGGTGGACAACAAAATGAAGGGCAAGCGCCTGCTGTCCTCGGCGGACAAGCACGCGCTGATCGCCAGCCTGGGCGTGGAGTATTACCTCACGCCGGACTTTGAGGAGATCAAGGGCCTCAGCCCGGAACAGTTCGTGCGCAGCATCGTTGAAAACTGCCATGCAAAAGCCCTGTTCTGCGGCGAGAACTTCACCTTCGGGGCCAAGGCCGCCGGTACGCCGGAGCTGCTGCGCAAGCTGTGCGCTCCGCTGGGCGTGGAAGTGGTGGTGGTGCCCATGGCACAGTTCGAGGAAAAGCCGGTGTCCTCCACCCGCATCCGCACTGCGCTGGAGGGCGGCGACATCCCGGCGGCCAACGCCATGCTGGGCATGCCCTACGCCATCCGCTTTGCGGTGCAGCACGGCGCGGGCCTGGGCCACACGCTGGGGGTGCCCACCATCAACCAGCTGTACCCCCAGGGCTTCCAGATGCCCCGCAGCGGCATCTATATTACCCGCACGCTGGTGAACGGCACCTGGTATCCTTCGGCCACCGGTCTGGGCAGCCGCCCCACCGTGAACGATGACGCCACCAAGGTGACCTGCGAGACCTTCATCCCCGGCTTTTCCGGTGACCTGTACGGCACCGACCCGGTGGTGGAGTTCCACGCCTACCTGAGCCCCAGCAAGAAGTTCGATACGCTGGACGAGCTGCGGGACTGCATCAACAACGCCGCGCAGCGCGCACAGGAATATTTCAAGTAAAAGAACAGGGAGCCTGTCCGGCTGGACAAGCTCCCTGCTTTTTTATGCGTTACTTGTACTGCTCTAAGTACTCCGCCACCGAGCGGCTCATCTCGCGGGCAAAGCCGGAGTCGTACTTGCGGTTGTGGAAGGCCGTGCACCACGCATCAAAACCGGAGGTGCTGGCTTTGTAGCCGAAGGCATCGCGCAGCTCGGCACCGTCCATGGTGCGGTAGCCGTTTTCGTGCACGATATGCTCCATGGCGCAGCGCTGGGGCTTCGGGCGGTCCTTCTGCTGCTGGGTGGGCCAGCCGAACACCAGCATCACAGCTGGGAACACATAGTCCGACAGGTGCAGCAGGCTGCGCTGGGTGTCGCAGTTTTCCATGATATCACCGATGTAGCACGAGCCGATGCCAAAGCTTTCGGCGGCCACCACGGCGTTCTGGGCGGCAATGGCGGTGTCGGTGACAGCCAGCATCAAATCGCCCACGCCCGGCGTGCGGGGCGTGCAGCCCGCTTCCTTGTAGGCGTCGTACCACTTGCGGCAGTCGGCGCAGAACACCAGCACCAGCGGGGCCTTGGCAATGAAAGGCTGATGGTCGCAGCTGTCGGCCAGCGCGGCCTTCAGGGCCGGGTCGGTGATGTCCAGAATGGTGTACAGCTGCTGGCAGCCCGCAGAGGGGGCCTGCGCGGCAGCTTCCAGAATGGCCTGCTTCATTCCGGCCGGGATGGCTTTTTCTTCAAACACCCGCACAGACTTGCGGGCATACAGGCTTTGCAGGATGGGATTGGTTTCGGGCATGGTGAGTACCTCCTAAAACTCCCTCAGTCACGGCTCACGCCGTGCCAGCTCCCTCAAGGAGGGAGCCTTTGACAGGAGGGGAAACTTTATCGTGTTACAGCAAGGTTCATCGCCGCGCGAAAGCCTCCCTCTGAGAGGGTGGTGCCGAACGAAGTGAGGCGGAAGGAGTTTGGCGCGCAGCGCCTGAGAGGGGTCTTTTTTGGTTTTTATTCGTAATCAATGGGCAGGGTGGGCAGGCCATTGAGCTCCAGCCCGGCGGTGTGGCCCGCGATGTACTGGTAGTAGCCCTGTGCGGCGATCATGGCACCGTTGTCGCCGCAGAACTTCAGCTCCGGCAGGTAGACCTTGGCCCCCAGCTTCTGGGCACCGTCGTTCACCAGCTGGCGCAGACGGCCGTTTGCGGCCACACCGCCCGCCCGACACACCTGCTTTGCACCGGTGTCGGCGGCAGCCAGCAGCAGTTTTTCGGCCAGGATGCCCGCAATGCGCTCCTGGAAGCTGGCGGCAAGGTCCGGCACGTTGACCGCCTCGCCCTTCATCTGGGCCTTGTTCACCTCGTTGAGTACGGCGGTCTTGAGGCCGGAAAAGCTCACGTTGTACTTGCCCTCCACATGGGGCACCGGCAGGCGGTAGGCCTTGGGGTCGCCGGTCTTGGCGGCGTTGGCTACACTCGGCCCGCCGGGGTAGGGCAGACCCAGGGTGCGGGCCACCTTGTCAAAGGCTTCTCCGGCGGCATCGTCCACCGTGTGGCCCAGAATGTGGTAGTGGGTGTAGTCCTGCACTTCCACGATGTGGCTGTGCCCGCCGGAGGCCACCAGGCAGAGGAACGGCGGTTTCAGCTCCGGGTGGGTCAGGTAGAGCGCGGCGATGTGGCCCCGCAGGTGGTGCACCGGCACCAGAGGCTTGCCCGCCGAGTAGGCCAGCCCTTTGGCAAAGTTCACGCCCACCAGCACCGCGCCGATGAGGCCCGGCGCAAAGGTGACGGCCACGGCGTCCACGTCGTCCATGGTCTTGCCTGCGTCCAGCAGGGCCTTTTTGACGGTGGCGCTGATGAACTCACAGTGGCGGCGGCTGGCGATCTCCGGCACCACGCCGCCGTACAGCGCCTGTTCTTTCACGCTGGTGGAGATGACGTTGCTCAGCAGATGCCGGCCGTCCTCCACCAGAGCTGCGGCGGTCTCGTCGCAGGTGGATTCGATTCCTAAAACGATCATGTTCAATGGGCCTCCAGCCAGTTTTTGCCTGCGTGCACATCGGTGCTCAGGGGCACGGCGTACTGCACGCAGCCCTCCATCTCCTCCCGCAGGATCTGCGCAGCCTTTTCGGCTTCCGCTTCCGGGGCTTCCACGATCAGTTCGTCGTGGACGGTGAGGATCAGGCGGCTTTCCATTTTTTCGTCCTGCAGGCGCTTCCACACCCGCACCATGGCCAGCTTGATCACGTCGGCCGCCGTGCCCTGAATGGGGGTGTTGCGGGCCATGCGCTCCCCGCTGGAACGCACGTTGAAGTTGGAGCTTGCCAGCTCCGGCAGCGCCCGGCGGCGGCCGAACAGGGTGGATACATAGCCGTTCGCCTTGGCGTCGGCAATGGTCTTGTCCATATAACCGCTCACATTGGGGAAGGCGGCCAGATAGTTCTTGAGGAAGGCGTCTGCTTCCTTGACGGTCACCCCGATGTCCTTGGCCAGGCTGTAGGCACCCTTGCCGTACATGATGCCAAAGTTGATGGCCTTGGCGCTGGAACGCAGCCGGGGCGTCACCTCGCTCTGGGGGATGCCGTAAATTTTGGCGGCGGTGCTGCGGTGGATGTCCTCCCCGTTCAGGAAGGCCTGCTGCATGTGTTCGTCGCCGGTGAT
This sequence comes from uncultured Faecalibacterium sp., assembly GCA_900539945.1. Classification (GTDB taxonomy): domain Bacteria; phylum Bacillota; class Clostridia; order Oscillospirales; family Ruminococcaceae; genus Faecalibacterium. The sequence continues at coordinate 22,566 of UQDV01000024.1, forward strand.
GTGGGCCAGGATGCGCAGCTCGATCTGGCTGTAGTCGGCGTCCACCAGCACACAGCCCGGCTTTGCGATAAAGTAGGCCCGCAGCTGGCTGCCCAGCTCGGTGCGGATGGGGATGTTCTGCAGGTTGGGGTTGTCGGAGGAGAGCCGTCCGGTGCGGGCCTCGGTCTGGTTGAAGGTGGAGTGGATGCGCCCATCTTCGCCGATGACCTTGAGCAGGCCCTCCACATAGGTGGAGTTCAGCTTCTGGTACGCGCGGTACTGCAAAACGTCCTCTACCAGCGGGTACTCCCGCAGGCTCTCCAGCGTTTCGGCGTCGGTGGACCAGCCGCGCTGGGTCTTTTTGCCATGGGGCAGGCCCATGGTGTCGAACAGCATCTCGCCCAGCTGCTTGGGGCTGTTGGGGTTGAAGCTGGTGCTGCCGGTCTCCATGTGGATGCGGGCCAGCACCTGTTCCAGCTCGGTGCGCATCCGCACGCCAAACTGCTCGATGCCGTCCCGGTCCACCAGCACGCCGATGCGGGTCATGTCCGCCAGCACCTGCGCCAGCGGGAACTCAATGTCGTTGTACAGGGCATCCTCGCCGCAGGCGGTGATCTCGGCTTTCATTTTGGCAAACAGGTCGGCCAGACGTCCGGCGTCCGGGTAGTCGGCGCAGGTGAAGGCCGCAGCGGCCTTGTAGCTGGGAACCAGCTCTCCCACCTGATACTTGGACGCCGAGGCATCCAGCAGGTAGGCGGCCAGCTTGCCGTCCCACCGGATGCTGCTGCCCCAGCCGCCTGCGGCCATGGCTCTGGCGTACAGGGGAGCCGAATTGAACACATCCAGCGTGACGTCGGCATTGTCCAGCAGACGGAGCAGGTCGGCGTCCTCCAGCGGGTAGACGGTGGTGTCCTTCACGGCGTACCAGCTCTCCGGCTGCAGCGTCACGTTGCGGGTGCCCTGCTTGCCCATCACGGCGGGGCGGGAGGCCACCAGATAGTTCCCGGACGGGGCAAGGGGCAGGGCGGCAAGCTCTGCCTCCGGCAGCTCCACGGCCTGCTCTTCCGGGGCGGCCTCCGGGGCCACACCGTCCAGCCCGAAGCGCGGGATCAGCGAGTGGATCTCCAGCTCCTGCAGCAGACGCACGGCGGCGGCCTTGTTGCCCTCGCCCACGGCGTAGCTGCCCTCGACCGTGTCGATGGGCGCATCGGTGCGGATGGTGCCCAGCGTGTGGCTCAGCTCGGCCATGGGCTTGTCCTCCATGAGGTGCTCCCGCTGCTTGGGCTTGATACGCTTGTCGTCGAGGTTGGCGTACACGCCTTCCAGCGAGCCGAAGGTCTGCACCAGACTCAGGGCGGTCTTTTCGCCGATGCCCTTCACGCCGGGGATGTTGTCGGAGGTGTCGCCCATCAGGCTCTTCACCTCAATGAGCTGTTTGGGCTCAATGCCGTATTTTTCGTGGATGGCGTCCACGTCCATGGTCACGGTCTTGCTGCGGCCCATCACGGTGGCGGCCAGCAGCACCGTGGTGGTGTCGTTCACCAGCTGCAGGCTGTCGCGGTCTCCGGTGGCCAGGAAGCAGTCATCCTGCCGGGCGGCGCAGGCAGCGGCCAGCGTGCCCAGGATGTCGTCGGCCTCCCAGCCCTCGGCGGTGACGGTGCGGTAGCCCAGGTCTGCCAGCAGCTCCTTGAGCACCGGCATCTGCTGGGCCAGCTCCTCCGGCATGCCGTGGCGGGTGGCCTTGTAGCCGTCGTACATCTTGTGGCGGAAGGTGGGAGCCTTCAGGTCAAAGGCCACAGCCACCTCGTCGGGCTCGCACTCCTTCAGCAAGGAGAGCAGGATATTCAAAAAGCCGTAAATCGCATTGGTATAGCGGCCGTCCTTGGTGGTCAGCAGCTTGATGCCAAAAAAGGCGCGGTTGGCAATGCTGTTGCCGTCAATGACCAGTAAGCGCATAGCATACAGTCCTCCGTTCCATAATTTCACATCCTATAGTATAGCACAAAAGAATAAGAAGGAAAAGAAGCCGTTCCACCGGGGGCGGCCCCGACAGAACGGCTTCTTTTTCACGCCTCGGTGCGGATGGCGCTTACCGGGCAGGCGTTGGCGGCGTCCACCGCCTGGGGCACTTCCTCCGGCGGGATGGGGCCGGGCTCGGCCACGGCCAGCACGCCCTCCATGTGGAATACGGCGGGGCACAGCCCGGCGCACTGGGTGCAGCCGATGCACAGGTCCGGGTCAACGAATGCGATCATAAAATCTGCCTCCTTCGGATGATGTCTGCTGCCAGTATGGGCGGTTTTGGTGCGAAATATGCTAGGCACCTGCGGGCGGCTGTGGTATAATGGAAGCTCAGGAGGACAGAGACCGATGAACATTCAGATTTTTGGCACCACAAAGTGCTTTGATACCAAAAAGGCCCAGCGCTATTTCAAGGAGCGGGGCATCAAATTCCAGATGATCGACCTGAAGGAAAAGGGCATGAGCCGCGGCGAGTTCGACAATGTGGCCCGCGCCCTGGGCGGCTGGGAAAAGATGGTGAACCCCAACGCCAAGGACAAGCAGACCCTTGCACTGCTGGAGGCGCTCATCGACTGGCAGAAAGAGGACAAGCTGTTTGAGAACCAGCAGCTGCTGCGCACCCCCATCGTGCGCAACGGCCGCAAGGCCACCGTGGGCTACCAGCCCGATGTGTGGAAGGACTGGGAGTAACCGCGCAGTGGGGTTTTCACAAAAAAACCATGGGCAGGGTTTTGCACTCTGCGCTGCCCTGTGGTATACTGAAAGTCAGCAATAAAACCTTGGGAGATAAAAAACCATGACAAAACATTATATCACCCCGGAAGAACACGCCCGGCTGCAGCGCCGCCGGGGGCGGCAGGCGCTGGGCCTGCTGATCACGATCCTGGTTCTGGTGGGGTTTGTGACCGTGCTGCGGGCCGGTGTGGGACTGGTGGCCAACCTGTTCGACGACACCGCCCAGAAGCAGGAATACGAGGACAAGCTGGAGGGTCTGGTGCTGTTTGACCCCATGCCCTTTGACGGCATCGAGAACATCGACGACCTGACCCTGCGGGAAGCTGCCGTGTGGGGCTGCATCTACAACATCCAGGAGACGCAGGGCGGCTTCGATAATTACAACACCGACCCCGACACCGAACAGCTGCTGCTGCCCTCGGTGGAAGTGGACGCCTATCTGGCCCGGCTGGTGGGCCCCAGCTTCAAGCTGACCCACCGCAGCTTCGAGATGGAAGATATGACCATCGAGTTTGACGAGAGCAGTCAGTGCTACAAGATCCCGGTCACCGGTACGGTGGGCTATTACCGCGCCGTGGTCACCCGGCTGTTCAAGCGCAGCGGCCAGCTGCACGTCACCGTGGGCTATATTCCCACCTCCAGCACCGATGACAGCATCATCAACCAGTCCTCGGACACGCCCACCAAGTATATGGACTATCTGTTCGAGCGCCAGAGCGGCAGCTGGTATCTCACCGGCCTGACCGAGAGCGAGACCAAGCCCGACAGCACGGCGAGCACCGAGGCCGCCAGCCAGCCGCAGCCCATGGCCGAAAGCGATGTGCAGGATGCCATCCTGGCCACCGCCGGTTCCTCGGAGGCGGCTTCCGATGCTGCTTCGGACGCAGCTGCCGAGCCGGACACCCAGAGCCTGGACGAGCCGGATGCTGACAGCACCGCAGCCGAAGCAGATGCCGCCGAAGCAGATGCCGCCGATAACGGCGCTTCCAGCACGGCTGCATAATACCTGTAAAAACGAACACCCGGCTGTGAAACATCACAGCCGGGTGTCTTTTTTTGAGAAAGCCTCCCTCGCTGAGGGAGGTGGCACGGCGTAAGCCGTGACGGAAGGAGTTATTTCAGATCGAACCGCACGACCACCAGACGGTACCACAGGTAGGGCACCATGTTCCAGATCATCCACAGTTCCATGAGGAGGTAGTGGGGCAGGTCACGCCAGCGGAAGGGGCGCTTGCCCAGCCTGCCCTCTTTCAGCAGGGCAAAGGCCTCGTGCATGCCCTTGTCCCACGCCTCGCCAAAGCCCTGCTTGTGGAACTTGTAGCACTTGAGCAGGTAGCCCACGGCCAGCGGGATGAAGTTGAGCACCAGCATGAGCAGCGGCTCGTTCTTGAGGGGCAGCAGAATGCTGTTGCGGCCGCTCTGCTGGCTCTTGAAGGCGTTGTACCGCACGGCACCGGTGCTGGCTCCGCAGATGTGGTAGCACTTTGCCGTGGGACAGAGCACGTTTTTGTAACCTGCGTTGTTGGCACGCCAGCTCAGGTCCACATCCTCAAAGTAGGCAAAAAAGTTTTCGTCAAAGGTGCCGATCTCGTCCAGAATGCGCTTGCGGTACAGCGCAGCCCCGCCGCAGGCCGAGAAGATACGCTTTTGTTTGGTGTAGCGGCTGACACGGCGGCCGTCGCCGGTCTTGCAGGCAAATCCCATCCAGGTCACATAGTCCCCGGCGTCATCGGCCAGCTCCCGGTCAAAGTGGCGGATCATCAGGCTTTGCACCGCAAAGATCTTGGGGTCGGTTTCGGCGGTGCGGATGAGTTCGGCCAGCCACTGGGGCTCCGCAAAGGCGTCGTTGTTGAACAGCACCACATACTCGCTCTCGGCCATGGCGATGCCCTGATTCACCGCGTGGGAAAAGCCGGTGTTGGTGCCGTTTTCGATCAGGGTGAAGTTGGCCCGGCTGCAGTAGCTGCGGGCCTGTTCCAGACTTTCGTCGGTAGAGCCATTGTCCACCACGATGAGCTGGAAGTTCTGCTCGGTCTGGGCGTAGACCGACTCGATGGAGTCTTTGAGCCAGCCCTTGCCGTTGATGTTGGGGATGACGATGGTTGCTTTATACATAAAGGTTACTCCTGTAAAACTGCACGATTACCGGAACAGTATAGCACAACTGCGGGCAAAAAGAAACCGCACTCGCGGCGGAGTGCGGTAAATTTGTATGGGTCTTACGCGGCCAGTGCCTTTTCGATGTTGGTCAGCAAGGTGTCGTGGTTCTCGGCACACACCAGGATGACCTCGCCGGTGGGGGCCACGGTGACGGTGGCGGCCTTGGCAATCTGGTACTGATCTTCCAGATAGTGCTCCATGGACTGCTGCTCGCTGGTCACATAGGCTTCCAGTGCGCTCTTCACGGCGTCGGTCTTGCCCTCGGCGGGCTTGACGATGGCCACGGCATAGCTGCGCACCATCATGGCAGAGATGGAGGCGGCAAGGTCGGTGTACATATCATCTTCCAGATTCAGCAGGGGCAGCAGTATGCTGCGCACCTCATCGTCCAGCTGGCCGGCCTCGTACTCGGCGCTGTAGCCGTCGATGGCGGTGAACTTGCCGTCCTCGCCTTTGGTGAAGATCATATCGTATTCGTTTTCCTCGTCGGTGCGGGCATCGTGGAGGATCTGGGAATAATCCTTCGGGGCGGCGGAGTCGGCCTTGCTGCCGGCGGAGCAGCCCACAAGGGCAAACAGGGTCAGCCCTGCCAGCAGGGCGGCGATGAGTCGTTTCATAGTCGTGTAGTCCTTTCGTATCCAGTGCTTCGTGTGGCGGAGCTGCGCCGCAGTGCACGGCTAGTGTGCGCTGTTTTGCGGCTGGTATACCATATACGAACCAGACGCGCAGAGGATTGCAGGAAAATGGTAACAGTTTTATGAACGGCTCACAGCATCAGCGCATCCAGCTCGCCGTGATTCACCGGGGTGGAAAGGATGATCTGGGTGCTGGTGGTGCCCAGCTTCTGGAACTGCAGGATCAGGTGTTCCAGCTGGGGCATGCTGCCGCAGCTCACCTTGACCAGGAAGGTATAGGCACCGGTGACGTGGTAGCACTGCAGCACTTCCTTGCTGTTCTGCAGTAGCTCCAGAAAGGCGTCCTGCTTGGAGGGGGCCACCGACAGGCTGATGAGGGCATCCACATACACGCGGTCGGCCGGGCGGTTCAGGGTGACGGTGTAGCCGCTGATGATGCCGTCCGTCTCCAGTTTGTGGATGCGGCTGGACACGGCCGGGCTGGTCAGCGAGACCTGCTCGGCGATCTCCTTGACCGGCATGCGGGCGTTTTTGGCCAGCAGGGAAAGAATTTTTCGATCCAGATCGTCCATGGGAGATGCTCCTTTGAAATATGTTGGATTGTATAAAATTTTCTGAAAGTAAAGTTTTATTGTTGTCGCAAACGCACAAAGATTGAAAAACCTTGCTTTTGCTTCGCTTTGCGTTAATTATATAAAGTTTTGTGGGAAAAGTAAAGCATAATTTTAAAGTAAAATGAAAAAAATTGGTTTGACAAGAAAGAAAAAACGCGTATAATACATCATGCAAGGCAGCGCCCCGCACAAAGGCCTGCTGTGAAATTGAGATTCACCACTTTATATACTTTCCCACCCCTCTATACACAAAAACCCGCTGCCAGGCGGGTTTTTGTGTTTGTTGGGGCTTTTTTATTTTTTACACGAGGTACCCTTCAAAGCAGTGCAGGTCCTCGGTCTTGACGATGCCCTCCAGATACAGGCCATCTTCCCGGTATTCTTCCACCTGCACGCTGCCACGCTCCCGCATGGGGGCGGCAAGGCCCAGCTTGTCGTAGGGCAGCAGCACCCGGATGGTGTGCACCCGGTCGCTGAGCAGTTCGTCCAGCTTCTGCAGCAGGGTGTCCAGTCCATAGCCGGTCTTTGCACTGGTGAGCAGGATGTCCGGGTCGAAGGACAGGGTGTTGGGCTTGTCGCACTTGTTGTACACGGTCAGGCGGGGGATGTCCGTGCAGTCCAGCCCGTCCAGCACCTCGTCGGTCACGGCCAGCTGTTCCTCGCGCTGCTCATCCCCGGCATCCGCCACCCGGATGATGACGTCCGACCAGGCGGCTTCTTCCAGCGTGGACTTGAAGGCCTCCACCAGATTGTGGGGCAGGCGGGACACAAAACCGACCGTGTCCACCAGCAGCACGGCCATGCCGCTGGGCAGCACCAGTTTGCGGCTGGTGGGGTCCAGGGTGGCAAACAGCATGTCGGCTTCGGCCACACTGGGGCCGCACAGGGCGTTCATCAGGCTGGACTTGCCCACGTTGGTGTAGCCCACCAAGCTCACCACCGGCATGCCGGTCTTGGCGCGGGCCTTGCGGCTCTCGCCCCGGCGCTTTTCCATCTCGGCCAGCTTCTCGGCCAGCGCGTCGATGCGGGCGTGCACATGGCGGCGGTCCAGTTCCAGCTTGGTCTCACCGGCACCGCGGCGGGCACCGCCGCCGCCGCCACCGCCGCCGCCCTGACGGCTCAGGGCCTCGCCCATGCCCTGCAGACGGGGCAGGCGGTAGCGCAGCAGAGCCAGCTCGGTCTGCAGTTTGCCCTCGTTGGTCACCGCACGGCTGCGGAAGATCTCCAGGATCAGCATGGTGCGGTCGATGACCTCCAGCCCGCCCAGCGCGGTGGAGATGTTGCGGATCTGGCTGCCGGTCAGCTCGCCGTCGAACACGGCGCATTCGGCCCCCAGCTCCTGCGCGGCAAGGCTGGCTTCCTCCAGCTTACCGCTGCCCAGCACGATGCCGGTCTCCGGGGTCTGGCGCTTCTGGCTGATCTGCGCCACGGCTTCCATATGGTTGGCCTCGCACAGGGCGGCCAGCTCGGCCAGACTGCGCTCACAGTCCCACAGGCCCTGGTCCAGCGCCAGCAGCACCACTTTGGTGGGCGGGGTCTCGGTCAGAATATCGTAAAGTTCGCTCAAAATAAGTCCTTTCTGTTTGGAAACTCCTTCAGTCTCGTCGCTCTGCTCCTCGCCAGCTCCCTCAGGGAGGGAGCCTTTTGACAGAGAGGAAAACGTTCCGGTTTCGCCAAAGGCCCCATCTCCGAGGGGGCTGGCATCGTGCAGCGATGACTGGGGGAGTTATGCTGTCTCAAATGCTTTTCTCGTCAGCAGATAGCTCCGGCATTCCACCGGGGTGCCGTCGAATTTGTGGTAGACCGTGTTGTGGTGGTACACAAAGCCTGCTTTTTCCATCACCCGGCCGCTGGCGGGGTTGGCGGCGGCATGGCCGCAGGCCAGCCAGCGGCTGTCCGTGCGGGTGAACCAGTACGCCACGACGGCGCGGAGAGCCTCGGTGGTGAAGCCTTTGTTCCACCACTTCCGGCCGATGCAGTAGCCCGGCTCCCAGACGCCGTCGGTCAGGTCCAGCCCCGGCCACTCAGTCTTTTGCTGAGGCTCCCCCGGCAGGGAGTTGTACAGGCTGATGGAGCCGAACATCTGTCCGGTGGCCTTTTCCACCATGGCCCACTGGTAATAGTCCGGGTTGGGGTAGAGCAGTGCCCACGCGGCCAGCAGCTCCTGCGTTTCGGCGGGGCTTTTGTGGGGCTCCCAGCGCAGATAGCGGGTCACCTCCGGGTCGCTGGCCCAGTTGGCGTACATCTGCGGTGCATCCTCCGGCAGCAGGCGGCGCAGGAGCAGCCGCGGCGTTTCGATGTCTTGTGTGCCGGCATGGCGCATGGCACATCCCTCCCTCATTCCATAAAGTATGCATAGGATAGCACAAAAACGGCGTTCCTGCAAGCGGCCGGGGCAGAAAACCCTTGACCGGACGCCCGTTCTGCATTAAACTGAAAGCCAAGTGCTTTTGTAGGAAAAGGAGAACCACCACCATGAGCGATGTACGCACGCTGCTGAAAAAACGCCCGCTGCTGTTCGACGGCGGCATGGGCACCTATTATAAAGGAGCCCCCGGCCGGGAATGCGAACAGGCAAACCGGCTGGACCCGGAGGGCATCCGGGCGGTCCACCGCGCCTATCTGGCGGCGGGAGCCGATGCCATCAAGACGAATACCTTCGGCCTGCCCCGCATGGCGGCGGCTCAGGACCCGGAGTGGGAGGCACTGGCCGACGCAGGCTGGAGGCTGGCGGCAGAGGCAGCGGCCGGGACGGACGCCGCCGTGTTTGCCGACCTTGGCCCCGCCCCGGATACCGAGGGCCTGTCGGCGGCCCAGGTGTACACGGCGGTGGTGCGACGGTTTGCCGCCCTGGGGGCAAAGAACTACCTGTTCGAGACCCTGAGCAGCGACATCGGTGTTCTGGATGCCGTGCGCGCTTTGCGTGAGACGGTGCCGGATGCCTTTGTGCAGGTGTCCTTTGCGGTGCTGCCGGACGGCTACACCCGCGAGGGTCAGCACTGCCGGGCGCTGGTGCGCCGCATGGCGGACAGCGGCCTTGTGGATGCCGTGGGCCTGAACTGTGTGTCGGCACCGGGCGCCATGCGCACGCTGGTGCAGCAGCTGGGGAGTGTGGGCATCCCACTGTCGGTCATGCCCAACGCAGGCTATCCGGTGGTCACCCGCACCCAGGTGCAGTACCGGGGCAAGCCGGACTATTTTGCCTCCGAGCTGGCCCGGCTGGCCGCTGAGGGGGTGCGCATCCTGGGCGGCTGCTGCGGCACCACCCCGGCCCACATCGCGGCCCTGCGCAAGGCACTGGATGCCCTGCCGGAGGGGCTGCCCATCGTCCCGGCGGCACAGATCTCCACCGTTTCCCGTCCGGAAGTGGAAACCGATGACGCCTTCCTGCGCAAGCTGCGGTCCGGCAAAAAGGTGATCGCCGTGGAGCTGGACTCCCCCAAGGACGCCGACCTGACCGCCTATCTGGAAGGGGCGCGCCGCCTGCAGGCTGCCGGCACCGACCTGATGACCGTGGCCGACTGCCCCATCGCACGGGCGCGCATGGATTCCTCGCTGGTGGCCTGCCGGGTGCACCGGGAGCTGGGCCTGCCCACCCTGCCCCACATGACCTGCCGCGACCGCAACCTGAACGCCACCAAGGCATTGCTGCTGGGCCTGTACGCCGAGGGGGTGCGGGAGGTGCTGGCCATCACCGGTGACCCCATCCCCTCCGCCGAGCGGGACGAGGTGAAGAGCGTGTATCAGTTCAACTCCCGCAAGCTGGCCCAATACATCGTGTCGCTGGCCGGGGAGGGCCGGGAGATGCCCTCGCCCCTGACCGTGTTCGGCGCGCTGAACCTGAATGCCCGCAACTTTGACGTGGAGCTGCGCCGCGCCGTGGAAAAGCTGGAAAACGGCATGACCGGCTTCCTCACCCAGCCGGTTCTGTCGGAGCAGGCTGTGCAGAACCTGCAGCAGGCCCGGCAGACCCTTGGCCCGGAGGCAAAGATCCTGGCCGGCATCCTGCCGGTGGTGAGCCAGCGCAACGCCATCTTTATGGAAAATGAGGTCAACGGCATCCATGTGGACGCCGCCATCATCGACCGCTTTGCCGGGCTGGACCGTGCCGCCGGGGAGGAACTGGGCATCGAGATCTCGGTGCAGGCGGCAAAAGCGGCCCTGCCCTATGCGGATGGATTTTACCTGATGACCCCCTTCAACCGGGTGGCCCTGATGGAGCGGCTCATCGCCCGCCTGAAGGAAGAAGCAATAAAGGATTGACAAATCGCACAAAAAACGCTATATTCTTTCTATAAATGCAATGAGAAAGAGTGCGCGCTGTTTTTGCCGTTCAGAGAGCCGGAGCCCTGCTGCGAATCCGGTACGGCCGTGCGGTGTGCTGTCGCTTTTGAGCAGGAGCGGTGAGCCGGAAGGGTAGCCGCTTTCGGGCCGGTCCCACGTTATCGGGACAACAAGCGGCACGGGAAGCATTCCCGTGCAATTTGGGTGGTACCGCGGTTATGTTTTTACAAGCCGTCCCATGGAACGTTCCGTGGGGCGGCTTTTTGCGTCCCACTTCATCACAATTTTGGGAGGACACCATGAAAGAACTCGCAAAACAGTACGATCCCAGCCAGGTGGAAGACCGCATCTACCAGTTCTGGCTGGACGGCGGCTACTTCCACACGAAGGCCGACCCCGACAAGAAACCCTACACCATCGTTATGCCCCCTCCGAACGTCACCGGCCAGCTGCACATGGGCCACGCCGTGGACAACACCATGCAGGACATCCTGATCCGCACCAAGCGGATGCAGGGCTACGCTGCCCTGTGGGTGCCCGGCACCGACCACGCTTCCATTGCCACCGAAGCCAAGGTGGTGGAGGCCATGCGTCAGGAGGGCCTGACCAAGGAGATGGTGGGCCGCGACGGCTTCCTGGAGCGCGCCTGGGCCTGGAAGACCAAGTACGGCAACCGCATCGTCAGCCAGTTGAAAAAGCTGGGCAGCAGCTGCGACTGGGACCGGGAGCGCTTCACTATGGACGAGGGCTGCTCCGAGGCCGTCAAGGAAGTGTTTGTGCGCCTGTACGACCAGGGCCTGATCTACCGCGGCAACCGCATGGTCAACTGGTGCCCGCACTGCAACACCTCCATTTCGGATGCCGAGGTGGAGTACGAGGAGAAGGACGGCAGCTTCTGGCACCTGCTGTACCCGGTCAAGGAGACCGGCGAGATGCTGGAGCTGGCCACCACCCGCCCGGAGACCATGCTGGGCGATACCGCTGTGGCCATCAACGGCGAGGACCCCCGGTACGCCCATCTCCACGGCTGCCATGTGGTGCTGCCCCTGCTGAACAAGGAGATCCCCATCGTCTGCGACGAGCACGCCGACATGACCAAGGGCACCGGTGTCGTGAAGATCACCCCGGCCCACGACCCCAACGACTTTGAGGTCGGCCTGCGCCATGACCTGCCCATCGTGCGCGTGTTCACCTACGACGGCCACATGACCGGTGCCGCCGACAAGGCTGCCGCCGATGCCCTGTTCGCCTCCGGCAAGAACACCATCAACGAGCCCGAAGTGCTGGACTGCGGCAAGTATGCCGGTATGACCACCCTGGAGGCCCGCAAGGCCATCCTGGCCGACCTGAAAGAGGGCGGCTTCCTGAAGGAGATCGAGCCCCTGAAGCACGAAGTCGGCACCTGCTACCGCTGCCACTCCACCATCGAGCCCATGGTGTCCAAGCAGTGGTTCGTGAAGATGGAGCCGCTGGCAAAGCCTGCCATCGAGAGCGTGGAAAAGGGCGAGATCAAGTTCGTGCCCGAGCGCTTTACCAAGAACTATATGAACTGGATGAAGGGTACCCGCGACTGGTGCATCAGCCGTCAGCTGTGGTGGGGCCATCAGATTCCGGCCTGGTACTGCGATGACTGCGGCGAGACCGTCGTGGCCAAGACCGCACCCTGCACCTGCCCCAAGTGCGGCGGCAGCAAGCTCACCCAGGACCCCGACACGCTGGACACCTGGTTCAGCTCGGCCCTGTGGCCCTTCAGCACCCTGGGCTGGCCCAACGAGGACAGCGAGGACCTGAAGTATTTCTACCCCACCAACACCCTCGTCACCGGCTACGATATCATCGGCTTCTGGGTCAGCCGCATGATCTTCTCCGGTCTTGCTTACACCGGCAAGGCACCCTTCAGCACCGTGTGCATCCACGGCATCGTCCGCGACAGCCAGGGCCGCAAGATGTCCAAGAGCCTGGGCAACGGCATCGACCCGCTGGAAGTCATTGCCCAGTACGGTGCCGACGCCCTGCGCTTCATGCTGGTGGATGGTTCCACCCCCGGCAACGACATGCGCTATATCGAAAAGAAGGTGGAGGCTGCCCGCAACTTTGCCAATAAACTGTGGAACGCCACCCGCTTTGTGCTGATGAACCTGCCCGAGGACTTTGAGCCGGGCCTGCCCAGCGAGGACAAGCTGGACATGAGCGACAAGTGGGTGTTGACCAAGCTGAATCAGGTGGCCGGTGCCATGACCGACAACCTCGACCACTACGAGATGGGTCTGGCCGCTGCCAAGATCAACAGCTTCATCTGGGATGTATACTGCGACTGGTTCATCGAGATCGCAAAGCCCCGCCTGAACTCTGGCGACGCCGAGCAGGCCGACACCGCACGCCGCGTGCTGGTGTATGTGCTGGACAAGGCCCTCAAGCTGCTGCATCCCTTTATGCCCTTCATCACCGAGGAGCTGTATCAGGCCCTGCCCGGCTCCGGCGAGAGCATCATGATCCAGAGCTGGCCCACCTTCGACGAGGCTCACAACTGGGCCGCCGAGGAGGAAGCCTTTGAAAAGGTGATGGACTACATCAAGGCCGTGCGTACCATGCGCACCGAGATGAACGTCCACCCGGCCAAAAAGACCAGCATGATCATCGAGACCGCCGACGCTGCCCCGTTCCGGAACGCACAGGTCTATCTGGCCAAGTTTGCCTTTGCCACCGATGTGACCTTTACCGAGAAGTACGAGGGCAGCACCGACGGCATGGTGCAGGTGTCCACCCACGCCGCCCGCGGCTTCATCCCCATGATGGAGCTGATCGACCGGGAAAAGGAGCTGGCCCGCCTGAACAAGGAAAAGGTCAAGGCCGAAAAGGAACTGGCCATGTTCGGCAACCAGCTGGCCAACCCCAAGTTCGTGGAGCGTGCCCCGGCGGCTCTGGTGGAGGATATCCGCGCCAAGTACGCCAAGAGCCAGGACAAGCTGGCCAACATCGAGCAGAGCATCCAGGCTCTGGGTTAATGCTGTGAGCAATTCAATCAAAAAGGAACAGCACCCGTCTCCGTGGCTGATCGCCGGGCGGGTGGTGTTTACGCTGGCCCTCATCGGCTGCATTGCGTTCATCTTTTCCAATTCCATGAAGATCGCATCCGTTTCCAGCGTTTCCAGCGGCCGGGTGCTGCAGCTGCTGCAGGCGGTTCTGCGCCGTCTGGGCCATCCGGCCCTTGCCCAGCGCCTTACCATGCACATCGTGCGCAAGATGGCCCACTTCTGCGAGTATACGCTGGAGGGCTTTCTGCTCATGCTCTGCATACGGGTGTACACCCGGCGGTATGTCCGGCACATCAGCGTGCCCATGCTGGGCGGTGTGCTCACGGCCATGGCCGACGAGACGATCCAGATCTATTCCCCGGGCCGCAGCAGTCAGGTCACCGACGTCTGGCTGGACTCGGCCGGTGTGCTGGCCGGCATCCTGATCGCACTGGTCTTTATGGTCCTGTGCCGGATGCTGTTCCATCGTTGTAACAAGGAGTAACCAATGACCATCGAACAGGCAAATTCTTACTTCGAGGCCCTGCCGGACGGCTTTGCCTCCACCGACCAGCTGCGCGCGGCCCTGCCGGCTTCTGCGCAGAAGGTGCAGTTCGTGGGCGTGGCCGGTACGGCGGGCAAGACCACCGTGGCGGCCCTGCTGGCAGCCACCCTGCGTGCGGCCGGCATCCATGCCGGTCTGTACCATGCCGGTTGTGAGCCGCTGTCGGTCCGCGTCCGTGTGGACGGTGCCCCGGTGGACGAGGGTCTGCTCTGCCTGGCCGCAGAGGCACAGGCAGCGGCGGAGCCCCTGCCGCAGGACGCCGCAGAGCTGGCAGCGGCCGCCTATGCCTTTGGCGAGGCCGGCTGTGCATTGGCTGTGGTGGAGCTGCCGGACGCCGGTCTGGCAGAGGCTCTGCCCCAGATGCCGGTGTGCGCCGTCACCTCTGTGGGCCCCGACGGCGTGAGCCGCTCGGTGGAGCGTCTGGCCGCACTGGCGGCCGGGGTCATGCGCAAGGGCTCCATCTGCGTCACCGCACCGGAGCAGCCCAAAGCGGTGCTCAGCGAACTCATCGTGGCCGCAGGCAAGTGCGACTGTGAGCTGGTGGTGCCGGACCCGGAGGACATCACCTTCCTGGAAGCGGAAAAGTTTGCCAGCAAGGTGGACTACGGCGGCTACACCGTGCCGCTGGCCTTCCTGGGCCGTCATGCGGCCGGGAACGCCGCCATGGCGGTGGAGCTGGCGCTGGCACTCTGCCGCAAGGGCTTCGACATCCCGGACGAGGCCATTCTGGACGGTCTGGCAGCGGTGGAAAACCGCAGCAGCATCCGGGTCATCTCCCAGCGCCCGCTGGTCATTCTGGACGCCTGCCGCACCCCGCAGCAGGCCTCTGCGCTGCTGCGCGTGCTCAACATGGCCAAGGTGCGCCATATGAGCGCTATCATCGGCCTGGCCGAGGAAGAGGGCGCCGAAGCCTTCTTCTCCGCACTGGAGACCGGCCTGACCCCGGAGGAGCAGAAAAAGGACAAGTCCACCATGCCCGGCATGAGCGACAACCCCTTTGATAAGGTCTACCTCGTCACCCCCACCGGCGGCGACGATGCCCTGACCGAGCGCCTGACCGAGAAGGCAAAGTTCCACTTTGACGCCGAGCTCTGCGCGACCCTGGCCGAAGCGGTGGAGCTGGCCCACGCCAACACCCGCCGCGGTCTGCTGGTCTGCGGCAGCGAAGCCGCCGCGCTGGAAGCCGCCGCCCTGCTGGAAAACAGCTGAGCGACACCCTTCCCTAAAAAATAAAATGAAGATCCCGTACACTGAGACTATGTGTACGGGATTTTTTTATGAACAAAGGAGATGGACAAGGCAATGGCAGCGGTACGTTTCAGCGCAGCAGGCGAGGTCCTGTATGCGTATCTTTCCGGCGAGGTGGACCACGATGCGGCCCAGAGTCTGCGCATCCAGCTGGACGATGCGCTGGTCAGCCGCACTCCGCAGACTCTTGTGTTGGATTTCAGCGGGGTAGGCTTTATGGATTCGTCCGGCATCGGACTGATCCTGGGGCGGCAGCGCAGCGCCCGCACCCTCGGCACCACCCTGCAGATCCAGCATGCGCCCGCACAACTGCGCCGGGTGCTGCAGCTGGCCGGCATCCGGTGCACAGATGCATCCAAAACGGAGGAATGACCCATGAAAGCGGAAAACACCACAAAGATCCAGTTTGATTCCCTCAGCATCAACGAAGCCTACGCCCGCAGCGTCGTGGCGGCCTTTCTGGCCCGGTACGACCCCACGGTGCCCCAGCTGGCAGACCTCAAGACCGCCGTATCCGAGGCGGTGACCAACTGCATCGTGCACGCCTACCCGGACCGCATCGGCCCGGTGACCCTCTGCGTGGCAGTCTATCCGGAGCGGGAGGTGCACATCACGGTCACGGACAAGGGGGTAGGCATCCCGGATGTCCCACAGGCCATGGAGCCGCTGTTCACCACCGGCAACCCGGAGGAGCGCTCCGGGCTAGGCTTTGCCGTGATGCAGAGCTTCATGGACCGGGTCAAAGTCACCTCACGGCCGGGTAAGGGCACCAAGGTGGTGCTGATCAAGCGGCTGTCTGCCCGCGCGTCTACATAAAAAGAAAGGCGGACAAGGCGTATGGTATCGGACAAGACCCGGCGGGAAGCATTCATCACACAGAATCTGGGGCTGGTGCATGCCTGCGCCGGGCGATTCCGCGGACGGGGCATCGAATACGATGACCTTTACGGTGCGGGCTGTATGGGGCTGGTCAAAGCCTGCGACAACTTCGACCCGGAGCGCGGCGTGTGCTTTTCCACTTATGCCGTGCCGGTCATCCTGGGCGAGATCAAAAAGCTGTTCCGGGAGGGCGGCACCGTCAAGGTAAGCCGCTCTCTGAAAGAGCTGGGCATGCGGGTGCAGGCAGCGCGGGAACACACCATGAAGCTATGCGGCACCGAGCCCACCCTCTCCCAGCTGGCGGAGCAGCTGGGGGAGAGCGTGGAGAATGTGGCCATGGCCATCCAGGCGGCACAGCCCGCCATGAGCCTGACCCCGGAGGGCCGGGAGGATGCGGAACATCAGCTGGATATCCCGGTGGAATCCCCGGAGGAAGCACTGGCGGACCGCATCAGTCTGGAAGAGGTGCTCCGCGCGCTCCCGGAGCAGGACCGTCAGCTGATCCAGCTGCGGTTCTACGGCAACCGTACCCAGAGCGAGACCGCAAAGGTGCTGCATACCACCCAGGTACAGATCTCCCGGCGGGAGCGTAAGATTTTAGTTCTGCTGCGCAGACGTCTTTTGGAAGAATGAGCGCAGAAATGTCAAAAGTGAAAGAAAAAACTGGACAAAAAGTCAAAAGCAGGATTTTACGCAAAAAATATTGAAAAAAGTCTTGCTTTTTACCGGACCCTGTGCTAAAATACGTTACTGTCAGGCGGACGTCCGACAGAATGAAACACTTCAAAACGAACGTCCAAACGCGAAGAAATAAGAAAGTTCGACAAGAACTTCAAAAAATCTTCAAAAAAGTGCTTGACAACTTATCACGAAAGTGATAAAATAAACGAGCTGTCAGCCGCAAGGCTGAGGCGCACAGGACCTTGAAAATTGAACAATATCGAAAAACTTGTAACG